>CAYLIV010000001.1:0-1682 GCA_964384055.1 uncultured Fibrobacteraceae bacterium
ACCATGTCGGCGCGAATGGCGCGCAAACCAGGGGTCACGCCGATACCGCGGGGTTGATCGGTCTCCGCGTGCGGGCCGTCGTCATGGCCCATCGTAACCGGTTCGATCAGCGAAACCGTGAAGTTGGGCTCGATGAAGTCCACGTCGGGGCGATTGACGAGATCGAGCACCGCCTCCTTGGTCGCATAGACGACCATCATGTTCGTGATCCAGTATGTCGTGTAACCGAGAATGCCACCGGAGCGATGCTGCTCCTCGAGGTGGCTCGCCAGCGCGGGCTGCGATTCGGCGGCCGCGCGTTGCAGCGCCTGCATGACCTGCAGGTGGCGTTCCTGGCGCGTCGCGCGCTGATTCACCAGCTGCTGTTCCAGCCCGGCTATGTCGGCCTGTTCCGTCAGATGTACCAGGACGCTGATCTGTTCATCGGCCGCCATTCCATCCAGTTCGGCCTGCAGCGCGGGATGTAACGTCCCCGCCTGCGCGCCGGTAGCGACCAGCAATATCAGCATCAAGAACACGATCTTCGCAAAATTCATGTCTTCCTCCCCCTCAACCCCCGGTGGGGGGTTCGTTGGCAGCGAAGGTCGGCGTCGGCCGACCCCGTAGTCCGGCGAAGTCCCGCGGAATGTCACACGATCAGAAGAAATCGATGCAATCGCCGTGGTCGTCGCTCGAATGTACAAAAACAGGAGCGCTCGTAGAGTATATCACACTCTGCCGCAATTCGGAATCAAAGTCCTGGGATTTCACGGTTTGACGCAGCGGCGATCGCCGCGTCGCCCCGGGAGCGGATCAGGAGACTGGACCTGAATCGAAATCGCGGTATAATGGTGGGACGCATGGGCGGCATCCTGACCGGACAGCATGTCAAGCTGTTGTAATCATGCACGTTACAGGGTATCCGCGTCGTCACCGGAGGGGTGGCGGCGGCGATCAATGGCGAAGGGGACACACATGGCGCTCGATCTCGACGGCATCCTGGAAAAGGCACACGCGGCGGCGCACGAGTTCGCGGCTCTGGATCAACAGCAGACCGACCGGATCGTCGAGGCGGCCTATCTTGCGGGTTTTAACAGCCGGGTGGAGCTGGCGCAACTGGCGGCCAAGGAGACCCGGCTGGGGATCTGGCAGGACAAGGTGATCAAGAACGCCATCGCCACCCAGCTGGTCTACGAGGACATCAAGGACCTGAAAACCGTGGGCAACATCTCCGAGGACCCGGAGAACGGCATCGTGGAATTCGCCCGGCCCATCGGGCCCATCTTCGCCATCACGCCCATCACCAATCCCACCTCGACGGCGATGTTCAAGATCCTGATCGCGCTCAAGTCGCGCAATCCCATCATTATCCGGCCCCACGGCGCGGCCCGCAAGTGCACCATCAAGGCTGCCCGCATCTGCTACGAGGCGGCGCGCACGGCCGGAGCGCCGGAGCACTGTATCCAGTGGATCAAGCGCTCGTCCCAGGACGAAACGCTGGCGCTGATGGGGCACAAGAAAACGGCGTTGATCCTGGCCACCGGGTCGGTGGATCTGGTGCGCGCGGCCTACAGTTCGGGTAATCCGGCCATCGGTATCGGCCCGGGCAACGTGCCGGTATACATCGGCAAGAGCGCCGACGTACCCTTCGCCGTGGAGCAGATCTTCCTGTCCAAGACCTTCGACAACGGGACGATCTGCGC
>CAYLIV010000001.1:1782-199801 GCA_964384055.1 uncultured Fibrobacteraceae bacterium
AACCGGCACGGCGGGCTGGGCCACACGGTGAGCATCTTCTCGCGCAACGAGAAACTGATCGAGCACTTCGCCGAGACGATGAACGCCGGACGTATCCTGGTGAACACGCCGGCCTCCCACGGTGCCCTGGGCGGGACCTACAACGCCCTGCCGCCGTCGCTGACCCTCGGCTGTGGCAGCGGCGGCAAGAACATCACCACCGACAACATCACGGCGCGCCATCTGCTGAACATCCAGCGTGTGGCGCGGCGGGTGGTCAACGAGGATTTTCTGACGCACAGCAACGAACTGCTCGCGTCGCCGGCGACGAGCCGGAACGAATCGGCGCTCGGTGAGGAAGCCTGAGACAGGACACCCCGAGACGTTCTAGGCCCAGTCCCGTAACAGTTTGCGATCCCCTATGGTCAGTTCGGCGGGCGCATTGGGATCGAGAGCCCATTGCATTCGCTTTATGCCCTCGGTGATGTCCGCGGTGGCGCCGCAGTAGCTCAGCCGGAGATAGCCGTCCATGCCGAACTCCACGCCGGGCACAGTGACCACCTGCACCTTGTCGAGGAGGAATTCCGCCAGCCGGCTCGAGTCCTGATCGTAGTGGCGGAAATCGCAGAAACAGTAGAAGGTGCCTTCGGGTTTGTTCAGCCCGACCCCCGGGAAGGAATCGAGCGCCTCGACCATCACGTCGCGGTTGTGCTCGAGGGTGCGTCGCAGCTCGTCCACGCTCGACTGCGCGCCGTTGATGGCCGCCACGGCACCGTGCTGCAGCACGCCGGCCGGACCGGAGGTCTGGTGCGACTGGATGTTCGCCATCACCTCGATCAAGGTGGGATTGGCGACCGCCCAGCCGATGCGGAAGCCGGTCATCGCGTACTGCTTGCTGACGCCGTTGATCACGATCAGCCGCGAGTCGTCGCCCAGGTCGGTGGCGAACTCGTAGGCGTTGGCGGGCTGCTGGCCGTCGAAGACCAGCCGCTGGTAAATGTCGTCCATGATCAGGTAGTAGCCCGCTTTTTCGCAGTATTCGACGATGTCCTGGATGAACTGCCGCGAGTACATGGCGCCGGACGGATTGTTGGGGCTGTTGATGATCACGGCCTTGGTGCGGGCGGTCACCTTGGCGATGATGTCGTCGATACGCGGCTGACAGCTGCCGTCCGCCGGAGCAGCCGGCACGGGAACGGCGCCGCAGAGCTTGACCATTTCCGGATAACTCACCCAGTAGGGCACGGGGCAGATGACCTCGTCCCCGGGATCGAGCACCGCCTGCAGCGCAACCATGATGGCCTGCTTGGCGCCGGCCGAGGCCATGACCATCTTGGCCGTGACCTGACGGCCGTAATACTGGTCGGTGTAACGGATGATGGCCTGTTTCATGGCCGGCGTTCCGGAAGCCGGCGCGTACCTGAGCTCACCGGTGTTCATCATTTCCACCGACGCCACGATGGCGTCGTCGGGCGCTTTCGACTTGGGCTCTCCACCACCGAGATGGATGACCGGTTCGCCTTTCGCGCGCAGACTCGCGGCTCTGCCGTTCAAGGCGAGCGTGACCGACTCACCGATTGACTTACCAATCTGGCTGATGCTCATCATATGTCCTTCTTACGGTTTACCGACCTATCTCCCAGGCTCCGCTGCCCCCCGAGATGAACGACAGCGGCTGCGCGTATACGACCTGTCCGGTATCCCCAAAAATATCGTCCGGAGACGGAATTCCAAAGAAAAACGCGTTCCGGAGTGTCCGGAACGCGTTATTTTTTTCGTGCTGTGTACAACGGTGCCTACTCGTTGGTCACACCCAGGAGCGAGCGCACGGTTTCGATCACCCGCTGGGGACTGAACGGTTTGGTGATATAGCCGTCGGCACCCACCTCGGCGCCGCGCTCACGGTCTTCACGCTCGGTCCGCGCCGTGAGCATCACCACCGGGATGGAAGCGGTGTCCTGGTTCTGTTTCAGGTGCTGGCAAGCGGTGAAACCGTCGCCGCCGGGCATCATCACATCGAGTATGATCAGGTCCGGGGATGCGCTGGCGGCCTGCTTCAGCGCTTCGTCGCCGCTGGCAGCAGAAATCACATTGAAGCCCTCGGCGTTCAAGGTGAAATCGAGTATGTTGCGAATGTTGCGTTCGTCGTCGACGACGAGAATCGTCTGCACTGCCCTTTCCTCCCAACGTTGTCCTGCTCAGGCGAACCAAGCGAGTCGCTTCGAGTCGAGGCGAATGGTATCGGGTTTTCTCACGCTATCGGCACCAGGCCGCTTTCACTTGAGCAACGGCTTGGCTGTTTTCCGCCAATCGCCGCACTGTTTTCCGACTGCTGCAGTCCGTCAACCGGACTCGTGCCAGACCGGCGTGCGCTCGACACGATCGGTCGCCTGTACGAATACCGATTCGTCCGACGAGCCGTGCTGCCGCGTTTCGATACGAGTGCGTCTTTTGTGCGCCTCGGCGAGAAACTCGGCGGTGATGCGGGGACAGAATCGCGTACCGACCTGTCGCCGGATCTCGGTCACCGCCTCGTCGTAGTTGTAGGCCGACCGGAACGATCGGTTCTGCAGCATGGCCGCGAAACTCTCGGTCAGGCTGACCAGCCGCGCGCCCAGGGGAATGGACTCCCCCGCCAGACCATCCGGGTAGCCGCCCCCGTCGTAACGTTCGTGGTGGTGGAGTATGATCTGGCGCGCCTTCGGCGGCAGCTCGAGCGGCGCGAGAAGCTCGAGGCTGGCCGGCACGTGCTGCTCGAAAACACGTCTCTCGTCGGCGGTCAACGGCCCCGTCTTGTGAATCAGCCGAGCGGGAATACGGGACAGGCCCACATCGTAGAAGTGCAAGGCGAGGGCCAGGTGTTCGATCTCGACCGACGGCAGCCCCAGTCGCCGCGCCGTGGCCAGACACAGTTCACGGCACACCGCGATCAGGTTCTCGCGACACTCGTGACCGATCGTCGTGGTCGCCCGTAACGATCGTTGCAGCTCGGCGAAGCGTCGCGTGTGGTCCTCGTAGGCGAGGTAGCGCTGCATCAGGTCCGCCACCCGGGGCGCCAGGGCTTCCAGCAGTCGTGCGTCGTCCTCGTCGAGCGGCCGCCCGTCTATCCGGTGGTTCACGACCAGCACGCCCAGTGTATCCTGCTTGGCGATCAGCGGTGCGCAGAGCACCGAGGGTGTCAGATACGGCAGGTCGTCGAGGGAGCCGGCGCCTCCTCGCTCGCTTGCCGAATCGGCGATGTGCAGGAGCTCGCCACTGACCCAGGCGCTGCCGGTGGCGCCCACACCCTTGCTGATACGCGCGCTCTGCACAAGATCTTCAGGTATGCCGATGGCCGCCCTGATGCGCAGGGCGTCCTCGTGCCGGTCGGGCACGAGCAACGCCGCGAGCTGCACGCCGAGACTGCCGGCCACCCAGTACATCAGACGGGTCACGAACTGCGCGGGATTGTCGCTCTCGGTGCGCTGGGCGTTCACCACCGGCTGGATCACGGGCAAGCGCCGCGGCAGCAGAATGGTGAAGCGCGCGCCGCCGGAGGGTACGTTCTCGACCCAGATCCGTCCGTCGTGCCGGCTGACGATATCCTGACAGATGGCCAGACCGACGCCCTGGCCGTTGTGGGCGCGCGTCGCCGAGCCGTCGACCTGATAGAAGCGATCGAAGATGTTGCTCATCTCCTCTTCGGGGATGCCGATTCCGCTGTCCTCGACCGTCAACTTGACCGCCGTTCCGCGCTCGGCGAGGATCAACCGCACGCGGCCGTGGTCCGGCGTGAATTTGAAGGCGTTGCTCAGCAGGTGCCCGAGCAGCTGTTGATAGAGAATGGGATCGAATTTCAAGGCGATCCGGTCGGCATCGATACGCACGTCGAATTCGATGCTGTGTTCGCGCGATCGCTGCCGCCAGATCTCCGCCAGTTGTTGGGTCGGCTCGACGATGTCGATGTGGTCCGGCTCCGCGCTCACCCGTCCCTTCTCCATGCGGCTCAGCTCGAGAATGTCGTCGATGATCTCGGTCAGCCGGCCGCTTTCCTTGCTGATGACCTTCAGGAATTCCTGACGCACTTCATCTCTCATGGCGCCGGCGTCTTGCTGGAGCAGCTCGGCGTAGGCGGAGATAGAGGTCAGCGGCGTCCGCAGTTCATGGCTCACATTGGCCACGAAGTTGCGCTTCATTTCCTCGAGACTGGTGAGTTTTTCGGCAGCCTGCGCCAGCTCGCGGTTGTCCCGCGCCAGCCGCGCGTTCTGCTGCGCCGATTCGATGGCCACCGTCGCCTGGTTGGCCAGCAGTTCGAGATTGCGGACGTCGAGCAGCGACGGCACCAGCCCGTCCACCGGCCGATCGAGTTCGAGAAAGCCGAGGATCTCGCCCAGCCGGGTCACCAGCAACACCACCAGGCGTGTTTCGGATGTCCAGAGGGTCAGGTCGACGTCGTCGGGCTCGGTCGCGGTGAACGCAGACGCTGGCCCGGCGAGCGTCGCTGCCGCGAGCGGGTTTTTGGCGCCGGCGGCCGGACTCCCGTGCCGGCGACGGTGCGTTACACCGCTGAGGTAGCTGTTGGCATAGCTGAGCCGGGGATGAATCAGCTCGGCGAGTTCGTCCTGGGTAACGTGGACACGACCGATCCCGCCGGCGGCATCGGCCTGGCAGCCGACATGGGCCCGGACGTCGAAGGTATCGGTGGTCTGCGATTTCAGGTAGAGCACGACCTGGTGGAAACCGAGGATCTCCCCCGCGGCGCGTACCGTGTTGTCGAGCAATTCCGCCAGGCGCGGCGTGGAATTGAGCTTCAACGTTTCCTCGAGTATCTTCTCGAGCGTCCACGATCGACGACTGAGGTGGTCGGCCGCCACACGACGGCGATCCGGCGCATCGTCCGCCGCTGAGGGCTGCGGCCAGCCGGCGGGTGGACTCGCGCCGCGAGCGGGCGCGGCGGCGTCCACGGATTCGTTCTGGATCCGCGCGGGGTGGCTGCGCCGGGCGGCGCCGCGCAGCAGCCAGCCGATACCGGCCAGAAAGAGCACGAGCGCAGCCTGCGAGACAGCGTTGTTCAAGAGCAGCGGGTCACCAACCGTCCCGGCGATCAGACCGCAGAAAGTGCCCGTGAAGGCCGTACCCGTCAAGCCGCCGAACCAGGCACGGTGCAGCTGTCGGTCCTTGTGGAGGCTGCGCATGACATCCACCAGGGAGATGACGATCGTCACGTCGAGCAGCGAGTGCCCGGCCACGGCAACGGGCCAGTGACCGATCGCCAGCTTGGTCTCGACGATGCGCAATACCGCGGAAACGGCCTGAGCCAGCACCAGAAAGCGTATCTTCTGATAGGCCTGGGAGCCGGTGGTAACGAATACCCGATGCGCCAGATAGCTCACGCCGGTGGCCAGTCCGAGCAGGAGCGCCAGATAGGGAGACTGGAGCTCCGGCGCCAGCACCGGAAGATCAATGGTGGATCCTATGTGAGACCAGGGCAACACATCGACTCCTGTTTCGTCCTCCGGCGGAAAGGTCGCCGGAGCAGACCGTCAGCGGGCTTGTCTGACGGCGGTCGTGGCGGTCAGCCTTTCTGCGATCGGGCCGCCAGTATCTCCTGCACCCTCGAGACGAGCTTGGCCACGGAGAACGGCTTGCGCATGAACACGTTCGCCCCTGCTTCCTTCATCCGCTCCCGCGTATCGGCGTCGAATCTGGCCGACAGAGCAATGATCATCGTGTCGGCATAACTCCGGTTGCGGCGGATCAGTCGGGTCGTATCGACGCCGTCCAGTTTCGGCATCATGATGTCCATGATGATCAGATCGGGCCGGAAGCTCGCCACCTTGTTCATGCAGTCGATGCCGTCCCTCGCCAGGGCGACCTGCATACCTTCGGCCTCGAAGGTCTGCTTGAGCAGGTTGACCAGGTTCCGTTCGTCATCGACGATCAGTATTCTGTCCGCTGACATTTCGCCTCCTCGAGTCGCGCCTTTCCGGAAACGACGGCCGGCATCCGGTAGGTCGCTAACGATATTCTCGTGCCGTGCCACAGGTGCTGGATGCGTCCCGGCCGCCATTTTCGCCGCCGGTAAAAACCTCGTCCGCGTCGAGCACCGCTACAAAGGTCTCTACCACCTGGGCGTCGAACTGCGTACCCGCGTTGGCGCGCAGTTCAGCCACCGCTTCGCGCACGCCGATGCCGTCGCGATAAGGGCGCGGCTGCACCAGGGCGAAGAAAGCGTCCACGACGGCCAGGATCCGCGCACCCAGGGGGATCTCCGCGCCGCGGATACCGCTGGGGAAACCGTGACCGTCGACGCGCTCGTGGTGGCTGCTGATAATGCGCGCCATCTCCGGCGTCCAGAGCAGGGGCGACATGAGTTCGGCGCCCTGTTCCGGGTGCCGGTCCACCTCGTCCCACTCGTCGCTGCTGAGCCGGCCCTGCTTGAACAGGATGTCTTCGTCGACCTGTACCATGCCCGCGTCGTGCAGAGCGGCCACGTATTGCAGCTGCCGGACCGCGATCGCGTCGCAGCCCAGACGTCGCGCCGTGGCACCGAGCAGGCGCAACGCCTGCGGGGTGGCCGTAGGGATGTTGTTGCGCTTGGTGCGGGTCAGGGCCTCGAGCGCATCGACGATCCGGTTCACGTCCGGCGCGGCGGTACCGTGATCGGTCACGGCGGCCAGAGCCGCGGCCACGCTGTTGCTCAGGATGCCGAGCTGATCGAGTTCAGCGGCCCCGAAACCCACCTCGCGACCGGGTGGACACGCGTGCGGACGCGACACCTGGATCAAACCCACGATGCTGGCATCGCGCTGGAGCGGTGCGATCAGCCGGGGGCCTGCGGGATCGGTCTCAGCCTGGCTGCGCACCGGCCGGCCGCTGCACAGTACGGCCAGCCATTGCGGATCGGCGGCCAGAGACCTGGCCTGCCGGCAGTAGGATTCGGGCAGCCCCATGGCGGCATCGACCACGAAGGATCCGCCGGACGGATCGAGCAGGACCAACGCCGCCGCCCGCGCCTCGTGCAGCTCGGCGATCATCTTCAGGCAACGGCCGGCGACCAGCCGCCAGGCGGCCCGTTTCTCGTCGTCGACCGCGAGCGCCGTCGGCACGTCGTTGTGCCAGAGAACCTTCGGCAGATGAAAGCTGAAGGTGGCTCCCCGGCGCGGCGGGCTCTGCACCTGGATGAAACCGCCGTGCAGATTGACGATGTGCTTGACGATGGCCAGCCCCAGTCCGGCGCCGTCTTCGGACGAGGTTTCGCCGCCCACGCGGTAGAACTGCTGGAAGATCCGACGCATGTCTTCGGGAGGGATCCCGGCGCCGGTGTCGCTGACGCTGACCCGCACCGTCGCTGCGTCCTCCGCCGCGGCCACCGTAATGCGGCCGCCGCTCGGTGTGTACTTGACGGCGTTGTTGACGAGATTGATCAGCACCTGCTTCACCAGATCGCCGTCGACCTCGACCAGAGGCAGGTCGGCGGGCAGGTTGCGCCGTAGTTCCATGCGCTTGGCCAGCAGCTGGGGATTCAGAGCCTCGGCGCAGTGATCGACCAGGAACGCCAGCGGCTGCACCCGCGGCTTGAGCAGGCGGAAACCGAATTCCAGACGCGAATAGTCGAGGAATCGATCGGCCATGCGCAACAGCCGCGCCGCTTCCTCCCTGATAACCCGGAGGAATTCGTCGGCGTCGGTCTGTCCGGCAGTCGTCAGATGCTGCTGCAGTACCTCGACGTAAGCGGTGATCGAGGTGAGCGGCGTCTTGAATTCGTGGCTGGTCACGGTCACGAATTTACGTTGCAGGCGGTTCAACCGGGTCAGGGTCTCGTTCTCGGTCTTGACCCCGCGTAATTCGATGGCGAGTGCTTCGCATTCGCAACGCGCCGCGACCAGGGGCGCCACGAGGTCGTGCAGGCGATCGAGTTCGTGGCGCAGGCCGGCGTTCTCCACCGCCGGGCGGTCGCTCCCGAGCACGAAGACCAGAACCGTCCTGCCCCAGCCGCGTACCGGCAGCAGCAGCCAGCTACGGCAGGCACGCACCAGCCGTTGCGGCCAGCCGCAGCGCTCGAGCCAGGCGGATTCTCCTTCGTGGACCACCGTGGGCTGGTCGTATGCCGGCTCCGGCGAAGCGCCCGCGAACAGCAGATCGGGCCGCCGGGGCTGGTCGACCCAGCGTGGCCGGTCGTACGAGGATTCGTGGAGCACGCAGCCGGCTCGCGACCGGTCGACCTCGCCGTCGACAAGGCGGCGCGACTCGGCGCAGACCACCGCCGCGGCGAACACAACCGAGTCCAGCATACCGAACACGCGAACGACCTCTTCGCGCAACGCGGGCAGGTCCGGCTGCCCGGATCGGCCCAGCTCACTGCGTTGTCGTAAACGTCGAAAGACGTCCGCCACCGGATCGTCCCGACTGCTGGTCAACGTGTTGTGCGGTCCGTACGCGGCCATGACGGCGCCTCTATTTCTCGGTATCGTTCGACGCGGTGACGGTGCTCAGCAGTTCGGGGGTCGCTCCGCTCCGGCGCCGTTCCTTGACCACCACGCTGCGCGGTTTGCTCTTGCCGTAGCGCTTCAGCTCGGCCAGCGTGTCGGACAGCTCGCCGACGTGCTCGAATCGTCGGAGGGTGTCGTTCACCATGGCGACGGTCACACTGATCAGCGCCACGTGTTCGAAGTCCCCGCGGCGTGTCGCCACGGGCAGGTACCCGTTCTCGAAATCTTCCGGGTCGTGGAGGTCTTCCAGACCGGCTTCGAAGCACTCGGTGATCTTGACGGCCAGCACTTCGGCCCGCTCGGCGCCGGTCACCACCATGAAGTCGTCCCCGCCCACATGGCCGATGAAGTCGCGGTCGGTACCATGGCGACGTGAGCACTCGCTCAGCGTGCGTGCCAGGTGGATGATCGCGGTGTCGCCGCGGGTATATCCGTAGTAGTCGTTGTAACTCTTGAAGCGATCGATATCCACATACAGGCAAGCGAAGGCCTCGCCGGCGTCGATTCGACGCTGGCATTCCCGGGCGATGGCCGGATTACCGGGCAAACCGGTCAAGGGATTGGCTTCGCGCTGCGCGCGGGCCGCTGCGAGCATATTGCCCATCCGCAGGAGCAGTTCTTCCTGGTTGAACGGTTTGGTGATGTAGTCGTTGGCTCCGCCACGCAGGCCGCGGACTTTCTGTGAATTTTCGTCATTCGCCGTGAGCATGATGACCGGGATCCGGCTGGTTTCGGCACGGCGACGAATAGTGCTAAGCACAGTGAATCCATCAACTTCCGGCATCATCACGTCGAGCAGGATCAGATCCGGGGTGGTTGTGTTGAGAATCGATAATGCCGCTTCACCGTTTTCAGCCGCGAGGACCTCGAATCCTTCCTGTTCGAGCAGAAACTGCAGGATTCGGCGGATGTGCGGCTCATCGTCTGCAATCAGGATTGTTCCTTCAGTGCTCATACGAAGCCCATATCTTCCGTGCAAAATGAATGATTTGGCCCCGATAAGGGGTTGCCCGCCAGGTAGATGGCAATTGGCGTGCCATGATGCGGAACAACGGGTTAGGACGCGCCGGTCGGCGCAACGAACGGGATCAGGCCCAGGATGCGAGCGGAGCGCGGGCGAAGGAATCGAGATCCAGACTGTCACGCCGGCCCTTGACCAGATGACAGTAACCCGCATAGGCGATCATGGCCGCATTATCCGTGCAATAACCCGGTTCCGGAGCGACAAAGTGCATGGTGTGTTGTCGCGCCTGCTCGGCGACCCGTTGCCGAAGGATGCTGTTGGCTGCCACGCCGCCGGCCAGGTAGACAGCCCGGGTACGGTGCTCGCGGGCGGCCTGGAACAGACGCTCGCACAGAATCGCGGTGATGGCGTCCTGCACCGCGTAGGCGACATCGGCGATATCCTGCGCGGACAGCGGCGGCGGCAGCTTTTCCACGGCCAGCCGGACCGCGGTTTTCAGTCCGCTGAAGCTGAACACGATGCGGGGATCGTGGCGTAGCGGTCGCGGAAACTCGAAGCGGCCCGGTACCCCATCCCGGGCGACGCGGTCGATTTCCGGGCCGCCCGGATAGGGCAATCCCATCAGCTTGGCCGTCTTGTCGAAGGCCTCGCCCGCCGCGTCGTCGAGGGTGCCGCCCAGCCGCTGGTAACGACCGACCTCCGACATGAGGACCACCTCGCTGTGTCCGCCGGAAACTACGAGCACGGCCGCCGGCAGTTGCAGTTCGGCGGTCAGGGCATTGGCCAGGATATGCCCTTCGATGTGGTGGATCCCCGCCAGGGGCAGACCCGTCGCACAGGCCAGGGCCTTGCCGGTCGAAAGCCCCACGAGCAGCGCGCCGATCAGTCCCGGACCGGCGGTGACCGCGATACCATCGAGGTCACGCAAGGTCAGGTTCTGCCTCCGAAACAAGGTATCGACGAGGGGGAGCAGATTCACCAGATGAGCGCGCGATGCGAGTTCCGGAACGACACCGCCGAAACAGCCGTGCAGATCCACCTGCGACGAGACCAGGTTCTCGATGACACCCACCTCGCTGTCGTACACTGCCACGCTCGTGTCGTCACACGAAGTCTCGATACCCAGCACCCGCACGCTCAGCCCTCCAGTTCGCTGAATGCCTCGCCAATGCCCTCGGCGATCTCACGCGCCAGCACGCTGCGCCGGCTGCCGTACGACGCGGCGATGGCGCCGCCCAGGGCATGCAGGTATGCCCCCAGCAACGCGGCGTCCCGGCCGCTGCGCCCCTGGGCCAGCAAGCCGCCGATCAGTCCCGTCAGGACATCGCCCGAGCCGGCGTGGGCCAGCGAATCGTCGCCGAGCGGATTGAAGTAGACGTCCCCCGACGGATCGCCGATCACGGTGGGCGACCCCTTCAAGAGCAGGGTCACGCCCCAGCGGGCGGCCAGTTCGCCGACCACGGATGCTCGTTGCCGGTCCAGCTGCGCGGGTGTTTGCTCTACCAGCCGCGCCAGCTCGCCCGGGTGGGGTGTCAGCACGACCTCGGACGCCGCAAAGGCCGGCTCGGTATTCAGACGGCCGAATGCCGACAGCCCGTCGGCATCGACCACGAGCGGTACGGTCAGCTGCGTGGCCGCTGCTACGGCCCACTGATCGGTGGCCGCGTCGCTGCCCAGTCCCGGACCAAGCGCCACGGCGTGCTCGCGTTCGAGCAGACCGGCCAGGGCCGGATCGGTCAGGGGCGCGATGGTGCCGTCCGCGGTTTCGGCCAGGGGCGCGACCAGCGCTTCGGGAAGACCGACCCGCGTCGGCAACTCGAGCCGCTGCGGCACCGCCATGGTGACCAGGCCGACGCCCGACCGCAACGCACCCATGCCGGTCAGCACCGCCGCGCCGCCATACGACCGTGACCCCGCGATCACGAGCAGGCGGCCACACCGGTACTTGTGCACCGTACTCGACCGTTCGGGCAACAGGTCGCGATACTCGTCGGCGCGCAGGTAGTGCCAGGGCTTGGTGTGTCGCTCGCAGACATCGCGGGCAAAGCCGATGTCGACGACCGCCAGCTCGCCCACGTGATCCCGCCCGGGTGGCAGCAGCAGCCCCGCCTTGGGCAGGCCGACGGTGACCGTGGCCTCGGCGCGCACCGCGACGGGCTCGACGGCGCCCGTGTCGCCACACACGCCCGACGGGATATCCACGCTGACCACGGGCGCCGGCTGCCGATTCAGCGCTGCGAACAGCGCCTCGTAAGCGCCCTGAACCGGTGGTTTGATGCCGGTGCCGAATACGGCATCGACGACCAGATCCGCCTGGCGGCCCAGCTCGACGATCCGCTCCGCCCAGGCGTCCTTTGCAGCAGCGACGGCCGTCACCGCCGAGGGCAGCCGGGCGTGGTTCGCCCGCGCGTCGTCGCTGAGCTGTTCGGCGTCCGCCAGTAGCAGGACCGAAACCGCGTACCCGAGCCCGTCGAGCAGCCGGGCGATGACCAGGCCATCACCACCGTTATTACCCTTCCCGCAGACGACGAGCACCCGCGCCGGCGGCACCAGGTCGGGAAACAGCCCCCGTATAGCCCCCGCGATCTGTTCCCCCGCACGCTCCATCAACTCCAAACCGGGAACCCCGCCATCAATCGTCTCGCGATCGATCGCCGCCATCTGCTTCGCCGTCGCCACCCTCATACAACACTCCTCGCTATGCGTCGATCATACGATTCTCGGCGTGCCGCTCTGGAGGTACCAGGGCCGCCGTGCTCCACACGTAAAGTCCGCGCGGCGGCCCTGGTACCTCCAGAACGGCAACCCGACCACCGCGTCGTCGCCAGCCTCAGGACTGCGAGTTGAGTTCGTCGAGCACATCGAACAACTGCAGCAGATCGTCGATCTCGAACTCGGCGTCGGACGGCCCCCGCTCGCTGCGGTCGCCGAACTCGTAGACCAGGTCACCGTAGCGTGCGTACACGGTATGCAGACCGGCGTTCTTGCCGCCGACGATGTCCCGTTCGGGCCAGTCGCCGATCATGACCGCCCGCTGCGCTTCGACGCCCAGACGCTCCAGGGCCATCAGGAACGGTTCGGGACTCGGCTTGTGAAAACCCGTGTCGTCGAAGGTCAACACCAGATCGAAGGTATGCTGCAGCCGCAGCGAACAGAGGCGCAGCCAGGCCTCGAAGCGCGGTGCGTCGCTGACGACGGCCAGCTTGTAGCTTTCCTTGAGCAGGCGGTTCAAGGTCAACAGGGCGTGGGGATACAGGACCAGTGAACCGTCACGCGCCCGCCGATAAGCCACGACCGCCGCGGCGAGGATGCGGTCGCTAACGGTCCCCATCTGCTCATCCAGAAACACGTTGAAGACCCGCTGATGTTCGATCCCCTTGTCCTTGTAGATGGCGAAGATCCGCTCGACGGCCTGTTGCCGGCTGATCGTCAGGCCGGCATCGATCATCGCGTCGACCGCCGCACCGATGGAATTCTGCTTGGCCAGCATGAAATCGGTCAACGTGTTGTCGAGATCGAAGATCACCGCGTCGATGGCGCGCTTGTCGCGTGGTGTTACCTGGGACGACATGATACTCCTTCAAGGCCGCACGATGCTCTCGCTGCGGATCCGCTTCGTTACCGCGAGGGATACGGGATACGCTGCATAGTACTTGCTCCCGGCCAACCTGCCAACCCGTTCCGGACAGAAGCCGTTCCGGACATAAGCCTTTCTGGACAGAAGCGCAATGCTCTGGTACAGAGAAAAGCGCCGTTGGACGACACCCGAGAGGACACGCTCACGCCGCGGCCGCTACCCGGCCGCCGGTCTGCGCAAAGGACGACCATGTCGCCGCTTGCACCGGAAGATCCCCGATTGCCCTCCCCGCCGGAGCAGCCTCCAGGCATCTGGCGGACGTGGAGCCGGGGCCAGATCTTTTTCGGCGGGCTGCTCCTGCTGATGCTGGATTTTTCGCTGCAGATCCTGGTCTACGGTCTGCGGGAAGATCTTTTCCTGCCGGTGCTGCTCGGCAGCGCACTGGGCGTCGTCGTACCGTGCATGTTCATCGCCCGGCTGCATGGCGGATCGTTACGTACAGAGTTTCACGTCGGACCGGTGGCGCCGACCGACGCCCTGCGCGCGGCGCTCTTCGCCTTTGCAGCGGCGGTGCCGTTATCGTGGCTGACAGCATTGTCGCTGCGGGTCCACCCCATGCCCGAGGACCATCTGCAATTCTTCACCAGCCACCTGCCGACAGCCCCGGCGGCCATCGCCCTGTCGGCCTTCGCGGTGATCGTCGTTGCACCCCTGGCCGAGGAGCTGCTGTTTCGCGGCGTGCTCTACCGGCTGTCGCGCGGCCTGTGGGGCAGCCTGCCGGCGGCCGTCATCTCGGCTTTGTGTTTCACGCTGGTTCACGGCGAACCCTGGTATTTCTTCGGCCTGCTGGCCCTCGGATTCCTGCTGGCGTTTCTCTACGAGATGACCCGTTCGATCACCGTATGCTGGATTACCCACGGCACCCACAACGCGATATCTTTCTGGTTGCTGCTGGCCGATCGAAACGGGGAAATCGACACGGCGACCGACGGGCTCACCGGCTGGATTCCAGCGCTGATCTCGCTGGTGTGTCTGGCTTTCCTCTGCTACCGATTCATCCAGCAGCACCGTGCGGAACGACCCGACTGGGAGTGACCGGTCGCGCGAAGCAGGCCAGGCGTATCCGGATAGAACACGCTTGCCCTCAGGTCTTCTGGGGTTTCTTGCGCGCTGCCGGGAAGAGAATGTTGTTCAGGATCAGGCGGTATCCCGGTGAGGTAGGATACAGATCGAGGTCCGTCGGCGGATCCCCCACGCGATGCTGATAGTCTTCCGGATCGTGCCCGCCCAGGAAGGTGAAGGTGCCCTGGCCGCGTTTGCCGTGCAGGTATTTGACCTCGTCGGTGCCTTCCACCTCGGCCAGGACGATCACCGACCGTTTCAGAAACTCGCTGTGGTAGCCCGTCGTCTGCCCCAGAAAGCCGTTGATCACGTTGACATGGTTCTGGGTCAGCATGGCCGGCACCGGGTCGTACTTGGCGGCGAAGGCGAACAGGGTGAAGTAGTCGGCCTCGGCCGAGCGTAACCGCGCGTAGTCGCTCGTGTCGATATCGGAGAATTCGTAGACCATCGCATTGGTCATCAGGTGGAAACCGGTGAACGCGAAGGTGCGGCTGTCATCGCGCTGCGCGCGGTAGGTGAGGTCGATGTCGTTGCCGTCGAAGGGTGCGGGCACGATATCCACGTCCAGCCAGGACAGAGCGATGTCGATGGTGTCGGTGGCCGAGCACATGGCGAACAGGAATCCGCCGCCTTCCACGTACTGCTGGATCGTCGCCGCCACGGCATGCTTCAGTTCCCACACGGTGGCGAAACCGAGCGCCTGGGCCAGTTCCTCGTTGTACGCCTTCTGCTCGAGGTACCACTGCTCCAGGCCGTACACCGCGTAGAACTTGCCGTACTGCCCGGTGAAATCCTCGTGATGCAGGTGAAGCCAGTCGTACTCGTGCAGCCTACCTGAGAGCACCTCGGTGTCGAAGATCACGTCGTATGGCACCTCGGCATAGGTCAGCGCGAGGGTCACGGCGTCATCCCACGGCTGCATGTTTGGTGGACTGTACACGGCGATTCGCGGCGGCTTTTCCAGCAGCACCTCTTCCATGTTCTCCTGGGCGACGATCTCCCTGATCTGCACGACCTGCGCCTCGCCCAGTTCCTCGAAAAACACTCCCTGCAGTCGTGCGTCGAGCCGCGCCCGCTCGGTATCGCGCATCAGGAAACTGCCGCCGCGGTAGTTCAGCAGCCAGTTCACGTTGTCACCCGCCTGCAGGGTATGAAATGCATGCCCGTAAGCGCGCAGATGGTTGGTCTGACTCAGATCCATGGGCACCAGCAGATAGCGGGCGGCCTGGACAGGCCCGGCAATGCTCAGCAGGAGCGCACAACCGAACAGGATCAGGGTGTAAACCGGCGAAAAGAGGGGTGTCGTGGCCGCGTTCTCGCACCGGCGGTGGTTCATGGCAGACTCCTGAGCGAATCGCGCACGTCGTCGACGAACAGATAATCCGAGTACTGGTTCAACAAGCGCTCGTAGGCAAGGCGGGCAAGGTCCTTCTCGTCGCGGCCGGCAAGCAGTACCCCCCGCAAGGCCAGCGCGGCGGCCGGGTAGCGTCCGTCGGGGTGATCAGCCACGATTCGTTCACACTGTGCGAGCGCCTCGTCACCACGGCCCAGCGACCAGTAAAGGTGCGCCAGCTCGTAGCGCCCGCGTTCGAGCAGATGCTGCGGCTGGGTCAGGTCGACCCGCAACGGCGTGGCGCGCACGAAGCGCTCCAGCGCGACCGTCTGCGAGTCCGGTTTCGCCACCAGGTCGAAGTAGACGCCGCGGGCATAGAGATCGAGCACCACCGGGCCGCCGGTGGGATTTTCCAGTTCCTCGGCAACCGCCAGGCCCAGGTCAAGGGCGTCGTTGGCATAGGGCGCCGCCGGATTGTCCATAGCCACGACGGCAAAGCGGTCGCGCGCGGTGCCGTAGTGACCTTCCGCCAGATCAAGACGCGCCAGATGAAAATGGGCATGTCCCGCGGCCGCCCGGAAGTCCTTGCCGCGGCCCAGTCGGGTCAGCACCAGTCGACCGCGCGCCGTATCGCCGGCGGCCAGGTAACACTCACCGAGGGTCAGACGCGCCAGTGCCACACCCTCGTCGGGCAAGTCGAGATCGGCCAGCAGGCGTTCCAGGCGGGCAGCCGCCTGGTCGGGCCGTCCCAGTTCGTCGCGCGTGAAGTGCGCCAGACGGATCTGCGCCGAATACAGATGTGCCGAATGACGGTTGCCACGCTTGACGATGTTCAACAGTCGTTCGAAACGTTCGGCGGCCAGCCGAGGCTCATCGCCCAGCAAGCCGTCGGCCAGGGCCTCCTCGCAGGCGCGGGCGAGTATCTCCAGCAGCCGCGGCCGCGAGCCGTGGTCCAGCGCCGACGCCGTGGCCATTTCCTCGAGAACCGACAGCAGATACTCGGTGGTGAGCTGCCGTTGCGCGCGGTCGGCGATCAGCGGCGCTTCCTTGGCGATGGCGGCGACATTCTGCAGCAGAGCCTGGCACCCCAGCCGTTCGATCAACAGCGGCTGGATCGCCTCTCGGGCCGACGCCACGTCTCTCCGCGCCAGGTGGATATCCGCCACGAACAAGCGTTCCGCCGCCACGGCCCCGTCTTCGGACAGGCGTTCGTGGAGCACCTGGATAAAGCCGGCGTCGATTCCCGCGACGACCGACTCGGTCAGCAGATCACTGCGTACCAGCGGCAGATTGTGAGGGTTGCCCCGCAGCTCCTGGACGATCTCGGCGGCGGCGTCCCGATCGCGGTCGTCCGCCAGCAGCAGAAGCGCACGCTGCCGGCCCAGAAAACGCGGTTCGGCCAGCGCGACACGTGCCGAATCGCACATGGCCAGCGCCGCGCCCACCTCGTCGTGGGTGGCAAGCATGTCGACGGCCACGATCATGCTCGACCGACGGTTCGGACTGTTGGAGACGAAGTTCGTCAAGGCGGCGTAGGCTTCCGCAGCCCGCTCGAGGGCCAGGAGCGATCCGGCCAATTCGCGATGGAGTCGCGCGCTGCCGGGCGCCAGTTTCAGCGCCTCCCGGCAGAGATCGATCGCTGCTTCGTGCTCGCCCTTCAACTTGGCCAGAACGATGCGGCGCGGGATCAGATCCCGCTCGAGGAACGCGTGCTGGGCCAGACCCTCGAGCAAAGTCTCCGCCCGCACGAGGCTGCCGAGGCTCAGCAGGCGATCGAGTTCAACCAGCCGACGGTTCAGATCGATCCGGGGCGGTAGCTGGGGCATCGTGCGCTTGCGGGGACGCTCGAGCTGAGGCCGGTCGTGCTGCGTTTCTTCGAGCAGCGGTTTATCTGGTTCCTGCGCCGCCGCCGGCCGTACGCCGCGCGATCCGGCCAGCTGCGTCGCGGCCACCAGCGCGGGTACCAGCACGAGCAACAGTGCGGCGCGACGACAGGTCGTTGCCCGGCGGATCATGATTGCCCCTCCCCGCCCGGGCGCTTGCGCGTCGACTCCGGCCGCGTATCGTCCAGCTCGTCGTGCAAGGCGTCGAGCGCCCGGAAATAGCGGCGAACCAGATCACGATACTCGAGGGGCGCCTTCTCGACCGGCTGGTAGCGCAGACGGAAGGGCAGGTCGGTGTCGAGATCATCCCGGTCGCCGCCGTCGCCGTGCTGTTCGGCATAGAGCTGGCGGCCGGACTTGCTTTCCCGCCGCGAGCTGAAATCACGCTTGCGGATCGAGTTGTGGGCGTCGAGCAGCCGGCTCAGTATCCGTTCCTGTCGGGCCAGGGTCTCGTCGCTCAGCCCTCCTGCACCGAGATCACTGACCACCTCCTCCATCTCGCCGGCCAGGTGGTCCATGTCGCCGAGCAATCGATCGCCCGACCGTTGCTGCCGGTCCTGTTCGGCGACGTCCCGCGCGCGTCCGGCGAGGTCGCCCTGCTCACCCTGCAAGCGTTGCATCTGGGCCCGAATCTCCTGGCTCAGGCCACCGCGCTGCATCATCTGTTGCAGCTGCTGGGCCCGGGAGTTCAGGCTGGCCTGTTGCCGTGCCAGTTCCTTGAGCTGCTGGCTCATCTGGGGCATCGGGCTGCCGCCGCCCCCACCGGCTCCTGTCATCTGGGCCTGGGTCAACAGGCCGATGATGATCCGGTTCATTTCCGACAGCCCGTTGCGCGCGTAACTTCGCGCCGATTTGCCGCGACCGTTTTCCAGGGCCTGCACGCTGCCGCCAAGGGTTTCCAGCAGGTCGTCGATTTTCTGCAACAGGCGGATGATCTGCATGGGCGCGGCAGTGGTCAGCGGTTCCAGCCGCTGGCGTACGCCGCGTCCCGCCTTCAGCACTCGATGCTGACCGCGGGTCAGATCCTCGTAACGGATGCCGCGCAATTCGCTGGGAATGCGCGCCGCGATTTCCTCCTGTCGCTGGGACAACGCGAGCAGATCGGCCGCCAGCCGACGGAGCGACGCCACCTGGTGCTGCTGCATCGCCATCTGCATGCCCTGCTGTCCAGACAGCAACACGTGGTACAGATAGCCGAGATCACGCAAGGCCTGCTGCTGTTGCTGGCTCGCGTCGCCGGGCTGTCCCTGCTGGAGCTGTTGCGACGCCTTCTGCATGTTCTGTGCGGTCTGCTCCTGCTGCAGTTTCTCGAGGGCCTGCTCGAGGGCGTCCTTCATGAGCTCGGACGATGGCGACTGCTGGCCGTCGGCCATTTCCTGCTCCAGATTCTCGAGCGCCTCGGCGAGTTGCTGCTCGAGCTGGGCCAGCTCTTCGGCGAGCGCCTTTTGCCGTTCGGCCAGTTCCTCGGCCGACTCCTCGGCCGACTCCTGGGCGGCGCCTTCCGGCTCACCCGACGGCTGCTGGTCGGTCTGCTCGCCCTGTTCGCCCTGTTCACCCTTTTCGCCTTGCTCGCCGTCCGAATCCTCCGCGTCCGCGTCTTCGCTCTTCGACTCTTCGCCGCTCTCGTGCTCGCCCTCGGCCCCCTGCTCTCCGGGCTCCTGCGCGGTGTCCTCGGGCTTCCCTGCCTCGTCTTGCGGTCGGCTCGCATCGGCCAGTTCCTGCTGCTTGCGTATGAGCTTCGCCAGCAAGGACGTGATACCTTCGAGTTCCTGTTCCCGGGCGGCTTCCTTGAGCATGTTCAGCGCGCTGTCGAGGCGCTGCACGAGCTCCTTCTGGTTGCGGGTCACCTCGGCGACCGCGTCGGCGACCTCCTCGGACGACAGCCGCGTCACGGCTTCGCGCAAGCGGTCCAGCAGCTGCTGCAATTCGCTGCTCTGCGCCTGGGAAAGCAGCTCGGCGATCTGGTCCATCTTGTCCAGGAGATCCGACGAAGTCAGGTGATTGTCCGCCAGGGCCGCCAGATCCGACTGCAACTGCTGCGCCACCGAGCTCAGTTCTTCCTGCAGGGCTTGCTGCCGCTGAATCGCCTGTTCGATTTCCTGCTGGCGGGTCCAGTCCGGCAAGGGATTCTTCTTGAGCTCACGACCGAGCCGATCGAGATCCGCGGTGAGGGAGCGGCTGCGGCGCCGGATCTTTTCCAGATCGGATTCACTCTCGGACCGCTGCTCGGCCTGGGTGACGAGGATTTCCGCCGCGGACGGTAAGGTCAGACGCAGGATTTTCGAACGCCCGGTCGCCGGCGGTCCGGGGGCACGATTGTCCACCGCTTCGAGACAGAGCGCCAGGACGTCGCCGGGCACCAGTTCCAGATCACCGGTATCTGCTAACAGATGCTGTTCCACCGCCAGACCGTTATCGCCCAGCGCGGACTGCTGCGTGCGGACGCGCAGTCGGCCCAGCTCGGTGCGCACGGCGAGCGCCTGCCCTTCGGCGGCGACCGGAGCTCCGTTTCGCCAGACGGTCGCCCGCTGCCAGTGGTCATCAGGTCGCTCACCGGCAGGTCCAGTAACCGGCTGTTCTTCGCGACGCACCAGCAGGTCCAGCCGCGAGATGCCGAAGTCGTCAGCGCCCTCAGCCAGCAGGTATACCTCGCCATCGACCGGCAACCGGCCATCATCATTGGGGCGCACGAGGCGCGCCTGCGGCGGCATGTCCCGGGCCACGGCCAGTTCGAATTCGAGGGGCGTTTCGTTGGCCAGGCCTCGCTGGTCGCGCAGACGGACCGAATACCGCAACGGCTCGTTTACCGGGAGCTCGCCGTACACCGAATCAGCGGCGGCGACCAGGGGCAGGCTGTCGCCCCCGGCTGTCACCACGGCGGCCCACTGTACCGGATGGTTGGCCCGGCCCGTGAGTATCAGTCGGCTACCGGCGAGCGCTTCCAGGTACCCGGGCATGCGCGGCAGCGGCTGCGGCGCCAGACGCGTGTAAGCCGGAAATTCGATGCGTCCGGACAGTTCGGTCAGCAAGGGCGGATGCCACACCGCCACCTCCCGTTCGCGGGTGAGGCGCAGTCCGCGGCGAAAACGGAAGAAGAACGACTCCCGTACGCTTTCCAGGCGCGCTTCCCAGCGTTGATACGGTCGGTGGTCCGTCTCGGGAACCGGCAGGCAATCCGCCCGACGCCACAGTCCGCTACCGCTGCGCACCTCGCACACGACGCCGGCGTCGCCGACACCGAAATCGAGCGCCGAGACCACGGCCGGCCGACCGGCGACCACATGGCCCGGCCCCGGTTCCGCATAAAGACCGATGGACGCCGCTACGGTTTCCCGCTGCCAGGGGTGGATCAGACGCTGGAAACCGCGGCCGACCAGGCCGGGATGGCCGGTCACCAGCAACAGCAGTACGGCGACCAGCAAGCCGGCGCCGACCAGGGTTCGCCCGGCCGCGCGCAGTTGCAGCAGCCGTCCCAGCGGCATTCTCTCCGTTTCGCGCACGGCGTCGGCCAGCAGGCGATCCACCAGCTCTGCACTCACTCCCGGCAGTCGATACCACCGGTCGGGGACGCGCAGCGCTTCTTCGGCCGCGATCAGCGTGTTGCCGAAGTCGCCGGCCTGCTCGAGTCGGCGCACGAGCCCGGACCGGTTACGCAACCACAGCCAGGGGCGGATCAAGCCCAGGTAGATCGACAGCGCCAGGGCGGCCACGCAACACAGGGCCAGTCCGATTTTTGTGGAGATCGGCGGATCCGCGATCGAACCGAGCGTCCAGATGGCTGCGAGCGCGCCACCGCCGCCGAGCACCAGCCCCGTCAGCACGCCGTGCACGAGCAACCGCAACCTGGCACGCCGCAGACAGTGCTGCAGTTGCCGGTCGAGATTTCGGCTCGAATCAGGCGTGCGCATCGCGTTACCTCGGGTGCCTCGCTACGGATGGGTCAAGGCGTAGACCAGAATATTGACCGCCATGCGGGCCGCTGCCTCTCGTGTTTCCGGAGGATCGCGGTGAACTCCGGGGTCCTCCAGTCCATCGCCGATGTCACTCGAATAGGAGTAGAAGATGACCAGGCGGTCGTTCTTCATTACGCCATACCCCTGCGCGGGTTCCCCATCATGCTGATGAATCTTGGGTAAACCGGGCAAATCGTAGTAACAATGATAGATCGGATGATCCGAACCCAACTTGACCAGTTCCCGGTCCGGATACAATTCCTCGATCAGGGCTCGAAACGACGGATCGAGCCCGTAGTTGTCGTCCGCATACAGAAAACCGCCGGCGTCCAGGTAGCGCCGCAGCTCCTCCAGCTCATTCTCCGTCAGGGCGATACGTCCGTGCCCGGATACATACAGCAGCGGATAGCGGTACAGATCCTCGCTGTCGAGGGTGACCGCGACCTCGGTCGGCGCCGCGGGTAGACCGGTCCGGGACGCGACGAATTCGAGCCAGTTGGGCAAGGAACTCGGATCGCAATACCAGTCGCCGCCGCCGCCGTAGTGTAAGCGGGCGATTCGCACCTCGGCGAGCACCTGCGGCGGCTCGGCGGCTCGGGGCGTATCGGTCGCCAGGGCTACGGCCAGCAACGAGCAGCCGACGAGCAGCAGCGCCGGCAACATCCCCGGCAACCGCCGCCGACGGTCAGGCTCGTCAACTTCTGCGCACTGCATTCCCGATCTCGAAAACATGTTCCTCCCCATCGCTCCGGTTTACGGGATCTACGCCCACCGGGAAAACCGGCCAGCCGGCGCCGCCGACACCACGGATCTACGCGGACCGGAAACGCGGCAGCATCAGCTCGGCCACGGCGCCCGTGGTATCCGAGCGGTTTTCGAGCGTGATCCCACCCTGCATCTTGTCCAGTAGATTACGGCAGATGGCAAGCCCCAGACCGGTCCCTTTGCTCTTGGTGGAAAAGTAAGGATCAAACAGGCGATCGGCCACCTCGGACGTCAAACCCATGCCGTTGTCCAGCCAGATCATCGTCACCGTGTCCGGCTCGATACGCCAGTCGACGCTGATCTCGAGGCGCCCGTCTTCGCTGACCGCATCGAGGGAGTTCTGCATCAGGTTGCCCAGTACCCGGCTCAAGGAATCCGCGTGCGCCAGCACCGGTGGCACCTCGGCCGGCGCGACCGTCACGCTCACGGTGTGCTGGACGTCCTGCCGGCTGTTCGCGTGGTAGCGAGCGACCACCTCGTCGAGCAACGCGGGCAGGTCGAGGGCCGCGCATTCCAGATCGCCGGGTCTGCCCAGCAAGCTGAACTCGGTGGCGATCGATCGGAGCAGGGTGACCTGCTCGAGCACCCGGCGCACAGTATCCTCCACGATCCGATCGAGCTCGGGCGCACCGTCGCAGTAGGCCTGATGCAGGAGCTGGATCGAGAGCTGGATCGGCGTCAGGGGGTTCTTGATCTCGTGGGCGACCTGACGGGCCAGTTCAGCGTTCAGAGCCAGTCGCTGGTTGGCGAGAAACTCGGTCACATCCTCGAACACGAGCATGGTGTCACGGCGTCCGTCGGGCAGATGCAGCGGAGCGGTCCGTCCGCGCAGCGTACGTCGGCCGTTTTCGCTGGGCAGTTCAGCCTCGGTGGGCGGCTCGGCGGCTGTGGCAGACTCGCCTTCGGTCGTTAGCGGCGGCCAGGCCAGCGCGTCGAAGGCCTCGAGCAAGCGCTTGGCGCTGGCGACGCGGCCCGCCTTACCGGGATAGAAATCGGCAACGATCTGTTCGCCGACGGGATTGAGCACCACGACCTCCCCGTCGGCGTCGAAAACGGCCACCCCGACGGGCACGCGATCGAGCACCGTGGTCAGGAACCGCTCCCGCGTCGCCAGTCTTTCACGCGCACTGTGCAACTCGTCGCGCATGGCGCCGAAGGAACCGGCGAGCTGTCCCACCTCATCGGCGCCCGCGTCGGGCAACGGCGCGAAGTAGTCGCCGCCGGCCAGGCGTCGCGTCGCGGTCAACAGGACCTGCAACGGCCCGAAGATGGTGGCGCTCATCACCAGCGCCAGCAGGAGCGCGGTCAGCAGGATCAGGGTGGCCAGCCCGGCCAGAAACAGTACGGTCTGTTCACGCTGCCGGGCGAGATCCCGTTCGCGGTCGGGGAAGTCCACGGTCAGGGCCGCCGGCACCTGACTGGATCGGAGCTGTCCGGAGACCGCGTCGATCACGACCGCGGGCAGGGAGATGCACCCGGTGAAGGCAAGGCGCGATTCGCCGGCGGCATGGAGGAAGGGATTGACGGGGCGTTGCACGAGCCGGCGCATCATCGAGGGCGGCGCCAGCAGCGGCGTTCGACCGGCGAAGACCCGTTCCTGATTGCTCGTCAGCACCAGCTCGCCGCCCAGTAGCAGGGTCACCTCGCCCTGGATGATCTCGGCCAGTCCCACCATCATGTCGCTGTCCACCCGCTGCCGGTAGAAGAAGAAGCCGTTGTCGAGCGCCTGTGCCGAACCGGTTGCGCTGTCGCGGCCGCCGGGCGCGGCCGGATCCTCGGTAGTGTCGGAGGCCGGACGTACGGCTGACAGGTCGATGGGGATGACCGTGCCCAGGTAGAGGTCGTAGCGGTCGGCCATCATCACCAGCGGCACGGTACGGGCGATCTGGAGCAACACGGCCGCCTCGTCTTCGTCCAGGTCGCTCAGCGTCTCATCCAGCAGCAGTCGACCGTCGTCGGCGAAGATCATGCCCTGCTGCACGGCGAAAGGACCCAGGGGACGATCGCCGGCCAGTCGGTTGGCCAGCAGGTCGGCGATGTACTCGCTCTCGGCCAGCGCCGTCGCCTGTTCCGCCAGCAGGCTCTGCAGCTGCGCCATGGCTGTGGTCATCCCGTCGCGGGTCTGGTTGCGAGCCTCGCTGTCGATGCGTTGCAGGCTCAGCCGGTCGACCGCCAGACCGGCCATGAGCAGCAGCAGCAAGCCCAGCGCCAGATAGGCGGCCAGAAAGCGGCGCTGAAATCCCGGTCGCCGCCAGCGCCCCTTGCGCAGGTGCGGTCGCCACACGCCGAACACCGGCGCCAGCACCACCAGCAGCGCCACGTCGAGCAGGTAGAGACGGGACAGGTCGAGCAGGATTTCCGCCGGTGTCAGCATCGCCAGCCCCAGCAAGAAGCCCTCGTCGCGAGCCCTGGCCGCCTCGTCGGACAAAGGTGCCCACAGACACCGGAAGCGGTCGCCGTCGACTTCGACGACGTCCCATACCCGGCCGCCGGACCGTACGCGGTCGATGATCTCGCCGGCCTCGACGTCGGGAAATCCACCCGGGCCGGCGTCGAGCCAGCCGGCGCGGTCGCCTCGCAAGAGCAATAGGGGCCGATCCACCTCGGCGCGCGGCCGGTAACCGCCCTCACCGTCCAGCACCTCCGCACCCGCGAGCCAGTCGAGCAACGACGAGATGCGCTTCGACTGCACGGGCAACTCCACCCGCAACCAGCCATCGCCCCGCGGGAGCATGACCTCGCCGCGCAGGATACGTTCCTCACCGGTTGGATACCGTCGCACTTCGCGCTGGGTAACGATGGGCAGCTCGTCTTCGCCACCGGCGGTCGCGCTATCGCGCCACTCAGAACGCTCGCGGACCTCGTAGCCGAAGTCGCGCAAGAATCCCGAGGCGAACAGGCTCTCGCTGTAACCCTCGTCGTCGATGATCTCCACCAGGCACGGCAAGCCCAGGTCGCGGATAGCAGAGTCTTGCCAGAGCTGATACGCGGTTTCGTGCGGCCACAGCTGTGCGCCCGGCCCGGCGGCCACGGACGGCGACCGGCTGACCTCCGGTCGGGTCGGCATCTCCCGCAACACGTCCTCGAGCAGGTAACGGATCCATTCGTCGCGCGGCTGGACGATCTGCTCGGCCTTGCGCTGCAGCCAAGAGCGCTCGGCCCGCTCGTAGACCTCCCGCAACACGGCGTAATTCCACAACACGGTCAGCGCCAGGGCCGCCGTGAACACGAGCCCCCGGGCTGCGGTCGTGGTTACCGGCAGCCGCGGACTGTACCACCAGACCAGCCAGCCGATCACCAGCATCGTCAAGCGCACCGGCCAGGATACGCCGCTGATGAGCAGCGAGATCGTGAGCAGGATCAGCGCGATGACCGGGCCGCCGAGAGAGAAACGGCAGTGTCGGCGCAGCTGCATCGCCGTCGCCATCAACAGCACCAACGCCGATCCGGACAGCAGAAAGATCACCGTGTGGAGCGCCCAGAAGGTCAGAAAGCGGAACGAGAGCTGGGGACCGATCAACCGGGCGTTGGCGTTGTCGGCCACCTCGACGACGATCTGGCGCAGTCCCAGCAAGACCAGACCGGTCAAAACGGCGAATACGATCGCCAGGTAGAAGCGCCGGCGGCCGGTTCCGGTCGCGTCGCGGGGATTCGACGGGGCGGGCGCGACATCGTCTCGCCGTGGCCAGAGACGCCGTGAGCCCCGGGCGAGATAGAGCACGGTGCCCGCCACCAGCACCGCCGTCAACAAGCCGTCCGCCGCCGAGGCAAACCAGCCGCCGGCGAAGGGTGTGGCGAAATAGGCGGGATCGGCGAGGCTGGCCGCTTCGCTGGACAGCGCCGGCATGCGTTGATCCGGATAGGCCGGAGGAATCCAGCGGAAGAAATCGACGGCGGCCAGCAAACCCCTGGCTACCCAGCAGGCCAGCACGAGATGTCCGTCGCGTCCGGACAGACGACCCCAGCCCAGTCCGGCGACCGACCAGAGCACCAGAAATACCATCAGGGCGCGGGCGGCCTGCGTCTTGTCGACGACCTGGCGCGGCGGCAGGGCGTAGGTGATACGCATATGTTGCCGCTCGCCCGTGGCATCAGGGCGCCCCAGCGGCACTTCGTGGCTGAGTTGCACGCCGTGGCGGGCGTTGCCCCGCCAGAGCGGACCCGATACGCCGGTCCCGGCGGCCATCTCCACCCACAGCTGCGAGCGCGCTTCGCTCCGGGAGCGGCCGCGCGGCGAACCTGAACCGAGAGGCACCAGGCGGAGCTGCAGTTCGAGCAGCTCGCCGGTGGTCGTCTGATCGTGCAGTACGACGAAGGTCCGTAAATACCAGTGGGTGCGTCCGCGCTCGACCTCGCGCCACGAGTGTCCCGCCACGCCGCTGGACTGCATGGCCGGAGCAGCGAAGGGGTTGGCATCGTCATTCCAGGCGATGCGCTCCCCGGCGCGCCAGAGCACGACGTTCAGGGGATAGCGATCCGGCACCGGAAATTGCCGGGCCCATGCTTCGTGCAGCGTCGCTGTGAGATCGAAGACATCGGCTGTCGCCGCCAGCCGTACCGCCGAGTCGATCAGCGCATCCAGCGCCGGGTCGATCCCGGCAATCAGGCGCGCCTGCTTGTCGACGATCTCGGTAAGACGCGCCTGGTTTCGTCGTTGCCAGTGTTCGTCGTCCCGCCCCGTGCGCTGCAGGCTGCCGACGACGCTGACCAGCAGAGCTGCGTGCGCGAACAGTCCCATCAGCAATAAAAGCCGCCCGGGCCAGCGGAACGCCCGCCAGCGGCGGCCGCGGTCCCGCAGCAAGGCCACGGCAAAGCCGCCGGTGCTCAACGCACCCAGCGCCAGAAACAACCAGGGAGCATGCAGTTCGGGAGCGGCGACATGCCGTGTCGACCACAACAAAAGAGCCCCCTGTACCAGGAAACAGAGGGCGCTCATCACGAGCAGAAGCGGCAAGCGCGGCCGCGTCATACGCGTCTATCCTCCTGCTCCAACCCACGTGGTGCCGCGGGACCTTCAGCGGACGGCCCGGATCCCCGCCAGTCCCCAGCCGGTCGTGCTATGGGTCAGCGAAAAGACAAGGCGAACTTCCGTGATCTCCTCCGAGCCTGCTCGACGGTGCAGCCATTCGGCCATGCCGTTGACCAGTCCTCCGCCGCCGTCTTCGGGCACCTTGACGAAACGGAAGGACTCGGTCTCCGCTGATTGAAACAGGTTCTTGAAGAAATAGAAAGCCTGATTGGAGCTGTAGAGGTTGTCGCGGCCACGAACCGGACCGATGGCGATGCGCACACCATCGGCGGCGACCAGTTCCGCCATGGCGGCGTGATCGCCGGCGAGCCAACGCTGGCTGATGGTACCGCAGAATCGCTGCAGCGCGGACGAGGCATCGAGGGGCGCTGCGTCGATTTTCAGCTCGGCCACAACCTGCACGGGGTGAATCACACTCAGCAGGACAGCCAACAGAGCGATCGCCAACGGGTAGCCGGCGACCGTGGTCCCGAGTCGTTTTATCTGGATGATCCTCAAAATCATTGTACTCACCTGGACACACCTGTCCAAACCGGAAAATGGGTAGCAACGTCCCAAGTAGGGCAAGCTCCATGCCAGACCGTCAAAAAACGCCGGTTTCTTATAGTACGGTAATTATAACGTTTACACCACGGCCGCGTCGCCTACTCCCGGGGAAAACGCGTTTTCGTGGCGAAAAAGCGTCACTGACGCCCTCACTGGGAGACAGCGTGCGCCGGCATCCTACATGGACGGCTGCGTGCGTTTCTTGTCGGCGATTCGCTGCTCGTACCACCAGACCAGGATCGGGCTGGCGATGAACATGGACGAGTACGTACCGACGATCACGCCGAAACACAGGGCAAACGCGAAATCGTGGATGACCGGGCCGCCGAAGAGAAACAGCGCCCCGGCGACGAACAAGGTCGTTACCGAGGTCAACACGGTACGGCTCAGGCACTCGTTGATCGAGCGGTTGATGACCTGACGGTACGACTCCTTGCGCCGCAGCCGCATGTTCTCGCGAATTCGGTCGAACACGACGATGGTATCGTTCAGCGAGTAACCGATGATGGTCAGGAAGGCCGCAATGATCGAAAGCGAGATCTCGAAATCGAATACGGAGAAAACGCCGAGGGTCAAGGTCACGTCATGCACCAGCGCGAGTATCGCCGCGATGCCGTAGCGGAAGACGAAACGCACGGTGATGTACAGCACGATCAGTACCAGCGCGGCCATCACCGAGCTCTGCGCTGCAGTCTTCAGCTCGCCGCCGATCTTCGGTCCCACCGACTCCTCGCGACGTAGCTCGATCTCGCTGCCCGACAGGCCCTCGTGCAGGGCGTTGAGCATGGACTGGGCCGCATCGAGCACCTCGGAGCCGCTGGCGACGCTACCGGTCGGTTCGACCTGCGGGACGGTGATCAGGAACTCGTCCTGCGAGCCGAAGTCGACCACCTGCACACCCGTGAACCCCTGCTGCTCCATCACCGAGCGCAGCTCACCGATCTCGGGCACCGGCGAGACCTTCACCTGCAACACGGTGCCGCCGGTGAAGTCGATGCTCATGTTCGGGCCGCCGTGCATGATCAGCGAAGCGATGCCGACCAGGATCAGGATCGTCGACAGGATGAACGCCGGCTTCATGGCGCCCACAAAATTGATCTCCGTGTTCTTGAAGAATTGCATCGTCTCAATCGACCTTTCCGGGAGCCGTCCAGCTCCAGAGCCCGCGCCCCCGCGGCGCAGCAGCGATCCGATCGGTGCCGATCGGCTAGATACTGATCTTCCGGTGGCCCTGCTTGAGGGTCACGAATTCCATGACCACGCGGGTCATGACCAGCGCGGTGAACATGCTCGAGAGGATGCCGATACTCAACGTCACGGCAAAACCCTTGATGGCGCCGGTACCGAACCAGAGCAGGATGGCGCCCACGATCAGCGTCGTCACATTGGCATCGACGATGGTCCGGGTCGCGTTCTTGTACCCCGCCTGCACGGCGGCGCGCACGGTCTTGTCTTTCCGCAGTTCCTCGCGGACGCGTTCGTTGATCAGCACGTTGGCGTCCACCGCCATGCCTACGGTCAGGATGATGCCCGCGATGCCCGGCAGGGTCAGCACCAGGCCGAACTGGGCCAGCACCGCCATCAGGATCACCACATTGCTGATCAGCGCCAGCACCGTGACCAGGCCGGTCGCCTGGTAGTAGATGAGCATGAAGATAACCACGAGCACAGAACCGTACAGGAAGGCCTTGAAGCTCTGGCTGATGGAGTCGCGGCCGAGGCTCGGGCCCACGGTCCGCTCCTCGGCGATGCGCACATCGGCAGGCAAGGCGCCGGCCCGCAGCAGCAGGGCCAGATCGGACGCCTCGGCGTTGTTGAACGAGCCGGTGATCGAGGCCTGGCCGTTGGGAATGCGGCCGATGATCGACGGCGCCGAGGCGACTCTGCCGTCGAGGGAGATGGCCAGGTGCCGGTCGACGTTCTCACCGGTCAGCTTGGCGAACACGCGGGCGCCGCGCCGGTTGAGGCTCATCTCGACCATCCAGCCGCCGGGACGGTCGGGATCGGGAGCGCTACGTGCCTCGGTCAGCTGATCACCGGTCAGGTCCGCTTCCTTGTTCAGCAGGTACAGCGGCCGCACGAAGACGCCTTCCTGGTACTGGATCGGCTCGGCGTCGAACTGGAATTCCATGTCGCGGGGAATGACCTTGGCTTCGTCGGCAGCCAGCATGTCCCTGACCCTGACCACGTCGCTCTCGAGCACCATCAAGGGCGTGCCGAACATGCGCGCCAGCTGTGCGTCGTACAGCACATGGGCGGTGAAGGGATGCTCCCTGGCGTACTCGTCGACGGCGGCCAGCTCTTCGCTCTCGGCGTCGGGCAGCGGCGGCAGATCGCCGAACAGACTTTCGGTGTCGGTCGAGTCGTCGGCAGCGACCTCGCTCTCGGCTTCGCCGGCCGGGTCGTCAGCGTTCTCGGCGTCCGTCTGCGCCGCCGACTCGTCGTCGGGCGCCCCTTCATCGGCGGTATCGCCGGTAACGCCGGCCGCGACGGCAAAGGCGGCGTCGAGCTTTTCGAGTACCTCGTTGTACTCGTCGGGCAGACGGACGAGTCGGAACTCGAGTCGCGCCGTCCGGCCCAGCAGCGTCTTGGCGCGCTCGGGATCCTGCAGGCCGGGCAGCTGCACGACGATCCGGCTCGTGCCCTGGACCTGGATCACCGGTTCGCTGACGCCGAACTGGTCGATACGGTTGGTGAGAATCTCGCGCACGCGCTCGAGGGCATCCCGGGCCTGGTCCGTGGACATGCCTTCCTGTTCCACCTCGAGCACCAGGTACATGCCGCCCTGGAGATCGAGCCCTTGCCGGATGGCCTTGGCGTCGATGGCGGCGATCTCGGCCAGCCGCTCGGGATCGTTCTGCGCGGCCAGACGTTCCTCCGGGGAGATCATCACCTTCTGGATCGTCGGTAACAGGAGGTAGATCGAGACCAGCAGAATGACAAGGACCAGCCCACCCCTGATCTGCAGGGAACGGTTCATGGTAAAACTCCTAAAACACTATTTTTCGGGTTCGGTGTGAACCCCGGCTCTTTGCACGCCACACGCCGGCCCGCCGGCAGTCGTCCACGTCATCATGCGCACGGGATCGCGTCGCGATTTCGACTACGCGGGCTCGGTAGCAAAAAAAACGCGCCATGGCCGACAAAGTTATGCGCCAGGTGCGTTCGTTTCAAGGCTTACCTGAATGCTGACCCGCATTTCCAGCCAATATAGCATGCGGCAGTGGCCGGCAACAGTCGCGATTGGGTAGCCGCTGGGATACGTGGCCGCCACCGGCCGCGCATACCCGCCTTCCGTAGCGTCAACTGTCCGGTACCGACCGCGTCCCCGCCCGCGCGACCTGTTGCAGGGCAATAAGTTCCGAGACGGTCACGAAGCGGACCGCCTCGGCCTGCAGTCGCGGTATCTCTTGCCGTAAAACCTGCACGAGAGCCTCGTTCGGATGGCCGATGCCGATGGCGAATCCGGTCGCCTGGGCAGACCGCACGAGCTGCCGCAGCAGCGCCCGAACCTGGTCGGGATCGGTTTCGGGCTGATCCAGGAAGATGCGGTTCTCAACGAAACGGATACCGCGGTGCGCCGCCGCGGCTTTCGCCACCGTGTGCGCCGTGGTCATACTGTCGAGAAAGAACAGGCCCCGGTCCGCCAGCACCGCCATGATGCGATCCATGGTCGAACGGTCCGCCGTGGCGCGGCTGCCCATGTGGTTGTTCACGCCGCTGACCCGCGGCAGTGCGGTGAGCGCCTCGTCGATCCGCGCTTCGATCTCGTCCCGGTCCATGCCGACGAGGATGGCGCCCGAACCCGGATCGACCTCCGGATAGCCCTCCGGTTCCATGGGCAGGTGCAACATGACTTCGCGGCGGCGCGTGGGCAGACGCGGTACCGACTTGCCGAGGCGGAACTCGACCGGACACCCGGCGGTCAGACGTCGCCTGCGCGTACGGTCGTTCTCGGCGCCTTCGCCAGCGGAGTCGTCGAGCGTCGGCGGCAAGGCCAGATCCGTGGCTTCCAGCGCGAAGCGGCGCGAGAAGGGTAGATCCGGCAGGATACTGAGGGTCAGCGGACAGGGCAACGACAGCATCTGCTGCGTCACCTCGTTCTGGTAGTACCCCCAGTCATCGATGACCAGAGCAACGGTGGGCTGGGCCGGCGCACCGACCAGATGGCTCCAGGCCGTGGCCGCGGCCGAGCTGCCCCAGTGCAGGTACGTCGAGCCGCTCGCCGGCCGGTAGAACACCAGGGTGTGGGTGGGCACGCCCTCGACGCCCAGATCGATCCGCAGCAGGTCGGCCTGCTCGTTGGGCGCGTCCCGGTGTTCGTGCCGGCGCGACCGCTGTATGCGTTCGCCCCACAGCACGCGACCACCAACCGGATCGATCGCCCCGGCAATCCGCTCCTGCAGCTCCCAGAAACTCCACTCGTCCGGTATCGGAATCAGCCGGCAGCGGATGGCGGCGGCAGGCTGTACCCAGCTGCACGGCCAGTCGAAATCGATGGCGGCCTCGGCTTGCCCTGCGCTGATGATCCCGGCCGGTCCGGTACGCAGGCCGGGGACGACCAAGCTTGCCGCTCGGCCGATCTCGGTCTGTACCTGGCCAAAGAACTTGTTCGCTCCGAAGCGCAGCAGCGCCGCCCGGCCCGGCGGCGTTCGCGACCACGCAAGCATGCCCAGAAGGCAGACGAGGACCAAAAAAAAGGCGGCGGCCGTCCAGCGAATCGCCGGTGACAGACCGCCACGCTTGGGTTTTTTTCGTTTGCGCGCCACGTCCTCTTAATTGACCGCCGTGTGATCGTGCTGGCCCAGTAGCTTGTACATCGGCGTTTCGACGCCTTCGACGTCGACCAGGGTGGAGCTCACGTAGAAGGTGACCAGACCGTCGACGATGTATCGCGTCCCCGAATTGGGGTCGAAGAGTTCGGCGTGCATTCCGTACACGCGGCGTTCCGCGCCCGGGAAATATTCGTGACTTTCCGATTCCCGCTCCCAGCTCCCCTCGCCGGTGAGGATCATTTCGAACTCCGAAATCGCGTTGAACATGTTCTCCGCGCCATCGAGGTCCTCTTCGCGGGTAAGGTAATCCTGGGGATGCCCGATCTCATGGACCGTTTCCGGCAGCATGATGAACTTGTATTCGTCGTCGAGGATTTCCCGATAGTTGGTGAAATCCATGGCCGAGTGGATTGCCTGGAAATTCAGCATCAACTGGTTCGCCGATTCGGGGAAAGGGTACTCGTCCTCGGGCGGGTCAGTCGGGCCCGTGTTGTCGTCATCAGGCGAGAAAATGCAACCGGCCTGGGCGATCAAAACGATCAATCCCAACGCTAGCAACAGTTTATTCGACTTCATCATCCATCCTCCAGCTGTCGAACAGCGTACCGAAAACAGGCGGTTATTCCGCTCGGCACCCTTCAACTCGATGAGGTTATCGGCTAAATATACCACTTTTTTAGTTTATTTGCTAGCAAATGCGCCGCGGATACCTCCCATGGTCAGCAACAGGGCCTGCGTCTCGGGATGGGGCTCGCCGTGGAGGTCTTCCCAGCGATCGACAACCCATTCGTTACCTTCGAGAAAGAAGTGGATGATGGCGCGGCCACGGTACAGCTGGACCGACTGGGCCTGGTCCGTCACTTCCAGCAAATAGGTGATCTCCCACTCGGCCTGACCGCCGCTGCCATCGGGCGTTTCCCACTCCTCGTCGAACAGATCGGCATCGATGCCCGAGATGTTCGAGAAGAAGCGATTGGCGAACTCGATTTCCTGCTCCGCGTTCCAGTTGTCCCAGTCCACGTCGGGATAGGCGTTCCTGGTGTCGCTGTCGGGAACGTACACGAAGTTGTCGCCGATCACGTCTTCCCAGCCCGAGCTGTAGGTTTCGTCCAGCGAGGTCTGGGCATTGTTCCAGGCCGTCCGGGCATCGACGGCGAACGGTAGATCGATGATGCCGGCGAGCGGCGACTCTACGCTCCGGGGTTCGAAAAGACAACCCGAAAGCGTCAGCGCCAGACCCGCTATCAGCAGTACCGCGGCAACGATGCGCTGCATTCTAACTCCCATCACCCGCTCAGGTTCCATGTGATCGGCAATATTCACGGCCCGTCCCTGGCGGACCACGCAAGGGCCCGGATTCTTCCGGGCTAGAACTTCCCGCCCACCGAGATGTCCGCATCCCAGTAGTCGGCGTTGACTTCCCGGACGCTCGGCCCGTAGGCCCGGTACTTCTTGACCCGAAAGCTGACGTCGAAGCGCTTCGTCTTGCCGACGGATTTGTCGAGCACGCAACCGAGCCAGAACTTGCCGCCGTCGCGATCGGTGGTGTTCACCTCGGTGCCCCGGAACGAATCGGTGGCGTCCCAGGTCCGGTTGGTGGCCCCTTCGACGGTCAACCACTTGGTGGCGACATATTTCAAGGTCAGATCGAGCTTGGTGACCTGTTGTTCCTGGTTCCGGTTGTAGAAACGGCGGCCGGAGGCGTCGGTCATGGTTCGCTCGGCATCGTACTTGGCGTTGTTCTCATGGCTCGCGGACAAGGACAGGCGCTCCGAGAGGGTCAGCCCGACTTTCGTGAGCAGGCTCGCGCGCTTGTTGTAGTCGTCGTCCTTCTTCACCGCCTCCAGATCGGAGAATACGTAGTCGGTGAACTGAATGAACATGCGGTAGGTCTGACTGAGGGTCAGCCAGTCGGACAAGGGCCACTGGTAGCCCGGCGAGACCTCGAAGGTGTCCTTGACGTTGTTGTTGGACGAGCGCGCCGAGCGGATTGACATATCTTCGATTCGCTTGGCGTTGAAGGTCATCGTGGTGGAGAACTTCTCCCCCAGTCTCGACCTGATCTGGGTGTAGAAATCGCTCGAGAGACGATCGCGGTCGTTGTCGTTGTACTGGAACTGGGCTATGGACTGTGCGAGTCCCTGGTGCAGCTTCGTCGTCAGCGAGGTGTTGGTGAAGAGCTGACGGTTCCACTGGAAATGCAGATCTCGCGTCTTGTCGAACTGCCGGCCGCGAAAGACGGCGGCGCCCTTGAGCCGTTGATCGTCCCAACGCCACTTGTATTCGTAGCGCAGGGAAAACGAATCGCTGCTGCCCACGGCGAAGCCGAAGCTCAACTTCATGGTGTCTTCCAGGCGCTCTTTAAGACCCTGGCCGCTGTTCAGGTACTCGTGCTGATCGGTCTTGCGACCCAGCTCGGTCTTCAGGTGGAAACGTCCGATATCGACATAGCCCTGCCAGCGCAACGCGATCGCGTCTTTCTGTTCGAGTTCCTGGACGATCTTCTCCACATCGGAGTCCATTGTGTCGATCAGGCCGTTGGCGTTGCGTCGATAATCGAGGTAGCGTTTTTCGAAACTGGCGAAGGACACGTCGAAGAGTCCGGACAGGACACCGCGCTCGAAATAGGCGCCGATGCCCAGCGTATCGGTGCTGGCCGACGACGGATTGGTGACCTGCCCCAGCGCACGCTCACCGGACACCGTCTGGCCGTACACACGTGAGGCGATGCTGACCCCTTCGATCGCTTCGAATCCGGTCTGCAGGCCGCCGGAAAATTTCCCCTCCGACGAATCGTTGCGCTGATTCTGGCTCTCGCCCTGCTGGTCGTCGAGGCGGGCATTCATGCTGATCTTGTGGTTCAGAAATCCCGTCTTGATGTTCTGTTTGGACAGCTGCAGATTGCCGTTCTTGGTATCGCGAGCGGTCAGGTTGGTCAGGCCGAGACTGTTGACGGTGAGGTCCTCGCTCCAGTGCCAGTCCGTACTGACGGACATGGTGAATGGCAAGAACTGGCCCGCCTGGTAACGAAAGGTATTGTCGCGTTTCTCGATTGTTTTTTCCTGCTGACGGAAGGTCTCGTAGGTATAACCGAGATTCTCGGTGATCCGGCTGGCGCGCTTGAGCGTGAACGAGTTCTTGAGCTCGCCCGAGTACTGGATTTTCCTCACCTCGGCGCGCACGCCGCCGGCGGGTTCGCGCGTCCAGGAGACCAGGAACGGTCCGCCGCCGGGGAGTTCGGCGGCCAGGGCGGTCAGCGAATCGGCTTCGGCGTCTTCGAGCTGCGAGAGTAGACCGGCCAGGCCGCCGTACGCGCCGGCGGTGTCGGCCGCCGCGTCGCCGGACTCGTCCTCGCCGTCCACATCGCTCTGCGCCAGAGCAGACGGCAAGCACCAGATTCCGGGCGCCGCTAGCATCAGCACCAGGAAAGCTCGTACCAGGTTCCGGCTCACCGGCTGTTCCTCCTCACGCGCTGCTCCGTATCATCCGGCCTGCCTCGCTCATCCGACCCGTCTCACTCAACCGGCCTTGCTTGCCGTCAGAACGGCGGCCAGACGGCGCCACTGCCGACGGGTCAATCGTTGCGGTCGATTCTGGATATCGACATCTGCCCGGTCGGCGACCGCAGCCGCGTCCGTAGCCGTCAACCCATACAGGGATCGCAAGAGGGTCGCCACCTTTTTTCGTCGTTGTCCGAACAGGGTCTTGACCGTCGCGAGAAACGACCGGTACTCCGCGTCGCTCCAGGGCTGGTCTGCCGTTCGCGTACGTGCCGGTACGAGCCTGACGACCGCCGACGCCACGTCCGGTGGTGGCCAGAAGACCGTCGCCGGAACGCGGCGCACGATCTCGATGTCGAAAAGAGAACCGAGAACAACCGACAGGATCCCGTAATCCGAACCGCCGGGAGCCGCGGTCAGCCGCTCGGCGACCTCCCGTTGCACCATCAGAATCGCACCGGCCACCGTCCGGTGAGAATCGGCCAGCGCGAAAAGAACCTTACTGGTCAGTACGTACGGCAGATTGCCCGCTAATACCGGTTGCGGACCGATTCGTTCCCACATGGCGGCCCAGTCGAGTCGCGCCAGATCGTCCGCCACGAGCTCGAAGTTTCGGCGTTCGCCGAACTCCGTACGCAGCAGATCGCAGAGGGCGCGGTCGACCTCCACGCAAACCACTCGTTCGGCCGCTGCCAGCAAGTGGGTGGTCAGGGCGCCGCCGCCCGCACCGAGTTCAAGAACACGTCCGCCGAGCCGGCAGGTAGCGTCGGCAATCCATCGTGCCAGGTTGCCGTCGATCAGAAAATTCTGGCCACGGCGTTTGACGGGACGTATCCCGTAATGGCGTAACACTTCCCGCTGGCTGCGGCTCACCTGCACTCCTCCGGTCCGGGCTCTTGAAGCCCGGGATCGTGCGCCATCGCCGGCATATGAAACCACAACCTGTCCGCCGGCATCAAAACAAAAAAGGCGCGTCTCGCCGCCGGTGATCAGCGGCCGGGCAGACAATCGAACAACCGCTGGAAATTGTCGTCGGTCCGCTGCTCGAGTTCCTGCCGCGATACGCCCAAGACCTCCGCGAGCCTGTCGGCCGTGTGCACCAGGTAGCCCGGTTCGTTCCGTTTGCCCCGAAACGGCACCGGAGGCAACCAGGGAGCATCGGTTTCCAGCAGAAGATCTCCCGGCACAGCGGCGGTCAACAGCTCCGGCAGCTGGCTGTTCTTGTAGGTCACCGGGCCGCCGATTCCCACCAGCAGGCGGTGACGACGGGCCCATTCCAGGGTTCGCGCATCGCCGGCAAAGGCGTGCAGGACGGCTCCCCGGAGTGGGATCCCCGTACTCTCGATGAGCGCGATCGTTTCCGGGTAGGCATCGCGGATGTGCAGGACGACGGGCAACTCGACGTCTGCGGCGAGTTGTAGCTGCAGCTGCAGCGCCGTACGCTGGGCGGGCCGCGGTGAAAGGTCCCGAAAGAAATCGAGCCCGATCTCGCCGATGGCCACGACCTGCGGTAGCGCGCTCAACGTGGCGAGCCGCTCCAGGATCTGCCCACTGGCCGCGGTCGGCCGGCCGTCCTCGGTCGCCAGCAACGACGCGTCGTGGGGATGGACACCGACGGCAGCCACGATCTGTGGATCGGCGGCGGCCAGCGCCGCGGACGCCTCACTGCTCTCCAGGTCATACCCCACGTTCAGGAACCCGGTCACGCCCGCTGCGTCGGCGCGACGGCGAACCGCTTCCAGATCCTGACTGAACTCGCGACGATTCAGGTGGACATGGCTGTCGATCAACGGCGCCCTCCACGGCGACGACGGCGTCGGCCGCGCCGCTTGCCGTCGTTGGCGGACGCTGGTTGTTCGCTCGCCGGCGCTCCGGGTTGCGCGGGCTGCTGCCGTTTCGGCCGGGCGTCCGTTTGCCTGTCCTGCTTCGTGTCCTGGCGTGATGATCGATCCGGTCCCGGTCTGGTTTCCCGCGGCGGCTGCTGCTTGTCTCGGTTCTGATTCGGTTGCCGCTGGCGTCCCGGTCGCTTCTTGTCCGGCGACCGCCCAGCTGCGTCTCGCGGCTCCCAGACCACGTCCCGCGCGTCCCTGGTCACGGTCTGGCGATCGCCGGCGAATTCGACGATGACCAACTCGCGCACGAGGTCCAGCTTGCGGACAACACCTTCGCGGCCGTCCACCTTTACCTGGCAGCCCACCGCCGGCAACACCTGGCGAACCCGCTTGTAGCTGCTGTGCTCGAAGGTCAGACAGCAGCGCAACCGGCCGCACAGGCCCGAGAGTTTACTGGGATTCAGCGGCAGTTGCTGATCCTTGGCCATCTTCAGGGTGACCGGAATGAAATCGTGCAAGAAAGTGCTGCAGCAGAACTCGCGGCCGCAGATCCCCATGCCGCCCTTGAGTCGTGCCTCGTCGCGAACGCCGATCTGGCGCAGCTCGATCCGCGTACGAAAAATGGCCGCCAGATCCCGCACGAGTTCACGAAAATCCACTCGTTTCTCGGCGGTGAAGTAGAACGTGATCTTGTTGTGATCGAATTGTCGTTCCACCGAAACGAGATTCATGTTCAGACGGCGCGCCTGGATCTTCTCCTGGCAAATGTCCCAGAACTCCCACTCGTCGCCCCGGTTCTGATGCAGTCGTTCCAGATCCCGTGGTTTCGCGATCTCGAGCACGCCTTGCTTGAGCGCCTCACGCCACCACGCCGGCTTGCCCGGGCCGATGTAGCTGACCCGCCCCATGTCCCGGCCACGATCGGCCTCGACGAGACAGTACTGGTCCGTGCGGACCGGCACGCCCCGGCTATTGTTGTAAAACCCCTTGCGATTACCCTTGAAACGCACCAGAACAAGATCCTGGCCTTGCGGCGGTGTGGGCAGCGGTCCCTCGTCGCGCCGCTGGCGACCGGATTTGGCGTTGGCGGTGTGTGGTTTCCGGGACTGCTTGCCGCCGCGTTTTCGCGAACGCGGCGCCTTGCGCCTACCCCGTGGATCGGTCGGATTCGACATTGTCTATCAATCCCTGGAACAGCACGGTCAAGCTCAGACCGATGTTCAGATTACGATCGATTTCTCGTTTCGTCGCCTCGATGTTCGCAATGTCGCGCAGCAGGCTCGCTGCCTTGCGTTGCCCTGCAAAACGACGGATGTGCGTAATGCTCCCGGACAGCCGCGGCTGCCAATCCGCGTCCTGCAGCCGGCAGGACAGCACTTCACTGTAGTACAGGTTGAGCATTTCGCACAGCAGGATTGCGCGTTCCCGCTTGGCGACCGCTTCCTTGACGGCCAGCCGCTTCGCGGCCGCCGCGTCTTGCTCGTCGGCCGTCGGGATGATCCCGCCGTGCACCCGATCGGCAGCCAGGTACACCTTGTCCTGTCGTTGCGCGTGCAGCCACCCGAAGATGTTCTCCGCCGCTCGGAGCAGAATCTGGTTCTCCGGCCGCACACCCGCCATCGCCCGGCGGGCGTTGCCGTCGGCGAGCCGCGCAGCGTCGCGAGCCTGTTCGGGATCCACGCCACCCAGTTGCTCGACGATCTCCACCAGGCGCGTTTCGGGATAGGGCTCGAACTGGATCTTCTGACAACGCGAGTTGATGGTCGGCAACAGGCCCCCGCTGTTGGCGGTCAGCAAGAACAACAGCGTAGCCGGCGGTGGCTCTTCGAGGGTTTTCAGAAAAGCGTTGGCGGCCCCCTTGGTAAGACGATGGCTATCGGACACGACCGCCACCTTGTACGTGCCCTGGAAGGCCCGCCGGCGCAGGAAATGAATCAGCGAGCGGATGGTCAAGGGTCCGGGGTGTTCCGGATCCCCGATGCTCACCTGCGAAGAGACCGCGTACGGCGGCTGGTAGAAGGGATTCTCCTGCTTGGCCTGAAAAAGATCCCGCGCGCCGGTCTCGTCGATGGTCGCCGGCGCCGGTCCTATCCAGCGGATATCGGGATGCTGGAAGGTCGCGGCCTTGCGACAGCTCTCGCACGGCTGTTCCGGTCGGCAGCGGTCGGGATCGACGCAATTGAAGCGGCGGGCGATTTCGAGCGCCGTCGTTTCCTTCCCGGAACCTTCCGGACCGACGAAAAGAAATGCCTGACCCAGGCGATCGTCTGCGCGCAAGCGCTCGAACCGGGATACGACGGACCGCCGGCCAAAGAAACTGTAGGGCTGCACCGATATCCCGCCTTGCGCTATCCGCCATGTACGAGCTGTCGTAAATGATCGGCAGTTGTTCGTGGCAGTGATGCAACGCTCGTTACTAACGTCGAGGTCGCAACCAATCCAGCGGGTCCAGTGGCGTCTTACCCTGGCGAAACTCGAAATAAAGCTGCGGTCCCTGGTCGTCGGATCCTTCGCCCAGTTCGGCAAGTATCTCGTTGCGACCGATCGTGTCGCCGCGATGTACGAATACCCGGTCCAGATTGGCGTAGAGGGAATAATATCCCTCGCCGTGATCAACGATAACGCATACCCCGATACCGGGCAAATGGTCGGTGAATTCTACCGTGCCCGACGCGACGGCATAGACCGGCGTGCCGCGATCGGACGCGATGGTGATCCCGTTGCTCACCGTGACCGTGTTGAACTCCGGATGTACCGATCGACCGAAGGTCCGCGTTATCCGACCGGTCACCGGCCAGCTCAGACGTCCGGCCTGCGTGGCCAGGCCCGCGGAGGCCGGCCCCCCGTCCGGCACGGTGTCCAGTCGCCGTGCTTCGAGCACCGCGAGCAGATCGCGTACCCGGCGTTCGCTGTGCTGCAACTCGGCCAGGTTCGCTTGCGCATCCTCCTGCTGCAACTGAATCTCTCGCAAGGTGGCACGGCGTTCGGCCTCGAGCAGTTCCAGTTGCGATCGCTGCCCGTTGGCCTCTTCCCGCGCCTCCCAGATTCCCGCGAGCGCCGCCTGCAGGTGCTTGCGTTCCAGCTCGATCTGATCCGCTTGCTGGCGAGTCTGCGCCACGAGCGCCCCGTCGAGTCGCGCCATCAGGGCGGCGAAGCGCAATCGGGTCAGCAGGGACGAAAAGCTGTCGGCGGTCAATATCAGCTCGAGCGGGCGGAGCCTCCCGTGCTTGTAGAGGTCGCTTATGCGCCGGGACAGGCCCGTCTGGCGAGCGGCATAGGTATGTCGGTGTTGATCGAGCCGAATCTGGAGCGTATCGCGCTGATCGCTGAGCATCTTCTCGCGCGTATCCAGGCCCACCAGGAGTGTCTTGACCAGGCCGACCTGGTCCACGAGTACCGAGAGTTTTTCGGTGGTGGCCGATTCCTGCTGAGCGAGGTCCTGGAGCTGTAGTTGCTGGCCCGTGATCCGCTCGCGTAGTGTGGTCAGTTCGCGGTTGCCGGTTTCGATGTGTTCGCGCAGCGGAATCGCACCCGGCTCGGTAGCGGTCGCCGCTGCGATCACCGGCACGGCGCCCAGCATGAATACCGCCGCCGGCAGCAGGATCGGCAGCACGGCCGGGACCGGCCGACGCGGCACGCCGCCGAGCTTCGGGAGTATGGAGCGAGTTGCCATCATCAACCGGCCTGCATTCTCAGGTACTTGCGCAGCGCCGCCCAGCTTCCGATCAGGCCGAGAGCCACGCACATGAAGATGAATCCGGCGATCTGTACCGGCGTGAAGAAGACCACCTCGCCCACTTTCGCCCCGAGCAGGTAACGCGTCCCGCCGAGTACGGCCATGGCCAATGCGCCGCCCAGCAGCCCCTCGAGCATTCCCTCGCACAGGAACGGTACCCGGATGAAGCCGTTGGAGGCGCCGACGAGCTTCATGATCTCGATGATGCGGGCCGAAGCCGCGATGGTCAGACGCACCGTGTTGGAGATCACCGAGACCGCTGCGATGAGCACGACCAGACAGACGATCAGACTCGCCAGCTGAAACCGTTGGTTCCAGGTCTCGAGCACCTCGACCCAGACGCGGTTGAAGATCACATCCGACACCTCGGGCCAACGCAGGATGGTCTCGCTGATGCTGCCGACCGTTTCGCTGTCGCGCGCGTCCGGCATCAAGGTCACGTGATACGACGCCGGCAAGGGATTGCTGTCCAGTACGTCGAGCAGCGGCGCTTCGTCGCCGAGTTCGGCACGGAACTGGGCCAACGCCGCTTCTTTGGTGATGTAGACCACCGAACGGACGCCGGGAATGGCCACCAGTTCGGGCTGCAGGCGAGCCTGCGCTTCGGGCGTGAGCTCCTGGGTGAGGAAGACACGCAGGTCGATCCCGCTGCGCGCCTGCTCGAGCAACACGCTCAGGTTGATCGTGACGATCGTGAACAGGGCGAGCACGAGCACGGCGGCGCCCATGATCAGAATGGTGACACCGGTGGTCAGCTTTCGCCGCCGAAAGCCCGCGAACGACTCCTTCAACAGATACAGGAGCTGGGCGCGTCTAAACACTGCCGATCACCTCCTTGCCCGAGCGCTCGTCCCGGAAGAACCCGGTCGGCGGGCGGTACATGCGGTCGGTCAGGCTCGCCGACCGTTTCGTGGGCACGTAGCGTTCTTCGTCGGATTCGATGCTGCCGTCCTCGATCACGATCACGCGCCGGCCGAAGGTCTTCACGATCTCGTGATCGTGGGTCGAGAACACGACGCAGGTGCCGCTCTCGTTGATCCGGAACAGCAGATCGATGATCTCCTGGGCCACGACCGGATCGAGGTTTCCCGTCGGTTCGTCGGCCAGCAGGATCTTCGGACTGTTGACCATGGCCCGTGCAATGGCTACGCGTTGCTGCTCACCACCGGACAGCGCCAACGGCAAACGATGTCGCTTGTCCCACAATCCGACCTGGGTCAGGACGCGCATGACATTGCTGACGATCGCTTTGTTCTGCACACCGACCACGAGTTGGGCGAACGCGACGTTTTCGTACACGCTGCGGTCCTCGAGCAGACGGAAGTCCTGGAAGACGAAGCCGATCTCGCGCCGCAGCTGCGGTACGCGCCGGCGGTTCATCTTGGACGACATCATGCCCCGCACGATCACCTGGCCGCGGGTGGGAAAACAGTCCATGGCGATCAGACGCAGTATGCTGCTCTTGCCCGCGCCGCTCGCGCCGGTCAGGCAGACGAATTCGCCGTTGCTGACGTTGAAGTTGATGTTGGACAGCGCCCGGCCGTCTTTGTACTCGAGGTCGACGTGATAGAAACCGATCACGGTACGTGCGTCGAACGGGCCCTTGTAGATTTTGCTGTCCACCGGCACTGCTGCCTCCGATCCTCCGGGAGTCGGCAATCTACCGCCGACCGGGAAATATCCGGCCACCGGCCACTGCCCGACCGGAACCATCCTCGCCCGGCCTCGCCAGCGGAACAATGCCGGCTCGGCAGGGAAAACGGTGCTTGTCGGTCCGTTGACTGACGTTCATCGGCGGGAGAGTTGCACATTCCGTGCCGTACGGGCAGTGATGCTGTGGCGCACCGGCGGCAGGGCGGTCGGACCGTTCGGCGCGGCCCGGATGGGTGGGGTTCGAACCGGTTCGTTCGGATCGGCGCGGATCAGATCTTCTCGTCGATGAAGAACCGTTCCCGGAGCGACTCGACGTATTCGGTGACCTTCTGCTCGAGCCGTTCGTTCTCGAGCAGGCGCCGCAGGTCGTCGCGCACCTCCTCGAGTTCGTAGCTTCGTCCCGGGCGGCGTTCGTTGACCAGGAAGAGATACCAGCCCGCCGCCGTCAACAACGGCTCGGTCAGCTGGCCTGTCGCAACGGTCGCCAGTACCTCCTGGAACTGGGGCGAGAGCTGGTCGAACTGAAAGGTACCCAGCAGGCCGCCGTTGCGCGCCGAGACCACGTCGTCGCTCATGTCCCCGGCAACCCGGCTGAACGGTTCGCCGGATTCCACGCGATGGCGCGCCTGTTCGATCCGCTCGCGAACGCGAGCGACATCCGCTTCGGTGATGTCCATGGGGAAGAATACCTGGCTGATGGCCCGTCCCCGTTCGAGTATGGCGTCCAGACGAATGATATGCACGCCTCGCGAACTGACGACCGGCTGACTGACTTCCCCGGCGTCGAGCTCGAAGACCGTCGCCTCGAGAACGCGATCGAAGAGATCGCCCCGCTTGACCACACCGATTTCTCCGCCGCGAGCCGCGTTGGGGCCCTGAGAGAATGCGCGCGCCACATCGGCAAAAGCCTGCCCCTGCAACAGCGCCTGCTGCGCGTCCGCGACCCGATCCTGGACCGCCGCTTGCACCTCCGGCGACGGCTGCACCAGCAACAGGATCTGCGAGACGGTCAGACTGTCGGGCACGGCGGGCAGCTCGTCGCGGTGGGCCTCGTAGTACTGCTCCACCTCGTTTTCCATGATCTCCACCTGCGGTCTGATGAAGCGGCTGACGACGAGTTGCAGGTACTGGATATCCGTGAGCTGGGCCGCGGCCCGTTCGCGGTAATCCTCCAGGGTGATGCCGCTGTTGAGCATCGCGCGGCGCAGGTTGTCCTCCGAGCCATACTGTTTGATCAGTTCGCTGACCCGCGCTTCCACCCGTTCGCGGATTGTCGCCTGATCGACCGTCATGTCCGCCTGCTTGGCGGCCGCCACGATCAGCTTCGCCTCGACCAGCCGTTCGTACATTTCCTGGCGGATCTCGGTCGTGATCTCGGGAGCTTCCTGACCCGCGAACTGCAGTTCGGCCACGTACTGCTCGACCTCCTGGTCGATGTCGCTCTGGAGGATCATCTCCTCGTCGACGATGGCGACGATGCGATCGACCAGCACGGGCTCACCGCCGACACCGGCAGCAGTCGCCGGATCGGCCCCGTCGCTTGCCTCGCCCCCGCCGGCCTGTCCCCAGGCTGGTGTTGCCGCCGGCGCGATCACCGTCAGCCAGGCGCAAAGACCAACCGCGAGGATGTAACGCGCAGCCATCGTCATCATCGGATCTTCCTTCCGTACTGCGGCGCGCCAGGGGTTCCCCGGCGCGCCGCATGCAAGCGATAACTGATCCAGGTCGGCCGGCCGCCCGGCCGGGTATCGTCGCGGTTAACTCTCGTTGCTGCCGGTCGTCCGGTATTCGAGCCGCTTCTGGCGCAGTTCTTCCTGAATCTCGTAATAGCCGGGCATCTGATTCAACCGGTCATTGAAGATCTCCACCGGATACTCGTTGCGCCACTCGTCGAGCGTGGCGGTCAGCTTCTCGTCCTGCCGCGTGAGCTTGATCGTCTGTCCGATCGACTCGAGAACGTCGTTTTTTTCCTTCTGATGTTCCGGAATGACCTCGGTGAGCCTGACGATCGCCCATTGGCCTTCGCTCTGGAACGGCTCGGAGACGTCACCCACCTGGTTCAGGGCGAACAGCGCCACCTTGAAGGGATTGATGAAGGTCGTTGGGTACGGCCCCACCTTGCCCTGCCGCCCCTTGTTCTCCTTGTCGGTACCGTAACGTTGCAGCATCTCGCTCCACGGCGTACCGGCAAGCGCCGCCTCGCGGGCGCTCTCGGCGTTTTCGCGGCCCGAGCAAAACACGGTCAAGCCGGCGCGCTGCTCCACCTGGAAGTAGTCTTCCTTGTGCTCCGCCCAGTACTCGTCGATGTCCTCCGGGCTGACGTGCGATTCGTACTCCGCGACATCCTGGTGCAGCGCCGAGACGATCATCTGCTCGATCTTCTTGTTCACGGCCTCCAGTACCCGGGGATCTTCGGTGTAGCCGCGAACGATGTTCTCGTCCTGCATGACGATACGGTCGAGTTCGCCGAGTAGCTTGCCCCGCAGCGAGCCGAGGGATTCGGCAGCTTTGGGACGCTGGAAGGCGCTCATGGCATCGAAGTGAGACTTGTAATCGCCGATGGTTCCGACGGTCTGGCCCTCGAGCGTTTCGTAGGAGTAGAGAATCGTATCCAGGTGTTCGGGCGCGATGGTCAGCGGCTTGAGCGACTCGAGCGGCACCGGCTGGTTGGTTTCAGGATCGAGAATCGTCTCACCCTCGGGCAACCCCTGGTACACGAGCCACAGGGCGTCCTCGTTGATCTCCAGCTTGTGATTGTCGCGAACCTCCTGGACGAAGTCCTGCATCAGCAGATTCGCCTTCCGCTGGCGCACGCTGGCCAGGATATCGCCCCGGCGCGACTCCTCGTCGGCCACGGGTTTGCTCTTGATCTCCAGGACTTTCAAAACCCAGTAGCCGTGCTGCGTCTCGATGGGTTCGGTCACTTCGCCTTCGGCCACGGCGAAAATGCCGCGTTCGAAAGTATCGACGTACTTGCCCCAGGGAACCGAAATCGTGTAGTCGACATTCGGCCTGACCGCCATGGCGTGATACTCGTGAACCACATCCATCCAGTCATCCACGGTCTTGGCCGCTTCGATCGCCTTGTAGGCGTCATCCTTGAAATTACAGATCACGAAGTTGCAGTGGCGCGTCTCGCCCAACCGCGTGAGGTAGTGCTGGTATTCCTCTTCGGAGATGAAATTCGCCGGCTCGTCGACAACATCCCGCTTCAGGTAGCCCCCGGACTCGAAAAACAGGATCGATTCCCGGGCATTGGCAATGGACGGCTCCGTTTCATAGCCCAGCTCGAGGGCCTTGGTCACCATCAATTCCTTGTCGACCAGTGCTTTCATGAACCTCAGCCGACCCGCCTCGGTCGTGGTATCGAGCACGTTACCCTCGTCGTCGATGGGCAGTTCCTCGGGCTTGAGCTTGCCGAGTTTCTCCTTGTAGTAACTGGCGGTGATCTCGCGATCACCTACCGTCGCCAGCACCGTGTCGCCCTTATCTGCGCCGCCGCAGCCGGCGATCAGGGGTAATCCAAGAGCGACCAACAAGCCGATTGCCGCGAGTATACCGACCCGACAACGTACACTGCTCCGCGTGATCTGCAGACTTTTCCAAGAGGACATGACAACTCCTTAAGCTCGCCACTGGTCGAGCTTGGTCAGTATTACCGAGGACACCGTTTTCATCTGCTCCCTGCGAGCGGGGATCCTCATCACAAACTGATCAACGGCCTTGAACTGAAGACCGCTGGGGCCCGCTTCCATCAAGCCCCGGATTATAGTTGGCGAAGGTTCCTGACCGCCAGCAAAAAAGAAATCAAGACCCTGGCGACCGGCTTTGATCTCCTCGATGCCGTTGCGCCCGGCCAGAACACGGATGCGGGTCACATCGATGAGATTGGCCACCGCTTCCGGCAGAGGCCCGAAGCGGTCGATGAACTCCTCGCGCAAGCGCTCGCATACCTCTGGTTCGCGTACCCGCGCGAGGCGCCGGTAGAGATCCATTTTCTGCTGGGGGTCGCCAACATAATCGTCGGGCAGGTATGCCGCCAGTCGCAAGTCAACCTTCACGTCGAGCGGTGCAACACCGTTACCGCCCTGGAGTTCCGCCACGGTTTCCTCCAGCAGCCGGCAGTAGAGATCGAAGCCGATGGCCTCCAGGTGACCATGTTGCTCCTCGCCGAGCAGGTTGCCGGCGCCGCGGATCTCCAGATCGCGCATGGCGATATGATAGCCCGAGCCCAGAGCCTGGAATTCCTCGAGCGCCGACAGACGGCGCCGTGCTTCGGGAGTCAGACGCTCGCCCGGCGGGGTCATGAGGTAGGCGAAGGCCCGGTGATTGCTCCGGCCCACCCGGCCGCGCAGTTGATAGAGCTGCGCCAGGCCGAAACGATCGGCCCGGTCGATGATGATCGTGTTGACGCGGGGCATGTCCAGGCCCGATTCGATGATCGCCGTGGTGACCAGGACGTCGAAGTCGTGGTCGAGAAAATCGATCATGATCTGTTCGAGCTGGTGTTCCTTCATCTGGCCGTGGGCGTGGGCGACCCGGGCATTCGGCACCAGCTGCCGCAGCACGTTTGCGGTCGCCTCGATGGTCTGGACGCGGTTGTGGACGAAGAAGACCTGCCCGCCACGGTGCATCTCGCGCAGTATCGCCTCGGTCAGCACCTCCTCGTCGAAGGCGCACAGTTCGGTCTGGATCGGCAGGCGGTCGCGAGGCGGCGTGTTGATCAGCGACATGTCCCGCGCGCTCATCAGGGCGAGGTACAGGGTCCGGGGAATGGGGGTCGCGCTCAGGGTGATCACGTCCACGAGCCGCCGCAGTTCCTTGATCCGCTCCTTGTGCCGCACCCCGAAGCGTTGTTCCTCGTCGACGATGAGCAGGCCCAGATCGGCGAACTTGATGTCCCGTGAAAGCAGGCGATGGGTACCGATGAGGATATCCACCTCGCCGGCGCGGGTGGCGGCGACGATCTGTTTCTGTTCCTTGGCGCTGCGGAAACGGCTGATGGTTTCGGTCCGCACCGGATACTCGCGCAGGCGCTCGCCGAAGGTTTCGCCGTGCTGCTGCGCCAGCAAGGTCGTCGGGCAGAGCACGGCCACCTGCTTGCCGTCCGATACGGCCTTGAACGCCGCACGGATCGCCACTTCGGTCTTGCCGAAGCCGACATCGCCGCAGATGAGCCTGTCCATGGGTTTGGTCTGTTCCATGTCGCGCTTGGTGTCGGTGATGGCCGCCAGCTGGTCCGGGGTCTCGTCGAACAGAAACGAATCCTCCAGCGCCTTCTGCATCGGCTGGTCGGGTCCGCAGGCGTGGCCGGGCTGTGCCTTGCGGGCGGCGTACAACTCGAGCAATTCGGCGGCCACGGCCCGGATCGCCTTGCGGGCGCGTTTGGTCACGCGCAGCCAGGCGCCACTACCGAGCCGGGCCAGCGGCGGATTGGCTTCCGCATCCGAGTTGAAGCGTTCGACCTGATCGATCTTGGCCACCGGCACGTAGACCTTGCCGCCTTCCGCATACTCGATGAGCAGGCACTCGTGCTCGACATTCTCGGCGAAGATCCGGCGCAGGCCGCGGTAGCGCCCGACACCGTATTCCAGGTGCACGACGAACTCGCCCGGTTTGAGCGAGGCGCGGTCCTTGACCAGACCGGAACTGCGCTGGCGCACACGCGACGGCCGGCGATAGCGTTCAAAAAATTCGTGATCGGTCAGGCAGACCAGTCCGGCGTCCGGCCAGAGGAAACCGCCGGACAGTGAACCGACGAGCGGTCGGGTAGCCGGAGTTGCCTCGGCGGTGTCGTCGGGAGCCGCGCCGACGGCCGGCGGGTCGCCGGGCTGCAGCAAATCGTCGCCGGCCAGCAGATCGCCCAGTCGGTCCGCCTGGCCGCGGTTGTCGCACAGCAGCAGGATGGTGGTGTCATCCCGCTCCCAGGCCAGGAGCTGTTGCCGCAGCCGAACCACGTCGCCGCCCTTGAGATCAGGACGCGAGGTCCCGCAGGCGAACTCCTGCCCGGGTTGGTGACCGAGCCAGTGGCCGCTCTCGTCCCCGGCTATCCAGGCGCCGGTCAGAAAGACCTGGGGCAGGCGCCGACGGGCCAGTTTTTCGATGGGCACCACCAGATCGTCGGCGGTCGGCAGTATCGGGTCGCGCTTGCGCCGTGTCTCACGCATGGTCGGCAACTCGGTATCGAGCAGGTCGGACTGCAGGCTGAGCCGCACCGGGTCGTACCAGAACATCACGGTGCTTTCGGACAGATAGTCGCTCACCTCGGCGGTGGGTCCGAAGAACGGCAGAAAGGTCTCGAGACCGTCGTTGACCAGTTTTTCCTCGAGCCGAGCCTCGAGGTCGTCCAGTTCGTCGCGTTCGATCTCGCCGGCCGCGAGGCCTTCCTCGCAGCGCGCCAGGCAGGCGAGCTGGGCATCGTCATCGAGAATCAGGTGACTGACGGGAACGATACGCGCTTCCTGGCAACGGTCGCTCGAGCGCTGGGTATCGGCTTCGAAATGGCGAAGCGACACGATCTCGTCGGCGAAGAACTCGATGCGTAACGGGAGGTTGCCGGGCGCAAATACGTCGAGCAAGCCGCCGCGCCGGGCGTAGTCGCCCACACGCGCTACCATGGCAGCGGGCCGATAACCGCATTCGGCCAACCGTGTGCAGAAATCGTCGAGATCGATACACTGCCCCACCTTCACGGGCAGGGTGGCCTTGGCCAGACGTTGCGGCGCGATCACCCGGTGCCGCACACCGTACAGCGAGGAAACGGCGAGCCGCGGCGCCCCGTCGCGCAGGGCGTGTAGACCGGTGAGAAAATCGCCGACCAGCGCCGGATCGGGCGAGTTGCGATCGAAAGCCAGTACTTCCTGCTGCGGGAGATAGAGCACTTCGTCCCGGCCGAGCCAGGTCTCGAGATCGTCGGCGAGTTCGAGGGCCATCTCCGCGGTAGGCGCCACGATCATGGCCGGACGGCGACAGCGCGCGAACCACTCCGCCAGCCACAGCGATACGGCGCCACCGTACAGGCCGGAGACCAGTAGCGGATCGTCGGGAGGGGTCTTGAGGGCGGCTGTGACCGCTGCGACCGACCTGTCCAGGCCGTCGTCGCCTGCGCGGTCTTGCACGTGTTGCCGCAGCATGGTCAACTTGCCTCGCCACGCGAAAAGCGTGCATCAGGTGGGTTAAAAAGTGGCCCGTTGCTCGTTGAATGGGGTAATCGCCCGCAGACGTTCGACGATGCGCGGGAGCACGGCGCACACGTAATCGATCTCCTCGACGGTATTGTACCGGCTGAGCGAGAAGCGTATCGATCCGTGCGCCGAAGTAAAGGGCACACCCATGGCCTTCAGCACGTGCGATGGCTCGAGGCTGCCCGACGTACAGGCAGAACCGCTCGAGGCGGCGATACCGGCGCGATCGAGCAACAGCAGGATGCCTTCGCCCTCGATAAATCGAAAGCTGATATTCGTGGTGTTTGGCAACCGCGGTTCGGCGGCGCCGTTGCGATGGCAGTCCTCCACCGACATCAACAAGCGTTCTTCGAGTCGATTACGGAGAACGCGAACCTCGGTATTCTCGTGCTCGAGCATGCTGCCCGCCAGTTCGCAAGCGGTGCCGAGGGCCACGCACGACGCGACGTTCTCGGTCCCTGCCCGGCGTCCTCGTTCCTGGTGGCCACCGACAATCAGCGGTCGCAGTCGGGTGCCTTGCCGTACATAGAGCGCGCCGACACCTTTGGGGCCGTGCAGCTTGTGTCCCGAGATGGACAGCAGGTCGACTGTCGACTCCTGCATGTTGAGCGGCAGCTTGCCCGCGGCCTGCACGGCGTCGACGTGAAAAACCGCTTCGCTGTGCTCCTTGACCATACGGCCGATCTGCTCGACATCGAAAACGATCCCCGTCTCGTTGTTGGCCGCCATGACGCTCACCACGGCCGTATCATGACGTAACGCTTGCCGCAATTCGTCGAGATCGATCAGGCCCTCGCCGGTCACCGACAGGAAGGTCGCATCGTAACCCTGGTGTTTCGCCAGCTCCCGCACGAGTCCGATCACGGCCGGATGCTCCACAGCGGTCGTGATCAGGTGCTTGCGCTCGGGGAACGCCCGCAGGGTGCCGACGATGCCCAGGTTATCGCTTTCCGATCCGCCACCGGTGAATACGATCTCATTGGTCGTCCGGGCGCCGAGCAGCGTCGCGACCTGCTGCCGCGCGACACTCACGGCATGGCCGGCATGCGCGCCGAAAGAATGCATGCTCGACGGATTGCCGAACTGCTCGGTCAAATACGGTAGCATGGCCTCGACGACTTCGGGCGCCACCTTGGTGGTCGCGTTGTTGTCCATATAGACGCCGTTTTCAGGCACCTGCGGCAGATTGTCGAACATACCGCCTCCCGGCGTGTTGTTGCTGGCCATCACGACTTCACCTCGATCACCTCGATATTCTCACCGATGTGCTCGCGCAGCTGTGCCTCCACATATCCCTTGATGGTGGCCTGGGACGACGGACAGGCCGCGCAGGTGCCGGTAAGACGGACGTAAACCTGGTGGCCGTCGACCCTGATCAGCTCGATGTCACCGCCGTCGTTGCGCAGGGCAACGCCGATATCCTGCTCGAGGATCACCTTGATCTTGTCGAGACGTTGCTCCTCGGGAGACCGTTCGGGGACCGGTGCGGGTGCCGGCCGCGGTGCCTGATCCTTGCGACTGACACCTTGCTCCTCGAGTTCATGCCAGCAATCGCGCAGCAGTTCCTCGATATCGTGATGGCAATCGGTACAGCCGCCCCCCGCCTTGGTGAAGTTGGTCACGTCCTCGATCTCTTCGAGGTGGTTGGTCAGAATCGCCTCGCGGATGGTGTCCTTGTTCACCTGGAAGCAGTGGCAGATTATGACGCTTTCGGACAGCAGGTGGCAAGGCAGCTCGCGTCCCTGCTTCTGGTAGTAGTCGATCATGGCTGCTTCCAGCGCTTCACGGCCCATCACCGAGCAGTGCATCTTCTCGCGCGGCAAGCCGCCGAGTTCCTCGGCGATGAGCTCGTTGGTGATCTTGGCCGCCTCTTCGAGGGTCTTGCCCTTGATCATCTCCGTGAGCACCGATGAGGAAGCGATGGCGCTTCCGCAGCCGAAGGTCTGGAATTTGGCATCCAGGATCTTGCCCTCGTCGTCGAGCTTGAAGCTCAGACGCAACGCGTCCCCACAAGCCATCGAACCCACTTCACCAACACCGTCGGCATCGGGCACTTCGCCGACGTTCTTCGGATTCATGAAGTGCTCGTAGACCTTGTCTGAATAATTCCACATCGCTTCATTCTCCCGCGATCTCTCGCTAAGCCACACCGGATTCGTGGCCGACATCGTACAGTCGGCCGACCCACACTATTCTGCCCCGGTCGTTGTTGTCAAAGCCAGACATCACTTCCGGCCTGGCTCAATAGAAGACCTAATTCGTTCCTAATAATAAGCGACTGTCTGGACACGGCAAGGCCATTGTCCCGCCACGGCGCAACCGGGTCATGCCCGACGACCGCCCCGGCCGAGACGCAGCTCCGCACACAGCAGCAACAGCGCGCAGACCAGAAGCCAGGGACTCAGATCGCGGCCGGTCAGGGCGGCAACGAAGGTCTCCGCCGACCCGGTGCCCAGATCGCCGGTCGCGTCCAGACCCGCCGCCGCCAGCCGATCGCGCAAATCGTCCACCCTGCCGAGGTTCGGATCCGATTCGCCCGGCGGCGTTACCGCGGCGACCACGCCCACGGTATCGGGGCCGGAAGTGAAGGTATAGAACCCCGCCGACCAGGCGAGTTCGCCGCGCAGCTGCGGCAGACCGCCGGGCCAGTCGAGTTCCGCCGGTTCGGCCGGCAATCCTATCTCCGTCGCGCTGATGCGCAGGTCCGCGGCGTCGGCCAGCCCGTCGGCATCGATCCGGTTGCCGCCGAGCAACACGGCCGGTCGCTGGCCGACCGTTATGTGGCCCGCGCCGCCACCCGCGCTCCGGCTGGCCAGGTACGTGGCCAGACGCTGGCACAAGGGCAAGGACATGGGGCTGAGAGCGAGATTGCTCGCACTCAGCCGCAGATTGAACGGCAGGAGTAGAAATGTGCCCTGGCCGTGGCGACCCTCGAGCAGGAGCGGCGCCTGGCTGGTCGAGGCCAGCAGGACCTGAGCGTCGTTTTCGGCGACAGCGAAATAGCGGCGCCAGTCCACGTCGCCGAGCGTGGCCAGCGCGTCGTCATCGAAGCCCTGGAAGATGGGATGTTGCGGGGCCGCCAGTACGGCCTTTTCCCGTCCGGCGTGGCTTCGCGAGCGGAATCTCAACTCGGCCGGCAGTTCGAGGCCCGGTAACAGGGTCTGGGCGAGGTACGCTTCCAGCGTGGGGTCGCCGAGGAAGAACGCCGCCGCGCCACCCTGGGCGAGCCAGCCGAGCAGACCGCCGAACAGCTGCCGGCCCAGCGGATCGGGATCGACGAAAAAGACCACATCGGCCCGGGCCAGATCACCCGCAGCCATTTCGCCGCTGACGATGCTGCGGACCGAGAACAGAGCCGGAGCGTCGCCGGGCGCAAGGGCTTCGGCCAGATAGCGCCAGCCGCCGCGCCCGGACACCTCGCTCTGCTCGAGATTCGGGCGCCGTTCGCTGCTGACACGGTCGCCCCGGCTCGAGGCGTCGCGGTCGGCTCCATGAACGAGCAGCACCGACAGGCGATCGTGTACCTGCAGTACGAAGGGGCGGTCGTCGTCGACCGGCAGCTTGTCGCTCTCCTTCACCACCCGTCCGCGATGCAGCCCGGCATCGGGTACCGTCAGCGGGAAGCGCACCTCGCTGGTCGTACCGCCCTGGCCGACCGCCACGGCTTCCGCTATCTGGCGGCCGTCGATTTCCAGCCGGAAAACTTCCTCGTCGTGTTCGAGCCGTACGGCGGCCGTGATCGATACGCTTTCCCCGGCGTGTACCGCGCGTTGCGGCAACCCGACCGCCAGCACGCCGCCGTTGGCGACCGACTCGCCGACTCGCCGAATCAACAACCGGGATTCGCCGGCCGCCAGCAATCGATCGACCGCCGTGGCGAGTTGCTGATCGTCGACCTCCGATCCTCCGGCAGATTCGCCCTGCAGATCGCCCAGCAACACGATTTCCGCCGGCAGGCGCGGCGCCACCGCCAGCTGCTCCGCCACGGCCCGCAATCCGCCGGCCAGATCGCTGCTGCCATCGGTCGCCGTCAGCGCGGCGAGTTCGGGTTCTCGGACACCGCCGGCAGGCAACCAGTCGGCGAACAACGGCTGCGCCGCCGCCCCCATTGCCACCACCTGCACCGTGCTGCCGCGGGGCAGGGAACGGATCATGCCCACACACAGATCACGGGCCGCCGACAAACGCGTGCCGACTCCCTCCTGGGTCTGCATGCTGGCGCTCACGTCGATCAGAAAGAGTACCGAGCGGCCACCGCCCGCCGTCGGCGCCAGACCTCCCCACTGGGGTTGGGCCAGTGCCAGTGCCACGCACAGGATGGCCAGCACGCGCAACAGCAACAGCAGCCAGCGACGAATGCCCAGGCTGCGCGACTGCTGGATCCTGGCTTCGCTGAGGAAACGCAAGTCGCTGAATTCCACGCGGCGGATCTTGCGCCGGCTCAGGAAGTGGATGATCACCGGCAGCGCGGCGGCGGCGGCCCCGAAAAGCAGAGCGGGATTGGCGAAGGTGATGGGCATCAGTACAGCCGTCGCCTTTTCTGGAGGTACGCGCCCAGTCCCAGTTCGAGGGGCGTGTCCGTGGTGATCTCGACCAGATCGACCAGCTGCCGGCGGCACTGAAGGCGCAGATCGCTGCGCCAGGCTTCGAAGCGTTCGCAGTAATCGTGCCGGATATGCGCCGGCTCAGTGCGCAAGGTCTGGTCCGGATCCTCGAGGGATACGAAGTTGAGTTCACGCGAGTAGTCCAGATCCACCTCGCGCGGATCGAGGATCTGGAAGACGATCACTTCGTGTCCCCGATGACGAAAGTGCTTCAAGCCGGCGATCACCTCGTCGGGGTCATCGAGCAGATCGCTGAACAGCAGTACCAGTCCGCGCCGGTGGATGCGATCGGCCACCTCGTGCAGCACCGGACCGAGCCGGGTTCCCGCGCCTCTCGGCAGATCCTCGAGCACCTTGAGCACCTGGAAGAGCTGGCGGCGGACCGATCGCGCGGGCAATCGCGACAGCATCTGCTCGTCGAAGGTGACCAGCCCCACGGCGTCGTTCTGCTTCAGCAGCAGGTACGACAGCGAGGCCGCCAGCAACCGGGCGTAGCCGGCCTTGGTTATACGCCGCTTGTCACCGCTGAAGCGCATGCTGGCCGAGCAATCGACCAGCAGCATGGCCCGCAGGTTGGTTTCCTCGGCAAACACCTTCAAGTAAGGCCTGTCTGTTTTGGCGTAAACCCTCCAGTCCAGGTTATTTATAGGCTCTCCGGGTATATACTGGCGGTACTCGGCAAACTCGGCCGAGAAGCCGTGGAAGGGGCTCTTGTGCAGTCCGGTCAGAAAGCCCTCGACCACCAGCCGCGCGATCAGGTCGAGCCGGCCGAGCTGGCTGACCAGTTCCGGTGTCAGGAAACCGGTGTTCACGAATTGACCTCGGCCAGTATCAGTTCGACGATCTGGTCCTTGGAGACATTCTCCGCTTCGGCGTGGAAGTTGGTCACCAGGCGATGGCGCAGCACCGGATGCGCCAGGCGCCGCACGTCGTCCACGTCGGGCGTCGGCCTGCCGTGGAGCAGCGCTCTGGTCTTGGCGCCGCGGATCAGGAACTGCGCGGCGCGCGGCCCGGCTCCCCAGGCGAGGAACTCCCGCGCCGGTTCGACCGCGCTGGATGCCTGCGTCGAGGCGCCGGTGGCCACACGGGTGGCGCGAACCAGCTCCACGGCGTAGCGCGTGACGTTCTCGGCCACCGGCACCCGTGTGACCAGGTCCTGGTAGTCGAGCACTTCCTCGCGGGTCAGGACCTGGTGCATCTCGACACTGTCGGCTCCGGTCGTGGACTCGACGATGGTGACTTCATCCGCGTAGTCGGGATAGTCGATCAAGACGTTGAACATGAACCGGTCGAGCTGCGCCTCGGGCAGTGGATAGGTACCTTCCTGCTCGATGGGATTCTGGGTCGCCAGCACGAAGAACGGCGACTGCAACTGATGCGTCTCGCCTCCCGCGGTCACCTGGCGCTCCTGCATGGCCTGTAAAAGCGCCGCCTGGGTCTTGGGCGGCGTCCGGTTGATCTCGTCGGCGAGCACGACGTTGGCGAACACGGGCCCCTTGACGAACTTGAACGCCCGCTGCTTGGTCGTCGGATCCTCCTCGAGAATCTCCGATCCCGTGATATCCGAGGGCATCAGGTCCGGCGTGAACTGAATCCGGTTGAAGGACAGGTCCATCACCTGGGCGAGGCTGCTGATCAGCAAGGTCTTGGCCAGCCCCGGCACACCTTCGAGCAGAGCGTGCCCGCCCGAGAACAGGGCGATCAACATCTCTTCGACCACCGGCTTCTGCCCGACGATCTGCTTGGCGAGTTCCTCACCCATGGCCTGGTAGGTGTTCCTCAGGCCGTCGATCCTGGCTGCATCGTTCAAATTATCGCTCCTGGATACGGTGTGTTCGGCAGTACGGCCGCTGCGTCCGTGCGCACTCAACCTACCAGTTAATTCGGGTTGACGTCCACCCGCAACATTGCGAGGGTGAGGCAACGTTGCGGGTGCGGGTTTTGTTCCGTAATCATATCGGAACCGACGGCCGTTGGTTGATCGCTAGCTGGCCTGGTCGATAGCGGAAATCTTGCGCAGAAAGGACGCGTGCGTGCACAAGCATCTGTACCGACAGATAGAGGAACTCCTGGTCGAAATCGACGCCTCGGCGGACGATGAGGAAATGCTCGTCAACATCATACGACGCCTGGTCGAGAGCGAGGACACCCGGCGTTTCGGCATCATCAACGGACGACTGTACCGGGAGCGGAGCCAGGACTACCTGCTGATCACGAGCATCGGCGGCTTCGGTGAGGCCATCGCCGGCACGAACATCAGCAAGGACTACCAGGTCGTGCGCGATCTCGAACGCCGACGGCGCTGGCTGATCTCGCCCGATTCGCCCGGCTTCGATCCGCAACTCGAAGCGCAGCTGACGAACGCCGACTCGGCGGCGATTCTGGTCGGCGCCAACCCGGCCTACATCCTGAGCTTCGGCATCGAGCGCGAGGGCAGCCGCGACGAGTTGCTGGTGATGCTGGAGACGATCCGGGCCACCATCGGTCTGAAGCTGCGGCAGAACGTGCTGGAGAGTCAGCTGCGACAAGCCCGGTCCATTCAGATGTCGCTGCTGCCGCGACGATTGCGCAAACTGGAGGGCTTCGATCTGGCGGCGGTCAGCTTTCCAGCCGACGAAGTCGGCGGCGACGTCTACGATGTGCAGCGTGTGGAGCCGGGGATCCTGTCCCTGATGGTCGCCGACGCCTCGGGCCACGGGCTGCCGGCCGCACTGCAGGCGCGAGACGTGGTCGTCGGTCTACGCATGGCCCAGGACAAGGATGAAAAGATCACCGCGATCATTCAACGGCTCAACCGGGTCATCCATCGTACCGGTTTGACGAGCCGGTTCATCTCCCTGTTCTACGGTGAGCTCGAGACCACAGGCAATCTGACCTACGTCAACTGCGGCCATTGCCCGCCGCTGTTGTTCGCCGACAACAACAAGGTGTTCGAACTGCCGAGCAGCGGCCCGGTGCTCGGACCTTTGCCGCGCGCCAAGTTCCAGCGCAGCTTCGTCCGGCTGCGCCCGGGTGAGTTTCTGGTGGTCTTTTCCGACGGCGTGACCGAGCGGCAGGCCCCGGGCCAGGATGTGAACGACGACGAGCCGCCCGACGAGTTCGGCCGGGACAACCTGATCCGCGTGTGCCGGCAGCACAGCGACCAGCCGGCCGAGAAGATCATCGAGGCGCTGGTGTGCGCGGTACACGAGTTCGGTGGCCAGAAATCCCTCGCTGACGACATGACCCTGATGGTCGTCAAGCGGCTCCCGGCCGACGAGTTCCAGCCTGTCGAATCGCTGGAGATCGTCGATTCCTATCCGCCGGCCGACGGACGGCGCTAGTCTCTGCTGGTGCCGGGTGTGAGGCGATAGAGGGCCACGGTCCAGGGCTGCGGCTCGCGCAGCCCCACCCCCTCGATGATGCAGGTATCGAGCAGATCGAAGGTATAGCCGCGGACGCGCTTGCCCGCCCAGCGCGGCTCGCCCTCCGCACGATCGACGAAGTATTCGGGAACGCGGAAACCGGGTTCGCCGGATGCGAGCCAGCTGCCGTCGCTCACCATCGCTTCGAAACCGAGCCGGCGCCCGAGCGCCATGATTTCCGGGCTGACCAATCCCATCAGATCGAGTACGTAACGGTCGCTGGCGAAACCGATCGCGCCGATATCCAGCGCTGCCACGACCGTATCGTCCGCTGTGTTGTCGTTGAGCCAGTCGCCCATGCCGAGGTAGCACTCGCGCAGGCCGACCGGGAATTTCGTCGCGTGCGGCCGCACCTGGGTGAGCATGAGCCACGCGTTGCAGCCCACGGTCGCCACGATGCCGGCCACGAGTATCCCCTGTCCGACGCGACGGCGCGTCGCGGCCGCAGGCATCCGGTCCCGCAGTCCGGCTCCCAGCACCGCCAGGGCGACCAGGATCGTCGGTGACAACGGAGCGAGATAACGCGAGATGATCCAGACCTGATTGACCGCGTAGCCGCCGATCAGGACCACGGACCAGGTGGCGACGGTACCGACCAGTGCGCGGGCTTGCGGACCACGATACAGGGGTCGGGATTCGGCGCCGATCGCTTCGGCCGCGGCGTGCGTCGCCCGCCGGCCGATGAAGATGACGAGCAGCAGAAAGACCAGCCAGGCGAGCCAGATCGGCCCTTGCGTCGCCGCGAGCTGGGCGACCGACCGCGTCAGGTACGGCACCAGCACACTCGGGGCCAGGCTGAGCGCCTGGCTCTTGGCGGTCGCCGTGCCCGGCGTCAATCGCCCGAAGGTGAGCCACGCGTACGCCAGCCACGGACCGAGCACGACCGCGATGCCGGTGACGGCCAGACCGGCCTTGCGCGCGAGCCGCAGCGGCGACCGGCGAAGCCCATCGCTCCACAGCAACCACGGTAGCGCCGCGGGTCCCAGCAGGATGAATTCGGGTCGGACCAGTCCCGCCAGTCCGGCAGCTACCCCCCAGGCCAGGTACTGCATCCACGTGCGTTCGGCCGCCGCGTCGCTGCGCGCCGGCTGCTCGCGCAGCGGCGGCGCCTCGGCTGTCCCGGCGAAACGCGCCCGCGTCAGCGTCGTGCGCCGGGGCGGAATCAACGGCATCAGCAGAACCACCAGCAGCGCCGTGGCCAGCGGCGTTTCCATTCCCGAATAACTCCAGCGCAGAAACCAGGCGTCGGCCGCCGCCAGCACGAGCACTGCGCCGCGCCAGCCGCGCGGCAGGCGCAGCCGATCGAGCAACGCGTCGAGCGTCAGGAGCATCAGCATGCCCGACAGCACGCCCAGTAGCCAGGCCGAGGCGAAAGGCGGCAGTCCCGCCCGCAACAAGACGGTCAAACCGAAGATCCACAAGGGACTCGTGGCACCGTAGGTACTCTCGCCGGGATTGAACGAGAACTCGCCTCGTTCGAGCAGATTCTGGGCATAACGCAGATGGATGTACGTGTCGTCGGTCGTGTATCCGCGCAGCAGGATGCCGGCAGCCACGAAGATGGCGAAGGCGACGGTGAGTCTGGCGAGACGGTCGTTGTTCATCGTGGCATCCAACGCGTCCGGATCGGTGCGCTAACGTATTGACTGCGAATTGTTTCCCGACGAGCAGCCCTCGCGCAGAAAGGTCCCTCGACAGGACATGTCCGCCAGCTCCCTGATATCCTGCTCACCGAAGCCGAAGACCTCCATGGCCAGTTCGTATTCCCGGGTCAAGGTCGTGCTGGAGACGGTCGGATTGTCGGTGCACAATGCAACGTTCATGCCCGCGTCGAGAAAGCGCGGCAGCGGGTGGTCCTTCAGCGCCGTCACCGCGCCCGTCTGCAGGTTGGACGAGAGACAGACCTCGACGTAGGTTCCGTCGGCGGCCAGACGTTTCATCAGCTCCGGATCCTGCCCGGCGCTCGTTCCGTGTCCGATACGATCAGGTCCCAGGTATTCGATGGCCTCCCAGATCCGCTCGGGCCCCACGCTCTCGCCCGCGTGTACGGTCTTCTTCAGCCCCATCTTGCCGGCCAGCGAATAGGCAACCGTGAAGAGAACGGGCGGGAAGGGCGCCTCGTGGCCGGCGATGTCGAAACCGATCACGCCCACGCCGTCGTGATAGTCTTCCTTCTCGCCGATGACCTCTCGCAACAGGATCCGCGCCATGTTCCCGCCGTGATTGCGCATGGCGATGACGACGATGCCGGCGCGGAAATCGGGATGCTCCTCGCCGAACCGACTCAGCCCCTTGCGCGTGCAGTGGATCACCTGGCGTGTGGTCAGGCCCGCGCGCCGGTGAATGGTCGGATTGATGCGTAGTTCGAGCAGTCGGATCCCGTCGTTGTAGGCGTCTTCGGCGATCTCGTAGGCGATACGCTTCATGTTGTCGTAAAACTGGGTGTACTGCAGCGGCACGTGAAACTTGTCGAGGTAGTCGAGCAGGGTACTGTCCTGCGTGTCGTCCCACTGCAGATAGTGCCGGAAGGCTTCGAAGTCGAGACCGGGCACCGCGGAGTAGTACTTTTCCGACAGTTCCCACAGGGTTTCGGGCCGGATCGCACCGTCGAAATGTCGATGGAGGTCCGCCAGGGACAGGGTCTTGAGAAATCCGCTTCGTGCGTTGGTGTTCATCGTGTTCGACTCTCGCCGGGTACCGCTGCCGTAGATGAATTTCGCCACAGGATAGGCCCACTCGCCGCCGGTGTCCACAATTGCCGTAAGGCGTGGGGATCCCGTTCTCGTAATTCCTCTTGCCATCTACCGTGATACCGATTTTCATTGGACTAATACTGGACAAAATGGCTCGGAGCGTCGCCAGCAACGCACGGACCTGGCTGTCAACGCACCTGATCCGCAACAGAGAGACGGTCCCATGAAAGTCAATACCAAGGTACGCTACGGATTGCGGGCCATCATGCAGATCGCGCAAGGGTACGGCGGGGACCCGATCCCGATCAGCTCGATTTCACAGACCCAGGAAATCAGCAACAAGTATCTGGAACAGGTCGTCGGCTATCTGCGCCGCGGCGGTCTGATCGTGGGACGCAAGGGCGTGCGTGGCGGCTACAGCCTTACCCGGCCGCCCGCGGACATCAACCTGTGGGATATCATCGCCACTCTGGACAACCAGACGGTGCTGGTCCCGTGCGTCGACGACCCCGACTGCTGCGATCGTGCCGACGATTGCCTCACGCGCAACATCTGGACCATGCTCAGCACCAAGATGCGCGAATTCTGGAGCGGCTTCACCCTCGAGGACCTCGCCGATGCGCTCGACAAGGGCGACACCAGCAAGCTGGAAAAACTGATAAATGACTGACCCGGCGCGCCGCCGGCGCCCACAAACGCCTCGGTATTCACGACATCGTGATCTCTCTACCTTCCGCCCGGCGATCGCTGTCGTCCGGGATAGACGAAACGGTGCCGGAACGGCTGCGATTTACGCCAGCCCGAAGTTGACAAGCTCCGGCACGCGTCTCACCTTGGGCGCGCAATCCCGGCGCCGTTGAGCGGAGCAGGCGCTCTGCCCTGCCAACCGGCACGGGTTCTTTCCCACGCCTGGCCGAGAAGGAAGGTTGTCATGGACTTCACCGCGAGCCTCAGGCGGAAGGCGGCCGACCTCGGTCGGACCATCGTCCTGCCGGAATCCTGGGACGAGCGCACACTGCACGCCGCCGCCACGATTCGTGATGAGGGATTCGCCCGGATTACCCTGCTGGGCGACGCCGCGGTGCTGGCCGATGAATTCGCCCAGCGGGGGCTGGACACCGCCGACATCACCATCGTCGATCCGCTGGCTGCTGATTGCCGCGACGAGTTCATCGAGCTCTTCTACCGGAAGCGTAAGCACAAGGGCATGACGGCCACGGAAGCCGGTGAGATCATGACCAACCCGCTGTTTTTCGGCGCGATGCTCGTGGCCACCGGCGGCGCCGACGGCATGGTCGCGGGCGCTGCGAACGCCACCAGCGACGTGCTGCGCGCGGGTTTCCAGGTCATCGGGACGGCCCCGGATACCGCCATCGTCTCGAGCTGTTTCGTGATGATCCGGCCCGACTGGCCATTCGGCGAGGACGGGAAGATCGTCTTCGGCGACTGTGCGGTCAATCCCAATCCCGACGCCATGCAACTGGCCGACATCGCCGTGGCCACGGCCCGGACCGCCACCGCCCTCTGTGGTTTCGAGCCGAGGGTCGCCATGCTCAGCTACAGCACGCGGGGCAGCGGCGCGGGCGCGGATGTGGACAAGGTCGAGGAGGCGACCAAGCTGGTTCGCGAGAGGGCGCCGGACCTGGAAGTCGACGGGCCGCTGCAACTCGACGCGGCTATCGTGCCCGCCGTGGGCGCCAAGAAAGCGCCCGATAGCCGGGTCGCCGGCCGGGCCAACGTGGTCATCTTTCCCGATCTGGATGCCGGTAACATCGGCTACAAACTCGTCCAGCGGCTGGCCGGCGCCGAAGCGGTCGGGCCCATTTTGCAGGGCATGGCCAAGGGTGTGAACGACCTGTCCCGCGGCTGCAGCGTCGAGGATATCGTGAACGTCGCGGCCATCACGGCGCTGCAGAGTGCTCCCTAGCTTCGGATCGAGCCGAGGATGAGGCGGCGCCAGTGGTCCTTCGCGACCAAGGAAGGAAGCAGGCAGGATGAACAACGTCCTGGTCATCAACTGCGGCAGCAGTTCGCTCAAGTACCAGCTCCTGGAGATGACCGACGAAACGCTGCTTGCCAAGGGCCTGGTCGAACGTATCGGTCTCGAGACCGGTCGACATATCTACAAGCGACCCGGTCATGACGATCTATCCTGGGAACAGGCGATCGCCGATCACCGGACGGCCATCGAACTGGTCATCGGTGCGCTGACGGCGGACGACCACGGCGTGGTCGGCAGCCTGGACGAGATCGCCGCCGTCGGTCATCGGGTCGTACACGCCGGCGAGAAATATGCCTGCTCGGTGCGTATCGATGAAGAGGTGATGGACGCCCTGGAAGACTGTGTGGCCCTCGCACCGTTGCACAATCCGGCCAATATCACCGGTATCCGTGCGACCCAGGCCGTGTTGCCCGACGTGCCGATGGTCGGCGTCTTCGACACAGCGTTTCACCAGTCGATGCCCGACCGCGCTTACATCTATCCGCTGCCCTACCGCATGTACGAGGACATGAAGATCCGGCGCTACGGCTTTCACGGCACGAGCCACCGCTTCGTCACCAACCGCTGCGCCGAGATCCTCAACCGCGATCCGGACGAGCTGAACCTGATCTCCTGCCATCTAGGCAGCGGCGCCTCCGTAGCCGCCGTCCGTGAGGGGAAATCCATCGACACCTCCATGGGTTTCACGCCCCTCGAAGGGCTGATGATGGGCACCCGCTGCGGTGACATCGACCCGGCCATCGTGGGCTATCTGGCCAAGCGCCTGGACATGCGCCTGGTCGAGATCGAGAAGATCCTCAACAAGGAAAGCGGCATGCTGGGCATCTCGGGCATCTCGTCGGATCTGCGCGACGTGGAACGCGAGATGGCCAACGGCAACGACCGGGCGCGGCTGGCCCTCGAGGTCTATGCCTACCACATCCGCAAGTACATCGGGGCCTATGCGGTGGCCCTGGGCAAGGTCCACGCCATCATCTTCACGGCCGGTGTCGGTGAAAACGCCTCGCTGGTCCGCGAGTGGGCCTGCCAGGGACTCGGCGTGATCGATGCGGTCCTGGATCCGTTCAAGAACGCCACCCGCCACGACGAATCCATCATCAGCAAGGCCAGTTCGCGCGTGAAGATCCTGATCATTCCCACCAACGAAGAGTTGATGATCGCCCGGGACACGCAGGCCCTGCTGGCCGGTTAGTGGTTCGTTCCGGAAGGATGTCAGCTCGTACACCAGTACGTACGCACGTGTGTCGGCTCACCCGGCAGTTCGGGGAAATCCAGCGGCGGCCGCAGGCGGATCACGGTAGGGAACAGCTCGGTGAGCGCGTTGCGATAGTCGCGTTCCCGCCCGGCGCGGTGGTTGTTCATGAAGATGACCACGGCGTCCGAGGCCACCAGTTGCCGGATGTCGGCCGCCAGCCGCGGCCATTCCTTCGCCACCGAAAACTTCCCTCCGGCTCGGGAGGCGGCAAACACCGGCGGGTCGCAGATCACCAGGTCGAACGGTCGGAAGGTCGGCGCCTGCTCGCGCTGCCGGCGCAGCTGCCGCGCCAGCCACTTGCGCACGTCGGCCTGGACGAACTTGCCGCGGCCGGTGTCGGTGAGCTCGTTGGTCGCGAAGTTGGTCTTGCCTGTATCCAGACAGGCGCGGGCCAGGTCCACGGAAAACGCCACCTCCGCGCCACGCGCCACCGCCAGGGCGGCGAACGAGCAGGTGTAGGCGAAGAGATTGGCCACCCGCCGTCCCGCCGCGATCTCGCCGAGTCGCGCGCGGGTGTCCCGCTGGTCGAGGAACAGTCCCACGTGCTGGGTCTCGGTCAGGGAAACGCGATAACGCAGGTCGTTCTCCGTGACGAAATAGAACGGCGGCGGTGCCTCGCCGACCACGAGCCGTTCGGCGGCGAGCGAGCGCTGGTGCGGATTGCGTCGTTGCTGCCGGATGACGCCGCCGCGGCATCCGTACTGCCGCGCCACGGCGGCGAGACACGGCTCGAGTTGTTCGCGGAGCTGCGCGATCGGCAGGTCTTCGTCGAAGCCGGTCGCGTTGAACCACGCTCCGTAGACGTCGATGGCGACCGGCAAGGAAGTCAGTTCATTGCGGTGCACGGCGCGGAATGCGTCGGTCGCGCCGGACAGCCAGTCCTGCCGTCGTTCGTACGCCAGCAGCGTGTCGAGTTCGAGCCGCGCTGCCTCACTGTCCGCTGCGGCGGCGGCAAAGGACGGGGGCTGCGGCGCAGCCAGCGTGGTCGCTATCTCCGGCCACTGCAGGCCGGCACAGTGCAAGCAGAGTCGGGGATGCGGCTGGCCGCCGTATTCGTCATCGCCGAGCAGTGGGATGCCGCTGGCGGCCGCGTGGCGGCGTACCTGATGCCGGCGGCCCCGGTGCAGATGCGCCCGGTAGAGGGTGTTGCAACCGATCCGTCCCGCGCGTTCGAAATCGGTATGGGCCGCCTTGCCGTCGAGGCGCTCGTCGCAGGACCAGGCTTGCCGCCCGGCCGCCGGCGTGTCGCTGCGTGACAGCAGCACATAGGTCTTGCGTGCGGTACCGGCTTCGTGGATCTGCTGAGCGCGTTTGGCCGCGGCCGGATTTCGCGCCAGCAGCATCAGACCGCTGGTCGCCTTGTCCAGCCGCGAACAGACGTGCAGCCGCTGCCCGCGATAAAGACGCCACCACTCGACCACACCCAGGTCGCCGGGCGCGGCTGCGTGGGCGGACAGGCCCGTCGGCTTGTTCACGACAACCCAGTTCGCGTCCTGATAGAGTGGCTGGGAGGCAGCCGCGGGAACCGCAGCCGGCTCGTTTTCGTCCTGGCTGTGCTTCAACTAAATACTCGCTCGCCTCACGCGTCGGTTGAACTGGAAAGACCCCCGCATCACGACCGCGCCGGTGGTCGTCAACTCGACCCGTTCGATATCCGAGCCCTTGGTGTGCACGACGACCTGGGCCGTGTTGGGGCGTCCGAGCGAGTGCCCCTGCTCGGTGATGATCTGTACGGTCCGGCCGACGGGCAGCAGCTTCTTGTCGACGCAGAACGACGCGACGGCCGCCAGCGAAGTACCGCTGGCCACATCCTCGTCGGCGCTGAATCCCGGGTGGAAAAACCGGCAGTGGAAATCGGCTGTTTCGGAATAGGTTTCCGGGCAGAAACAGGCCAGGCCGCACGCGCCGCGGCGGTCGGCCAGCCGCTGTATCGCTTCCATATCCCGGAAACGGCCGCGGATCACATTGCGATCGTTCACCGGCACGACAATGACGTCGAAGCCGCAGGACACTCGCTGCGGACCAAAATCGCCGATCCGGAACACGTCGGCCGGGACGTCGAGCGCCGCACCGACCTCGCTGGCGAGCACCGGCTCGCCGAAACGCGGTCGGGGTAATTCCAGGGTGACGAGTGTGCGTCCGCTCTCCGCGGCGGTCAGGGTTACCGGTAAAACGCCCACGCCGGTTTCCTGCCGCAAGCGCAGCCCCTCGGTGGTTGGTTTGAAGAAGCCGCGGTCGGCCATGGAAGTGAAGGCCGCCACGGCCACGTGCCCGCTGAGCATCGCTTCGCGCCGTTTGGTAAAAAAGCGTATCCGGATGTCGGCGCCGTTCGCGCGCGGCGGCAAAACGAATCCGGCTTCCATGTTCAGCTCCTCGGCGATCTGGAGCATCTCCGTTTCGCTGAGGCTGGCGGCGTTGGGAATGATCGCAGCGGGATTGCCCGTGAAGGGTTGTTCAGCGAAGGCGTCAACGATATGCATCGGAATGATGGCCATTCTGGTCTCCCCTCCTCGTTGAACCGGCTTCGGTTCTTGATCGTTTTCCCCCGCTGACAATATGCCACAAAACCGTCGGACTGACGAGCCTGCACTCGAAAAACTCCGTCGGTCAGACCACCCGTCTCGTCGCTGCGGCCCGGCCTCAGCGAGCATCGTGACGGATGACGCCGGCGACGATTGTCAGCAGCGTCTGCGCGCTCAGCAGTTCCGCCGGCGGGCAATTCGTGGGATCGACGCTCAGCACGGTCAGATCCGCCAGCTTGCCCGGTTGCACGCTCCCCAGGTCGGCTTCCTGAAACGCGGCGTAAGCAGGACCCGCGGTGTAAGCGGCGAGTGCTGCCCGGCCGTCGAGGCACTGTTCGGGAAACCAGCCCCCGGCGGGCGTGCCCTCGTGGGTCATGCGGGTCCTGGCCGCATACAGGCCGTGGAGCGGATCGACGTCTTCGACGGGGAAATCCGTACCGAAACAGAGCCGGGTACCGCTGTCGGCCAGCGAGCGCCAGGCATAGGCCCCCGCCAGCCGCGTCGGTCCCAGGCGCTCTTCCACCCAGGCCATGTCGCTCGTGCAGTGGACCGGCTGCATGGCAGCGATCACCCCGAGTCGCGCAAAACGAGGCAGGTCCTTCGGATCGATGATCTGGGCGTGTTCGATACGCCAGCGCATGTCGTTGGACGTCCGGACGGTCGGCAAGACCTGTTCGTACAGGTTGAGCACCGTACGATTGGCCCGGTCGCCGATGGCGTGCGTACACACCTGAAAACCGGCGTAGCCGGCCTGCTCCATCACCTCACGCAGTTGTCCTCCGGGCGTGACCATGAGGCCCCGGTTGTCCGGTTCATCGGTGTAGGGCTTCAGCAGCGAGGCGCCACGACTGCCCAGCGCTCCGTCGGCATACAGCTTCACCGCCCGGACCGTGAGCATCCGGTTTTCGGTGATCAGCGGGCCCTCGATATAGCCCGGCACCAGGGTCTCCGGCGTGTTTTCGAGCATGACGTACAGGCGTAACCCCAGCTCCTGCCGGTCCGCCATTTCGCGGTAGAGCTGCACCCGCTGCCAGCTCACACCGGCGTCGTGCACGCCGGTGATGCCGTGCCGTAGACAGTGCTCGACGGCCAGGCCGATACGGCGACGCACTTCCTGATCCGCGACCTTGGGAATGATGTCACGAACCAGATCGACGCCGTTGTCGATGAGAATGCCGGTGGGTTCGCCGTTCGCGTCGCGCAGGATCGCGCCACCATCGGGGTCGGGCGTCGAGGCGTCGATGCCGGCCCGGCGCAGCGCTGCGCTGTTGGCCCACGCAGCGTGACCGTCGACCCGGCGCAACAACACCGGACGATCCGCGATCGCCGCGTCGAGCAGCGAGCGGTCGGGATACTCGGTTACCGCCCAGTCGTTTTGATCCCAGCCGCGGCCCTGCAACCACTCGAGATCCGGCAACTGCACCGCCGCTTCGGCCACCAGCTCGACGACGGCCGCCGCCGACGCGGTGCCCACGAGGTCGATCTCCGCCAGCGCCTTGCCCAGCCCGTACAGGTGGGCATGACCATCGATGAAGCCGGGGATCACCACCGCCCCCTGCAGATCGATCTGCTGCGTCGTTTCGCCACGTGTTTGCAGCACGGTCGCGTCGTCGCCGACGGCGACAATCCTGTCGCCGGCGATGGCGACGGCCGTGGGTGCCGGCTCGGGCTCGGGCTCGACGAGCGTCAGAACGCGGCCGCCGTGCAGGATGAGATCTGCCGATGCCGGCGTCTGGCCGGCCGCCAGCAGGGCGCAAGACAGGCTGACGCCGAACAGCGTCGCCAGTGACAGCATGAAGTGTAGCAAACCTGACCTCCCGTTATCGGTGCCCGAGTGACGACCCCGCGACCGACGGTCTGCGCCGGGCCGGCACCGCCCGTGATGAAAAAGCGGTATTCTCCGGATCCATCGTGTCTTATTTTGCCTAAGGTCGCTACTCTAGTCGAAAACGGCACGGGTTGGAACAGACAACACGGTCAGAAAAGTTCCGAGGAGTTGATTCGTCATGGGGAAGCTCCGCGTCACAGGGCCGAACGCCGCCCTGGCGCTGCCGACGAACTGTTCGTTCCGCCGGCTGGTCGGCAGCGCCATGCTGCTGCTGTCGGCGAGCTGGTGGCTGGTCCTGGCGCCGGCGGGATGCTCACGCCAGCCATCGCTGGAGAAGGTCGCTGACGAGAACGTCGACCGACGGCCGCTGATCGGCGAGGTGACCGAACGAATTCGTTTCGGCGAGACCGACCTGGCCCGCGAGGCCGCCCGGCGCTATCTGCAACGATTTCCCGACGACGGCGACATGCTCTACAACCTCGCCTGTCTCGAATGCCTGCTCGGCAATACCGAAGCCGGCTGGCAGGCGCTCGAAAGTGCGTTTGCCGAGGGTTACGGCGACTTCCGGCGCGCCGAGCACGACCCCGCCTTGTCGCTGCTGATCCAGGATCCGCGTTTCGGCCAGCTGCGTCAGCGTTACGAAACCCAGTACCGGAACCGGGCCCGGCGCAACGCCTTCAGCCTGGATCAGGGGACCTGGAGCCGGCCGTTCCCGCTGGCCGCCAATGACGGCCCCGGTGCAGAGCAGGTGCTGCCCGAGGTAACGGTGCAGCTACGTTTCGATCATGAAGCGCTCTCGGTGGTGGCCAGGGTCGTCGACGAAGTCACACCGGTCGGCGATGCTTCTCTTGCCGCCGAGCCGGTCGCCGGTGACCGGCACGTACAGGAAAGCGGCGATCCCGCACGACAGGCACCACCCTGGGCCAACGGCACCGGCTTGATCGTCACGATCGGCGTTCCCGCGGACACGACCAGCTTCGAGACCGATGTCTTCTATGCCTTCGGATTCGGACTCGAGCGCGGCACGCCGGTCGGCGCGACCCTGTTGCCGGCGGGTGGTGCGCGCTGGCAGAAGGTCAGCGAGCTGGCGCCACGTATCCGGATCGACGCCGAATCCCGCACACGGGAATACCTCTGCCGGATTCCCTGGTCGAGTATCGCGCCGTACAGTCCGCTGCTGGATCCGGTGCTGGGCCTGAATGTCGTCTACCAGGAACGCGACCGGCAGCAAACGGCCCGACGCGTGGCTCTCGTACCCGACCCCATGTTCCTGAGCCGATCGACACTCTGGCGCCGCTACGTCCCCGTCACTCTGGAGACGGCTCCCACGAGTATATCCGCGCTGCAGGGCGCCGTCGACGCGACCGTTGTCACGGACGATCCGGTGGCCATACAGCTGGTGATCTGGGCGCCGGAAGCGGCAGAAGCCACGCTGCGCCTCGAGATCCTGAGCGTGAACAAGAAGTCGATCATGCCCGGCGGTCCGCGGACGCTGCAGGTCGCCCTGACGGCCGGTCGCAACAGCGTGCGCGAACAGGCGGATCTCTCGATACTGCCGACCGGCCCCTATTCACTGGTCGCCCACCTGAGCCTGCCGGAAGGTCGCGCCCTCACCTGGACCACTCCCCTGCTGCGATTGGCGCCCGGCTGGCTCGAGGCCACGCGAAAGCGCATCGCAGCGGTCCCGCGACCGCAGCAACCGAGCGCCCGCTATCGCCTCGACGCGATCCTCGCGGCCGTGGCGAGCGCCCGGCCGCGGTTCCAGCCCGCGGCGCTGACGGCGACGCTGCTGGAACTCGAGCTGTTGCTGCACCAGTCCGAGACCGGTGGCAGTCTCCTGCCCGCGAGCGGTCCCTTCCTGGCGGCCTATCCGGGTAGCGACGGTGTCGAACGCCCGTGCTCGCTGTACTTGCCACGCTCGTTCACGCCCGGCGGGGAGTATCGCGTGCTGGTAGTACTGGCAGACAATCCCGGCAGCGAACCGCGTTGGGCCGCACAGTTCGGTCGCCTGCTCATGAAGTCGGGTACGATAGTGGTGCTCGTACCGCATCTCGAACCCGTGCGTGACGATCCCGGCACTTTCGGCCACGAGGCGGTGGCGGCCGTGGACTGGATCGGGGAACTCGTGACGACGGAAACCGTTCTTGTGGCCGGTATCGACGGCGGCGGCACGGCGGCACTGCAGCTCTGGCTCGAAGCACCGACAACGGCGGCGGCGACCATGATCCTGACGGGCGATCGCTTCGTCGCCCTGCCGGGCGTCAGCGAGGAGAACTTCGCGGGGTATCTGGCCGACTACCGCCATGATCGCGGACTCGCGCTCGTCGTGTTCCGGGACGCCGCGACGGGTGCCGAACCGGCTGCCGGCGGTGAACGGCGATATGCACCCGGTCGCGGCGACCTTCGTATCGACGCCCTGACCGCTGCGCTGGATGCAACAGGTTTCCGTCTGAACCGGGTGACCGTCGCCGGCGATCTGAACGAGATCAGTGTCCAGAAAGAGATCACCCGCTGGGCGCAGGATTACTCGCCGGCTGATCGGAATGGCAATGCAGATGGAGGATCCGGAAACGACGACGAGAAAGCGCGTGGCGAGTAACGAATCGCCGGCGCAATCGGTCGGCATCATGAATAGCCCTTCGTAGCGCCGGGTAACCGGCCACCGTACTCAGCACATACGAACTGCCTGGACGTTTGCCGACACCGGCAAGGAGAGGACCATGCGAATGAGAACGAGGATACAAACACAGGTGCCGCAACCGCGGACGACCGGTGATCTGGCGGCGTCGGGTCTTTTACTGTCCACTCTGGTCGCGGTACTCGGCCTGGCCGCCGCCGCCCCGGCCGCGCAAACCCTGACCGCAGACGGCGCGGTGCGCGTCACCAATCCGGCTACACCATCACAGGGGGTCGAGATCGTCGATGTGGAGCAGCTCTGGCACGTGGGCGGTGAAGATGACGAGGATGTGCTCTTCGGTATCATCAACCAGGTGCTGATCGACGACGACAACAACATCTACCTGCTGGACGCCCAGCTCTCCGAGGTGAAGATCTTCACGCCCGAAGGCGAACTGGATCGGACCATCGGCCGGGCCGGTAGCGGACCCGGCGAGATCAACGGCCCGGCCGACATGGTATTCATGCCGAACGGCACCCTGGGCCTGGTGCAGGTCTTTCCCGGCAAGATCGTCACCATCGATCTGGAAGGCGCGCCGGCGGGCGACTTCAATCCCAACCTGGGCGACGCCACCCAGGGCGGATTCCTGGCTCTGGTGAACTGCCGACAGGCCGGCGGCACGCTCGTGCTCAGCGGTATCAGCATTTCCATGAATACCGAAACCCTGGTGCAGGACCGGACCTACTTCGTTCGGAGCTACGACGCCGAGCAGAATCAGATCGCGGAATACCACACCATGCAATCAGAGTGGAACTTCGCCGACAACTTCGTCTTCCGGGAGATCGACAGCGACTTCATCTGGACCCGCATCGCCGTCGGCAGCGAAGGCAAGGTGTTCATCGGTATTCCGCGCTACGAGTACGCTGTGAGCGTTTACGCCCCCGACGGCACCCTGGAACGCGTATTCGAGCGCGAGTTCGAAACCTGGTCGCGCAACGAAACGGCCATGGCCCGCTTCACGAGCCTGCTGGAGGCGCAGGCGGTGCAGTTCCCGCCCGGTACCGAGATCGAGGTCGAGCAGGAAGACCAGGATATCCAGTCGATCCAGATCCGGCGCGACGGCACCATCTGGATCATGAATAGCCGCCAGATGTGGGAGCCCGAGGCCGGTTTCTTCGCTTTCGATGTCTTCTCGCCGGCGGGCGAGTACATCAAGGAAGTGAAGATCCGCTGCGACGGCCGGCCGGCCAATGACCGGATCTTCTTTGCCGGCGACGATCTCGTGTTCCTGGTCACGGGTTTCTGGGATGCGGTGGCCAGCGCACAGGGCGGCGCGGCAGAGGCGGAAGAAGAACCCGAACCGATGGCGGTCACCTGTTTCCGCGCCAAGTGACGGGACCGAGAAGTGACGGGACCGAAGGGAAAGGCGCGCTCGAGCGTTACGGTACTCGGAACCGTGAGCATCGCAATCCCGTGAATGCTCGTGCAGCCCCCGACCATGGAGAATGGTGCCGATGATTGCCTCGACCCTGTACAAGACGACGCAGCGCCGGCTAACGGCGCATGCGACGAAAACGCCCCCGGGCCTTGTCCGGAATCAGCCGGCCCGGAGCCACCAGCGATGGTCGCTGTCGGGCTACCTGGTCGCAATTCGGGTCGCGATTCAGATCGCAATGCTGATCGTACTGCTGATCGCGCTGCCGAGTGTGACGCCGGCGGCGGCCGGTCGCGTGACCGACCGCGACGGTGTTCTGTACGTGAGCAATGACGCCACACCGGCGGCCGGTATCGAGACCCTCGAACTCGAGGAACACTGGCGCATCGGCGGCGAGGACGACGAGGAGAACTTCTTCGGCATCATCAACGACGTGCTGGTCGACGCAGGCGGCAACCTGTATCTGTTGGACGTCCAGTTGACCGAGGTGCAGGTCTACGACCAGGACGGCCAGTACGTGAAGACGCTCGGCCACCGCGGCGACGGTCCCGGCGAACTGCGGGCGGTGGCGGGACAGCTGCTGCTGCCCGACGGAACCCTCGGCCTGTATCAGCCCTTTCCCGGTCAGATCGTCAGCATCGATCTCGACGGCATTCCCGCCGGCAGCCTGAAAGTCGGCGGTGACGATCCCACGGCCGGCGGCATGGTCGGACTGCGCGGCGTCGCCAGTCGTGGTGACAGCCTGGTCGTCGACGGCATGCGCATGACCCGCGGTGAGGGCTTTCGGCAAACCACGCATTTCATCGGCACCATGGGCCTGACCGGCGGGCTGGGCACCGTTTACCTGGAATGGACCCGCCGGCAGGAGTTCCGTGCCCCGACGATCTCGGAAACCGCCGAGGATTTTCCCCATGGTGGGCGCTGGGCCCTGGGCCCCGACGGCCGGGTCTGGGTCGCGCCGCAGCGCAACGAGTACCGCATCGACGTGTATCGATCCGACGGATCGCTCGAACGGATCGTCGAGGTCCCGTTCCGGTCGTGGCAACGGACGGCCGCCGAAACCGAGCGTGCGCGTACCCTGCTGCAGCCGCGCCGCCGCGGCCGTCGTGGCCGACGACCGCCCATCGAGGTGGAACTGGCCGCGACCGAGCCGGACATCGTGCGCCTGCAGGTGGCCGCCAACGGCGAACTCTGGGTGCAGACCAGCCGTAGTACGCGCGAACAGGTCGAGGGTACGCTACTGACCTACGACGTGTTCGACGGTGCAGGGCACTTCGTGCGGCAGGTGGCGATCGTCTGTTCCGGCATCGGCACCCGCGACGCCCTGTTCCCGGCGGGACCGGACCACTTCGTCCAGGTTATCGGACACAGTGACGCCTTTCTCGCCTGGCGCGGCTCGACCAGCGAAAACCAGGGTGAAGATCAGGGCGAAGAAATGGAGGCGATTCCTCTGGAAGTCGTCTACTATCGAAAAAAATAGGCAACCTGGGCCGGTGTTGCCGCGTATGTCGGCTTCGCCTCCCTCGTTGCTCGTCAGCAATATTTTCAGGCTGTTTCACGGAACGGTCTGCCGATGCGATTCCCAGTTGTTCCGTTGCCCGACCGACGCCGCCGGTTCTCTGCGGCCGGCCAGGAGAAAGGTGTCAAATGACGAAGCCAACCCCCTGCTCGAATCGTATGCGTGGCGTTTCCCGTCCGGACAGGACCGCCTGGCCGACGGCAATCACGATGGCGATGTTCCTGGCGCTGCTGCTCACCGTTACGCTGGGCGGCTGCGGAGGCGAAGCCGACGAGGACAGCGCCGCCGCCGATAGCACGGCCGCCGCCGACACCTCGGGCAACGACGAGAAACCGAAGAAGAAAGAGAAGGCCATCAAGGTGAATCTCGGCGAGATCCGCCAGGGCGATCTGGTGTTGCCGGTCTACGCCGACGGTGCTGTGCGCACGCCACTGACAGTCCAGATCAGGACCAAGGTGGGCGGCGAGATGAACGAGGTCCTTGTACGCGATGGCGACCAGGTGCGCAAGGGGCAACTGCTCGGCCGCATCGACCCGCGCGAGTACGCCATCTCCCTGGAGGAAAGTCGCTTCCGGCACTACCAGGCCCTCTCCCAGATGGCTGCCGAGGCCGATACCTTCACCGTGAATCACGATGCGCAGCGAGCCTTCGAGGAAGGCAAGCAGGCGCTCGACCGGTTGCGACGGCAGAAAACGATTAGCAACCAGGAATACCAGTCGCGGCTGCTCGAGCTGGAGATGGGCGCCCTGCAGCAGGGTGCCTTCCGGCAGGAGGTGTTCCAGCAGCGTACCGGCCTGGCGGAGGCCCGCATGGCGGAGCAGCGTGCCCAGCTCAATCTCGAGTACACCGAGATCCGGGCGCCGTTCTCCGGCACGGTCCGTAGCTTGAACATGGTGATCGGCGAGAATATCGCGGTCGGGACGGCTGTCTGCGAGGTCTTCAACAACGAGCATCTCGAAGCGGTGGTCAACGTGCTCGAGGCCGATCTGGGCAACCTGGTCGAGGGTCGGCCGGTGCTGCTGGCCGTTCCCGCAACGCGGGACACGCTGCAGGCGCAGGTCGACGTGATCAGCCCGAGCATCGATCAGGCCACGCGGACCTGCGAGGTCATCATCCGCTTCGACAATCCCGCGGGACGCTACCGGCCCGGCATGTTCGTACGCGCCGAGATCGCGGGCTGGATTCATACCGACAAGCTGCTCGCGCCCAAGGCGGCGCTCCTTACCCGTGACAACCGGCCGCTGGTGTTCAAGGCGAATGGCGATCGCGCCCAGTGGCTCTACGTAGACGTCGGGCTGGAGAATGACGCCTGGTTCGAGATCCTGAAGGTGCACAGCGGCGGCAGTCTCGCCCCTGGCGACGAGGTAGTCGTCAGCGACCATCTGACGCTGGCCCACGAGGCGCTGATCAAGGTCCGCAAGCGGGTGCCGCCGGCCTCGCGCTGGGACTTCGCCGTCGGCGAAACGGAGCTGCCGTAATGATCATCAAGACGGCGGTTCACCGCCCAGTGGCCATCCTGATGTTGTTTGCCGGTCTGGTGCTGATCGGGATCCTCGCCTTCCGGCGCCTGCCCGTGGACCTGCTGCCGGCCATCAACTACCCCAACCTGACGGTCATCACCAATTACGCCGACACGCCGGCGGATGACCTGGCGCGCCTGGTCACCCAGCCCCTCGAGGAAGCGATCACCGGCCTGGCGGGCGTGCGCCATGTGATGTCCAAGACCCGTGAGGGCGTGTCGACGATCACCGTGCAGTACGAGTGGGGCAACAACATGGACTTCGCCAATCTCCATCTGCGCGAAGCCATCGATCGGGTGTCGAGCCGTCAGGATTTTCCCGCGGCGGCGGACCGGCCCTTGATCCTGCGCTGGGATCCGGGAGCGCGTCCCATCGCCATCCTGGTCCTGCACGGGGACGACCCGCTGCGCGAGATGACCGAATTCGCCCGCGAAGTGGCCAAGCCAGCCCTCGAGCAGATCCAGGGCATCAGCCAGGCGGAGGTGATCGGCGGCGCCGAGCGCGAGATCCTGGTCAGCCCCGACTTCGAGAAGCTGCGCCTGTACGGCCTGACGGTCGAGGACCTGAGCCAGGCCCTGCGGCTGGCCAACATCAGTTTCCCGGGCGGTCGGATTCGCAAGGGGCCCCTGCACCTTCCCCTGCGCATTCTGGGCGAGTTCGAGAACCTCGACGAGATACGGCGCACCGAGATCGCCGCCGCCGGACCCGGCGTCACCATCGGTGATCTGGCGCAAGTCACCGACACGGTCAAGGAACCCGAAGGCGCCACGCTGCTGGCCATCGATGAGGTGGTCTCGCTGCACCTTTACAAGGAGGTGGGCGCCAACACCATCAGCTCGACCGAGGAAGTCGACAAGATCCTGGAAATCCTCAAGGAGTCGTATCCGGCCTTCGCCTTCAGTTTCGTGTATCGGGACGCCGATTTCGTGGGCGAGTCCTTCAGCGGCTTGCGCAACTCGCTGCTCTACGGAGCGGTGCTCGCCTTCCTGGTGCTGTTCTTCTTCCTGATGGACTGGCGCAGCCCCATCGTCGTGGGCCTGGCGATTCCGGTCTCGATCTTAACGACTTTCGCCTTTCTCTACTTCGCCAACGTGAACCTGAACCTGATGTCGCTGGGCGGGCTTTCGCTGGCGGCAGGTATGCTCGTGGACAACTCCATCGTGGTGCTAGAGAACATAAACCGGCATCTGCGCGCCAAGAAGAAAGAGCAGCCGGACCTGTCGGTGGCCGACACCTGCGTGCGTGGTGCGAGCGAGGTCGCCAGTCCGGTGGTGGCGGCGACCTTGACCACCGTCGCGGTGTTCTTTCCGGTCATCTACGTGCCGGGCATCGCCGGCGAGTTCTTCCGCGACCAGGCGCTGACCGTGACCTTCAGCCTGCTGGTTTCCATCTTCGCCGCCCTGCTCCTGCAACCGATGCTCTCGGCGCGTATCCTGGCTGCCGGGCAACACGAACCCCGCGGCATCTTCAAGGCTTCCGACGCGTTTTTCCGCGGCATGATGTCGATCTACCATGCGGCGCTGCTGCGCGTGCTGAAGCACAAGACCGCGTTTTTCGTCTTTCTGCTGGTCGGACTGGTTGGCGCCGTGGCCATCGGTCTCGAGATTCGCAAGTCCTTCCTGCCCGACCGCAACCGCGGCGATTTCTCCCTCGCGCTCGAGCTACCGGCGGGCACGCCGCTCGAGCAGACGCAGAGCACGGCGGCGTCGTTGACCGATTTTCTGGCGGACCTGCCCGAGGTGGAGACGGTCTACGCCCAGGTCGGCATCACCGAAAAGACGCTCGCCTCGCTCAAGGAATACAGCGCGGTGAACACGGCGCGCATCCGCGTCACCCTGCGGGCGAGCCGGCACAGCCAGAGCGACATGCGGGCGGTCAAGCGGAGTCTCGGCACGCGGCTGGCCGAGCTCGACGACACGGTCTACACCTTCCACGACGAGGGGATCGGTCTGAGCGAGATCCTGGCCAGCGGCGAGGCGCCGTTCACCCTCGGCGTGGTGGCCGAACACCCGGACGACGCCCTCGCGGTGGCCAACGACCTGCTGACCGAGCTGCGGGAAATACCAGGTCTGCGCGATATCGAGATGGACCGCGTGCTCGGCAATCCCAACGTGGAGATCACGCTGGATCGCGAGAAGGCGCTGCGTTTCGGTCTGGAGCCCGAACAGCTCGCCAACGAGCTGCGCAATCGGATCCAGGGTACGGTGGCGACCTCCTTCAACGAGATCGAGCAGAAGATCGACATAGCGGTGCGCTTACCCCGTGACGAGCGCTACGATCTGAACGAGGTGCTGGCCTCGCCGGTCAATCTGGAGGGCGGCAAGACGGTGCCGCTGGGCACCTTCATCGTGCAGGCGCAGGGCCAGCCGGTGCGCGAGATCGTCCGCCGCGACCAGCGCCGGCAGATCACCATCAGCGGTGATGTCCAGGATCGCAGCCTCGACGATATCTGGGCCGACGTGATGGCCACCATCGACGGTCTCGAGGTACCGGCCGGCGTGACCTTCGTCACCGGCGGCGAGCAGGAGGAGATCAACCAGTCCTTCCGCGATCTGGGCTGGGCGCTGCTGCTGTCGGGCGTGCTGGTGTACATGATCCTGGCAGCGCAGTTCGAGTCGTTCCTCGATCCGCTGATCATCTCGGCGGTGCTGCCCGTCGGTATCATGGGTGCGCTGCTGACCCTGTTCGTGTCCGGTCATTCCATCAATATCATTTCGTTGATCGGCCTGATCGCCTTGCTTGGCATAGCCGTGAACGACGCCATCGTCAAGGTGGCCACCATCCGCCGGCTGCGCGCCGAAGGCATGGCGCCGCGGGCGGCGATTCTCGAGGCGAGCACGCTGCGCTTCCGCCCGATCCTGATGACCACGTTGACCACGGTCCTGGCCATGGTGCCCATGGCGATCGGCCTGGGCACCGGCGAGCAGCTGCAGCAACCGCTGGCCATCACGATCATCGGCGGCCTGAGCATCGCCACGACCCTGACGCTGTTTCTGACGCCCGCGGTGTACGAGATGCTGCACCGGCGTATCGATCGCGACGGCGACTGGGAGTAAAGAGGAAGTAGGAAAACCGATGATCCGCTTTTGCGTCGAACACCCGGTCGCCACCTGGATGCTTTTTGCTGCCCTGATCATCTGCGGCGCCTACGCGCTGCCGCGCCTGGACATCGAGGCCATGCCCGAGACCGAGCTGCCCTCGCTGACCATTTCCACACGCTGGACCGGCGCCTCGCCCAGCGCGGTGCAACAGGCGATCACCATTCCCATCGAGGAAGCGGCGCGCAAGTGCCACGGCGTCGAGGAACTGACCGCCCGTTCGATGCCCGGGCAGAGCCGGGTCACGGTCGCCTTCCGGCGTGATGTGGACATCGAGTTCGCGCGGCTCGAGCTGGCCGAACAGCTCGGTTCGGTACGGCGGAACCTGCCGGCGGGCGCCTTCCCGCCCTCGATCCAGGCCTTCGTGCCGCAGGAGTTCCGCACCGAAGATTTCTTTCAGGTCAGCCTCGTTTCACCCCTTACCACCAACGAGCTGCGCGATCAGGCCGAAACCTGGCTGCTGCCGCGAATCCTGTCCATACCGGGCGTGGCGGACGCCGAGCTGCAAGGCGGCGCCCGGCCTCTGGTCAAGGTGCTGCTCGATCTGCAGCTCATGGAGCGGTATTACCTGACCGCCGACGCCATCGCCAGCCGCCTGGACGAGCTGGACGACATCGTGCCCGCCGGCGTGGTGCGCACCTCCGGCCAGCAGCTCACCGTGAGCGTCCGCGATTCGGTGACGGTCGAACAACTCGAGCAGACGGTGCTGCACAACATCGGTGGCCAGTCGATCACCCTGGGGCACGTGGCCCGCGTGGAGCGCAGTTTCGAGGATCCCTTCTACTTCGTGCGCATCAACGGCCAGAACGTCATCTCGCTGATGGTGTCCAAACGCAGCGGTCAGAACGCCGTGGCGGTCAGCCGTACCCTGCGCGAGACGTTGCCGCGGATTCAGGACGAGCTGCCGTTTCCGGTGTCCTTCGAGATCGAGGAGGACAACGGCAAGGAACTCGAAGACAAGCTGCGCGAGCTCGTGTATCGCTCGCTGGTGATCCTGGCGCTCCTGTTCATCCTGCTGGCCATCGCCATGAAACAGGTGCGTCTGACGGCCATCGTGGTGTTCTCCATCCTGCTGGCCATCGTTATCTGCCTGTCGCTGTTCTACTTCCTGGGCATCTCGGTGAATTTCATCACCATCAGCGGCCTGACCGTGTGCTTCGGTATGCTGCTGGACAACAGCATCCTGGTGCTCGACGCCATCCACCGGCGCCTGACCGGCAAGAACGGCGGCGGCGCCCTGCCGGCGCTGGTCAGCGGCACCAGGGAAGTGGCTTTCCCGATTCTCGCCACGACCTTCACCACCGTGGTCGCCTTCCTGTCGTTCATCTTCCTGACCGACCGGCTGTCCTTGTTCTACGTACCCCTGGCCATCAGCGTGGGTATCGCCATGCTAGCCTCGATCTTCGTCGCCTTCTGCTGGATCCCGGTGGCGCTGCGGGGTACGGCGCAGCGCATGGTCGCCCAGACCGAGACGAGCAAACCGGAGCGAGAGCTGACCGGCCTGCCGCTGCTCTGGCGCTGGGGTGTGATCGTGGCGATTCTCGTCGTGGTCGGTTGTGCGACGCTCGTGATCGTCGAGGACTGGCGAACCCTGAACAACCACTGGCTGTGGGTCGGCGGTATCGCGGGGCTGCTAGTGTTGATGGGCGCCTTCGTGGCCTTCGTCGAGAAGATCACCGAGCTGCATCTGCGTTTCTGGTGGTACCCCGTGGTGCTGATGTTCGGCCTGTTCGTCGGCGGCTGGTGGGTGTTCGACAACGAAATCCACCAGGGCGGTTTCTGGCGACGCGGCAGCCAGGAAGAGCTGGTCGTCTACCTCGAGCGTCCCGTGGGCACCGACGTGATGCTCTCCACCGAGACGATGAAGCTCTTCGAGGCCGAACTGCTGCCCCTGCCCGACGGCATTCACATGCGTTCGACCAGTTACGAGAACTGGTCGTTCCTGCGGGTGGAATTCGACGCCGAGACCCTGCGTTCCGCCTACCCCGAGATGTTCCGTAACCGCCTGATCGTGCTCGCCGAGGAACTCGGCGGCATGTTCATCTGGATCAACGGCTTCGGCGATCCGTACATGAAGGGCGGCGCCGGCGGCGGCATGAGCAACTCGACCATCAAGCTGACCGGCTACAACAGCAAGGAACTCGACGGCATCGCAGACCGGATCCAGGACCGGCTGCGCCGCAACCGGCGCGTCCGCAACGTGCGCCTGACCAGCGGCGACCGCTTCGACCGCAACTCGACCGACGAGACGGTGGTGATCATCAATCGTGACGTGCTGGCCTCGCATCGACTGAGCGTCATGGAGGTCATGGGCCACCTGCGCCGCCTGCTCGGCGTCGAGACGCCGTGGCACATGATCATGGATGGCGAGGACCAGCAGATCCAGCTCAGCTTCGACGAATCCGAGGCCATCGAGTACAGCCAGATCATGGGCAAGACGATGGTCACCAGCCGCGGCGAGCGGATTCAGCTCGGCCGGCTGGTCACCCTGCAGAGTCGCCCCGTGGTCAGTTCCATCAACCGCGAGGATCAGCGATACAGCATACGCCTGAACTGGGAGTACGTCGGCACGGATCGCATGCGGCAGAAGTACATCCTGGACATTCTCGCCGGCGTGGAACTTCCCTACGGTTACACGGCCGAGGACACGTCGGGCGAGATGATGAGCCGCGAGGAAGAGGAGCAGCTCAAGTCGGTGCTCTGGATCACCCTTGTCTTCATCTTCATGGCCCTGGCGGCGCTGTTCGAGAGTTTCACCCTGCCGTTGCTCGTCCTGCTGGCCATACCCATGGCTCTGACCGGCGTGGTGGGCATCTTCTGGGCCACCGACTCTTCCTTCGATTCGTCGGCCAAGATCGGGCTGGTACTGCTGTTCGGCATCGTGGTCAACAACGCCATCCTGCTGATCAATCGGTACCGCTTGCAGGTTCGCGAGCTGGTCGCGGACCGGCGCTACCCCAGCGCGCTCGTGCCGGACAAGCGGCGCCTGGGCGGCGTCGATCTGTGGCGGCTGTCGAGCATCGCCCGGCAGGATCTGCTGCGTGAGGCGATCTGTGTCGGCACGCGGATCCAGATGCGGTCGATCCTCCTGACCTCGGGTACGACCATCGCCGGCCTGATCCCGTTGTTGATCAAGATCACCGACACCACCGAGGGCAAGGACATCTGGGAGAACCTGGCCCTGTCGTCCATCGGCGGTCTGGCGAGCAGCACGATCCTGATCCTGAGCGCGATTCCGGCCACGTACTGGATCATGACCCGCTTCGGATGGGCGCTGGCACGCGGCTGGACGCGTTTGCGCCGGCGGGCGGTGCAGCAGTGGCCGGTCACCACGGAAAGCGGTCTGGCGGGCGGCGCGTCGCCGGGTAGTTCGCCCTCCGCCGAGACGCAATCGTGAGCCCGGGCGCAGCGTCGAACCGAGGTCGATCCGGCGTGGACGGTCCCCGGTGCGAGCTGCCGCCGTCGGTCGACCGAGACACGCTGCTCTCGCTGCGTCACCATCTGCACGCCACCGCCGAACTGTCCGATCACGAAGCAGCCACCGCGTCATGTATGAAGGAGTTTCTCGTTGCCTGCCGGCCGGATCGCGTCATCGACGGCCTCGGCGGACACGGACTCGCCGCTGTCTTCGGCGACGAGCGCAGCGGCGCCCCCGGCGACCCGGTGCCGGCCGGCCCCACGGTGATCTTTCGGGCCGAACTCGACGCACTGCCGGTCGGCGAGACCGGCACCTGCGCCTATCGGTCGCGGTCCGCCGGCATCAGCCACGCGTGCGGGCACGACGGGCACCTGGCCATCCTGGCCGGACTGGGCCTCTGGCTGGCCGACAACCCCCCGCAACACGGCCGCGTGGTCTTGCTCTGTCAACCGGCGGAGGAGACGGGCACCGGCGCCCGCCGGATCGTCGACGACACGCGCTACCAGGCTCTGGCTCCGGACTGGATATTCGCCGTCCACAATCTGCCCGGCTATCCGCTGGGCCGTGTGCTGGTCCGCCCGGGGCCGGTGGCGGCGGGCAGTGTCGGCATGCGCATCCATCTACGGGGACGGACCAGTCACGCTGCCTACCCGGAACAGGGCGCCAGTCCTGCACTGGCCATGTCCGAGCTGATCACCCGACTGGTCGGCCTGCCCATCCCGCTGGAGCGGCACGATCGTCTGGCCCTGGTCACCATCGTCCACGCGCGGCTCGGCGCTGCGACCTTCGGCACCACTCCCGGCGACGCCCGGATCGGCGCGACACTGCGTTCGGACAACGACGCGACACTCGCCGAGCTGCAGCAGCAGGCGGAACGTGCGGCACGGCAAATCGCCGCCGAGCACGCGCTCGGTTGCGACGTCGAGTGGATCGAAGCGTTTCCGGTCACCCGAAACCACCCGGAAGCCGTCCGGCTCGTCGATCTGGCAGCCGGTCGCCTGGGGCTGCACACGACGACCGGCGACGAAAGCCCGTTCCGCTGGTCGGAAGATTTTGGCTGGTTCACGCGAGATGAGAACGACGTTGCGCCGGTCGAAAACGTGCCGGCCGGCGGTCCACCGACCAGAGGCGCCCTGTTCTGTCTGGGCGCCGGGCGTAAACACCCGCCGCTGCATGCCGCCGACTACGATTTCCCCGACGCCTTGCTCGAGCTGGGTGTGTGCCTGTACGTGCAGCTGGCTATTTCAGCCAGTTGCCCAGCGCCACCCCGATGAAGGTGGCGATGGCGTAACCGAGCGTACCGCAGAGGATGGCCGGCAGCACCAGGCCTTCCCAGCGCCGGGCCACGGCCATGGCCGCGGCCGTGGTCGGACCGCCCATGTTGGCGTTGGAGGCGATCACCAGCTCGGCCAGATCGAGACGCAGCAGTCGGCCGCCCAGCAACAGCACGCAGAGGTGGATCAACAGGATCAGGGCGGCGAAGACGAAGAGCGCCGGCCCGACCCGCAGGACCACGCCGATGTTGGCGCTGGCGCCGATCACCGCGAAGAAGATCTGCATCAGGAAGGCGCCGATCACTTCCGAGCCGGCGAGCTTGCTCATGGGTTTCGGCATCGTGGTAGCCAGGATCACCGTCAGGGCGGTGACGATCAGTATGCCGCCGCCGCGCAGGCCCGCCCAGTTCGCCACGCCGTAACCGATCGCGCACATACCGGCGCCGATGGCCAGCGCCGTGGCCGTTGCCTGCAAGCCCGGCAGGGTCGATGCGGCGCGCCGGTTCTCGGTCAGCGCGCTCGAATCTGCGCGCGCCACGTGCTGTCGCTCGACGTATCGCTTGCGCAGAAAAGCCAGCGAAGGCAGTGCGAACAGGACCAGGAAATAGAGCGCCATCACCAAGTTGTCCGCCGCGACGCCGGCGCTGAGCAGATCGCCTGAACGTAGCCCGACGGCCTCCGCCGCGGCGGCGTAGTTCATGGAACCGCCGATGTACGTGGCCGAGAAGATACTCGCCAGCTTCCAGCCCTCCGCCCCCAGAGGTACGATCTTGAACGCCACGACCGTGCCGAAAATCGTCCCCACTGCACCCACGACGTAGGCCAGCAGCGTTGGCCCCGCCTCGCGCAGAATCCGGCGTAGATCGGCCCGGAACAGCAACATCGGGATCGCCAGCGGCACGACGAACGACCAGACCACGTCGTAGGCCGCGACCCCGTCCACGGGAATGACCCGCAGATTCGACAGCACGAAGGTCGCACCGATGGTCAGGACGCAACCGGAGAGCTTGCGACCCCAGCGTGTCGTCTCGGCCCAGAATCCGAAGGCAGCCGCCCCCAGCAAGACGGTCCAGATCGCCCAGGTCTGGTCGGCGGAAATCAGGGTATTCACATCATTCTCCCGGGGAGCAGGCAAAAGGAGACGTCACGGGCAGCAGTGCTAAACCTCCTGTTAGCAATAGCATGGCAGCGTGTCGACAACAAGGAAATGATGGACACGATCAGCGTACGGTATGCCGACGAGCGGAGCCGCGTTCTCTACGGCGATCGGACTCCTACAACTGTATGATTGTCTCAAGAAGTAGTGTATACATGTCGATATACATGGGAGGCATATCCCTCGACGAATCGCTTTTTCAAGTGCTTTCAATGCAGGAGTTACCGGACATGAATCCAGGATTGCGACCACATCGCGAACAGTTTCAGCAGCCCATTGCCGCGGTGATGTTGATAGCGCTCGTCACGCTGGCGGCCGTCGCCTGCGCCGCGAGCGAAAAACCGCCCCTCGAACGTGCGCCCGAGACCAAGTACATGGCGCCGACCGGTCAGACGCCGCGCACGGGATTCATTCCGCCGCCGGTTGCCTTGAATCCGCGGATTCTGCCGCCGGCCGGCGATGGTGCCCCGAAGGTGCTGCCCACACGATACGATTGCCGCGATCTGGGATATGTCACCCCCGTGAAGGACCAGGGCGCCTGCGGTGCCTGTTACGCCTTTTCGGCGGCCGGCGATCTGGAATCGACCCTGCTGCGTGGCAGTGAAGGAACCTACGACTTTTCGGAGAACAACATCAAGGACTGCGAATACTACGTGTCCGGCTGCGCCGGCGGCAACTCGCTGCGGGTTGCCAATCACGTGAGCCGTAACGGCGTGGTGCTCGAGGTGTGCGATCCGTACGATCCCGACGTCGTGGCCTGTGACCTGGCCTGCGAGTACAGATACTGCGGGCTGGGCTGGTCGACCGTTTCCGGTTCGACGGTGCCACCGACCAGCACGCTGAAGCAGTACCTCCAGCTGTACGGCCCGATCCAGACCACCTTGTTCGTCGGCGACGGTACGGCCGTCGCCTGGCGCAACCTGTTCAACAGTTACGGCGCCGTCTCGGACCCCCTGTATTTCGACGATCCCTCCCACGCGGTGAACCACGCGGTGTTGCTCATCGGCTGGGACGACAGCATCGCGCACGACGGCGGCACGGGCTGCTGGATCGCCAAGAACAGCTGGGGCACGACGTGGGGCAACACCTGCGATTACGGCACCGAACGCGGCTATTTCTACATCGCCTACGAATCGGCCAACATCGGCGAATACTCGACCTTCTTCCACGAATTCATTCCCGTCCAGGAAGACGCCGAGCTGCAGAGTTACGACGAGGCCGGCTATACCGCAGCCTTCGGACACGGCTCGTCGACGGTCTACTGGGGTATGGCCAAGTTCGTGCTCCCCGCCAGTCCGGAGACCGCCTACCTGCACCGGGTCGAGTTCTGGACCACCGATGCCACCAACGACGTGGACATCTACGTCTACGACAACTTCGTCGGCGGCACCCTCAACACCTTGCTGACCACCGTGATGAACCAGAGCTTCGACATGTCGGGATACCACTCGGTGCCGCTGCCGACGCCTCTGGAACTCGCCGGCGGCCAGGACATCTACGTGGCCATTCGCATCTACAACGACTCGATACCCTATCCCCTGGCCTGCGACGCCGACGGTCCGGTCGAGGACAACACCACGTACTACAGCTTTACCGGCACGGTCTGGGGCGACCTGGGCGATGACGGCCCGGCAGACCTCGGATTCCGGATCCGCACCAGCCCGTACACCGATCTCGCCGTTGACGATCCCGGCCAGCAACCGGATGACGATCAGGATGATCAGGATGACGAGACGCCGGCCAGTTTCCGGCTCCATGACGCCGTGCCGAACCCCTTCAATCCGACGACGACCATCAGCTTCACGCTGCCGCATCCGACCCGGGTCGAGCTCGCGATCTACGATCTCGAAGGCAAACTGGTCCGTACACTGGTCGACCGCCCGGAGAACTCCGGCACCTACAACGAGCTGTGGAACGGCCGCGACGACGCCGGCCGCGACGTGCCCGCCGGCGTGTACTGCTACCGTCTCGAGACGGACACCTTCATGCAGGCGAAGAAGATGGTGCTCTTGAAGTGACACCGTAGCGAATCAGCCCCACTCGTTGCCCCAGCGTGTTCGTTGCGCCGGGGCGACTTTTTGCCTGGATTTCCCGTCGGATATCAAGCGCGGCTGCACGTCGGCGCGGCCAGAGGACACTTGACGCACGGTCGCAACGGGGTGATAGTAGCAACCCCGAATGAAGATCGTTCCAACTCGGCCCGTCGCCGATCCCGGATCGCCAAAGCCCTGTCCGCCGACCATGAGAGGAAGTCGCTCATGTCCAAACACATCGACATTCTCCTGCTGCTCGCGCTGCCCGCCAGCGGCAAATCCGAAGCGCGACGTTATCTGGCGAGCCTCAGTCCCGAGCAGTGCCAGGAACAGTTCGGCATCGGCCATACGGTACAGCTCGACGATTTTCCGTACGTCCACATGATGCGGCGCATCTCCGACGAGCTGACCGACCGTGGGCACGAGGGCGCGTACTTCATCTCGCCCGCCCTGCCGTTTCGCAATCCCCTGGACTGGGGCACGCTGATCGAGCTGGTCAACGAGGACTACGAGGATCTCGTGGCGAGAAACCGGCCGGCTCCCGAGTCGGCGGCCGAGTGGCTCTTCGCGCGGTTCGACGCGGCGCGCGCCAGGGTCGGCGCCCCACCTGCGCTCGCCCCGCTGCCGGCCGATCTGCGCCGGCAGGTCGCGGCCGCGGTCGAGGACGAAGCGCGTCAGCTGCTCCACGCCAAGGTCGCCGAGGTTCCCGAATCCCTCGCGGGCAAGACCGTCGTGATCGAGTTCGCCCGGGGCGGCGCCGACGGCTCGCCCATGCCCTTGCCCAAACCCTACGGCTACCAGTACAGCCTGAACTGCCTGAGCCCGGCAATCCTCTCCCGCTCGAGCATTCTCTACATCTGGGTCACCCCGGAGGAATCGCGCCGCAAGAATCTCGCGCGCACCGATCCGGACGATCCCGGCAGCATCCTGCACCACGGCGTGCCCAACGCCGTGATGTACGGCGACTACGGCTGCGACGACATCGAGCACCTGCTCGAAACATCCGGGAAAGCGGATACGATTCGCATGGACAAGGACGGCGAGTCCTACTACCTGCCCCTGGGCCGCTTCGACAACCGGGTCGACAAGACGACCTTCATCCGCGAAGACGAAGCGTCCTGGCGCGATGAGGACGTCGCCGCACTCAAGAGTGCGATGCGCGAAGCCTTCGACCACCTGCAACACGGGCTGGCGACCGACTAGGTGGCGGTGAGCTTCAGGTAGAGAAAGACCGCGCTGAATCCCCCGAGATAGATGATGCCGAGCCAGGCCAGAACCCGCAGCGCGCGGTGCGGGCGGAAGCGTCTGGCGATCCAGGGGCCGGTGACGACGCGGTAGTTGAGGATCGCCACGACCGGCGCGGTCAGAAAGGCGAGGATGGTCGCCACATCGATCAGCGTCTTGATGCCGCTCATGAAGAAGGCGATCACGGCCAGGCCGCTGCCCATCAGAGCCGGCAACAGGATCCAGTAGAGACGGCGGCGTTGCCGCTCCCCCACCGGCAGAAGCAGCACGGCCGCTCCCTTGAGGGTCCGCGCGTAGCCGTCGTAGACGGTCAGCGAGGTACTGAACATCGTGATGAAGGCCACCAGGGCGATGATCCAGCGGCTCCAGGTCCCGAGGGTTTCGGTATACATGCCGATGAGCTGGTGCGAGAACGCCAGCCCCGAGTTGGAGAAGCTCACGCCGGTGCCGAACATGACCAGGGCGCCGAAGCTGATGAACGCCAGCGCCAGGATCACGGTGGCGATGTATCCCAGGTGGAAATCGAAGCTCGCCTCGCGCCAGGTCGGCCTTCGTCGCGCGTCCTTGTGTTTCTCGAGAGTCCACAGCGACGGAAAGACAGCCACGTCCAGGGGCGCCGGCATCCACCCCATCAGGGCCAGCAAGAAGGTCAGACCGGCCAGCGTCCACACGCCCTCCGGTTCGAAGTGCGGATCGCCGGCGGGGCCGTGAGCGAAGGCGATGCCGACCCCGACGAGGGTCAGCACCCCGAGCAGCAGGACCATCGTCTTCATCAGGTTGTCCAGGGTATTGTAACCGCCGATGATCAGGATCACCGCCACGACAGCAACCACCAGGACACTGAGCACCGCCACCGACCAGTCGAGGCCCAGCAGGGCGCCGGCGAGGCTTGCTGTCACCAGGGTGACCGCCGCCGCATTGATGAACGAGCCGACCAGGGCGATGAGCGAGAACAGTACCAGCGCCCAGGTGCCCACGCGCTGATATCCCTGCAACAGACTTTCACCCGTGGCCACGGTGTAGCGGTGGGAGAACTCGAAGAAGGGATACTTGAACAGCAACACGAGCAACACGATCCAGACGAGGTCGAAACCGTAGCCGGCGCCCGCGCGGGTCGATTGCACCAGGTGCGAACCGCCGATGGCCGCGCCGGCGAACAGGATTCCCGGGCCCAGTGCCTTGAGCAGAACGCTGCCGCGGACCGCAGCTCCGACAGCGGTCCGCGGCGGCTCCGGGCTCGCCGGCGGCGACGTGTCGCCGGATGCGCCACCGGATGTGCTCGTCATGCGCCCACTCCCATCGACCGGATCACGTCGCCCACCTCTCCGTCCAGCGGCACCGCGCGGCCCGAACCGAGATCGATGACGACGAAACTGATGTCGGCGTCGGCGATCAGTACCGTGCCGCCGACCGGTACCGCGTCCGTCGGCTCGCGGACGCCCGGTTCAACGGCGTCTGCCACATCGCTGTTCCGCCGGACGACTTCCTGATGAATCACCGCGCACTTGCCGCCCACGTGTTTCAGGGTCGAGCGAATCTCCAGCAGATCACCCTGCAGCGCGGGGCGCCGATAGTTGATGTCGATGTTGGCGACGGCGAAGGCCAGCCCCTGGCGTCGCCACGACTCGAGGTCCACGTTGTCGTCGAGCAGACACCATCGGGCTTCCTCGAGAAACTCGAGATAGCGGGCGTTGTTGACGTGGCCATAGAAATCGAGATGGTAGCCGCGGACCTTGATCGTCGTGGTGTTCGGCACGGTATCACTCCTGTTTCGACCGTCGGGTCGGTCCCCCCCCGGGGGGGCCTGAATCGCGAACGGTCGACCTCGTCGCGGATAAAAAAAAGACCGTTCCTATGCGCCGAGCCGTTCGATGACATCGACGTGGTCGGGATACTGCTTGCGCAACGCAGCACGATCCGCGAGCTCGAAGTCGGCGAAATCGAAACCGGGCGCCATGGTGCAGCCCACCAGGGCAAACGAATGTTCTTGGTCGACCGTGGCGCCGAACCAGCTGCCGGCCGGGACCACGATCTGGGGCAACTGATGCGCCGCGCCGCCGCCGGCCGGGCCGGGTCCGAGTCGGCGTCGCACGTAGCCGGTCGCTGCGGCGAACAGGTGCAGCGTGAGTCCGCAGCCCGCGTGATGGTGCCACACCTCATCGCCGCGCAAGCGGTGCAGACGCGAGACCTGGTCGCCGACGAGCAGGAAATAGATGGCCGTGCTCAAGGCGCGAGGTCCGCTGTACCCGGGGGGTAACGCGTCCGCCGTCACTTCGTGCGCCGCGCGATAGGTTTCCCGGAAATAACCGCCTTCCGGATGCGGCTGCAGATCGAGCCGGGCGATGAGCCGGCCAACGAGTCGGTCGATCGTGTCCTGCCCGTCGCGTGTCATTATCCGCTCGACTTTCGCTGCCCCCACGGCAAGCGCGTCAGGTCCACGTTGCCGCCCGAGAGAATGATCCCGATCCGGCGACCGGGAATCTCGTCACGCCGCGCCAGCAGCGCCGCCAGACCGACGGCTGCCGACGGTTCGATCACGATCTTCATCCGTTCCCAGATCATGTGCATGGCGGTGACGATATCCGGCTCGTCCACCGTCACGATGGCCTGGACGAGTTCTTGAATCACGGGAAAGGTCAGGGTGCCCAGCGAGGTCAGCAGGCCGTCGGCGATGGTTTGCGGATCGGTGGACGGGATGATGTGTCCCGCCTGCAACGAGCGGTAGGCGTCGTCGGCCCCGGCGGGTTCGGCAGCGAGCACCGCGGTGCCGGATGAGGCTCCCGTGGTGGCGATGGCCGTGCCGCTGAGCAGTCCTCCCCCGCCGACGGGCGCCAGCACCGCGTCGAGCCCGGGTATCTCGGTCACCAGTTCGAGCGCTGCCGTCCCCGCGCCGGCCATGATCCGAAAGTCGTTGTACGGCGGGATGAACACGGCGCCGGTGCGCTCGACGACCGCCGCCAGGCCCGCCTCACGCGCAGCGAGCGTGGCGGCACAGAAAACGATTTCCGCTCCGTAACCGGCCACGGCGTCTACCTTGACGCGCGGCGCGGATTCGGGCATCACCACGTAGGCGGGTATGCCGCGCCAGCGAGCCGCCAGGGCCAGCGCCTGTGCGTGATTCCCCGACGAGTGGGTCGCCACGCCGCGCGCCGCTTCGTCGTCGGCCAGGGAGAACACCGCGTTGGTGGCGCCGCGTATCTTGAAGGCACCGACCTTCTGCAGATTCTCGCACTTGAAATACAGCTCGGCGTCGCATCGGTCGTCGAGGGTCCGGCAACGCAGCACCGGTGTGTGGTGCACGTACGGCGCGATCCGTGCCGCGGCGTCCTTGATCTGTTGCAATGTCGGTCTGTGCATGGGCAATGGTCCTTCCGGGACAGGCGTCCGGTCAGGCTGCCGGGATCACGTCAGCAGTTCGCGCAGGGCGGTCACCAGTGTCGTGATGTCCTGTTCGTCATTGTAGGCCTGGGCCGAGACGCGAACGAAGGTGTTGTCGTTCCAGTCCAGGATCGGGACCTCGATGCGATACCGCTCGCGCAGGGCCGTCTGCAACGGCCAGGCCTCGCAGCGCGGCAGCGGGATCGACGCCATCTGGCCGAACCACGCCGCGTCGTCCGGACAGATGGCGGACAATCCGGTCAACCGACTCACTTCCCGGCACGCCAGACGCACGAGTTCTCGACAGCGCTCCTGCACCACCGGCCAGCGGTGCGTGGCTCGGAATTCCAGCGCCGCGGGCACGCTCAGGTAGGCGGCGATATCCCTGGTGCCGGTGTACTCGTGCTCGTCGACGAAGCGGCTGGGACCGGGATCGTCGTCACGCCAGCCGAAACTCACCACGAGCGGCTCGAGCGCCGGTTGGGCCTGCGGCCGCGCGTACAGAAACGCCGCACCCTTGGGCGACAGCAGCCACTTGTGACAGTTCCCGACGTAGTAATCGGCGCCCAGAGCATCGAGATTCAGCGGTATGTGACCGGGGCCGTGCGCCCCGTCGACCACGGTGACAATGCCCGCTGCGTTCGCCAGCTCGACCAGCCTCGCCACCGGGAAGATCAACGCCGTGCTCGAGGTCAGATGGCTGACGAAGAGCACCCGCGTCCGGTCGGTCACGCCGGACCAGATCGCCTCGACGATCTGCTCCGGCGATTCGAGCGGCAACGGTACGGGCCGGCGGACATAGCTGGCGCCTGCCTTCTCGCATACGAAGGTCCAGGTGCGATCGAGCGCGCCGTATTCGTGATCGGAGGACAGGACCTCGTCACCTGGCTCGAGGCGGAGCGATCGGGCCACTGCATTCAGACCGGTCGTCGCGTTGGGCACGAAGACCAGCTCGTCGGCCGCCGAGCCCAGGTAGTCGGCGAGGGACTGTCGGGCGATCCGCATCCGCTCGTGATAACGACGCTCGCGAGCCAGAAACTCGACCGGCTGCCGTTCGAGCTCGAGCTGCCACCGCTGATACCGCTCAAAAACCGGCCGGGGGCAGGCTCCGAACGAGCCGTGGTTCAGGAAGATCACCTCGGGCCGCAGGAGAAAAAGCTCGCCCGGTTCGGCGCGGTTCCGGTTCCGAGAGCGGTTCGGATCGTCATCGACACTCAGATTCTCTTTGTCAGTCAGGTCGTCACCTGTATTTTTTGTTTCCTGGTCGTCGGCCATGACATCACTCCACCGGTCGAGTTGTCGCGTCGCTCGGCGCGTTCACCACAGCGACGTGCCGCACAAGCAGCACGAAGGAGCAGGCGGAAACACCATGGAAAGCTACGTCCAATGGGTCGGTCGCAATGCGTTGCTGTCCGCCGCGATCCAGTTCGCGATTCTGGGTACGCTCGGTGAGATCATCTCCCATCTCATGCGTACTCGCAAGCCGGGTTTACCATGCACCGGCCGGCAATTGCTGGCCAAGATGCTTGCCTGGGCGCTGCTCGGCGTGATCATCAAGTACGGTTTCGCAGGCATGAAAGGGTTCACGCGGGCGCTGGTCGACCACCATCTGTTGCCCGCCGCGTGCGCGGGCGGTATCGGCTGGGCCTTGGCGGTGTCAGTGCTGACCAACACCTTTTTCGGACCGCAGATGATGGCCTTCCATCGCCTCGAGGATAATCTGATTCTGCGCCAACGGGGATTCGCCGGTATCCAGACAGCCTGGTGGACCTTGCTCTGGTTCTGGATCCCGGCACACACCGTGACCTTCAGCCTGCCCCGTGAATACCAGATCGGCCTGGCTGCGCTCTGGTCGCTGGTGCTGGGTATCATACTGGGACTGACCCGGCGGCCTCGAGCAACGGTCAGCCCAGAAAAGCCGGTACGGTGAAGGTGAACGTGCTGCCTCTGCCTACCTCGCTCTCGACCGTCAGCTCACCGCCGTTGCCGGTGGCGAAATCCGCGCACAGCACCAGCCCGAGCCCGGATCCTTTTTCGTTGGCCGTACCCCAGGTGGAATGGAATCGTCCCTCGGTGAAGAGCTCTCGCTGATCGGCGGCGTCGATACCGATCCCCGTGTCCCGTACCGTGACTGCGACCATATCGCCTCCGCCCCGGGCATCGATCGTCACCGAACCGCCGTGCTCGGTGAACTTGACGGCGTTGGACAGCAGGTTGCGCACGACGGTCAGGATCATGTTCCGGTCGGCGACCACCAGCAGCGGCTGCTCGAGGTCGTTGGTCAACCGTATCGATTTCTGTGCCGCGTTGACGTCGAGAACCTCGCAGCATTCCTCGATGACCGGCAGTATATCGAAGGGTTCACACTCGATCTGGACCGATTCGTTCAGGCTCCGCGACCAGGCCAGCAGGTTGTGCAGCAGATCGCGTAAATGCCGGTTCGACCGTTCCATCGCCAGCATCAGTTCCCGCGCGTCCTGCCCCTCGAGGTCGCCGGCGAGCAGCGTTTCCAGCGACAGGCCGATGTTGCCCACCGTACCGCCCAGATCATGGCCGATGATGGAAAAGAGCTTGTTCTTGGTCGCATTCATGACCTGCAGGCGGGCTGTCTTTTCGGCGACGCGGCGGTCGAGTTCCAGGTTGCTCTGTTCGAGACGTCGTTCACGGCGCCGTCGGATGACGAGAACGCCGCCCTGCACCAGCACGACCAGCACCAGGACGACGCCCGACCCGATGACCAGCTGGTTGTTACGCCGCAACCACGGTTCCGGTAAATTGAGCACGGTGCGGTCGGCGGGCAGCCGCGACTCGTCGATCCCGAAACGGGTCAGCACCGTGTGGTCGAAGAGGTAGCGGTTGTTACAGTCCAGGAAGACGCGCGCGTCGGACGCGAGACGGCCCTGCAGGATGTCCAGCGCCAGCTCGGCGGCCAGCTTGCCTTGCGAGAAACCGGACGTGACCTTACCGCCCACGATACCCTTGCCGACATAGAAATCCCAGGGTCCGTACACCGGCACCGGCGCCGCGCTCGAGACCAGGCGCACTCCCTCGGCGTAGGAGATGAACTCGCCGGCCCGGTCCTGATTGCAGGCCGCCAGGTAGACCAGCCACGTCCGGTCCAGCGCCCGCAGCCGCGCGGGCAGCTCCGACAGCAGAAAGTCGCTGTAGAATTCGAAATCGGCGCGTTCGCGGTACGTGTCGAGGAAACCTCTGAGTTCGGTCTCGATGGCCAGACCGGTAGGTGTGCGGTCGTTGACGATCAGTACCTGACGGCGCTCCGGGTGCAGTTGGAGCATCAGTTCGACGGTCTCCCGGTAGCCCGGAATCTCCCGCACGCCGGCGACGTGTTCCAGATCGGCGACGAGCTGTTCGCTGAAGTTGTTGATGCCGCAGAATACGACCGGTAGATCCGGCCGCAATCGGTTTTTCACCTTCTTGACGAACTCGAGGCCGTTGTTGTCCGAGACGATCAGCGCCGCGAAGGGGATGTCGGCGATGCGGCCGCCGAGAAAATCCACGAGGCTGTCACGATACTTCTGCCCGGGATTGCGCTTCGTATCCAGATACTGGAAGTGGATCTCGTATTCGCTGTCCAGCGGTGCAAAGACCGACTGGATGCCGCGGGTGATATTGTCGGTCCACTCCAGTCCCTGGTGATAGGAGTGCAAGACGAGGATCTTGGTCCGCCGGGCGGCTTCGGCCGCGCTGACGAGCAGACACACGACAAACAGCAAACAGATTCCGCAAGCGCCACGTTTCACGGCGACTCCCCGGCAGGCATGCAGGTCGGCACGCGTACCGCAACACTGTAGCACATCCCGCGACCGGCCGGGAACCCGGCTATGACACGCCATGTACCGGCGGGGAATGACCATGCACAGAAACCACATCCGTGCGGCCACGGTCAACGTTTATCTGGGTGCGGGGGTGCGGATCGACGCGGTGTCGGTTTCGCGACGGGCCGCTTCGCCGGGCGTGGTGTGGCGGTGAAGGGTTTCGTGGAGAAACTCGATTCAAACTGATGGAAAGCCTGGCGTCACCACGGCCGCCGCGGCGCCTTGGCGCCACGGTCGCGAGCTTCGTTGATCTTGAGTGTCTCGTCGCCGAACGGCGTTCCGTCCAGCGCTTCGATGGCGGACAGCGCCTGCTCGGGCGCCATCACCACGAAACCGAAACCGCGCGGCTTGCCGGTGTCGCGGTCGTAGATCAAGGTCACCTCGAGCACGTCGCCGTGCGCGGAAAAGAGCTCGCGCACGGCGTCCTCGGTCACATCCTCGGGCAGATGAGCCACGTAGATGGTCATGGTCGCTGCTGCGGGCACCTTACTCGACCTTCAAGCTGACCTGCAGCGGCAGATCGGCCGGCGCCAGGCAGCGCTTGTCATCACAGGCCTGTACGGTGAGTGCCAGGTCCAGCGCGTGTTCCCCCTTGGCCAGCGACCCGGGCACCAGCGCCGAAACCTTCACGACCTGCTTGCCTTCGAGCATCACGGTCGGTTCACCGAAAAAGACACCTTCCTTGCCCGCAGGGTACTGCGCCTTCAGCCTCTGCAGGGGGAAGCCCTCTGCCGGCACCAGATCGATGCCGATGAACGAGGTATCCTCGTGCGCGTACAGGTGCCAGTGCTCGCGGATATCGATCTTCACGTCGAAGGTGATCCGCTGGCCCGGTGCGCTGGTAACGGTCGTGGGATTCGCCGCAACCTCCACGACGTCGGCCGAACCCTTGAACTTGGGTCCCTTCGATCCGTTCTGGTCGGCGCCCGCCAGCGCCGGGCCGGCGACCACAGCAACGAGCAGCCCCGTGAGCAACAGACTCTTTTTCATGAATGACCTCCTGCCAAGCGGACGAGCAGCTCACTCGCCCGACGATTCTCTTGCTTTCAGGATCCGTTCGGCGGTGCGCTTGAGTACCCGCAACAGCCGTTCGACGTCTTCCTGATTCATGGCCCGATTCTCCACGTTGACCCGCAGGGCGACCTGCCCCTTGAGCACCGTGTAGCTGAACCAGGCGTCACCCTCCTGTTCGACCAGCTCCTGCAAATCGCGGTTGAGCTGATCGGTCTCCTCGGCACCGAAGCGCGGCTGTCCGTCGGCCCCGATCGGCTCCCACCGGAAGTTGCAGATGCCGAGCGTGTTGGGCCCAAGGGTGGTAAAATCCACCTCCCGGCGCAAGCGTGCGGCGAGCATGCGGGCCAGGTCGATGTCCTTCTCGATCCAGGCGGCGTACTGCTTCCTGCCGACCAGCTTGAAGGCCATCCACAGCTTCAAGGCATTGAAGCGACGGCTGCCCGCCACGCCGTACTGGAAAAAGTTGACCTTGTCGCCCATGTGGAAGCCGCGTTGATCGGGTCGCTTGAATGACTTCTCCTCGCCGCTGGCCTGTCCGCCGGCGGCGCTCTCACGACGCACCATTTCCATGTAGTACTCCGGGTGCACCAGGAAACTCTTGCGCAGGAAATCGCCTTCCCGGACCAGGATTCCGCCCGCGTCGAATGGCATGTAGAACCACTTGTGCGGATCGACGGTGATCGAATCGGCCGCCTCGATCCCGCGCAGCATGGCTCGAAACCGGTTCGACAGGATCACCGCGCCGCCGTAAGCGGCATCGACATGGAACCAACAGTTGAAGTCCCGGGCAAGTTCCGCGAGTTTGTCCAGCTTGTCGATGCTGCCCGTATTCGTGGTGCCGGCGATGCCGATGATGCAGCACGGACGCAAGCCGTCCTTGATGTCCTGTTCCATGGCGGCCCGGAGCTTTTCCAGGTCGATACGGAACAGGTCGTCGGTGGGGATCATGCGCAGCTGGCAACACCCCAGCCCCAGCAGGTCGATGGCCTTGTCGAAACTGTAGTGGCCCTGACTCGATACATAGAAGGTCAGACCCACGAGCTCGCTCGCGCGCGATTCGATCTGGTTCACCTGGGAGATGTCGCGGCCGAGCGCCCGGTTGATCGCCAGCTTCAAGCCGGTGATGTTGGCCAGCGAACCGCCCGGTGTGAAGGTGCCGAAGCTGCTGCCTTTGGGCAGGCCGAACAGTTCGCACAACCAGCGGACGACCCGTTTCTCGATGGCCGTACCGGCGGGCGCGTGACGCCACGAGGCCACGTTCTGGTTCATGGCTGCGCACAGGGCCTCGGCGAACATGGCGACCGGTAGCGGCGCCGGATTCATCATGCCGAAATAACGACGGCTGCCGATGGCCATGGTGTTGGGGAAGACCTTCGTGCGGCATTGCTGGACGATCTCGGCAAAGGTCTCGCCGGTCTCGGGAATCTCCTCGGCGAACAAATCGTCCATGCCCGCCGGGGAGACCGGTCCGTAGACGCGGCGTCCCTCGAGCCCCTTGAGGTACTCGACCACCAGATCAACAAACGCGTACCCCATATCCCGAACCGATTGCTCGCTCAGCGCCTGTTCCGGTAATCCGAATTTCCCCGCTTCCGGATTGGGATCCGCCGCCGGCGGCGGCGGTTGCGCGCCGCTCCAATTCTTGTGATTGCTGTACTTGGTCATGTGTCTGTTTCCTCGTCTGGAGCAGCGAGGGGAAACTCCCCTGCGGCTATTCGTTCGAGCACTGCAGCGGCGCCACTGTCGGCAACCGAGGCCACCACGTGGTCGGCCGCCTGCTTCACCTCGTCCGGGCTGTTGCCCATCGCCACGCTGCTGGCGGCGACGGCAAACAGGTCGAGATCGTTGTAGTTGTCGCCGATGGCGATTATCTGCGTTTCGGGAATGCCGGCGGCGCGCGCCAGCATGGTCGCGCCGCGGCCCTTGTCACAGCCATGGTGGTACACCTCGGCCCAGTAGTATTTCCCGCCGCCGAGCAGGGACATCGTGTTGATCACCCGGACGCGATCGCCGAGTTCGGTGCGAATCTGGTCGCTCAGTCCGAAGACCACCTCCCGCACGTCGATGGTGCCCACTTCCAGCGCCGAATCCGGCAGGTGCTGGAGCAGATCGGATACCGTGACGATGGCACCGACCGTCTCGCGGCGCAGCTGCAGATAGCGGGTGAGGATATCGTTGGTGTCCCGCTGCTCGTGATGTAGCGAACCGCCGCGCTCGTCGGTGTCGTAGACCATGGCCAGCGCGTCGTGGGCGTGGAATATCTCCACCAGCCGCCGAACGGTCGCCCGGTCAAGATCCCGGCTGGCCAGCTGCCGGTACGGATCGCCGCCGACCACCACCGCGCCGTTGAGCAGGACCAGTGGCAGATCGACCGGCTGCCAGTCGGACTTGGCCAGCAGCCCGGCAACGGAGCGGCTGTTGCGCCCGGTGCACAGCGCGACCTCGTGGCCCACCTTGCGCACCGCGTCGATGGCCTCTTTCTCCCGTGGGCGCAACCGGTCCTCGAACTCGGTGTCCAGCAGGGTGCCGTCCACGTCGACCGCCACGAGATACCGGGGCGCGGGCACGGCCGTATGGGCAGTTCGTTTCGGCGTCGGATCGCGATCGGGAACGGATTCCATGCTGTCTCCAGTGAACGTCGGCCGGCGTCGTTGCGGTCGCGGACTAGCCGGTGATCAAGAACTCGTCGTACTCCGCCCTGGCCGCCGTCCAGTGACAGTCGCACTGGGTGACCAGGGCACGCTCGGGCCCCTGGGCAAGCCAGCGCAGAAAGCGCTCCAGCGTCTCGCGTGGGCCTTCGGCGACGACCTGGACGGAACCGTCTGGCGAATTGCGTACGGTGCCGACGACGCCGAGTTGCTGGGCCTGTTCTCGCGTGTACCACCGAAAAGCGACGCCCTGCACGCGACCGCTGATCTGCACTTCTATCCGCTGGGCCACGGCCCACCTCGCTGCTGTCGGACCAGCAACCACCCTGCCTTCACGAAAAAACCGCCCGACGCGGTCTGCCAGTCATGATACCGGATCAGTCCCTATTTTGCCAGGCGCGCGACGGTATTCCCGGCGGCGGCTGGACCCACGGGCGGCAATAGCGGCTCATGCCGGCGGCTACCGGCCGGCCGTGCACGATGACCTTGTCCTCCACGAAATCGAATTCGCCGAAGATCCGCCGGCCCTTCCTTCCGACCGACAGCGCCAGACCGACCAGACGATCGTCGACGCGCCCCACGGCGAAACCCTGGGTCCAGGAATCGTCGAGCTTCTTGCCCAGCAGGCGATCGATCAGCCCGTCGACGTCGAGCACGATCTCGCCGGCGTCGATACGCAATACCGTGAGCCCGCGCATGGTCAGCGCCCGCGCATACTCGTCGATCCGCAGGTGCAGGTTGGCCGTGCCGAGTCGCCACTCGCTGACCACGATTCGCCGGGAGATGTAGAGATCGCCGGGATTGTAGCCGAGAATGCTGTAGGGCATCGGCACTTCCAGATCACCGTCGAGCTGCAGTATCCAGACGCGTTCGATGGCCAGACCGTTCCGTTGCTGGCGTTCCGACGCCGTGGCTTCCCGGTACTCCAGACTCACGATACGAGCCAGGGGAATCTTGCTGGCGCGCCCGAGGGAATCCACGTAGGCGACGATCTCAGCACCGCTCCACCGACCAAGGGCGCCGGCTTCGATCCGGGTCAGGATAAAGGCGAAGAACGGATCCCGGACTTCCTGGGCGATGGTCGAAAACTCTCCGCTGCAGCCCAGCCAGTCCGGCGACGAGTCGATGACCGGTAGAAACAGGCTGCTGTCGGGAACCGACCGTCCGAAGGTGCCGACCTGCCCACGCGCCGCCGTCACGCTGCCGGCAAGCGCGGCGCCCATCAACAGCGCCGCCACCACGTTCGCCCCGTCGACCAGACGGACCGCTGCACTCGAGCGGGGAGACATCAGCCCGACCCGGTCGTCCGGAGCGTCCGGAGCATCCGGAGAAACGCTTCGTGGATCCGCAGATCGTCCGTCAATTCGGGATGGAAGGTCAGGCCGAAGCAGGTGCCCTGTCGTACGGCGACCGGGTCATCGCCGTATCGCGCCACCACGTCGACCGCCGGGCCGACCGCGACGATGCGCGGCGCCCGGATGAACACCGCCGGGTAGGGCCGGTCGCTGCCGTTGAGCGAAGCGACCGTCACGTCCGCGGTGAAGGAATCGATCTGTCGGCCGTAGCCGTTACGTACGACCGTGCAATCGAGCCCGCCCAGGGTGTACACGCCGTGTTCGTCCTGCCCTTCGCCGGACAGGCGGTCGGCCAGCAGGATCAGGCCGGCACAGGTGCCCATGACGGGGTAGCGCCGAACGTATTCCTGCAGCGGTTGCCGCATCTGGCAGCGGTCGATGAGCCGCGCCAGGGTAGTCGACTCCCCGCCGGGCAGGATCAGCCCGGCGCAGCCGTCGAGTTCCCGGGGACGACGTACCAGGCGCGTGTCACAACCCAGGGCGTCCAGCGCTTCCTGATGTTTGGCGAAGTCGCCTTGCAGACCGAGCAGGCCGACAGTGGCGGACATGACTCTCTCCTTGCGGCGGATCACCGGTGCCGCGGCGGCAGCCACGATCGGGACCGACCGCGCGCATCCGTTACCAGCCTCGCGAGGCCATCTTTTCTTCCTCGGCCATGCTCGCCACGTCGAGTCCCGGCATCGCCTCGCCGAGTTCCATGGAGATCTCGAGCAGCTTCTTGGGATCGTCGTAGTAGGTGACCGCCTGCACGATGGCTTCCGCGCGCGGTTTGGGATCCGTGCTCTTGAAGATACCGCTGCCCACGAACACGGTCTGCGCGCCGAGCTGCATCATCAGCGCGGCGTCCGCCGGGGTGGCGATCCCGCCCGCGGCAAAATTGGGCACCGGCAACTCGCCCAGTTTCGCGGTTTCGACCAGTACGTGGTACGGTGCGCCGAGGCGCTTGGCTTCGGCCATCATCTCGTCGGGGCGCATGACCTGCAGGCGCCGGATGCCTTCCTGTACCGTGCGCATGTGGCGGACGGCCTCGACGATATTGCCGCTGCCGGCCTCACCCTTGGTCCGCATCATGGCCGCGCCTTCACCGATACGGCGCAAGGCCTCGCCCAGGTCGCGGCAACCGCACACGAAGGGCACCTTGAAGTCGTACTTCCACACGTGGTTGGATTCGTCGGCAGGCGTGAGGACCTCGGACTCGTCGATGAAATCCACGCCGAGCGCTTCGAGCACCTGGGCTTCGGCGAAGTGGCCGATCCGCACCTTGGCCATCACCGGAATGGACACCGTGTCCTGGATCGCCTTGATCATCTTCGGCTGCGACATGCGGGCGATGCCGCCGTGTTCGCGGATGTCCGAAGGAATACGTTCGAGCGCCATGACCGCTACCGCACCCGCCTCCTCGGCAATGCGCGCCTGGTCGGCGTTCGTGACGTCCATGATCACGCCGCCCTTGAGCATCTCGGCCAGACCGATCTTCTGGCGCATCAGTTCTCGGGTTTCCTCGTCACCCCATGCGGTAGTCATGACGTTGCCTCCTTTTCCAACGATGGGCTCGCGCACATCTCAGGCTCGCTCGATCAATAGGCTTGCGCAAATATGACCCTGCCGGTAGAGGGTCGACCGCAGCGTACGCATTCTCCCGACTCGTCCTCACGATCCATCGGGATATTCCTGATGGTCACCTTCGTTTCGTCCTGGATCGTCTCCTCGCACGCGCCGTCGCCGCACCAGTGGCAGTGGGCGAAGCCGCCGCCATTCTTGTAGAGGGCGAGGAAGTCGTCCCAGGAATCGACCACCTGCGTATTATCCTTACGCCGCTGTAGACCGGCGGCGAACAGATCCTGCTGGATACGCTCGAGTTCGACTGCGACCGCGCCGACCAGTTCGGTCAGCGGTACCGCCTGTTTCTTGCGGTCGTGGCGCGCGGCCAGCATGCCTTGCGCGGCGGCCAGATCGCGCGGGCCGAGCTCGATGCGCAACGGTACGCCTTTGCGCTCCCATTCGCCGTATTTCCAGCCGGGTCGCATGTTGTCACGGTCGTCGACCACGACCGGGCCCACCTTGGCGCGCAACTCGTCGGCGATGCGTTGCGCCGCCTCGCAGACCGTCGAGCGCTCATCGTCGTTTTTCCAGATCGGCACGATGGCCACCTTGGTGCCGGCGATCCGGGGCGGCAGGACCAGACCGTTGTCGTCGCTGTGGCTCATGATCAGGGCGCCGATGATCCGCGTCGACATGCCCCAGCTCGTGGCCCAGACGTGATCGACGGTGCCCTCGGCGTCCTGGAACTTCACATCGAAGGCCTTGGCGAAATTCTGCCCCAAGTCGTGGCTCGTGGCCGCCTGCAGTGCCTTGTTGTCCTGCATCATCGCCTCGATGCTGTAGGTCTCCACCGCACCCGCGAAGCGTTCGTTGGCGGTCTTGGCGCCGCAGATCACGGGCATGGCGAGCACGTCCTCCGCGAACCAGCGGTAGACCTCGAGCATCTGCAGGGTCTCGGCGCGGCCCTCCTCGGCCGTGGCGTGGGCGGTGTGCCCTTCCTGCCACAGGAACTCGGTGGTGCGCAGGAACATCCGGGTCCGCATCTCCCAGCGCATCACGTTGGCCCACTGGTTGATCAGGATGGGCAGATCGCGATAGCTCTGGATCCACTTGCGGTACATGTCCCAGATCACCGTCTCGCTCGTGGGCCGGACGATGTACTCTTCCTCGAGTTTCGCCTCGGGATCCGGAATGACCGTCGTCTTGCCGTTCTCGTTGGCGGTCTTGAGGCGGTGATGGGTGACGATGGCGCATTCCTTGGCGAAGCCCTCCACGTGCTCGGCCTCGCGCGCCAGAAAGCTCTTGGGTATCAACAGCGGGAAGTACGCGTTGACGTGGCCGAGTTCCTTGAACTTGCCGTCCAGGATGCGCTGGATGTTCTCCCAGATCGCGTAGCCGTTGGGCCGGATGACCATGCACCCGCGCGTGGGGCTGTGATCGGCCAGTTCGGCCGCCTGGATCACGTCCTGGTACCAGCGACTGTAGTTGTCGGCTCTCTTGGTCAACTCCGCCATGTTGTCCCTTTCCTGTCTTTCCGTTGATTCCGTCTCGGCCGTCATACCAGTATCGTACGTCTTCCGTGCAGCAGCACAGCACGCAGCGCCCGCCACGGCTGCAGACTGCCGACCGGGCCCTCAGCTCAAGCTTATCCCACCAGAAGATAACATCCATCGGGCACGGGCGAAAGATAGTCGGGATGGCGGACGGGGACAACCCAAACCAGCGCGTTGACCTTATTCGACGCCACGGCTGCCGCGGGGAGCTACGGCCGCCAGGCCAGCCGAAAGCTGCCGAAGGCCATCGATGTGTCGTCGCTGGGTTCGGTGTGGCTTTCCGGTTGATAGTTCGCCAGCACTTCCAGCGACAGCGTTTCGGTGGCGAACCAGCTCGCCATCAACCAGATCTCCACGTAATTGAAATCGGAATAGGAAGCCAGGTCCTCGGACGCGGCGTCGAAGGCGCTGTCCTGTTCGTCCAGACCGATGCTGCTCACCGCGTGGGCGTACTGCCGGCGTCCGTACTCGAGGGTCAAGGAGGCGCTGAACTGCAGTCCGTAGGTCTCGACACCGCCGCGCAGTCCCGCCTGGGTGTAGGTCTCCGGCGAATCGCCGGCGGCGAGATTCTCCACCGCCAGACCCACCCGCCAGACCGCGCCGAGGATATCGCCCCAGCGATAGGCCAGCGAGGTGTCGCAGCGCCAGGAATCGACGTACACCGACTGTTGCTGGTCGTAACTCCAGATCTCGTTCTGCGATTCGAGGACCAGACGGCCCGTACCGGCAGGAGCCGAGCCGTACAGATCGGTCCAGTGGTTCCAGGCGTCGGGACGCACGGTCGATTCGGCGATGATCCGTCGATCGCTCCGGTGGTAGACCCGCAACGCCGTACCCTCGAGGTCACCGAAGGACAGGTCCGTGTTCACGCCGTAGATCCGCCGGTCGATCTGCGCGCTGTCGGGATAGCTGCGCCTGGTCGCTCGGACCCCGAATTCCCAGGGTCGTTCGGCAAAACGCGGCGACCGGAGACGACCGCTGAACGAGACGTCGTCGTGGTCGAGTTCCAGGGTCGAGGGCGTGGCGTAGCGGACGCCGCCCGCGCCGACACGAAGCTCCGAGCGCAGCGTGTTGCTCACGGTCGGATACCAGCGCGCCCCGACCTTGGCCTCGTGCGTATCGCTGGTCAGACCGTACTCGCTGGCCGATCTGTACTGGCGCCCGAGCCAGGACGTATCGAACCGCAAGCGCGTCGTCTCGCCGTCGGGGCGGAACCGGTAGGCGCCCGCGAACTGTTCGCGATACAGTTCGCTGCCGGCAGACAGTTCTGTGCGCAGGGACCAGCCGTGTCGCGCATGCCTGGCCGAGCGTCCGGTCAAGCCCGCCGCCAGGGAAAAATCGGCAATGGTCTCGGTCGTGTCCGAGGTAGCCAGGGGAAAGGTCTGGATGTAGGTATCATAGCCCGCAGAGAGAAAAGACGACCAAGCGGCCCTTTCCTCCCCGGTCAGGGATGGGCCGCTCGGTAACGCTGTCGCCGGCCAGATCAGCAGACCGACCAGCCAGATGGAATGCCAGAAACGAATCACCGTGCGAGTTCACCCGCCTCGTTGAGAAGTTCGTGGGCGATCTTGATCTGCCGGAGGGCGGCGTCGAGATCGTCGGCGTCGAGCAGGCGCTGGGCACGATCCCGGTGATCGGCAGCCTGGCGATACAAGCGCTGGGCACGGTTGGCAGCGGACTCGCGCACCGCCTCGGCGACCGTCTCGGCGCGCTGGTCCCAGCGTTCGATCTGCTGGCGGACGGCGTCGGCGTCGATCGTATCGCCACCAACCTGCGTGATTGCCTGTCCAGCCAGACGGCGCGCCAGTTGCAGAGCGTGGAGCGCTCGCAGGGGCGCCCGCTGAGCCTGGAATTCGCGTGCCCGCACGAAGGCCTCTTCGGCGCGTGCGAGGAAGTCCGCCGAGCCCGCCGTACTCTGGCCGCCGACGACCGCGATGGCGCGATCGATCAGTTCGCGCGTCCGTTCGAAATCATTCTCGAGCCGCTGCTCGCCGCCGCCCTCGAACAACAGACGCGCGACCCGCTTGAGCAGCGCTTCTGCCGGCTCGATCAGACTGAGAACCAGGTCATAGTTGTGCTGCCTGAACTGCTCGTGGGCCTTCAGGGCCTGGCGTTGTGCTTCACGAAGAAAATGCTGCGCCTGGCGATCATCGCTCTCCTGTATCCGCTCGGCAAGCTGGTCGTGGAACTCGCGAAATCGCTCGAGTCTGGTCCGGGCCTGCTCTTCGAGACCGAAGGACTCGCGCGCGAGCTTTACCGCGTGCTGTGCCCCGGACCGGGCGCGGCCGGATATCTGTCGCGCCTGGAAGAACCGCTGTTTGTCGAGCAGGCGGAGCGAATGCTGGTGTAGTTCGACAGCCTTTTTCAACACCACGCGCGCCCGTGGACTCTCCGATTCGCGCACTACATCGGTCGCCTCGTTGAGAATCTCGGCGGTTACGTCGACGTAGTTGCGCACGACGGATTCCCGATCGCCCGTCTGGCCGATCACCGGTGAGCCCGGCAACAGAAACGCCGCCAGAGCGACGCTCAGCAGGAAGGTCTGAAACGCCGCGGTCGTTCGCCATTGCCGCTTGGTTGTGTACTCTCTGTGTTCCATATCGACCCTAGCCGCTGGGGGGAGAAGAGACGAGACGATCATTCTGGTAGCGTCAACCGAATGCAGGCTCTGTGCCACCAGCGAAGGAATTTCCCCTCAGTGTTTTGATTACCAACAAGTTAGGCGATAATACGCCATATCGACAGCGTTTTCCCGCCTCGCGAGACTGCCGGCAGGTCGAAAGTCCGTACCTAGAGGTACAGATCGACCCGGTACCTGCACCGAACGGACCAGCCGCTCAGTCATCGTGCGCCGCGATCTCGTCGGTCATACCCAGCAATTTCAGGCGCGAGTACAGCGTGCGGCGGGTGATCCCGAGCATCTTCGCCGCCAGACTCTTGTTGCCGCCGGCGCGTGTGATCGCCGTGCGAATCAACGTCCGCGCATTGTTGTCCAGGTTCAGGTCGCTACCGACCGCACCGACACCCTCGCCCGCGACCGCGCGTCCGACGTCGAGCACCAGGTGCTCATCGGCGATCGCCGCGTTGCCGGCCAGGATGTGGGCCCGTTCGAGCAGGTTGCGCAGCTCGCGCACGTTGCCCGGCCAGCCGTACGCGCGCAACCGGGCGATGGTCGCCGCCGGCAGTTTCGCAGCGCGGCGGTCCAGTTCGCGCAGGAAGTAGGCAGCCAGAATCTCGATATCGTCGGTGCGATCACGCAAGGGCGGCACGTCGAGCGGAAAGACCAGCAGTCGGTAGTACAGATCCTCGCGAAACGTGCCGTCGGCGATGGCTTTTTCCAGCGGCCGGTTGGTGGCCGCCAGCACGCGCACGTCGACTTCCCGTTCGCGCGGATCGCCGACCCGGTTGATCTTGCGCTCCTCGAGCACGCGCAGCAGCTTGGCCTGGATCGCCAGTCCGGCTTCGCCGATCTCGTCCAGAAACACCGTGCCGCCGCATGCCGCTTCGAACAGCCCTTCGCGATCGCTCTCGGCGCCGGTGAAGGCTCCCTTGCGGTAACCGAACAGCTCGCTCTCGAGCAACGATTCGGCGATGGCGGCGCAGTTGACGGCGACGAAGGGCCCGGCGGCGCGTTCACTTGCCTGATGAATGGCGTTGGCGACGAGTTCCTTGCCCGTACCGCTCTCGCCGCGGATCAGCACCGTCGCGTCGGTCGGCGCAACCTTCTCGATGAGCGCGCGCAGCTCTTCGGTCGCCGGCGCCTTGCCCACGAGTTGCCGGTCGACGGCGAGACGATCGACGACCTCGCGCAGCTGACGGTTCTCGCGGCGCAGCGTCTTCTCGGCGATGGCCTTCTCGGCCACGTGCGCCACCTCGTCGAAGTTGAACGGTTTGGTCAGGTAGTGGAACACGCCTTGCTGAAAGGCGGCGACGGCGGTTTCCAGCTCGCCGTAGGCGGTCAGGACGACGATGGCGGTCTCCGGCGATTCGGCCCGGGTGCCCTCGATCACCGCCATGCCGTCGACGGGCTCCATGCGCAGATCGGTCAGGACGAGATCGAAGGTACCGGCCTTGATCGCAGCCAGAGCCGATTGCCCGTCGGTCTTGCCGATCACCGTGTGACCGCGATGTTCCAGCGCCGAACTCAGCAGCCGGACCATGCGCTGCTCATCATCGACCACGAGTATCTTCCCCACGGGCATATCTCCTTCAAGCATTGGTTTCTCGACGCGGCAGCTCGATACGCGCCTCGGCGCCACGCCGGCCGGGACACTCGCGCAGCCTCAACGTACCACCATGGTCTTCGACGATGTTACGCGATAGAGCCAGTCCCAGCCCACTGCCCTTTTCCTTGGTGGTCGCAAAAGGCTCGAACAGCTTGTCGGGATCCTGACCCGTCAGACCGCTGCCGTTATCGGCGACGGTCAGCGTGAATTGATGCGCCGTGACGGTCAACGCGAGTTCGATGCGGCCTCCCGCCGGCATAGCATCGCGCGCGTTGAGCAGCAGATTGATCAGCACCTGCTGCAGCCGTCGCGGGTCGCCCATGATCTCGGCGTCGGGCAGCGGTTCGGCAACCTCGACCTCCACCCGGGCAGCCGCCAGTTCATCGGAGAGCAGTTGCACGCAACGCCGGACGATGCGCGCCAGATCGCAGGGCTCGTCGGGCACCGGACTGTCGGTGCCGAACGCCAGGTAGCCGCTCAGAATCTGGTCGAGACGATCGACCTCTTCGGGAATGAAGCGGCACACATCGTCCTCGATACCCGCCTCGCCGAGCCGCCGTTGCAGGTGCTGGCCGGCGCCGCGGATGATCCCGAGGGGATTGCGGATCTCGTGGGCGATACCCGCCGTCATCCGACCCATCGCCGCGAGATTCTCCTGCCGGTGCGCCGAGGCGCGGTAGCGCTCCCGAGCGCGATTCAGCTGCAGCAGCACGAGGCCCAGGACCGACAGGAAGAGCAGCACCGTCACCAACGTCGCCACGGCGCCGGTTCGCAAGGTCGCCAGTGAATCGAAGAACTCGGCGTTGCCCTCGACGGTCAGGATGCCGGCGATGGTGCCGTCGGCAGCGAAGACCGGCGCGTGCGCGCTCTTCTGGTAGATTTCACCGGTGCGATACAGGGGCGACGCGGCGGGGAATCCACCCCGCGCGAGGGCGAGGGCCTGCCGGTTGAGCTGCGAGAAGACGTTGTACTCCCCCCGCGCCAGGTGCTCCGACGTCGAGATCAGCACCTGCTGATCCGGATCGCAGAGCGTGATCGACGCCAGATCGTTTTCGAGCCGGATCTGCTGCAGCCGGGAGGCCAGCCAGCGGAAGCCGAGGGTCGGCGTCGGATCGAGCGACCAGACGGCAACCGAATCACCGTCGGCCAGGTACGTGGCCGTGATGGCCACGGCCGTCAGACGCTCGCCGAGGGCCGTGTCGAGACGGTCGCGTGACGAGCGATAGAGCGAACTCAGCCCGATCGAGACCGCCACCATGATCAGCAGATAGGTCACCGCCCCCCACGCGAACCAGCGCCGGCGGCCGATCACGTCGCACCCGTCCGGTCGTTGGCGATCGCCCCGCGCCGCGTAGCGCTTCCGTGGCGTGCCGCCGCTGCGTCGGATACGGCTGCACCATCCCGAGCGGCCGCCTGCTGGCGGGCGTGGTAGCTCGATCGCACCAGCGGTCCGGATTCGACTGTATCCAGGCCCAGCTCACGGCCGATCGCCGCGAGTTCGTCGAATTCCGCCGGCGTGACGAAACGGTCCACGGGATGGTGCGACGGCGTCGGCTGCAGATACTGGCCGATGGTCAGCGCCGACACCCCGCAGTCGCTGGCATCGCGCATCAGCGTCGTCACCTCGGCGCGGGTCTCGCCCGCGCCGACCATGATGCCGGTCTTCACCCGCAACCGCGGCGCAAAGGCCTCGGCCCACTGCCGCGCTCGTCGCAGCAGCAGCAGCGAACGATGATACTCGGCCTGCGGGCGCAATGCCGGATACAACCGTGCCGTGGTTTCCAGGTTATGATTCAGCACTTCGGGTCGCGCCTGCAGCACCGTCTGCAGGGCCCGCGGGTCGCCGCGGAAATCCGGTATCAGCACCTCGACGCCGCAGCCCGCCCGCAGTCGCCGGATCCAGCGGAGGGTCGCGGCGAAACACGCCGCACCGCCGTCGGGAAGATCGTCGCGCGTCACCGAGGTGACGACGGCGAATTCGAGAGACAGGGTCGCGACCGCCTCGGCGACCCGGCGCGGCTCGTCGGGCACCGGCGGTCGCGGGCGGCCGCTTGCGATGTTGCAGAAGGTACAACGACGCGTACAGCGATCACCCAGCAGCAGGAAGGTCGCTGTGCGGTCGGTAAAGCACTCGCCGCGGTTGGGACAGTTGGCGCTCTCACACACGGTGTGCAGCCGGTTCTCGCGCAACAGCCGCTTGACGGCGTTGTATTCGGCTCCCCCTTGGCGCCGCATGCGCAGCCAGTCCGGTTTGCGCGCGCTTGCGGAGCGCCGCCCGGCGTTGTCCTTGGCTTCCTTCATACTACCTCGTCGTCCGCCGGCTACCGCTCCGCCAGGGTGAACGCCTCGTCGATCATGAACCGGTTCTTCTCGAACTTCACCGTGCACGCCTCGACGAACGGATCGTGTTCGAAAACCAGCGTGTACTGCTCTTCGCAGGCGCGGCTCAGAAACTGCTTCTTCTCGTTCAAGGTCAATAGCGGATTCAGATCGAAGCCCATGATCCAGGGGACGTGGAGCTGGCTCGCGAAGGGCAACAGGTCGCCGCAGTACACCAGCACGCCGCCGCCGGTGTGGAACTCGACGATTTGCTGTCCAGGCGTATGGCCGTTGATGGGTGTGACGCGAACCTCGGGCATCACCTCGGCGATGCCGTCGACCACCTCGAGTTGCCCGGCGGCGGCCAGGGGCTGGAAATCTTCGGCGCGAAAGCTCGCGCTGTCGCGTTCAGTCGGTTCCTGGGCCCAGGTCCAGTGCTTCTTCTGCACCCAGTAGCGGGCCTTGCCGAAGGTCGGGACCAGACCCTGATCGCTGGTCTTGATCGCCCCGCCCGCGTGGTCGAAATGCAGGTGGGTCAGCACCACATCGGTGATCGAGTCGGCGGTGATGCCGGCTTCCGCCAGTTCCGCCACCAGCTGGTTCGGTCGTCGCTGGATGGCAAAGATATCAGCCTGTTTGGCGTCCCAGCGATCGCCGATCCCCGTGTCCACCAGCAACCGTCGGTCGCCTTTCTCGGCCAGCAAGCAGCGCAGCGTCAGTTGAATACGGTTGTTCTCGTCGGCCGGATGGGCTTTTTCCCACATCACCCGCGGCACGACGCCGAACATGGAACCGCCGTCGAGCTTGAACAGTCCATCGGTGAAAGCTCGAAATGTCCAACCGCCCATGTTCATAACGAACCCCTATCGTCGTAGTCAGACTCTGTCCGAGCCGGTGTTATTCGCCTGCAGATTAATGGCTACCGGGCAAGAGGGCAATGGTATATGGTAGACAAAGATGCGATCGGATGCTCGATCTCGCGGGATCGAGCCGGCCATGGCGTGTCGATCGACGAGGACAGTTCACGCCGACAGGAGACCATCCGACACGATGCACGAGACGATACGAGTGCTCTTCCTCGGTACGGCGAACGCCTCGCGTAGCCGGATGGCCGAGGTCTTGTTGCAGGCGCGTGCCGGCGACCGCGTCAGCGTGCGCAGTGCCGGCATCGTCGCTTCTGCAATCAATCCGCTGACGGCCCGGGTACTGGCGGAATCGGGATTGGACCTGGAACCGCGAGCGTCGCAAGCGCTGGCCGAGCTGCCGCCGGAAACCCACGATCTGGTCATTACCCTCGGCCGGACAGCGCGAGCGAGCTGTGCATCGCCGGAGCCGCTCAGCGTGGCGGAGCGACAGCGTCTGCTGGGCGGGATGCCGACCGTTTTGCACTGGCCGATCCAGGATCCGACCCTCGGCGAAGGCACCGGTGACGAGTTGCTCGCGGTATTCCGCACGATCCGTGACCAGATCGCAGCCCACGTGGACACTCTGGTGGATCACGGCTACCTCGACACACTCGCTCGTCAGCGCCGGCTGCTCGCCGGCGTCACGAACCGGCTGGGCGACGCTATCATCGTCCACGACGAATACCGCACGGTTTTTCTGGTCAACGACGCTTTCGAACAGCTGACCGGATTACGCCGCGAGCGGATCATCGGCCGCGACTGCCACGAGCTCTTCCCGGACCACGGCCTCTGCGGCGGCGCCTGCCAGTTCCCCGACGGTCCGGACGCCGTCGGCGATAAGCGGGAGTATCCACTCGATCTGCACACCGATGACGGCGAAATCAAGCGTCTGCTGATGCGGACCATGCCCCTGGAAATCGAAACCGGCACGCACGGCATGCTGGGCGTGATACGCGACCAGACCGAGATGCTCGACTTGCGCGCCACCGCGTTGCCGCGACGCGTCTTCCACGGCATGGTCGGTGCATCGCCGACGATCCAGGAAGTCTTCCGTTCCATCGAGTCGGTAAGCGCCTCGGACTACCCGGTGCTGATTACCGGCGAGAGCGGTACCGGCAAGGAACTGACGGCGGCCGCCATACACCGGGAAAGCAGCCGCAGCAAGGGCCCCTTCGTTCCGATCAACTGCGGTGCCTTGCCGGAGAACATTCTCGAGAGCGAACTTTTCGGTCACGTACGCGGTGCGTTCACCGGAGCCATCCGCGACAAGAAAGGACGCTTCGAACTCGCCGACGGCGGTACGCTCTTTCTGGACGAGGTGGGAGAGCTGTCACCCCCGGTACAGGTCAAGTTGTTGCGGGTCCTGCAGGAGAAACGGTTCGAGCGCGTCGGCGGCGAGCAGTCGCTCAGTGTCGATGTGCGCGTGGTCAGCGCCACCAACCGCGACCTGCGGGCCATGATGGATACCGGCACGTTTCGTGAAGATCTCTTCTACCGCCTGTGTGTCGTGCCCATCGAACTGCCGCCGCTACGCGATCGACGCGAGGACATACCCTACCTGGTCGAACACATCCTCAAACGCATCCGGAAGGAGACCAGCAAGCAGATCACGGGACTGGGCGGTTCGGCGCTGGACGTGATCCTGGCCCACAACTGGCCGGGCAATATCCGCGAGCTGGTCAACGCGCTGCAGTTCGCGGCGGTGCGCTGCGACGGCGATCGCATCGATGCGCAACACCTGCCCCCGGAGGTTCGCCAGCCCCGGGTCGAGGTCAGGGCGACCGCCGCGGCGGCGAACGGCGGCGCCTCGCCGACCGGGATCATCGGGCCCACGGCCGCCACACACGACATCGTGCCCGACCCCAAGCCCCGGTCGCGACTCACCACCGAATCCGTTGCTCGAGCACTTACGGTTACCGACGGCAACAAGGTCAGGGCGGCGCAACTGCTTGGCGTGGGCCGGGCTACCTTGTATCGTTTCTTTCAAAAACACGGGATTCCGGGGGAAGGTCCGGTGGACTAGCGCTCCGACAGCAGCGCGTAGCACCGACGCGACATCCGCCGACCGCATCGGTGCATCCGTGCTCGCGTAGCCACGCTCTACCGCGGGTAGTTGTCGGAGATATAGCTCTGCAAGGTCTTGATCGTGACTTCCTGGTCGGCGGTCAGACGCAGCACGAGATCGCCGATCGAGATCACCCCGCGCACCGTGTCACCCTCCATCACCGGCAGGTGCCTGACGCGCTGTTTGGTCATGATGGCCATCGCTTCCTCGATCGAACAGTCCGGTGTCGTGTAGATCACCGGAGAGGACATGATCTCCTTGACCTTGGTATCGGCCGAGCGCCGCCCTTGCACGGCGATCTTGCGTAGATAGTCGCGCTCTGTGATGACGCCGCAAACCTTGTCGTCTTTCGTGACGATCAGTCCGCCGACGTTGTTCTCGACCATGGCTTCGACAGCCCGAAGCACGAAGGCGTCGGGTGATACGGTGTATACCTGGCCGCCCTTCTCGTTCAGAATATCCTGTACACTAATCATGATATCACTCCCTCTACAGACTGTTGGCTGGCCAGGCGAATCAGGTCCGGTATGGTTCCAATCAGGCGCAACCCTCGGTGTAGTACCTATTTAGCAGATTAGTCTTGTTTTCGCGAATTGTCAAAGCGGTTTATTCGCGAACCCGCACCGCGCCGGTCTCGATGTCGACCGCGTGCTTGATCAGCAGGGTCATCACCAGCAGGCCCAGCCCCCAGATCCCGATACAGACCAGCACCTCGTTCATTGTCGGCAGGTATTCGAGGATCTCGCCCAGCGGCGTGGGGATGAATCCGGGAATGACCAGCCCCATTCCCTTCTCGATCCAGATCGCCGTGATCAGCATGACCAGCGGCAGGTTGCTCAGCACCAGCCCCCGTCGCTCGAAGCGGCGTGAGACGAGCATCAGCAAGGCGACGACGTTCAGCACCACGGATGTCCAGATCCAGGGCACCAGCGAATTGTAGCCATGGAGACCGAAGAAGAGATACCGCGCACTGGCCACGTGGGCGCTGTCGGCGTAGAACTCGGTGAACACCTCGGAGATCAGCAGGAAGATATTGATCAGGCCGGCGATCAGCACGACCTGGCGCAGAAAGCGGATGATCTCGTCTTTCAACTCGAAGGCGGTGCGCCGGCGTACGATGTGCAGGATGAGAATGATGAATGCCGGACCGGCACAGAACGCGCTGGCGATGAAACGGGGCGCCAGAATCGCCGCGTTCCAGAAGGGTCGACCGGCCAGACCGGTGTAGAGAAACGCCGTGACGGTGTGGATGCTGATCGCCCAGACGATGGAGATGTAGACGAACGGCAGGTAGAGGTGCTGCGAGGGCGTCTCGCCGAGATACCGCTTGTACAGCAGGTAGCCCGGCACGTGCAGATTCAACACCAGATACCCGGAGAGTACGACCACGTCCCAGCTGAGCACCGAGATGGGAAAGTTGAATCGTCCCAGAAAGGGAATCATGTGCCACATGCGATCCGGACGCCCGAGATCCACCACCACGAAGAGCAGACACATCAGGACAGCGCCGATGGCGACCATCTCCCCGATCAGAACGCCGCCCTTGACCGCCCGGTGGTGATACAGATAGCCCGGGATGACCATCATGACCGCCGCCGCCGCCACTCCCACGAGGAAGGTGAAGTTGGCGATGTACAGTCCCCAGGAGACCTGATCGGTCATGCCGGTCACGCCCAGACCCACGCGGATCTGGTTGGTGTAGGCGTACAGGCCGAGCGCAATCGCCGCCGCCAGCACCAGCAGCCAGACGTAATACGCCGGGCCGCCGGAGAACATGCCCCGGATCGAGTGCACCACGAAGAACGGGTAATATCGCAGTTTTTCAACCATTTCGGCTCCGTCGGTGGCCGGACCGGTCCGCGGGACAGACCCGCGGCCGAATCCTGGATCAATCGAAGAAGTAGTAGAAGCTGGGATCGGTCCCGACTTCCTCCTTGAGTATGAAGACGCGCTTGGTCTCGATCGCGAGGCGAACCGGGCTCTTCGGGTCCAGCAGGTCGCCGAATTTCCGGCTGCCGGTCGGACACGCATCATGACAGGCTGGATTCTGGCCGCGTCGGACCCGGTTGACACAGAAAGTGCACTTCTCCATCACGCCGCGATAGCGCGGCCGGTTACCGAGATAGTGCGTGTCGGGATTGATCTGGTCGTCGGAAAGCCGCGGCTCGTCCCAGTTGAAGCGGCGCGCCCAGTAGGGGCAGGCCGCCGCGCAGTAGCGGCAGCCGATGCACCAGTTGTAGTCCACGACCACGATACCGTCGCGTTCCTGCCAGGTGGCCTCCACCGGGCAGACCTTGGTACAGGGGGCGTTGTTGCAGTGATGGCACTGGACCGGCATGTAGTAACCCTCGTCGGCCGGCACTTCGTGTTCGTAGTCGTGCTTCGATTTCTCCACATCGAGCGATCCTTTTTCCATCTCGAGCACCCGGATGTACTCGATCTGATCGCCGCGATCTTCCCGGCCCCGGTGCTGGTTGTTCTCATCGACGCAGGCGTGGACACAGCGCCGGCAGCCGATGCACTTGCTCAGGTTCAGGGCGTAACCGAAGCGGACGCCGGGCAGCGGCGCCGCGGCGTTGACGCGGAAATCCTCACGTTCGTAGCGTTTGTTGTACTCGCGTTCGAGCCGCGCGAGCACCTTCGCCAGGTCTTCCTTGCTCAGTTCGTAGAAGTGTTTCTGGAAGAACTCGTCGAAGCTGAACGCCGCGGCGTCGCCCACGGACAGGGCCACACCCGCCGAGGCGGCGGTGGCGCCGAGCATCTGCAGAAAACCACGGCGATCGACGGCGCGACCCGTGAAACGCATCTTGCTACTCATGGTGCGAACCCTCCCCGTGCTGCGGTTCGTGCTCGTGCTGTGAATCCAGCCCGCGCGGCGACGTCTCGGCGCGGTCGGTGTCATCCCAGGGGTGCGGCCCGAGTTCGTCACGTTCACCGCGGTGTGTCTCGTGGTGCACATGCTCGGGAGGCGGGCCGGCGCGGCGCGGGACCGGTCCGGCCATCGGCTGCTGCGACCGGAACCGGGGCGCGTGCGGAATGTGGCACTCGACGCACAGCAGGCGAACGCTCACGTCATCGCTGTCGAGTTCCAGATTCCAGTAGCCACTCGTCCGACCGTGCAACCCAATATCCCAGTCGGCCAGGATCGGCCCGTGGCACTGGCCGCACAGTACGTGGCTCTGGTTGAAGTCGAGCAGCTCGCCGTTGAGTTTCCGTAGATAATCACGGTTATCGGCATTGTGGCAGTCCAGGCACCAGAGATTGGCGCCGCCGTGCATCAGGGTCCAGACCGAGTCTTCCGGCGCGTATCCGTTTTCCTCCATGTATTCGGCGACCTGTAGCTGGCGACCAATTCGCGCCAGGTTCTCGCCTCGGCGGTCCTGGCCTTCGGTCGCGCCGAGCAGTTCAGCGAAGCTCACGAGCTCACCGAACTCCACGAGGTAGGTGTTGCCGTCGTCGTCCTCCCACTCGAGCGGCTCGTAATGCTCGTCGATCAGGAAACGCGGCGTGGCGATGGTTTCCTGATCCTCGTGACAATCGCTGCAGGGGAAGTATCCGTGATATTCCTCGAGAATCGTGACCCGGTCCGAGGTTTCCAGCGCCAGCGCCACGGATGTGGTCGCGACGCCGATCACCAGGACCAGAGCCAGCCCCCGGATCGGGAGCGCGAGTTTCGAGTGAAGCTCGAATTGCATGGTTCCTCTCCGTTGGACGCGGCCGTACGTCGACCTTCACGCCGTCGACGTGGTTACTTGTCACGTTTCTTCTTGATGGCTTTCGCTTTTTCGCGACGCAGCAGATCGAACAGGTACTCGGTCTCGGTTTCCACTTGTTCGAAATCGAAGAGATGCCAGTGGCCGGTCAGCCGCCGGTAGGAATCATCGATCTCGCGTACCAGCTGCGGGTCATCCGCATACTTCCGCACCAGACCGCGATACCCCTTGATGATGTTGATCTTGTTCAGGATGTACTCGGCGCGATCCGGTACGTCGGGGGCCGTACCGCTTTGCTGATTGTGGCAGAACTGGCAGGTGGTCCTGACCAGGGACGTGAAGAAGAAATCCATGTCCATGGAGCCGTGGCAGGTGACGCAGTTGGGCGCCGTGCCCTTGTCCATCAGGATCTGATAGTGATCGCTCTGGACGAAGTTCTCCATCTGTTCGTCGTGGCACTCGCCGCAGGTCTCGGGAATGTGATCGAAGCGCACGCGGTCCATGACGCCCGCATGGGCGATCTCGAAATCCTGCGTCGTGCTGTCGCCGCCGTGACAGTCCGCACACGACAGGCCGGCCAGACCGTGCATCGAATTCAGGTAGTTCTGGTAGTAGTCGTAGAGTTTCTTGTTCTGCACACGTAGCGCCGCCGAGCTGTGGCAATTCTCGCACTCGTCCTCGACGGCCAGCGCGGCGCCGGCGATCGGTAGCGGTACGCCGGGCAGCAACCCGACCAGCAGCAGAGAACCAACCATCATACAGCCGAGCGCCCGAGCTCGTGTCGGTCGCGCTGCGACCGTCAGCCCTGCACTCCCGCGCCAGAAACGCAGCGGTTTCATCGTCGTCCTCCCCGGTCCAAACCAACTCTCGGCACTGGGCATCACGATCTCGCGGTCGGATGTCGTGCTTCACGCGGCCGTTACTGGTCCGAGACTACTCTACAGGCGCTGGATCACCAAGCCTTGACACCGTCAGGCGCCGAAACCGCCGCGCCGCGCGTCGTCGGGTCGGGTCGTTGTCGAACCGCCACGACGCCGTTTCACGCGGGGCGCTGTACGTCGGCAAGGGTCGTTCCCGAAAAATATTCGTCGACCTGCTGCCGGATAGATTTCATCAGATCGCCGAATACACAATGCCCGAAACCGCATTGCTGACGATCGAGCAAACAGTCGCCATCGAGCCGCGGGCCGTCGATGGCCCGGTAGATCTCCTCGAGACTGATGGTCGCCGGGTCGCGGGCGAGGGAAAAGCCTCCGTGCGGCCCCCGGTACGACTTGACGATCCCTTGCTTCTTCAAGCGCTGGAACACCTTGATCAGGTGCGCTTCGGAAACGAGGAGGGCGCCGGCGATCTCACCGGCCGAGACATGCTGCGCCGTCTGACGACCGGCCAGAAAAGCCAGGCCGTGAATAGCCAGATTCGCCGCTTCAGACATCTTCAGAATCATGCCACTCTCCTCTGTCGGACGCTCTTCAGCGCGGTTGCCTGGCTGTCAGATTCTCGCCGTACCCAGAAACGCGGCGTGCAACGCGATTGCCACGGCGATCTGCACCGCTCGTAGACCGGAGCCGCGCGGTTCACGAAGCCAGGCCAGGCCGAAACCGAGTTGACCACTCGGACAGGTGCCCACGCAATCGCCGCACAGGCTGCAGCTGAGTGCGGGCCGGCGACGACGGATGTCGGATTTCCGCAACGCATCGTAGCGACACGAGCGTCGGCACGCGCCACACTCGTCACAGCCGTCGGCAATCCGCAGGCGGAACACCGACAGCTTGCCGAGCAAGTTGACCAGCAGACCGAGCGGGCAGAAGACCACACAGTGGGTCATGGTCCCTGTTCGTTTCGACCACGCCACCATCACGACGACACCGAGCACGCCGAATCCCGCACCGACCAGCGTGGCGATCGAGGTCGGCACGCCCGCCACGCGCAGACCGACCGCCGCGCCGGCAACCAGCAGCAGGATCAGCCAGCGCAGATACCGCGCCCAGCCGGGCAACGTACGCGGGCGCCGCCTGGAGCCGCTCGCGCGCTTCGACTCGGCCGCCTGCTGGTCCCAGGCGCCGATGTAGCACAGATGGCTACACCACACCGGACCGGCTATCAGCACCGTGCTCAGCACCAGTAGCGGCATGAACAGACCCTCGCCGCGAAACAGCGGACCGGCAAACACCATGGCCGGAATCGGCAGGTGCAAATCGCCGTTCATCAGCATGCGCGATTCGCCGAGCAGACCGACGACCAGTTGCCCGAAGAACACCGCCGAGAACAACAACCAGATACGACGACGCCACCGCGCCTGCCGTCGCGGATCCAGCATACGCACCGTGACCAGGCCTGCGTACACGGCGAGCAGCAGCACCTCGATCCAGCCGGCGCCGGTCCAGAAGCGCTCGAGCAGCAACATGGGTGGCCGCACCAGCAGTTGCACGGGTACTAGCAACCCGAGTACGAGGGCCGCAGCCAGCACACCCGGCCAGCGCTCCGCCGTTGTCGCCGGGACCGATCTCGTCAGCAAGACCTCGGCGGCAGCGCACTGCATTCCATCAGAGCCAGTCCTCACCGAGAATATCTCCCCGAATACCGACCACCACGTGCTTCACCGGGACCTTGCGCTGAGCCTGTTCGGCAGCCTCGCGGGCCAGGCGGACCAGACCGGAACAACACGGTACTTCCATGACCATGACCGTCAGGGTATTGATCCCGGCGTCATCGATCATGTTCACGAGCTTCTGCAGGTAGATTTCCATGCCCTGGTCCAGCTTGGGACAGGCGATGGCCAGCGCACGTCCGTTCAGGTGCTCACCGTGAAAACCGCCGATGGCAAAAGCCGTGCAGTCGGCGGCGAGCAGCACGTCGGCGCCCTTGAAGTACGGCGCGGTGGGCGGCACGAGATGCAGCTGTATCGGCCACTGACGCAGGGCGGACGGCACATCACCGGCTGTCGCGAAGCCCGCGGCTGCTCCCGCCGGGCCGGCGGGCGCACCGGGCATGGCTTCCGAGAAGTCCTTCATTGCCGCACCGGGGCATCCGCAACCGGACGCAGGCGCCGGTGCCGCTGTCAGTTCCTGGGCCTGGGGCGCGGCCGCGTGGGCTGCCCCGCCGCCAGGTTCACCGGTTGACGCTGTCGCACCTTGCTCTTGCGCGAGCTGGGTCAGATGTACCTTCACCGCTTCCTCATCGAAGGCCTCCGCTTCGCGCTCTTCCACGGTTATCGCCCCTTGCGGGCAATCGCCGAGACAGGCGCCGAGCCCGTCACACAGGGCGTCGCCAACCAGCTTGGCCTTGTTGTCGATGATCTGGATCGCCCCTTCTGCGCAGGACGGCACGCAATCGCCACAGCCGTCGCACAATTCCTCGTCGATGAGTACCACCTTGCGAACTGCCACCTTTGACCTCCTACCAAGCCGGGTCCGGATTTCCGAACGCCAGACAAGTCGTTATCGGTTACGAGACCACGAGTTTACCAGCTAATCAGGTATTACAGTACCAGAATAACTAATAAAGGGGGAGAAAACAAGGATAATGAGGGAAAAAACAGGGGAAATCGTCGCCGCGATCAGCCGAATTCCTCGTGCGGCGCCGGCGCCGCCTCCGCCTCGGCTTCCCGGACGATCTCGGCCAGGGACGTCCTGGCCAACGCTTGCTCCACGAGACTGATGGCATCGTCGAGCCGCCGGTGGAGCGGACACAGCTGCTCGCAATGGGTTGCGACCTTCAGCGGACAATCATGGATGCGTTCCAGGGGGTCGACCGCGTTGACGATTTCCAGTAAACTGATGTTCGCGGGCGTTCTGGCCAGGTGGAAACCACCTCGCACACCACGCTTGGAGACAACGATGTCGGCGGTGGCCAGCGCGCGCAGTATCTTGGCCAGATAGCTGGGCGGGATGTCCATGTCCTTGGCAACGGCCTTCGTTGTCATGGGTGTGACGGCGTTCTTGGCCATGAAATAAGTGGCTCGGAGCGCATATTCTGCGGTTTGCGAAAACACGGTGTATTGCTCCTGTCCGGCCCGGGAGGGACGCTTTGGGCAAGATATGCCCGCGGTTGTGAAATAGCAACGAGAACTGTTTTTACTGCGGTGCGTTGAACACTCGGGGTACGAGAATCGACGTGTCGCCTGTTGCATCTTGGCAATGAGATGTTACCATAATCGTGGCGATCGCGCGGCTGGTCGCCCCTGACATCGCGATTGAAGCACAGGCTCTCTGGAGGAATCATGAAGACCACGTGGATAATTGCCGGCTGTCTGCTGATTGGTAGTTTATTCGTCGTGCCTGGCGACGTCGCCACAGCTGAAGACGTCCAGGGCAAGATCATCGGCTCGAAGAAGTGCAACGTGTGCCACAAGCAGAAAAAACGGGGCAACCAGGCCGAGGTGTGGCTGCATTCGGCGCACGCCAAGGCCTACGAGGTTCTCGCTTCGGATGAAGCGAAGGCGATCGCCAAGGAAAAGGGGCTCGGCGATCCGCAGCAGGAGGCCGAGTGCCTCGCCTGCCACACGACCCAGGGATTTCACAGCGAAGCCGAGGTCGATCCGAAGGGCAAGTACTCCCTCGACGAGGGCGTCGGCTGCGAGGTCTGCCACGGACCGGGTTCCGAATACAAGAAGAAGAAGATCATGAAGGATCCGGAACTCGCCAAGGCCAAGGGCATGCTCATGCCGGGCAGTGACTTCTGCCTGAAGTGCCACAACGAGCGTAGCCCCAGCTACAAGGAATTCGACTTCGAAACACGCTGGGCGGAGATCGTCCATCCAATCGCGAAGACCGAGTAGTCTGCGCAACGGACGGTGGTCACGGTGTGGTGCCGTGGCCGGCGACAATAGCAGTCGGTGACCACCGATAGGGTAAGAACGCGCCGTTGTCAGCGATGGCGCGTTTTACGTACGAATCGTATCTAGCACACATCCCAGGACAAGCGAAGTACCTCAACCTGCTGCCCGGAATTCAGTTCCGCCGCCTCCTGGGGAAAGTGGATGAGGCAGTTCGCCTCGGCCAGTCCACTGAGCATATGTGAACCCTGATTGCCGACGGGCCGGACCGTGGGCGCACCCGACCGTTCATCGCGCACGAGCATCCCGCGCAACCAGGTGAGCCGTCCCGGCTTCTTGCGGCAGTTTTCGGTCAATTGAGCATGGACGATCGGTTGTCGCGACGCCGGTGCGCCCGCCATACGCAACAGCGCCGGCTTGACCAGCTGGTGGAAGGAGACCAGGGCCGAGACCGGATTGCCCGGCAGGCCGAAGACGAGTCGCCGGGTACGACTGCTGAGGGATGCCGGTGGCCTCCAGGTACCGAAAAACGTCGGCTTCCCCGGCTTGACCGCCAGTGATTCGAAGGTTTCATGGATGCCCAGCGACGCGGCCACGTCGCGCATAAAATCGTATTTCCCCTCCGCTGCTCCCCCGGCCGTGACCAGGACGTCGCATTCAGCGAGGCTGGCCACCAGTGTATCGCGCAGGACGTCGCGATCGTCGGCCACGGTGTACGAGGCCACGAGCTCGACGCCGACTTCGGCCAGCGCCGCGGCCAGGGCGAAGGCATTGGAGTTGTAGATCTGTCCGTTGCCCAGCCGTTCGCCCACCGGCACCAGTTCGTCGCCCATGGTGACCAGCGCAACTCGCGGCCGTCGGTGAACCGTCACCTCCGCATAACCGAAGGTCGCCAGCAGGCCGATGGCGGGCGGTCGCAGACAGGCGCCGACCGGCAGCAACTGATCACCTCGCCGATACTCTTCGCCACGCCGGCGGATATGCTGTCCCGCCTCGGCGGCTCGCTCGACGTGCACGGTATCGCCGTCGCGGCGGCAGTACTCCTGCATGATCACCGCTTCGGTGCCCGGCGGCAGACAGGAACCGGTGAAAATCCTGACGGCACAACCCGCGCCAAGGGATTGCATGCCCTTGCCCCCCGCGCGGACTTCGCCCTTGATGGGCAGGGCGACGGGGTTGTCGGGACCGGCGCCGCGCACATCGGCGACCCGCACCGCGTAACCGTCCATCGCCGACTGATCGCAGCGGGGCATGTGCAAGCGCGCCCGCGCTCGCTGGGCCAGCACCCGGCCCCCGGCTTCGGCCAGCGCGACCTTTTCGGTCGGCAAGGGTCGCGCGTGGTCGAGAACCTGATGTAATCCTTCTTCGTAGGTGAGCATGTATCCAGATACTCCCTGGCCGCGACCGTCACCGGGCGCAGCCGGAAAAAGTGTCGGCACGATGTGCCGCTAATCGATCAAGGAAATCGAATCACCGAGCTGAAGATTGCCGCCGACGATCACCCGGCAGAACACACCCTCGCGAGGCATGATGCAATCACCGGTTTTCTCGCGGATAACGCAGCCCTGATGGCATTCCTTGCCGATCTGGGTCACTTCCAGAACGACCTGGTCGCCGGTGGCCAGACGGTCGCCGATAGCGACGCCGGCCAGGTCGATGCCGCTCGTGACGATGTTCTCGGCAAAGGCACCATCGCTCAGATCGGGGATCATTTCACGCACCCGTTCGATACTCTCGCGGGGCAGCAGGGAAACCTGGCGCGGCCAGTCCCCCGCGTGCGCATCGCCGACGATACCGTGTGCGTTTTTCACGACGGCGGCACTCACCGGTCGTTTCACTTCACCCTTGGTATCGCTGATGCAGATCGCCTCGACGCATCCCATCGTCATCTTTCCCCTCGACAGCAGCCAGGTGTGTATTTCACCCGCGTGTACAATTACGGTTTAAATCTACGACTACGGATAGCGGCCCACCGGTTCGGATCGAATCAGCCGCCGATCTCGGACATGCTGGCCAGTTCGCCACGTAGCAGATCGCGCTGGGCGGCCAGCCCGTCGCTGTACCGCCGACCGACTGCCCCTACGATCCGCTGCGCCAGTTGCCGGTCGTTCTTGCCGAGCCGCAGATCGGCCTTCATATCGAGCACCGGACGGCCGTACAGGCAGGTGCGCAGCTGCCCCCGCGCGGAGACCCGCAGGCGTGAGCAGTTCGCGCAGAAGGTGCGCGAATGACCGCGGATAATGCCGACCTGACCAGCAAAACCGGGCACGCGATAACACTCGTCGACGGCAGCGGCGGCGTTCTCCACTCGATTCAGATCGAAACGACTGCGGATCGTTTCGAGAATCTCGTCGCCAGCGGCGAGCCGCGTTGGACAGCCGCTCCGGCCATCGAAGGGCATGGGTTCGATGAAGCGAACCGTCCAGTCACGCGTTTCGGTAAGGCCAACGAAGTCGGGTATCTCGCTGTCGTTGATACCGGGCAAGACCACGGTATTGAGTTTCAAGGCGAAGCCACGTTCGCTTGCGGCCTCGATGGCGCGCCAGACCCGATCGAAACCGTCTCGACGGGTGATGGTGGACCACACGGCCGGCCGTAGCGAGTCGATGCTGATGTTGAGACGCCGTATGCCGACATCCCAAAGGCGATCGAGATTGGCCTCGAGCAAGGTGCCGTTGGTGGTCAACAGAAGCTCGGGAGTCCCGTCGCGAGTGGCGAGCCCGGTCAAGCGATCCAGAAAGTCCAGCACACCGCGCCGCGCCAGCGGCTCACCGCCGGTCAGACGGATCTTGCGCACGCCCAGCTTGGTCAGGATGGCGCAGAGGCGGTGCATCTCCTCCCAGCTGAGCAGCTCGCCGCGCGCGACCTTGGTCACGCCGGTCGACGGCATACAGTACCGGCAGCGCAGATTGCACAGATCGGTTACCGAGAGGCGCACGTAGTCGAGACGACGACCCTGCTTGTCGAGGAGAATCCGCCGCGATCGCGGGGAAGATATCGATGCCTGCGACCGAGAGGTCGCCTGGGGGACTGCCATGGTTTCCCTTCCAAAGACGGGAGCAAATCCGACCGTTTCCAGTCGAACCGTATCGGCCCTTCGCCGTGGCCGTGTGGCTTTAGGCAGCCGGGCTGGGAAAACTGGTTGTCGCACCGCGCGGCACATCACCGGAGTCGGCGATCAGAAGCTCGACCGGCGAATACGATCTCCGGTCGGCGCCCGTCGCGCGATCGTTTCTAACATAGCATCAACAGCACCGTAAACGCAACCCGTCGTTGACCGGGCTCACGGCGCTGCCGTCGATCCATCGCCCTCGGCGACGGACTCCGTATCCTCTGCCGGTGGTCCTTCCGGCAGTTCGATGCCCTCGTCGCTGTAGGCGTACGACAGATCGGCTGTCAACACGTTGGGCAGGTTCTGAATCGCCTGCAACTTGGATTTTTCCTCGCCCACAGTGTCGCCCTCGATGGTCACGACCAGACGGCCAGAATCATCGCTGAAGTGGACCTCCCCCAGCTGCTGGGCCACCAGTTCCTCGGCAACGGAGGCGAGATGCTCCGGCCGCGTACGGATCACGACGCTGGAAATATTCATGGCACGCTCCACAGCAAAATTCGCGTATCGTCACTTGCCGAGACCAGGTGTCGCTCGTTCCGGAAAATGATCGTGTTCAGCGTCGACCGGGCGCCACGCAGCAGGTGGCTCACCACACCCGAGTCGGTATCGAAGACGGCGATGTCGTTCTGCTCTCCGGCCCCGTAGGCGCCGCGCGAGCCGGAGGGGCTCAGGCCGGCGGCGTACACGAGGAAGTCGGACGCCAGCCGCCGGCACGCGCCGGTGGCGGTATCGTACACCGCGGTGCAACGATCCTGGCCGGCAGTGATCACGCGGCCACCGCAAAAGCCGACCTTGTAGACGTTGTCCAGGTTGCCGTCGCGCAAGACCCGCCGCACCTGGCCGCTGGCGACCTCGAGCAGCGTGACCGCACCCGATTCGTCCGCCACCGCCGCCAGCGAGCGGTTTTCGTCGAGCGCGAAATCGGAAAAAGACGACTGGCTGACCTGTACGCGATACCGCGTTTCGCCAGACGACAGCGTGACCAGCAACAGCTCGTTGCTCATGAGCGCGACCAGCGCCAGATCGTCCGCGACAAAGCGGGCTTTCTTGATGAAGAGCCCCGCCGCCGCCGAAAACACCAGATACTGCTCGCCGGCGACGTCGGCCGGTTCGCGCGCGCCCACCACGGCCAGCCGCAACGACCGGGCGCCGCCTTTTTCCTCGGCCACGAAGAGCAGCACACCCTGGTCCGGAGAACGATCGACCGAAAATATCCGCGGCGGCATCTGGTCGCCGAAAAAATCGGTGATCCCCGGCAACGAGACGACTGCTGTCTTCCCGCCCGCTACCGGTTCGCCCGCGGTCCGGTCACCTCCGGGGCGCCGACCGCCGGCGGAATCGCCACCGGGCAGCGCGAAGATCTCGATGATCCCGACATCGGTGGCCACCACGAGCCGGTCCTGCCGGCATACCATATCCAGCACGACACCGGCGGCGGTCAACGTCGCCGCCGGACCGAGAACCGGCGTCGCGTCCCGGCTCGTCTCCTGCGCGCAGCAGAGACCCGGCCCGGGCAGGAAGTCGCAACGAGACCGGAAAGGGGTCGGCGACAGGATACCGCCCAGGATCAACCCGACCGCCAGCGCCCACGTCGCGGCGCGGGGTGCCGCCGGTTTCCAGGACGCTGTCGTACCGGTTGCCATCACATGCCGTCCCCACCGAGAACCGTCAGTGCGCCCACGGGACAGCTGCCGACGCACTGTCCACACCGGTTGCACAGGTCGGTCTGGACGATCGGCTCGAGCCCTGCCGGCGAGAGGATGGCGTCCTCCGGGCAGCGCTCGTCACAACTCGTGCACAGGGTGCGGTGCCAGGCCAGACAGTCGCCACGATCGAGTAACAGCCTGCCGCGAATGCCTACACCGGCCTCGACTTCGAGTACGGACCGTGGGCACGCAACGGCGCACGCGTCGCAGAAGGTGCAGCCACGCCGCCGGAGATCGAGCCTGGGCAGCCCCTCGATGTCGATCTCGATGATGCGCTCGGGACACGCGTCCACGCATGGTCTGTCGCTGCAGCCGACACAAAGGGCCAGCAACCGGTCCGGATCGCGACAGTAGGGCGGACGTACCGCGTCGCGTCGATCCGCGTACGCCGCAGGGCGCAACACGGACCGAAAGAGGTCCCGCCGCGTCAACTGCTGTACCCTGTCCGCCATACTCGCCCACCTTTCTCACCGCGCACACGGTTGCGTCCGGGCATGCGCAACCTCGTACCGGTGATCTGTGCACCGCAGCTGCGCTTACTCGACACCTTCGTTCAGGATATCGAGCAGGTTCGACGACTTTTCGCTCTGCTGATCGCGGAAGTCGGCGGCGAAAAGGTTCTCCACCAGTGCCGGCGCCTCGACCTGCGGCGCGTGGCACAAGGTGCAGTTGAAATTGGCGCCCGCCAGCTCCGTCAGCTGCTTGCCCTGCCGAATGTCGTAGAAGTGCGACGCCGGCACCGCAGTGGCTCCCTCGTCCTCGGCCACGTCGGGTAGATGGCACTCGAGGCAGGCGTTGTCGTCGATGGCGATCGGCAGCTGGTCGGCAATGTCATGGGGAATCATCGGCGGCGCGTTCTCGAATGAACGCGTGAAGCGCTCGCTTTCACCGGGCGCGTCGTCGCCGTAACTGGTGGCCGGCGCCGAACCGTCGTCCAGCAGCGGGACGTTCCGATAGCTGAGCTCCTCGCTGGTCACCGGGGCGTCGGTCGCCGGACCGTACGCCTCGCCGTTCGACTTGCAGCCGGTCACAACACAGACAATCGTGAAGGTCACGACGATCGGCAGCCATTTCTTGCCGGAAGCGAACATAGGTATCCTCCTGTCTAGATCGATTTCCCGCGAATTCCAAAAGCCAGTGCCTCGACTTCGCAGACGTCGATGCACCGGCCGCAATTGGTACATTCACCCGCCAGGACCGAACCGCTCGCGCGGCCGATGCCCGCAAGGATGGGCTCCTCGGGGCACACGTTCTGGCAGTCGCCACATTCGGTACAGTTCTCGTGATCGTGCTTGATCCGCAGCAGCGACAACCGGGTCACCAGGGTGTAGAAACCGCCCAGGGGGCACAGATGTCCGCAGAAACCGTCGCGCTGATAGAGCAGATCGAAAAGGAACACCGCCAGCACCACCAGCCAGCCCAGACCGATGCCGAAGACCAGGCCGCGGTGCAGCATGGACACCGGGCTGATCCACTCGAAAGCGGCCACGTGCAAGAGCGCCGAGAGCACGAAGCTCAGCAGCAGCACCTTGAAGCGCGCCGAGCGGCTGAAGCTGGACCGCGGGCCGCTGTCGCCGAGCGGCAAACGGTCGCGCAGCCAGTTGGCCAGGTCGGTCACGGCGTTGAGCGGACAGACCCAGGCGCAGAACGCCCGTCCCGCCAGCAACACGTAGAAAACCAGGGTGATGGCGGCGCCCAGCAACACGTCGGCCGTAGGTACAACACCCGCGGCGGTAATCTGCAGCGTGGCGTACGGATCGGCCAGGGGCACCGTATCGAGTACTTTCGACAGACTCAGATTGCCGATCAGCACCCGCCAGCCCCAGGTGTTCGCTCCCACGAACAACAACACGACCAGCGCCTGCGTCACGCGCCTGGCGACCAGATAGCGGTGCCGCTGTAGTTTACTACTCATCGTCGACTACTTCTTCGTTCAGGTACTCCAACGGTGTCTTGCTGCTCCGTTCGGTCTCGGTCGACACGTCGTTCGAGACGTTCTGGAGCCGTAACTCGTCCTCGCTATCCCAGCCCTTGATGTAGCCGGTGCCGACTCTACCCAGAGCCAGTTCCCGGGGCAGAATGTAGATCGCGGCTTTTTCGGTGACACAGGCGCGCTCGCACAGACCGCAGCCGGTGCACACATCAGCATGGACCACGGGCAGCAAGCGTGCGTGCTTGCCGGTGCGCACGTTGCGTTCGTATTGCAGACTGATCGCCTGATCGAGCAGCGGGCAGGCGCGGTAGCACGCGTCGCACTGGATGCCCCAGGCGGCGACGCAGTTCTCCATGTCCACCACGGCCAGCCCCACCCGCACCTTGCGGAAATCGAGAAAGGCCGAGCCGTCATTCGTCGTCGAGGTGACCGCGTCCTGATCGAGTGTCCCGGTCGGGCAGGCTTCGACGCAGGGCAGGTTCTCGCACAGGTAGCACGGTACCTCCCGTGGCGTGAAACTGGGCAAGCCCACCGGCCGGCCGTCGCCCGGTGCGGCGAGCCGCAGCGTGTCGTAGGGACAGGCTTCTACACAGAGCCCGCAACGGATGCAACGGCGCAGGAACTCCGTCTCGTCGACGGCTCCCGGCGGTCGCAGCACCAGCGGAGCCGATTTCGTTTCCTGCACGAAGCCGCCCCAGCCGACGGCGCCAACCGTCAGCGCGCCGGCACCGGTCAGCAATCGCTGCAGAAACGATCGGCGATCCTGCGTATCGGCTTGCACCGCAACAACCACCTATCAGGCCTTGGTCACCTTGACCGCGCACTTCTTGAAATCCGTCTCCTTGGAGATCGGACAGGTCGCGTCGAGAGTGACCTTGTTGATCAGCACCCGCTCGTCGAAGAACGGGACATACACCATGTTCGGCGGCATGACGTTGCGGCCGCGGGTCTCGACACGCGCCTTGATCCGGCCGCGGCGACTCTCGATCCAGGCGTGATCGCCGTCCATCAGCCCCCCGGTCGACGCATCGCCCGCGTTCATGTAACAGACGGCTTCGGGCACGGCACGGTACAGCTCGGGCACGCGCATGGTCATGGTCCCGGTGTGCCAGTGCTCGAGTACACGGCCGGTCACGAGCCAGAACGGATAGCCGGTATCGGGCATCTCCGGCGCATCCATGTACGGCCGGAAGAAGATCTTGGCCTTGTTGGCCAGGGATTTCTTCTCCTTGTCCGTGACGCCTTTCAGGTTACCACTCGGCAGTGCCTTGAGCGCCGGCCCGTAGAAGGCGAACGGGGCACCCTCGCCCGCGCGCCGCGCGTAGGGATCGTACTTGGCATTGAAGCGCCACTGGGTTTCCTTGCCGTCGACCACCGGCCATTTCAGCCCGCGGATCTTGTCGTAGGTGTCGAAATCCGCCAGATCGTGCTGGTGGCCCAGACCGAACTGCCGGTATTCCTCCCACAGGTATTTCTGGACGAAGAAACCGTAGCCCGCGAAGCCTTCCACGTCGCGCTTGTCGCCCGCCGCCTCGGTGTTGATGGCGCCATCGGCGATGGGATCGGGCCAGGCGTATTGCTTGGCGTCCGCGTTGGCGAACAGCACGTCGAACAGGGTGTCGGTGTCCTGGTAGCCCATGCTACGGGCCTCGGCGAGCACGTCGGGCAGGGTCAGATCGGCCGTGATCTGCCACTCCTTCCATACGTCCTGAAGCTGGAAGTGCTTGGCGAACTCCATGGCCTGCCAGATATCGGGCATGGCCTTGCCCACCGGCGTGACCTGTTGCCGCCAGAACTGCGTGCGCCGTTCCGCATTGCCGTACGCACCCCATTTCTCGTAGATCATCGCACTCGGCAGAATCAGATCCGCTACCTTCGCCGACACGCTCGGATACCCGTCCGAAACGACAATGAAATTGTCCATCTCACGGGCAGCCTTGAACCAGTGGTTGGCATTGGCGGTGTTCTGCCAGGGATTGCAGACCTGGACCCAGGCCCACTTGATCGTTCCGTCCTCCATGTCGCGCAGCAGCTTGGTGTAGTGGGAGCCCGGCTTGCCGTTGAGCGTGCCGGCCGGCAGCTTCCAGATCTTCTCGGTGGCCGCGCGGTGTTTGGGATTGGCCACGACCATGTCCGCCGGCAAGCGGTGGGCGAAGGTACCGACCTCGCGCGCGGTGCCGCAGGCGCTCGGCTGACCCGTGAGACTGAAAGCCCCGTTGCCCGGCTTGCACTGCTTGCCGAGCAGCAGATGGACCATGTAGGCCTGCTCGTTCACCCAGGTGCCGCGGGTATGCTGGTTCATGCCCATGGTCCAGAAACTGACCACCTTGCGGTTCTGCTCGATGTAAAGCCGGGCCAGCGATTGCAGTTTCTGCTTGTAGTCGGCCAGTGACTCGCGGGGATCACCCTTGGATAGCTCGGCCACGAAATCGAGCGTATACGGCTCGAGCGCCCGCTTGAAGTCCTCGAAGGTGATGTGCCAGTGCGGCTTGGCCTTGGCGGCGTTGGTCATCTCCATCACGTCGCCGGCCTTGTAGCCCAGGTAGCCGAGGGTGACCGCCTCGGCCTCGCTGATCACCTTGGACACTTCCTTGGCGACCGTTTCCTTCTCCGCGGCGCTGAACTTGGCGTGGTCGGGTTTGCGCATCCCGTATCCCGTATTCGCGTGGCCGGTGACGAACACACAGTGGTTGTCCACGAACTCGCGGTCGATGGCCTCGGGATGGTTGTGCACGATCTCACGGGCGATGTAGTTCCAGATCGCCAGATCCGTCTGCGGTTTGAAGATGATCTCCGAGTCCGCCAGGTTGGAACAGCGATTGGTGTACACCGACAGGTTGACCACCTTGACCTTGTCGGGATCGGACAGCTTACGGTCGGTGACTCGCGACCAGAGAATAGGGTGCATCTCGGCCATGTTGGCGCCCCAGGAAACGATCGTGTCGGTCAGCTCGATATCGTCGTAGCTGCCCGCGGGCTCGTCGATGCCGAAGGTCTGGATAAAGCCACCCACGGCACTGGCCATACAGTGGCGCGCGTTGGGATCGAGGTTGTTGCTCCGGAAGCCGCCCTTGACGAGCTTGGCCATCGCGTAGCCTTCCTGGATCGTGTACTGTCCGGAACCGAAAACCGAGACGCCCGTCGGTCCCAGTTCGTTGTAGGCTTTCTTGAACTGGTCGGCCATCACCTGGAACGCCTTTTCCCAGCTCACGGGCTGGAACTTGCCGTGCTTGTCGAACTCGCCCTGTGCGTTGACCCGTAGCAGCGGCTCGGTCAGTCGATCCTTGCCGTACATGATCTTGGCATTGAAATAGCCCTTGATGCAGTTCAATCCACGGTTCACAGGTGCCGCCGGATCGCCCTTGACGGCCACGATCTTGTCGTTCTTCGTGGCCACCATGATGCCGCAACCCGTGCCACAGAACCTGCAGACCGCCTTGTCCCATTTCCAGCCGTGCTCCGCCTGGGCAGCAGCTTCCCGGGCGGCGTCGGGCACGGCCATGCCCACCGCACCGGCTGCGCTGACGGCGGCCGCTTGCTTGAGAAAATCACGCCTCGAGACTGCCATGCGAGCTACTCCTTGTTTTTCGGATCCCCCCGGACCGAGTGCCCACCGAGCGAGCGCTGTTCGGTCCGGCAATTGACTCACCCTCAATTCGCGACACGCTAATTGTGGACAACGAAGTACAGATTTTGCGACACTCTACCAGATCAGGCGCCGATTCTCCATGCCGAATTCCGCCCCGCCGACAGAAAAATGTCATGAAATTGTCAAAGAAAAAGCTTCACCTCTGACGTCCGAGGTGGTAAATTCGGACAAACACGTCCAGTTATTTGTTGTTGCGTGCTTGAAAAGCAGAAATTGTTCGGCGTACACGGCTTCAAGCCGAGAGAAAAGGGGACGACGCATGAAGATTCTGTTCTCGCTGTCCGTGATTTGCCTGCTCGCAGGGCCGGCAACGGCCATGGACCTGCCCGAGGCACTGTCGGAAAAATCCCGGGAGTGTCTGGAATGTCACCAGGATGACAACCCGGCGCTGTACCAGCAATGGGGCTACAGCAAGCACCACGGCGCCAATGTCGGCTGTTACGAGTGCCACATGGCCGAAATGGGTGACCTGGACGTGCTCAAGGACGACATCCATGACGATTACGTGATCGCCACCATCGTCAGCCCGACCGACTGTGGTCGTTGCCACCCCAAGGAAGTGAACGAGTTCATCAACTCGCACCATTCCAAGGCCGGCCGCATCATGGGCTCGCTGGACAACCTGCTTGCCGAGGTGGTCGAGGGCAACAACGGCCTGATCACGCCCAATTTCCCCGGTGGCATCAGCGCCGCCGCGGTCAACGGCTGCTGGCAGTGCCACGGTAGTGTGGTGTCGGTCATGGATAACGGTCGACTGGATCCGGCCACCTGGCCCAATACGGGTATGGGCCGGGTGAATCCCGACGGCACCGAGGGTGCCTGCTCGGCCTGCCACTCGCGGCACGACTTCTCGGCCGAACTGGCGCGTCATCCGGAGAACTGCGGCAAGTGCCACATGGGACCGGATCACCCGCAGCTCGAGGTGTACAACGAATCCAAGCACGGCATTGCGTTCCGCGCCAAGATGGATCAGATGAACCTGGCTTCCTCCAAGTGGATCGTGGGCGAGGACTACAGCGCCGCTCCCACCTGCGCCACCTGCCACATGAGCGCCACGGCCAACCAGGACATCACGCACAACATCGGCATGCGCATCAAGTGGAACAACCGTCCGCCGCGCTCCAAGCTCTCGCACGAGACGGACAAGAAGTGGAACCTGGACTCGCAGAAGGTTCACGCCGATACGCGTCGTGAGAACATGATTGACGTCTGCCTGAACTGCCACCAGCAGCAGTTCGTGGACAACTTCTTCGTCCAGTACGAGGGCATCATCGACCTGTACGACTCCAAGTACGCGGAGCCCGGCCTCAGGCTTTACAAGGCCGCCTCAGCCGTGTTGAAGACGAACAAGGACTACGTCAAGTTCGTCCATCCCATCGACTGGACCTGGTTCGAGCTGTGGCACCACGAGGGCCGTCGCGTGCGTCATGCCGCTGCCATGCAGGCGCCGGATTACACGCACTGGCACGGCACCTACGATCTGGCCAAGCACTGGATGACCAAGTACGTGCCCGAGATCAAGGACATCATCCACGAGTACAAGGCCACCGCCCCCCAGGAAGTGGCTGAGCTCGAGAAGGTTTACGACGAGGTCATGAACAGCGAAAACTGGAATTGGGCGCTGAACAAGGAAGATCCCGAGGTCAAGGCCAAACGTCAGGAGCGTCAGAAGGAGTTCCAGGCGCGGTACAAGTAGCCGTTGACCTGACGACCTGTTGGACGGCATCCGCAGGTCGGCAATGGCAGCATGAAGAAGGGGCGGATCGCGAGGTCCGCCCCTTACTTGTGTTTTCGCCGGATGGCATCGCGTCGAGAAAAAATACGAAATATTTCGGCCGGTGATGACACTCAGTAGGGACCGATAACGGCGATACCCCCAAGTCCACGAGGAGACATTCATGAAGCGATATGTACCGCCCGTCGTCCTGGTGCTGATACTTCTACTGGCCGGCGGTGCCTGTCTCGCCGGCGACCACCCCACGGCAACGGCCAAGGGCGCCAATAAACAGGTTGGCTCGGAAACTGTACTCTGCGGGGGCTGCGGCCAGATCAAGGGCACCGGCGACTGTTGCGCCAAGGATGCGAAAGCCTGCGGCGGCTGCGGTCTGACCAAGGGCTCGCCCGGTTGTTGCAAGATGGAAAAAGGCAAGGATGTCGTGCTCTGCAGCGGCTGCGGCGAGATCAAGGGCAGCGACACCTGTTGCCAGAAAGGCGCCAAGAAGTGCGGCGGTTGCGGCCTGCACAAGGGATCGCCCGGCTGCTGCAAGATGGACACGAAGGCCGGTGCCGACAAGGTGACCCTGTGCGGCGGTTGCGGTCAGATCAAGGGCACCGATACCTGCTGCCAGAAGGGCGCCAAGGCCTGCGACGGCTGCGGCCTGACCAAGGGTTCGCCCGGTTGCTGCAAGATGGAAAAGGGCAAGGATGTCACGCTCTGCGGCGGCTGCGGCGAGATCAAGGGCAGCGAAACCTGTTGCAAGCCTGACGCCAAGACCTGCGGCAAGTGCGGACTGCACAAGGGCGCACCGGGGTGCTGCAAGATGGGTGCCGACGCCAAGACGACCAAGTCAGCCGGCTAGTCGGCCGGGCGGCAGTGCGATACGGATAAAAACTGTCGTTGGTCCTGTGCCGCCGTGAAGGATTCACGTGCGGCAATGCCCCGGGTGTGCCATGGAGGCTACCCCGGGGCAACAGCAACGGGATAACAACCACGGGACGATAACGCTGTGGATCCTACAGCTCGGCGTTCTCGCGGCGCAGGGCCTTGACCGCGGCGATGATCTTCTCGGCGGCGAAGTCTGCCTCCTCCTCCGTATTGCCGCGCCCGAGTCCGATACGCAGGCTGGCCCTGGCCAGATCATCGGGCACACCGATCGCCGTCAGGATCACCGACGCCGCGCTCTCCGTGCTGGCGCAGGCGGAGCCCGACGAGACCGCCAGCACCGTCAGCGCGCCCAGCAGGCGGTGACCGAGCACACCGGCGAAACTCAGGTTCAGATTGCCCGGCAGACGGTGCGCCAACGACCCGTTCAGCGTCACGTCGGTCAGTTCATCCGAGATGCGCTTCCACATCCGATCGCGCAAGCCGGCCAGCCGTCGCGACTCGGCGGGCAGATCCTCCCGCGCGACGCGACAGGCCTCGCCCAGGCCGACGATACCCGGCACATTCAGCGTGCCCGAGCGCAGACCCCGCTCCTGCCCGCCGCCGGCGAGTTGCGCGGACAGCGTCACCCGCGGATCGCGCCGCCGTACGTACAGGGCGCCGACACCCTTGGGTGCGTACAGCTTGTGGCCGGACAGCGAGAGCAGATCGATACCATCGGCGATCACGTCCACCGGCACCTTGCCCACCGCCTGGGCGGCGTCGACGTGCAGGAGCACGCCCCGTTCCTTGCACAGGGCGCCGATACGGCGCACCGGCTGCAACGTGCCGATCTCGTTCTGGGCAGCGATGACCGACACGAGCACCGTCTGCTCGGTGAGCTGGGCGGCCAGGTGGTCGGGATCGACGCGGCCGTCCCGATCCACCGGAACGGTGGTAATCCTCCAGCCCTCGCCGGCGAGCTCGCGCAGGGTGTTGGTCACCGCCTCGTGCTCGACGTTGGTGGTTACCAGGTGATCGCCCCGTTCCCCGTAGCGGGCCGCGACACCCCGCAAGGCGAGGTTGATGGACTCGGTGGCGCCGGCGGTGAAAACGACCTCGCGCGCGGTCGCCCCGATCAGGGCCGCCACTTCTTCTCGCGCGGTCTCGACCAGACGCGCCGCCGCCCAGCCGAAGGCGTGGGTCGTGCTGGCGGGATTGCCGAAATGATTGCGCAGCACGTCGGTGAGCCGCTCGATGACCCGCGGATCGACCGGCGTCGTGGCGTGATGATCGAGGTAGATGGGCGTTTTCAGGGTCATGGCTTCGATGCGCCCGGTGAGCGGCTCAGCTCCAGCATCCGTTCGATGGGCACCAGCGCGCCCTGGCGCAGATCGTCCGGAACGAGTATCTCCGGCGTCCGATCACGCATGCAGAGATAGAGTTTCTCGAGGGTGTTCTTCTTCATGTACGGGCACTCGTTGCAGTTGCAGCTCTCGTCCGCGCCGGGCGCCGGGATCAGCTCCTTGTCCGGATTCTCCTTCTGCATCTGGTGCAGGATACCGGACTCGGTGACCACGATGATCTGCCGGGCCGGCGTCGAGCGCGCAAAGGCGAGAATGGACGAGGTGGAACCCACGTGGTCGGCGTGTTGCAGGATACCGTCGGGGCACTCGGGATGTGCCGCGACCACCGCACCGGGATGGGTGACCTTCAACTCGACGAGCCGCTTCTCGCTGAAGACCTCGTGGACTTCGCACGATCCGGGCCAGAGCACCAGATCGCGGTCGAGCTGCTTGGCGACGTAGGCGCCGAGAAAACGGTCCGGCGCGAAGACGATGGGCTGGTCGTCGGGAAACGAGGCCACGATCTTGGCGGCGTTGGCCGAGGTACAGATCACGTCGCTCATGGCCTTGGTCGCCGCCGAGCAGTTGATGTAGCTGACGACCCGGTGACCGGGATAGCGGTCCAGAAAGGCCCGGAACTCGTCGGGGGGACAGCCGTCCGCCAGGCTGCATCCGGCCTCGAGGTCCGGCAGCAGCACCTGCTTGTCGGGATTGAGGATCTTGGCGGTCTCGGCCATGAAATGGACACCGGCGAAAACGATGATCTGGGCGTCGGTCCTCGCCGCCTGCTGACTCAGCGCCAGGCTGTCGCCGACAAAATCGGCGATGTCCTGGATATCCGGTTCCTGATAGTAGTGGGCCAGGATAACGGCGTTGAGATCGCCACGTAGCCGGTCGATCTCGGCAAACAGATCCAGTCCGGGATCGAGCACTGGTGAATCATCGTGCGGCATTGTCGGTCCCCTCCCGTCATCGACCGAACGCGACGGCCGTGCGCTGTGGCAACTCCCGCTTGAATTCCGACAAATCTCGTAGATAATAACTTCCACAATATCGTCGACGCAAAACGGTTCGGCAAGTTGTAGCCGCCCGCCGGCGAGGAGCATGAACATGGAGTCTCTGGAAACGCTACGGCAGCAGCACACGAGAATCATCGAGGTATTCGACGAGGTGGCGGAACTGCTCGACGCAACGCGTCTGCCCGCAGAAGCCGAGCAGGCCTGCACGTTGCTCGAACGACTGGAAATCCAACTCGCGGAACACCTGCGCCTGGAAGACGATTTTCTCTATCCGGCCCTCGAGATGCGATCGCAGAAAGTGGTGCGGGAAACGGCTACCCGCTTCGCTGAAGAACTCGGTGGATTGCGTCTTGCCTTTGCGGGCTACCGGGAGCGGTGGCCGACCGCGGATTCGATCCGCCTGGAGCCGGACGCATTCGTCGAGCAGACCAGAACCGTCGCCGAAGCCCTGCGCGAGCGGATCGCCAAGGAAGATTCGCGGCTGTTCCCGCTGCTCGAGGAGCATCGATTCACGACCGATGACCTGAGCCTGTGGATCGATGACTGGAACCGCATCTGTCTGCTCGCGGCCGATACGCGGGGCGGACCGGTCGGCATGACCGCCGAGCAGGCGCGCGAGGTCGGCGAGCATCTGTACCGCTACGCTGATCTGCTGGCTGAACAGACGGATGAGCAATCGAACGGGTAGCCGTGCGCGCGGCCGGGCGGCCGGATCCGGTCGACGCCCAGCACCGGCTCCTGTCTTCAGCCCTAGGTGCGTGACTGTGTGTCTCGTAAAGTGTCTTGTGAATGTACCACATGTCTCGAATCGTCTCGATATTGTGTATCATGAGACATTGACGATATTGACAAACATGCTCAATATTCCTATAATACGCTTCATTACTGGCGATTACGTTTTTTTTCATCTGTGGCACACCACATGCATTGTACACAGTGTACGAAGACTCCCAGGCCTGAATAGAGGTGATTCCACAATGGCTGAGACATACAACGAGAATCTGTTGAAAATCCTTCGTCTGACCAATGATATGCTGGCGCTGGCCGACGAAGGTGACAGAGATCGCAACGATGACACCTGCGGCATTCTCTACGGCGTCCTGCGGGACATGGCCTACAGGATCCGTGATCTGGCTCAGCAAGAGTGCGAAAAGCACAAGGAATCCGGCAAGTGGGATGTAGCGTGACAGACCGCCAATGAACCCAGGACCTAAAAGGAGAATAAGATGTCTGCTCTGGTGACCAAGGAAGCCCCTGATTTCACTGCCGTGACGGTGATGGGCGATAACAGCTTCAACGAAGAATTCAAGCTCAGTGATCTGCGTGGCAAGTATGCCGTGCTCTTTTTCTATCCCCTCGATTTCACCTTTGTCTGCCCCTCCGAGATCATCGCCTTCGACAAGGCCTACAGCCAGTTCAAGGAGAAGGGTTGCGAGGTCGTCGGCGTATCGGTCGACTCGCATTTCTCGCACTGGGCCTGGAAGAACACGCCGGTCAACGAAGGCGGCATCGGCCAGGTGCAGTTCCCCCTCGTCGCCGACATCACCAAGCAGATCTCCCGCGACTACGGCGTCTTGATCAACGAGGCGGTAGCGCTGCGCGGTCTGTTCCTGATCGACAAGGAAGGCATCGTCCGCCACGCCGTGATCAACGACCTGCCGCTGGGCCGTAACGTCAACGAAGCCCTGCGCATGCTCGACGCGCTCCAGTTCACCGAAAAGCACGGCGAGGAATGCCCGGCCAACTGGACCGAAGGCGAAGACGGCATGAAGCCGACCTCCGACGGCGTCGCCGACTACCTGTCCAAGCACGCCGGATAGTTTACGCGAAAACGAGTGAGCACCGGGTCTGGTTACCAGGCCCACCACACCAACACGAGAGGGAACGATACCCATGTCGACCAAAGAAGCACAAGAAGTGATCCTGAAGAACCTGAAGAACTGGCAGAAGATCGAGAACGGCTCGATTCACACCGCGGCCAAGGTGATGACCGAGACCGAGAATCCCATCATCAGGCTGGTCATGGAGATCATCCAGCGCGACTCGCAGATGCACCACCGGGTCCAGCAGATGATCATCGACAGCCTCGAGACCAAGGCGATCACCCTCTCTCCCGAAGAGGTGGCCAAGGTCTGGGGTATGATCGAGCGTCACATCGAGCTCGAACAGGGCACCATCGAACTGGCGCGCCAGAGCATCGAGGCCACCGAAGGCCGCAAGGGCATGCTAATCCAGCGTTACCTGCTGGAGTACCTGCTGGCCGATGAGCAAAAGCACGACGAGTTGCTCGACAAGCTCGAGGCCGTCAAGAAGGACATGTACCCTTACGGCTAGGGGGTGCGTCGCCTGGTTGGGCGTACCCTGCGCGCCGTGCTCCATGCGCCTGCGGCTCGATTCCGCGCGGCGCGCAGGGTACGCGCAACCAGGCGAGGGTACGCTGAAGCCGGAAAAAAAAGAGATTCCCGGGGGCTCCAGAGCCCCCTTCCGAAGAAGGAGAACGAGAATGAAGACCGAACGTGGACAGGTGTATCTGTGCGAGAAGTGCGGGAACCAGGTCAACGTCCTACAAGGCGGAGGGCCGGTGCCGCACTGCTGTAATCAGCAGATGACGCTGCTGGCCGAGAACACCACCGACGCGGCGCAGGAGAAGCACGTGCCGGTCGTCGAGAAGGCCGAGGGCGGCTTCAAGGTTGCTATCGGCTCGACGCTGCATCCCATGGAGAGCGAGCACCTGATCGAGTGGATCGAACTGGTCGCCGACGGCCGTTCGTACTTCCGTTTCTTGCAGTCGTCCGAGAGTCCGGAAGCCTTCTTCGCCATAGCGGCCGAGAATGCCACGGCCCGCGCGTACTGCAACTTGCACGGCCTCTGGAAAGGCTAGGAAAGGACACGCAGCCATGATCGATCCGAAGGTAGAACAGGGAATCAACGACCAGATCAACGCGGAGCTCTATTCCTCGTATCTGTACTTCGCCATGGCCAACTACTTCGAGCAGATCAGCCTGCCGGGCGCCGCGCACTGGATGCGGGCGCAAGCCCTCGAGGAAATGACCCATGTGACGAAGTTCGCCGACTATCTCAACGATCGACGGGGCAAGGTCGTGCTGGTGGCGATCGACGCGCCGCCGGCCGAGTGGGAATCGCCAATGGCGGCCTTCACGGCCTCCTACGAACACGAGACGACGATCACCACGTGCATCAACAAACTCCTCGATCTGGCCCTTGCCAACAGCGATCACGCCACCGCCAACTTCCTGCAATGGTTCGTCTCCGAACAGGTGGAGGAAGAAGCCAACGTCGACGCCGTCGTACAGCAGCTGAAACTGGTCGCGCAGACCGAAGGCGGTCTGTTCTTGATCGACAAGGATCTCGCCTCAAGGCAGCTTAGCGCAGCACCGGATAGCGGGCAGACTGACGCCTGATCAACCGGGTTGCCTGCCGACGACTGAGAATGCGCCGTTCACGCCGGTGCCACGATCCGGCCCGGCGACGGCGCGTAGCAGCCTAGCGACCGCGGTCTGTGAAATCTTACACTACGAGGGAGAAACCATGACTACGCAGAACGAGAAGCCCGCCTGGAAATCGGTCGACGACATTCTCGATTTCGCCATCGCGAACGAGCAGGACGCCGTTGATTTCTACACCGACCTCGCCAGCCGCACCAAGAGTGCCGGTCTGCAGAGGGTCTTCCAGGATTTCGTCAAGGAAGAACGAGGTCACAAGGCCAAATTGGAGCGCGTCAAGGCGGGCCAGATGCTGCGCCTGAAGCCCGAAGAGATTGTCGACCTCAAGATCGGCGACTATCTGGCGGACATCGAGCCCACCGGCGATCTGGACTACCAGAGCGCCCTGATCCTGGCCATGAAGCGTGAAAAAGCGGCATTCAAGCTGTACACCGACCTGGCGGAGACGATCAACGACGCCGAGCTGTCGGAGACCTTCAGTGTGCTGGCCCAGGAAGAGGCGAAGCACAAATTGCGTTTCGAGCTCGAGTACGACGACCAGATTCTGATCGATAACTAGTGCCACCGAACACCGCGCTTCCATACGGAACAGGAGCCAACCAATGTCCTATCAGGAAACCCACCAGTTCTCGGTACCCACCCTGCAGATCCTCGATGAGCAGGGCGCGGTCGATCCGAAGCTGGAGCCGGATATCGACGCGGAAAAGCTGCTCGAGATATACCGCTACATGTGTCTGGCCCGAGTGGCGGACGAGCGCATGCTCAAGCTCCAGCGCCAGGGACGCATGGGCACCTTTGGACCCAGTTCGGGTCAGGAGGCCATCTCGGTGACCGCCGCCTGCGCCATGGGCAAGGACGACTGGTTCGTCGGCGCCTTTCGCGAACTGGGCGGCCGCCTCGTGCGCGGTGAGGACATCGTGAACGAGCTCGTCTTCTACAACGGCTTCGAGGAAGGCAACGTGTTTCCGGAGGCGACCGGTGGCCGTCTGCTGCCGATCAACATCGTCATCGGCACGCAGCTCCTGCAGGCCACGGGCCTCGGCTACGCCATGAAATACCGTGGTGAAGACAGCGCCGTGGTCGCCTTCATGGGCGATGGCGCCACCAGCCAGGGCGACTTTCACGAAGCCCTGAACTTCGCGGCGGTGTGGAAGGCACCGGTGGTTTTCATCAGCCAGAACAACCAGTGGGCCATCTCCGTGCCGCGCGACAAGCAGACCAATTCCCGCACCCTGGCCCAGAAGGGTATCGCCTACGACATGCCCTGCATCCAGGTGGACGGCAACGACGTGCTGGCCGTGCACGAGGCGGTGACCGAGGCGCTCGAGCGTGCCTATCGCGGCGAGGGCCCCACCTTCATCGAGGCGGTGACCTACCGGTTGATGATGCACACCACCGCCGACGATCCGCGCAAGTACCGCCCGGAAGAGGAAGAGAAGCTATGGTGGGAAAAGGAACCGCTGATCCGTTTCCGGAAGTACCTCGAAGACAAGGGGCTCTGGGACGAGACGAAGGAAGCGGCGCTGGCCGAGGAAATCCGTCAAGAAGTCGATACGGCCGTGCAGCGATTCGAGTCCGTCACAGACTACCCGCTCGACGAGCCCTTCGCCCACGTGTACGGCGAGTCTCATCCGGAGCTCGAACGGCAACACCAGGAATTCCTGGCCGAACTGCGTGAGGAGGCCGACGATGCCTAAACTCAACATGGTACAGGCCATCAACCTCGGCCTGAAGCAGGAAATGACGGCGGACGACAGCGTGGTGATCCTCGGCGAGGACGTTGGTGTGGACGGGGGCGTGTTCCGCGTCACCGACGGCTTGATCGACGAGTTCGGTGAGGCCCGCGTGATCGACACACCGCTGGCGGAATCGGGTATCGTCGGCACGTCCATCGGCATGGCCCTGGCCGGCCTGAAGCCCGTGGCCGAGATGCAGTTCAGCGGTTTCAGCTACCTGATGTTCCACCAGTGGGAAAGCCAGGCAACCCGGTTTCGCAGCCGTAGCCAGGGGCAATTTACCGTGCCGCTGGTGATCCGCATGCCCTACGGCGGCGGCGTGCGCGCCATGGAGCACCACTCGGAGAGCCGGGAGGCGATCTACGCCCACACGCCGGGAGGCAAGGTGGTCATTCCCTCGACACCGCGCAACGCACGGGCGTTGATCGTGGCGGCGATCCGCGATCCGGACCCGGTCGTCTTCATGGAGCCCAAGCATTCGTACCGGGCCTTCAAGGAAGAAGTGCCGGAAGCGGAAGAGGTGCTGCCCATCGGCAAGGCGCAGGTGGTCAAGGAAGGCGGCGATCTGACGCTGGTGAGCTTCGGCGCCATGATGCGGCCGACCCGGAAGGCCGCCGCGGAGATCGAGGAGCAGCGCGGGATCACCATCGAGGTGATCGATCTGCTCAGCATCTCGCCCCTGGACAGCGACACCATCGTCGAGTCGGTCAGCAAGACCGGACGCTGTGCCATCGTGCAGGAAGCGCCGCGTTCCTTCGGTGTGGCCTCCGAGATCATCGCCCGGATCAACGACCGGGCCCTGCTGTATCTGGAAGCCCCCGTCAAGCGCATCACGGGCTACGATGTGATCACGCCGTACTTCGGTCGCGAAAAACCCTACATGCCCACGGTCGGCCGTATCAAGCGCGGACTGATCGAGACCCTCGACTTCTAGTCGGGATACCAGGAGGTCCGACGTGTACGAATTCAAGCTTCCCGATCTCGGTGAAGGTATCGCCGAGGGCGAGATCCTGGCCTGGCACGTCGCCGAGGGCGATGTGGTCGAGGAAGACGCGCCACTGGTGGAGGTCGAGACCGACAAGGCCGCGGTGACCATTCCGTCGCCCAAGGGGGGCACCGTGGTAACCCTGTCGGGTGCGCCCGGGGACATCGTCAACGTGGGCGACGTGATCACGGTGATCGACGACGGGAGCGGCGAAGCCGCAGTTTCCCCGGACGACAGTGAAGCATCCGTCACGCCGGCAGCCGCGGCTGCGACCGCGACGGCGGACGAACCAGCAACCGACGCGACACCGGCAGCCGCACCGACGGCACCGGCAGCGGCAGCTGACCGGCCAGCGCGACCCGTGCCGGCCGCTCCGGCCACGCGCCGCCTGGCGCGCGAGCTGAAGATCGATATCAACCTGGTACCGCCCACCGGTCCGGGCGGCCGGGTGACGCCGCAGGACGTACGTGCCTTCGCGAGCGGCGCGGTCGCGCCGGCTGCGACCGAAGCCGCGGCAGCCGAACAGCACGTCACGGCGCGCGCCGTCCAGGACGACACCGCCTTTGCCGAGTTCGCCGCCCACGCCGCGGCGACCATCCCCTTCCTCGAGCTCACTCCCCTGGCCGATTTCAGTGAGGAAGGCCCCGTGGAGATCGAACCGTTGCGCTCGATTCGTCGCAAGGTCGCCCGCAAGATGGTCACCAGCATGGCGCTGGTGCCCCACGTGGCCCACATGGACGACGCCGACGTGACCGATCTCGACGCGTTCCGGCAACGGGAGAAACAACGGCGCAGCGGCGGCCGCGGCGAACAGCTCACCTTGCTGGCCTTCGTCATGAAGGCCGTGGCTGCCGGCTTGAAGGCCGCGCCGGCGTTCAACGCGAGTCTGGATCCGTTCAAGGAAGAGATCATATACAAGCACTACTACAACATCGGTTTCGCGGCCGACACGGGCCGCGGGCTGGTGGTGCCGGTAATATTCGATGTGGACCGCAAGAGTATCATCCAGCTATCCGAGGAGATCGCCGAGAAGGCGGCGCTGGCCCGCGAGGGCAAGCTGCCCGCCGAGGACATGCGCGGCGGCACCTTCACCATCACCAACATCGGACCGCTGGGCGGCACGGCCCTGCTGCCGACGATCAACTATCCCGAGGTCGCCATCCTCGCCATGGGCAGGGCCCAGGACAAGCCGGTGGTCCGCGAGGGCGTAATCACGGCGCGCAAGATCCTGCCGCTGACCCTGGCCTTCGATCACCGCATCGCCGACGGCGCCGACGCCGCGCGTTTCGTCACCGAGATGGTGCGTCAGCTTTCCGATCCGAACCTGCTGTTGCTGGAAACCTGAGGAGGCCGGAAATGGTCATGGGAAGTGTGCATCGGGAAGTCGGGGTCGCCGTCATCGGCAGCGGACCCGGTGGCTACGTGGCCGCGTTGCGCCTGGCCGACCTGGGCAAGGAAGTGGTGCTCATCGAGGAGCGCGAGCGTCCCGGCGGGACCTGTCTGCTCGAGGGCTGCATCCCTTCCAAGGCGCTGATCAACGCTGTCGAGCTGAAGGAATCGGCCGCCCGGGCTGAGCGTATCGGCCTGAGCTACAGCGACCTGAAACTCGATCCGCAGCGGCTGCGCAGCTGGACCGACGAGATCGTCGACGGCCTGGCTACCGGCATCGACGGCTTGCTCAAGCGGCGCTCGGTGGAGCGCCTGCGCGGGCGTGCCCGCTTCACGAGCAGCAACACTCTCGACATCACCGGCGACGATGCATGCACCCTCGAGTTCGAGCACTGCATCATCGCCACCGGTTCGAGCCTGAACGAACTGCCGCCGGATATCGTGCAGTCGGTCTGGTCGAGCGCCGACGCCCTGAGGCTGCCCGAGGTGCCGGGAAGCCTGCTGGTGGTCGGCGGCGGGTACATCGGCCTGGAACTGGGGCTGGTCTACCAGGGACTGGGCTCGGCGGTGTCGGTCGTCGAGTTCTTTCCCCGCCTGCTGGCAGGCGCGGATCACGATCTGGTCGACGTGATGGTACAGCACGTCCGCTCGCGCCTGACCGAGATCATGGTCGATTCGAAGGTCAAGCAGATCACCGAAATCACGGGCGACGACGGCAAACCAGCCTTCGAAGTGCAGATCGAGCACGACGGGCAGACCACGACCAACCGCTACGACCGGGTATTCGTGGCCATCGGCCGCAGGCCCAACACGCGCGACCTCGGCCTGGAGAAAACGAAGGTCGTGGTCGACGAAGGCGGATTTATCGAGACCGACGCCGAGTGCCGCACCGCCGATCGTCGCATCTTCGCCATCGGCGACGCGGCGCCGGGCCCCATGCTGGCCCACAAGGCGAGCCGCGAGGGCAAAGTGGCGGCCGAGGTGATCGCCGGCCACGACGCCGAGTTCGACAACCGGGCCATTCCCGCCGTGGTCTTCACCGATCCCGAGATCGCCTGGTCCGGCCTGACCGAGCGCGAGGCGGAACAAGAGGGGATCGCCGTGAAGGTGGGCCGTTTCCCCCTGGCCGCCCTGGGCCGAGCGCGCACCATGGGCCGCACCGAAGGCCTGGCCAAGATCATCTTCGATCCCGAGTCGAACCGGGTGCTCGGCGTGGGCATGGTCGGCCCCCACGCCAGCGAGCTGATCGCCGAAGGCACCCTCGCCCTGGAGATGGGTGCGACACTCGAGGATCTGCTGGTCACCATTCATCCCCATCCGACCCTGTCGGAAGCGATCATGGAAGCAGCCGAGGTGGCCGCGGGGGCCGCCGTCCATATCAATCCGCCACGGAAGAAGAAGTAGCAGACGTGAAGACACGCCCCTACGACCTCGATGAAGCGCTGCTGTGCGCAGCCGGCAACGAAGAGCGGCCGCAACTCGCCGTGTACCGCTTTCCCGAGGTCGCGGTGGTCATCGGTCGCGGCGGCGATCCGGCGAAAGAGCTGCACCAGGCGGCCATCGCGGACGACGGCGTGCCATTGCTCAGGCGGCGCGGCGGCGGTTGCGCCGTGGTACTCGATCCGGGAAACCTCGTCGTATCGGTCGCAGTGCCGCTCGCGGGCATCGGCGGCATCAGCTCCGCTTTCTGTACGCTGTCGCACTGGCTGATCGGGTGTCTCGATCGCTGTGGGATCCCGCAGGTGGCGACCGCGGGCGTATCGGACCTGATCCTGACCGGGCGCCGATCCGGCACTCCTGATCCCGGCGGTCCGCCAATCGACGGACAGAAAATCGGCGGTTCCTGCATCTGGCGCACGCGCGATCTGCTGTACTACACCACGACCCTGCTGGTCGATCCCCGGTTCGAGCTGATGGAGCGGTACCTGCGCCATCCGCCCCGGGAGCCGGCATACCGGCAAGGGCGCTCACACAGTGCGTTCACGACCAGTCTGGCGGCGACCGGCTACCCGGCTGATCCGGAATCGTGGCGCGCGCGCCTGTATTCTGAAACTCGACACAGTCTGCCCTTGCTCTGCGATGCATTCGCCGACCTGTCGGACGTTGCGTCCGCCGGACGCCGTTCCGGCGGCGATGTGCAGATCGGGCAACAACGGAAGGCCTGTTTGATATGAAAATCGGCGTACCCAAGGAAAGCTTTCCCGGCGAGCGGCGTGTGGCGCTGGTTCCCGGCGGTCTGGCGGCCCTGACCGCGGCCGGCTGCGCGGTACTCGTGGAATCAGGGGCCGGCAACGACGCCGGTTTCACCGACGACGAATACGCGGCCAAGGGAGCGTCGCTGGTCAGCCGGGCCGACGTCTTCGCGCAGGCCGACATCCTGCTCCAGGTCCGCGCTCCCGGCGCCAATCCCGACCGCCGATCGGACGACCTCGCTCTGATGCGATCGGGCCAGGTCGTCATCGGCCTGCACGAGCCGTTGAGCGAACCGCAGCAGGTAGCCGCGCTCGCCGAGCGGGGCGTCACGGGTCTGGCCCTCGAGCTGATGCCCCGGATAACCAGGGCGCAGAGCATGGACGTGCTCTCGTCGATCGCCACCATCGCCGGTTACCGGTCGGTGCTGCTGGCGGCGACGGCGCTGCCCCGCCTGTTCCCCATGCTGATGACTGCCGCGGGCACGCTGACCCCGGCCAAGGTCTTCATCATCGGTGTGGGCGTGGCCGGCCTGCAGGCCATCGCCATGGCGCGCCGCCTTGGCGCCGTGGTCAGCGCCTACGACGTGCGGCCCGCGGTGGCCGAGCAGGTGCACAGCCTCGGCGCGCGCTTCGTGGAGTTCGACCTGGACACCGGCGACGCCGAGGACAAGGGCGGCTACGCCAAGGAGCAGAGCGACGATTTCCTGGACCGGCAACGCAGCGAAATGGCGCGGGTGCTGGCCGATAACGACGTGGTGATCACCACCGCCGCCATTCCCGGCAGGCAGGCGCCGATCCTGGTCACTGCCGACATGGTGCGCGGCATGACCCCGGGTTCGGTGATCGTCGATCTGGCGGCCGAACGCGGCGGCAACTGCGAACTCACCCGACCAGGCGAGACGGTGGTGGAAGAAGGCGTGACCATCATCGGTCCGTTGAACCTGGCCGCCGACACGCCCTACCACGGCAGCCAGATGTTCGCCAAGAACGTCAGCACCTACTTGCTGTCGCTCATCGAGGACGGCCAGCTGAAGCTGGACGAGGCCGACGAGGTGGTCGCCGACACGCTACTTTGCCGCGACGGCGAGGTGGTCAACAGCCGCGTGCGCGAGCTGCTCGGGCTGTCCCCGACTACGGCTCCGGGCGCGAGCACGGACAATTCAGCCGGAACCGACGAAACCAAGTCTGATCCTTCCGCCAACGATACAAAGGAGACGAAGTGATGGAAATGTTCGTCGCCGCCGTTACGGTTTTCGCCCTGGCCGTGTTCATCGGCTTCGAGGTGATCACCAAGGTGCCACCGACCCTGCATACACCGCTGATGTCCGGCTCCAACGCCATCAGCGGTATCACCATCATCGGTGCAATTCTCGTTTCGCATTCGGTCAATGACGAGCTGGCCCGCTATCTGGGACTCGGTGCGCTCATTCTGGCTTCGATCAATGTGGTCGGCGGGTTTCTGGTCACCCACCGGATGCTCGACATGTTCAAGAAGAAATAGGAATAAACCATGGAATCTCACGTGAACGAGTTTTTCATTCCCGAGGCTTTCGTCAAGCTGGCCTACCTCGTTGCCGCCGTTCTGTTCATCCTGGGCCTGAAAGGGCTGGGACATCCGCGCACGGCCGTACGCGGCAATCAGCTGGGCGCGGTGGGCATGTTGCTGGCCATTGTCGTGACCCTGCTGGCACGGGGTCTCAGTTACGAATACATCCTGATCGGCGTGGTCATTGGCGCGCTGATCGGCGGCGTGGCCGCCCTGAAGGTGAAGATGACCGCCATGCCGGAAATGGTAGCCCTGTTCAACGGCTTTGGCGGCGGCGCTTCGGTGCTGGTCGCCGGAGCGGCCTACCTGATCGCCTGGCGCGCCGGTATGACCGACAACATGCAGATGACCATCGCCGGCGCGGCCAGCGGCCTGATCGGCGGCGTGACGTTCTCCGGCAGCCTGATCGCCTTCTTGAAACTGAACGAGACCATGCGCCGCAACATCTACTTCCCCGGCAAGCAGGTCTTCAACGCACTGCTCGGCCTGGGCGCGGTGGCCATGGGCGTGTGGATGGTGCTGGGCGGCGGCATGTTGCCGTTCTGGATCGTGGTCGGGTTGGCGCTGGTGCTCGGCGTGTCGCTCACCGTGGGTATCGGCGGCGCCGACATGCCCGTGGTGATCGCGCTGTTGAACAGCTACTCCGGGCTGGCCGCAGCCTCGACCGGATTCGTGCTCGACAACAACGTGCTGATCATCGCCGGCTCACTGGTCGGCGCGTCAGGTGTGATCCTGACCAAGATCATGTGCCAGGCCATGAACCGCAGCTTGAACAACGTGCTCTTCGGCAAGCTGGGACCGGGCGCGGACGGTCCGAGCGCCGACGATATCTACGCCGGCAAGGTCAAGGCCACCAGCCCCGAGGAAGTGGCCATGCTCATGGACGGCGTGCAGCGCGTGGTCGTGGTGCCGGGATACGGTATGGCGGTCGCCCAGGCTCAGCACACGGTACGCGACATGGCCAACCTGCTCGAAGCGCGGGGCGCCACCGTCGAATACGCCATCCACCCGGTAGCCGGCCGCATGCCGGGCCACATGAACGTGCTGCTGGCCGAGGCCGACGTGCCCTACGACCAGCTGCTGGAGATGGACGCCATCAATCCGACCATGGACCAGGTGGACGTGTGCATAGTCGTCGGTGCCAACGACGTGGTCAATCCCGTCGCGCGTACCGATCCGCAGAGTCCCATCGCCGGCATGCCCATCATCGACGTGGACAAGGCCCGCACGGTGGTTATCGTCAAGCGCAGCCTGAGCCCCGGTTTCGCGGGCATTCCCAACCCGTTGTTCGCCGCCGACAACACATTGATGATGTTCGGCGACGGCAAGAAAGCGTTGATGGAGTTGAACGCCGCGCTTAAGGAGCAGTAGTTCGGAGGACCGGGCATGGATCGCGGTTGACGGCAACGCATTCTTCACGCACCATGCTGCGCGTCAGCGAGAGACAGTGGATTGTTCAGTCAGAAGAGGGAGAAACGCCATGAAGAAGTACGTGTGTTCGATTTGCGGTTACGTGCATGACGGCGACGCCCCGCCGGATGAGTGTCCGCAGTGCAAGGCGCCGGCCAGCAAGTTCAACGAGCAGCAGACCGGCGCGCTGAGCTGGGCCGATGAACACCACATCGGTGTCGCTCAGGGCGTGGACGCCGAGATCCTGGAAGGACTGCGCGCCAACTTCACGGGCGAGTGCACCGAGGTGGGCATGTACCTGGCCATGAGCCGTCAGGCCGACCGCGAGGGTTACCCCGAGGTCGCCGAAGCCTACAAGCGCATCGCTTTCGAGGAAGCGGACCATGCCTCCCGTTTCGCCGAGCTGCTCGGCGAGGTGGTTGTCGCCGACACCAAGGTGAATCTCCAGGCGCGGGTGGATGCGGAACATGGCGCCTGCCAGGGCAAGAAGGACCTGGCCACCAAGGCCAAACAGCTCAACCTGGATGCCATCCACGACACCGTGCACGAGATGTGCAAGGACGAAGCGCGGCACGGCGCGGCGTTCGCCGGTCTGTTGAAACGTTACTTCGCTTGAGTTTGACCGCTCGCCGGGGCGTGGCGGCCGCCGACGCCCCGGCACCTCCTCCTGAATACTGATGCAACAAGCAAGCGTTGGTCGCTCTGCGGGTGGTCGCCAGGCGTAGATTTTTCGGAATCTTCGCGCGGGCACGCGATATCGGGTTGACAAACGTTCAGCAATCACCCATTATTCCTAGTGTATTGGTAGGATATTGGGTTGATAGTCGGCAAGAGTTCCAAGCGAGGACTCATGCGCATCTCGACCAAAGGACGATACGGCACGCGAGCCATGCTGGCCCTGGCCGAGCACTACGACCAGGGGCTGATGACCGCCAATACGATCGCCGTCCGCCACCACATCTCGCTCAAATACCTGGAAAACATCCTCTCGACCCTGAAATCGGCACGCTTGATCACCTCGACGCGCGGAAAGTGCGGCGGCTATCGGCTGTCCCGACCGCCACAGAAAATCCTGTTGCGCGAAGTGCTCGAACCGCTGGAAGACGCCCTCGACATCGTGCACTGCACCGAGGACGGCAGTTCCTGCAAGCTCAACGAATCGTGTTGCCTGCAGGAATTATGGCTGCGCCTCAAGCACGCGGTCGACGGGATCCTCACCGACGTTTCGCTGGCCGACTTGATGGAGCGGCAAAAGGCACTCGCTAAACGAAGAGCGCGTGCCCACGGACCCCAACGCTTGAAGGAGCACTGATCGCATCCCGGTCACGGGAGCAACATGGTAACGAACACACAACGGTTTACGATCGAGGGGCATCGCCCTCCTGTCGGCGGTCGCTTGAATCGGGTTTCCCCACGAGCCAAACGCTGATGCGGCCTGGTTCTTCGTAGATAGATCAACTGCCGGTCGTCTCGAGACGACGCAAACGAGACAACGTCTCTACAGAATGAGGTGGTCATGGAAGTGTTCGTATATTTCATCGGAAAGCTGATGCCGTTTGTCACGTTGACAATTCTCATCGTGGGATTGTTATACCGCCTGGTTCGCTGGCAAAAGGCAGCAGTCGGCAACATCGCCCTGTTTCCCTCGGCGTCCCGGGGCAGTCAGCTCTTCGCCAAGGTCTTCAAAGAGGTCGTGTTCTTCAGCAGCTTCCGCAAGCAGGACGGGCCCCTGTGGCGGCGGACCTGGCTCTTTCACGCATCGATCGTACTCATCCTGCTCGGCCATACCCGTCTGGTCACGGATTATCCGCTACGCGTGATGCTCGGTTTGTCGGCGGAGACCGTTCACCAGATCAGCGCCTGGGGCGGCGGCATCTGCGGCATCGTGGCACTGGTAACGTGTGTGCTGCTGTTGACCCGCCGGTTCGCCCTGCCCCGCGTGCGCGAGATCTCGAGCGGGGAGGACTACTCGGTCCTCTTTCTCCTGCTGTTCATCCTGCTGACCGGCAACGCCCTGCGCTTCTTCACCCACTACGACATCACGCAGACGCAGGTCTACTTCCGGACACTGTTCAGCACCGCGCCGACCCAGGTACCACACGATCCGTTGTTCCTGCTGCACTATTTCTTCGTGCAGCTCTTGCTGATCTACCTGCCGTTCGGGAAGTTCCTGCACATCCCAGGGATCTTCTACAGTCGAACCCTGATTGCAAAGGACTACTAACATGGCTGAAACGACTCAAGTAAACGAGGCCGAGCTACAGACGATCATCGACCAGATAAAGGCGATCAAGAACGGGCCGCGCGTTCTGCAGCTCTACATGGAACTGTGCGCCAAGTGCGGTATCTGCGCCGAGCAGTGCCACGTGGCCAAGACCATACCGGAAACGCGGACCAACCCCGCGGCGCGATCGGACCTGATCCGGAAACGATTCAAGCGCTACGGCAACACCTGGGGCCAGATACTCAAGGCGCTGGGATCCGCGACCGACATAGACGAGGACGAGCTCGCCACCTGGCAACGCGACTTCTACGAGTGCTCCGGTTGCCGCCGGTGCGCCCAGTTCTGCCCGTTCGGGATCGACAACTCGATCATCACGCGCAAGGGCCGAGCCGTGGTGCACGCCCTCGGCAAGTCGCCCTACATGATGTCCGAGACCCAGCGTATCTCCGACGAGACCGGTAACGACGAGGGCCAGACCTACAAGGCGTTCGTCGAGGCGTGTCGCTTCCTGTGCGAGGAGGTCAAGGACGACTGGGGAATCGACGTCGAGATCCCCATCGACCAGAAGGGCGCGGACATCCTGTTCATTCCCGCCTCGGCCGATCTGATCTCGTTTCCGGAAACGCACATGGGCGTGGCGGTCTTCTTCAAGGCGCTCAAGGAGTACGACGGCACGACCTGGACCATGTCGTCGACGGCCTTCGACGGTGCGAACTTCGGCCTGTTCACCGGTGACGATCCGCACATGAAGCGCAAGAACCAGGCGGCCCACGACGCCTGCACGGAGCTGGGCGTGAAGAAGCTGGTCATCGGCGAGTGCGGACACGCCTATCGCATCGCCAAGCGCATGGGACCGACCGCGTCCCACAACGACAATCCGTTCGAGACGACAAACATCTTCAACCTCGCCGACGAGTACCTGCAGAAAGGGGCCTTCACTTTCGACAAGTCGCGCATCGATTACACCGTCACCTACCACGATCCGTGCAACTTCGCGCGCTCGACGGGCATCTTCGAGGAACCGCGGCGGCTGCTCGGCGCCATCACCGACAACTTCGTCGAGATGACGCCCAACCGCACCGAGAACTGGTGTTGTGGCGGCGGCGGCGGACTGGCGGTGATGGATGGGCCCGAGAAGGTCGAAAAGATCGACAGCACCTTCCTTGACTACCGGATGACCGTCGGCAAGGTGAAGGTGGACCAGATCGCCACGACCAAGGCGAACTACGTCGCCGCGCCCTGCGCCAACTGCAAGCGTCAGATCATGCAACTGATGGAACACTACGAGACCGGCGTGAAGGTCGGCGGCGTGTTCGATCTGTTCGGCGAGGCGCTCGTCACGAAGTGAGGCAGCGCCGGCCGTGAGGCGTTACGAAAGCAACCGGAAGTGAACCGGGAGGAAACCAAATGAGGGAAAAAACAGCCGTCGTGATAGACGACGAAGTGGATCTGACCACCTTCATCTCGTCTATTCTCGAAGAACACGATTTCACGGTGCGCACCGCTAACGACGCCGTGACGGGCGAAGAGCTGATTCGCGCACAACGGCCCGATATCGTACTGATCGATCTGATGATGCCCGGCCGCACGGGTATCCAGTTGTTCGTCAGGTTGCGCTCCGACGAGCAGCTGCAGGACCTCCCGTTGGTGATGGTCACGGGCATCAAGGAGCAACTGGGTATCGACTGGGGCGAAATCGTCGACCGCTACAAATCGCGCCAGCCCGACGGTTTCGTGGAAAAACCTATCGATCCGGATCGGCTCATGGCGGTTGTTGATGGTGTGCTTGCCGGCGACGCATCCGACGGCGAGGTCTTGCACGGCTAGTGGGCAATCCGACAACGTGTCGACGGCTCGCCGGCCCGTCGTTCGGCGCTCTACGGCGAACAGGAGTGATCCGACGTGAGCTTCCGCGTCAACCGCCCCGTGCCCTACTACCGCAAGCTGACGCTCGAGAACAAGATCCTGGTCTTCTTCTCGATCGCGCTGTTGTTCGCGGGGCTGGTGGTTCTCGGCTCGGTCTACTGGACGACCAAGCGCAACGCGGTGGATAACCTCATCGCCCGCGTGTCGGCGGTCGTGCAGATCGAGCGCGATGCGCTGGCGCGGGCGGCCGCCGAATCGGATCACGATAAACTCGCCGCGCTGCTGGTGCACGCGGTCAGGCAGGACGACACGCTGGCCTACGTGGTCGTCTTCGATATGCACGACCGGCCGCTGGCGGGACAGGCGGGATCGCCCGCCGCCGGCGACCTGGTGTCTGCGTATATCGACCAGGCGGCGCAGACCGCATCCCTCGCCGCCGGCTACCGCGAGGCTTCGCTCGCGCTGGTCCGGAACGACGCGCAGGTCGGTTCCGTCCGGTTTGCGGTCGCGGAACGGCGCGGCATCGGGACCGGCGGACGCGCGGCGGGCACGGCCCTGGCCCTGATGCTCATGCCGGGCGTGCTGTTGCTCCTCATATCCCGGATCGTGGTCCGGCGAACCATCGCCCCCCTGAAGGATCTGACCCGCGTTGCCGACGAGATCAGCACCGGCAATCTCGATCCGCGCATCGACTTCGGTGTCCACGTCAACTGCTGGGAAATCATGGATTGCCAGCAAACCACTTGCGACGGGTATCAGAACTTCACCCAGCAGTGCTGGTACATTGACAACACGCCCTGCGAGGGGTACGAGCCGCGATTCCCCCAGAAGCTGGAACACTGCCGCACCTGCGAGGTCTACCAGGCCCATCGCGGCGACGAGCTGGTGCAGCTTGCCGACTCCTTCCGCCACATGGCCAACGTGCTGAAGTCGTCCCGCGAGGAGCTGGTCAGCTCGAACGATTTCCAGACGCGGCTGATCCAGAGCTCCTTCGACGGCATTGTCGCCACCAATGAGCACGACGTCATCACCATCTTCAATCGCGTGGCCGAACGACTGATCGGCCTCGAGCGCGACAAGGTGATCGGGATCAAGGACTGGCAGGAGTACTTCCCGGACGGCATCGAGAAGACCATGGACATCCCGCTGTCCTTCGAACCGGTGCGGCGCATGCGCGGTTTTCCGCCGCTGGAGTCGGCCATCAGGGCGGCGGACGGACGGCTGGTCGATGTGCGTCTGGCCGGCATCAGCCTGTTCGAGCGCGGGCGGCACATCGGCAAGGTCTTCTTTTTTCAGGACCTGCGCGAGGTCGTCCGGCTACGCGAACGGCTGATCCAATCCGAGCGAATGGTGGCCGCCGGTCGTGCCGCCGCGGGCATCAGCCACTCGATCAAGAACATCCTCGACGGCTTCAACGGCGGCGTCTACGTGTACAAGATGGGCAAGCGCCGCGGCGACGACCGGAAGATGGACACCGGCTGGGAGATGATCGAGCGGAATGTCAAGATCATCGGCGATCTGGTCAACGATCTGTTGAACTTCGCCAAGGAGCGCGCGCCGGAGTACCGGGCGTACGATCCGATCGAACTGGTCGAGGCGGTCATCGATGATATCGGCCTGCCGCGGGACGGACCGATCCGGATTCACGTGGCACGCCGCGGGCCGAAGCGTAAGGTGATGCTCGACTACCACGCCTTCCACCAGTGTCTGGCCAACCTGTTGAGCAACGCCATGGATGCCTTCGCGCCCGGCGCGGATGGCAACGTCACGGTCGAGTTCGGTTTCACCGACAGCGGCGGCGACACCGCGTTCTTCACCGTCACCGACGACGGCATCGGCATGAGCCCCCGCACGATCGCCAAGATCAAGGAGGGCATGTATTCCACCAAGGGCTCCAAGGGAACCGGTCTCGGCCTGCAGGTCGTCCAGAAGATCGTCAACGAACATCACGGCGTGCTGTCCATCGCCTCGACGGAGGATGAAGGATCGACCTTCCGCATCGAGCTACCGGTTGCCGGCCAGACGTCGGTAGAAGCTGAAGTAAAAGAAACGTAGAGTCGTTGCCGGTGACGATCAGGATTCAACGGCGCGGTACGAGCAGGTTCGTTCGAACACGAAACGGTACGCCCACGTCATCCAGATAGCCCTGCCCACATGGCTCTTGGGACCGATTTCCCGGAAGAGTTCTCGCGGCAGGTAGCACACGAACACCACGTCGGACGCATCCTGCAACGCCTCCGGCGGACCGAGCGTCCACGGCGATGCCTTGACGCCCGCGTCATCCGCCAGGACGGGCAAACCAGTACAGTCGAGCTCGCCCGCCGCGTGCCGCAACAGCTCACCGGACTCCCCCAGGCGGAAGGTCAGCGGCGGCTTCAGGTGGCGCCGGTCCAGCGCCGTCCAGGGGGCGCAGGATTTCGCCGTCAACAAGGACAGGAATTCCCAACCCAGACAGCCGCGGTCGATGGCGCCGCGGGAGATGATCCGCTCGATCAGGATCTCGCTGCACGGCGGCGTCTCGCCGGGATCGATATCCAGCCGCGAAAGGTGTTCACGGATCACCGCCAGGGCAGGATGGGCGAGCGGTTCACTCGCCGTGCGTAGACGGCGCAACGCATTGACCGCACCCCTGGTGGCCAGGTCCATGACGTTGCCGAGATCGCGGTCATTGGCGGAGAGGCTGGCGATGTGGAGGCGCCAGCCGGGAAGGGTCACGCGACAATCGAAGGTGTCCAGCTCCGAAGTCATCCTGTTATCCGTTCAGGTTTCCGACATCCTCGGGAATGCATTCGACTCGCGGTTTGCGAGTGCAACGACCGAATATCCGGCGACTGCGTAGGCGTCGAGTTCCCGCGGCTCGGCTACCCGAAGGCGTCCTGATACCGCTCCGCGTTGAAGCCGACCAGCAGTGTCTTGCCCCGCTTGACGGTCGGCGCACGCAGGTTGCCGGTGGCGCCGAGCATGTGCTTCAGCAGCGTCGCCTCGTCGGGCGGATCCTGCTTCAGATCGAAAACCGTCACCTTCTTGCCCTTGGCCACGATCACCTTCGACGCCGCCGCAGCCAGCTCGAGGGCCTTTTCCTTGCCCAGCTTGGCCGAAGCGTTGGTCTCTTCCTTGATGGCCACATCGTTGGTCGCAAGAAACTCCTGCGAGCGCTGGCAGGACTTTCAGCCCTTCCGCACGTAATACCAGTCGATTCGTTTCGCCACGATCGCTTCTCCTTTGTCGTCGCTTCAGTCCACCCGTCCTGAGCCACCGCGCGCTCAACCGCCGTCTAGCATCGGGCTTTCGTCGAATCCGTTGAAGGCCAGGGGATCGGTGAAGTAGTCCAGCGTGTTCTTCAGCAGCCGGTAGTGCTCCTGCTCTTCGCTGGCCAGGTGTTCGAAGATCTCCTTGGCCCGCGGCGAGGTCACGGAGTCTGCGCCACGACGATACATATCGTAGCCGCGCTTCTCCAGTTCGAGCGCGCCGCGCAGGATTTCCAGCTGGTCGGCCTGGTACGGATCGGTATCTTCCACGGCTTCCAGCGCCTGGCTGAAGATGCGCCGGGCCTTGTCGCGGACCTCATGCTCTTCCATCGCCAGCGACTCGACGTCACCAGACGCTTTGAGCGTTTCCCGCATCGCGACAAGTTCGTCCCGGTGGCCCGCTTCGTCGGCGGCCAGCGATTTGAAGACATTGCGCTCGAGCGCGGACGGCGCACCGCTCTCGCGATCCTGGAAGAACCGCATGCCTTCCTCTTCGAAGATGATCGCCTCGTCGAGGATCTTCAGGCAGAGTTTCAGGTCGTCGGACATCATTACCTCCGCAAAGATTTCAGTAACCGGGTGTCGCATCGAGGGCAGCGCTACGCCGTGCCCGTCGGCATGTTTCTACATGGGCGAGAATCCCTGATCGGCCCAGTACGCATCCTGGTACAGCGATTCCAGCTCGCGCAGCTGATCCAGATGGTCGACCTCCCACTCGGCGAGCCAGGTGAAGAGCTTTTTCAGATCCGGGTCGTCGACCACCGCCGCCTGTTCCTTGTAGTAGGCGATGGCCTTGTTCTCGAGATCGCAACCGATCCCGATGATCGCCATCTCGAAATCACCGCGCTTGATGGACTTCTTGAAGTTGTCGGTGATGATGCTCTGCGAACGATGGTCCACCTCTGCGGGGTGTATCTCGTCGAGCGCGGACAGGTCCCCCTCGGTCAGGTATTTGAACTGGGCCTGCAACATCCGTACGTGTTTCACCTCGTCGGCGGCCAGCATCTCGAACATGGCCTTGGCGTCCGGATTCTTTGTTTGCTGCACAGCGTGTTCATAGAGCTGCTGCCCCTTGATCTCGACCATGATGGCGTTCTTGACGGCCTCGATCATTGCGGCTTTTTGCTGCTCGCTCATCCGATCCTCCTCTCGGTTCGCATTACGGTCGCGAAGCTCGGAGCTGGCGTCGAAATGTCGTTCGAGCCAGCCGTTTCCATCCCGGTATTGCGATCCCCAATAAAACGCTTAACGAGCCAAAAGACAAGACTCAGAGCGCGAGTTCCATCCCCACCGGACAGTGATCCGATCCCATCACATGGGGCAGGATGGTGGCGGACAGCAAACCCGGCTGCAATCGCCGCGAGGCCAGAAAATAATCGATGCGCCAGCCCACGTTCCGCTCGCGGACACCGGCTCGGTTGCTCCACCAGCTGTAATGCCCGCCCTCGTCGGGACAGAACACGCGGAAGGTGTCGAGGAATCCCCGGTCGAGAAAGGCGGAAAACCCCGCGCGTTCCTCGTCGGTGAAGCCGGCGTTGCCCCGGTTGGAACGGGGATTGGCCAGGTCGATCTCCCGGTGGGCCACGTTCAGATCGCCGCAGAAGACCACCGGTTTGTCCTGCTGGAGGCGATCCACATGGGCCAGAAAGGCGGCGTCCCAGCGGCAACGGTACTCCAGCCTGGTCAGCTCGTGCTGGGCATTGGGCGTGTAGACGGTGACCAGATGGTATTCGGGATACTCGACGTTGATCACGCGACCTTCGTCATCGGCCAGCAGGTCGCCCAGGCCCAGGCTCCAGCCGACCGGCTCTCTGCGGGTCAGCACCGCGGTGCCCGAGTAACCCTTGCGTTCGGCCGGATTCCAGATGGTCCGGTAGCCGGGCAGTGCCAGATCCACCTGCTCCGGCAACGCGCGCACCTCCTGGAGACAGAAGACGTCGACGTCGACACTGCCGGCGAATTCGTAAAATCCCTTGCGGATGGCGGCGCGAATACCGTTTACGTTCCAGGAGAGCAACTTCACGTGGATGCGTCCTTCCCCGGTGCGCGCCGACGTTGCGGATCAGGGGTCGGCGAGCTGTTCGATCCACTGGCGCACGGTCGCGAGGTCGGCTGCCGGCAAGGCGCCGGCGGGAGGCATGACGTCCCCCACGTCCGCGGCGCCGATCAGCTTCAGGTAGAGCAGCGACTCGTCCGGCTGTCCGGCGACCACACGTTCGTAAGCATAGCCGGACGAGGCGACGCCGACCAGGTTTTCGTAGCTGACCGCCGAACGCAGGTCGAGACCGCCGAGACCGCCGGCGCCGTGGCAGCCGCCGCAATGGGCGTCCCACAGGGGCTGAACGGCGCTGGCGTACTCGATCGTGTCGTCAGGCATTTCCGGGGCGCCCGGATCGCGCCCTTCGTCGGCGCAGCCCCACAGACCGCCGGCTGCGAGCAGGACCGCGGCCAGCAGGCAGGCGGCGCGCGATGCGGCGGGCGCGGCGCCGCTGTCGGGTGTGGCGCGCCACACCGGCCGGCCGGCTCGGTGCGCGCGATTCGTGATATCAGCCGCGAGCTGCGGCATCCGGTAACGGCTCATGATGCGTCCTCTCCTCAGCTGTCGTTGCCGGCGGCGGGATTCGCACGCAACGACACCGTCACCTTCTGTTCGTCGGCGAGTTTCATGATCAGGAACTTGGGCCGCTTGATCTTGTGAGTTTCCAGACTGACGGGAAAGGTGGTGACGACAAGGAGGGAGCCGTCGTCTTCCAGGGTCAGGTCCACGTCGTATTCGGTCTGGCACTCGACACCGTGCAGGTCGAAGGTCCCGGCGAGCCTGATCCTGGTCGTGACGCCGGGCGTGAGCGACGGCGCGGATGCCGAGACGATCCGTCCCGCCTTGAACACCGCCCGGGGGTGGGTGTCGGTTTCGAGGTGGTTTTCGCACATGTGTCGGTTGCGTTTCTTGATGCCCGTATCCAGGCTGGCCAGGTCGACGACGATGGTCACCGCGACCGGTCCGGACAGTTGCGACAGATCGGCGTCGATCGCACCCCACACCCGCGATGTCTTGCCCTCGAACGAATCGAGCGGCGCCTTGGACTCGAAGACCACCTCGTTGCCGGGTCCTTCCTTCTCGATGACGTACTGCGCGGCCTGCGCCGTGCCGCCGGTCGGGACCAGGGGCACAGCCGCGTCGAGCAGTGTCAGCAGCGCCGGCAACGCGAACAAGATCAGCCGGCGCATCGATCGTGGATACCACATGTCGTGTCTCCTTCTCAGTAGAGGAAGTGCAGCACCAATTCCGTCTGGGTATAGTCCTGCTCGTCGACGAGAACACCGGTCTCGAATTCGTGACGAACCACCTGGGCCAGAATGCCGAAGAACGGTGTGATCAAGGTGTCGAAGCCGGCGCCGTAGCGGCTACGCGAGCCGTTCTTGAGGGCGCGGTCCGGATCCTGGAAGCTGTAGACCGCGCGCAGATCGAATCCCTGCCGCACGGTGACGGCCAGCTCATTGGACACGAGCCGGCCCAGCCGGCCGTCGTGTCCGGTCTCGTCCACCTGCCAGAGCCAGGTCACCGGACCGAGGGCGAGGTAGCCGAAGCCGGCCACGGCACGGCGATGGGTCGCCGCTTGCTGCCGGCGCAGCACCGACGCGCCCAGCGCCAGATTCAGCGGTCCGGGATTGTGGCGCAGAACGACGCGTGCCGCGTAGCTGTCCCCATTACCACCCGTCCCGCCCAGCAGCGAGCTGGACAACACCAGCGGTCCGTGATGGAAGCCCAGTTCCACCGCCGCGGCGTTGAGCTGCGACGGGTAGTCCGATCCGTTCGGCTCGAGCAGATACTTGCGACTGGCCTGTTGATGGTCGGCGAAACGCCAGCCATAGGCCGGCGTGAAGCTGCCGGCTTTCAGGTACCCGTCGGCGGGCAGCACGTACGCGAGGCCGTAGACTTCCTGGGTACCGCCACGGCCTTGTTCGACGGCGGCGGCGAACGAATCGTTCATCTGCAGGTGCAGATACACGTCGCTCTGCATCGGCACGACCGAACCGCGGCCGTCCTCGCCCTCGTACAGCAGCGTGCGCAGGTCGACGCCAACGGTGACGGCCTCGCTGAGATCCGGGCGGATACCTTCGAGCCCGTCGTCGGGTGTCGTCATCATCGCCATCTCGGTCGGTACGAGATACTGGCTCGCGTAGAGCGTACGCATGCCGCCGCCGGTAGGATTGATGTGACAGAGATTGCACTTCTGACCATACTGGGCACTGTAGCGGGGCGTTGCCAGCGCGGCCGCCGGCTCCAGGAGGCCGGCCGCCAGCATGACCGCCGCCAACGTCAACAGAATCGATGCCGGTTTCATGTGTCTGCTTCCTTGGTTCGTTGCGGCCGGGCTCGCGAGCGGCCCGGCCGCGGTCGGTATGCTGGTGACGCGAACGCCGACGATGTCCTGTTCTCCGACGCCGTCGCGTCAGTCGAGTCAGTCGTGTCGGTCGCGGCGCCTCAATCGTTGAACGGATCGCCGCTGTGGCCAAAGACATAGTCGGTGCCGTTGCCGCTCACGTTCGCTGCCGTGTGGCAGCCGATGCACATGGAGACAGCTCCCTGCGCGGCGATCTCATCGGTCGCCACGTCCCACATGAAGTACTCCCAGTCGTCGTTCTGGGCGTCGAAGCCGGCGCCCCGCTTGGCCATGGCGGTCTTGCCGATGAGGTTGCCCTGATCGTCCTGGACCGTCTTGAGCAGCAAGGTTCCGACCGGGTAGCCCCAGGAGTTCTCGCCGGGATTGGCCGCGAGCTGCTTCTTGTAGGTCTTGCGAACCGCGTTGGCGTCGTTGCCGGCGTGGGCATCGCCCAGCAGGGCATCCGCTCCTTGCTGCGTGTCGATCAGATGCCAGTTCGCGTAGTCGGCGAAGTCGGCGACCGTCGCTTCGAACTCGTAGGGATGAGCGAAGATGTAGTCGTTGCCGTGTTCGTTGGTGGCAGCGGCGTGGCAGCCCTTGCACGAACCCAGGTCGGCGCCGCTGGCGATGGTCGAAAGATCCGTCGGATCGATGTTGAAGTATTCCCAGTCGCCGTCGTCGGTGTCGAAACCGGCTTCACGTTTGATCATGCCGAGCAGCCCCATGGGATCGGCCAGTTGCTTGTTGCCGTCGTTGTCGTAGGTGAAGGTCGCTTTGACGAAGATGTCGCCTTCTGTATAGGCGTCCTTGGTTCCGTCTTCGGCGCCGTCCTTGGCGACCTGGGCATAGATGGCGCGACTGTATTCCGGATCGCCACCCTGGTGTGCCGGCCCGAGAAAGTCCGATGGAGTGTTGGTGTATTCGACCAGTGTCCAATCCTCATAGCCTGCGAAATCCGAGGTAGTCTCCGGCGTCGTCGTGTCGTCGTCACTACAACCGTTCACCAACAGCAACGCCAACGGCACCAGCATCACGAACGCGGTAAGTCTTTTCCGCATAACAGCCTCCCTTGATTGACTCACAGATAAGTTGAAATCGAAAACCGAATCGCTGGCGGGAAAGGCCAGCGAGGCAATACTTATAGGAGTGTATTTGTCCTGAATTTTATTACAGTTTTTTTTCAACGCTTCGTCCGACTACCGTCTGTATGGAGATTCTGTCCGACTACCGTGACCGCCACTCCCGCCAACCACAGTAGAGCGTCGGCACGATGAACAGGGTCAGCAGCGCCACGAGCATGCCGCCGACCGAGGGAATGGCCATGGGGATCATGATGTCGGCGCCACGGCCGGTCAGGGTAAGTACCGGCAAGAGCGCCAGGATGGTCGTCGCCGAGGTCATCAGGGCCGGCCGCACGCGGCGCACGGCCGCCGCGATGGTGGCTTCGCGGATCTCGGCACGACCGACCGGTCGCCGGCGCGCGAAAGAGGTTTCGAGGTACGTGGCCATCAGGACGCCGTCGTCCGAGGCGATGCCGAACAGGGCGATGAAACCCACCCAGACCGCCACGCTCAGGTTGATCGGGTGGATCTGGAACAGCTCGCGCAACTCGACCCCGAAGAACGAGACGTCGAGAAACCACGGCTGCCCGTAGAGCCAGACCATCACGAAGCCGCCGGCCCAGGCCACGAAGATCCCGCTGAAGACCATGGCCGTGGTCATCGCCGAGCGAAACTGCAGGAAGAGCACCACGAAGATCAGCAGCATCGCCACGGGCAGGACGACCTGCAGGGTGCGCTGGGCGCGTACCTGGTTCTCGAAGCTGCCCGCGAAGCTGTAGCTGACCCCTTCGGGCAGCACCAGCTCACCGTCCCGTTGCCGGTCGAGCAACCAGCGGCGGCAATCCTCGACCACGTCCACCTCGGCCTGCCCCGGCTGCTTGTCGAAGATGACGTAGCCGACGAGAAAGGTGTCCTCGCTCTTGATGGCCTGCGGCCCCCGGACGTACTCGAAACGCGCCAGCTGGCCCAGGGGAATCTGCGTGCCGTCCGGCGCCGGCACGAGGATGCCGGTCAGCGCTTCCAGCGAGTCGCGCCGTTCACGGGCGTAGCGTACGCGCACGGCGAAACGACGGCGCCCCTCCACGGTGGTGGTAAGGCGACGGCCGCCGACGGCCGCCTCGATCACCTGCTGCACCGCGGCCATGGTCAGGCCGTGGCGCGCGATGGCCTGGCGATCGACGACGATTTCGAGATAGGGTTTGCCGACCACGCGATCGGCCAGCACGGTCGCCGGATTCACCGAGGGTACGTCCTTGAGCTGTGCCTCGATATCCAGGGCCGCCTGCTCGATGGCCTGCAGGGACGGTCCCTTGACCTTGATGCCCATGGGCGCCCGCATCCCGCTCTGGAGCATTACCAGCCGCGTGCTGATCGGCTGCAACCTGGGCGCCGACGTGGTGCCCGGCAAGCGGGTCACGCGGACGATCTCGTCCCAGATGTCGTCGGGGTTCTGGATCTCGTCCCGCCATTGCCGGTAGGGACGCCCGCGTGAATGGGGTATCAGGGCGCCGCTGTCGTCGCGGACGAATTCACCGGCGCGGCGGTCGTACCTGAAGCGCTGCCTGCGGCCATGTTCGTCGAGCTTGTACTCGGGCAGGTAGTTGATCACCGTCTCGACCATCGAGATGGGCGCCGGGTCCAGGGGCGATTCCACGCGGCCGAGCTTGCCGACCACCTGGGACACCTCGGGGATCGAGGCGATGGCCATGTCCAGCTTCTGCAGCACGTCCTGGGCCTCGCCGATGGAGGCATGGGGCATGGTCGTGGGCATGTACAGGAACGAGCCCTCGTCCAGAGGCGGCATGAATTCCTTGCCCAGGCCGGGCAGGGCGTGGCGCGGTCCGCTCCACAGGCGGCTCCAGGCCGAGCCGTCGGCGCCGCCACTGCCCGCACCCGGTAGAAAAGCGAATACGCGGTCGAAGCCGAGCCAGATGGTCGCCCCCCAGAGCACCAGCGCCACGGGTAGGCACAGGAACAGCAGCTTGTGACCGAGGCACCAGCGCAGCAGGCGAGGATAGACCCGGCCGAACCAGTGGAACAGCACGAGCACGCCGCCCACGCACAGGATCACGAAGAGCAGGTTCAGCAGCAGGCCGCGTCCCGGGCCGAGGGGCAGCCAGCGCCAGGTCAGGAAGCAGGCGGCGATCAATGCCAGCAGGTAGTTGGCCAGCGGTTGCCAGCGCGCCGACCGGCGGCCGGTGGCCGCGTCCGGCCGACCGCGACGGCGCATCAGCAGGTGCAACAGCGGCGGGATCACGGCGATCGCCACCAGCACCGCCGCGAGCAGGGCGAAGGTCTTGGTGAAGGCCAGCGGGCGGAACAGCTTGCCCTCGGCCGCCACCAGCGTGAAGACGGGCAGGAAACTGATCACGGTCGTCGTCACCGCGGTCACCACGGCGCCGCCGACCTCCGCGGCGGCCCGGTAGACGACCGCGCGCCGGTCCGCGTCCGCGCCTGCGTCAGTCAGCCGGCGCAGGATGTTCTCGCTCAGGATCACCCCCATGTCCACCATCGTGCCGATGGCGATGGCGATACCCGACAGGGCGACGATGTTGGCCTCCACCCGCAGCACCTTCATGGCGATGAAACAGAGCAGGACCGCCAGCGGCAGTAGCCCCGCCACCACCAGCCCGCTGCGCAGATTCCGCACCATGACGATGACCACGATCACCGTGATCAGTATCTCGAGGGACAGCGCGTCGCCCAGTGTGCCGAGGGTCTCGTGGATCAAGCCGGTGCGGTCGTAGAACGGGACGATGGTCACCTGGCTGACGCGGCCATCGGGCAGGATCTTGCGTGGCAGCCCGACCGCGATCTCGTCGATCCGCTGCTTGACGCGGCGGATGGCCGCCAGGGGATTCTCACCGTGGCGTACGACGACCACGCCGCCGACCGCCTCGGCGCCACCCACGTCCAGCAAGCCGCGGCGCATAGCCGGGCCGGTGCTCACCGTCGCCACGTCATCGATGGTGATCGGCACGTTGTCGTGAACCGCCACCACGCTGGCGGCGATATCCTCCAGGTCGTCCACGAACCCGACACCACGCACGACGTACTCCACGCGATTGATCTCGATGGTCCGTGCGCCCACGTCGACGTTGGAATTGCGGATCGCCGCGAAGACGGCCTCGAGACCGATGCCGTAGACCTGCAACGCGTCCGGATCGACATCCACCTGGTATTCGCGGACGAACCCGCCTACCGACGCCACCTCGGCGATACCCTCGACGCCCAGCAGCGCGTCCTTCACGTACCAGTCCTGGATCGTCCGCAGCTCCTCCAGATCCCAGCCGGGCGCCGGTCGGCCTTCCTGATCTCGTCCCTGCAGGGTGTACCAGAAGACCTGGCCGAGCGCCGTCGCGTCCGGGCCGAGCGTGGGTGTCACGCCGGGCGGCAGCGTGTTGTCCGCCAGGCTGGCCAGCTTTTCCAGGATGCGTGAGCGCGAGTCGTAGAAATCAGCTTCGTCCCGGAAGATCACGTAGATGCTCGAAAAGCCGAAGAACGAGTAGCTGCGCACGGTGCGTACCTCGGGCACGCCAAGCAGGGCGACCGTGAGGGGATAGCTCACCTGGTCCTCGACATCCTGGGGCGAGCGGCCCGGCCAGTTGGTGAACACGATCTGCTGGTTCTCGCCGAGATCCGGAATGGCGTCGACCGGCACCGGGTCGCGCGGCAGGCCGCCGAGATGCCAGTCGAACGGAGCCACCATCAGGCCTCCGCCGACGGCGAGCAGCAGCAACAGGATCACCACCAGCTTGTTGTCGATGCACCACAGGATGATACGATCGATCAACGTGCGGGGCCCCAATGGCTCGTCCGGTGTCATCGCGCAGCTCCATTCCGGTTTTGGCGGGCTCGATCACTCATCGGTTTCCTCGCTCACCAGGGGCTGCTTCAGATAGCCGCAGCGTAACATCTTCGCCCCGTAATACGGATTGGCGACGGTCTCGCCGGTCTGGATCCAGTCCGCGCCGGCATCGTCGAAAGCCATGGGGCAGTGGAACAAACCCACCGACTGCGCCGGCTCGGCGCCGAAGGCCGCCAAGGCTGCCCAGAGATTGTCGGACAGAGGCTGGAAGGCTGCGCGACGGCGGTCGATGTCGCCGGCCCGCACGAGACGCGTGGCCGCCCGCTCCATGGCGCGGTACATGTCCCGCCAGGGCTCCCGCGCCAGCTCGGACAGATGGTCCTCGGCGCAGGCCACCGTCGCCAGCGCGGCGGCCACCGCCTGCCCCGCCGTCGCCGCGGCGCTATCGTCGTCGGCGGCGAGCGCCTGCTGCAGCGGCAGATACGCGGCCAGGATATGGGTCAACCGATCCACGAAACACGGGGGAGCACTGCCCGCCTCGAGGGTTGTGCCGCCCGTTGTCGACGCCGGATTCATCATGCTCGGCCGCGCCTGGATCTGCAGCGCGCTGTCGATCTTGAAATTGCCGCTGGTCACCACCAGCTCGCCTTCCGCCAGGCCGTCGACGACGTGGTACCAGTCGCCGGCACGCGCGCCTAGCACCACCTCCCGACCGCTGAAGATCGGTTGCGGGCCAGGGTTGCGGACATAGACGATCGCCCGCTCACCGGTCAAGAGCGCTGCGGTCGCGGGGATGGTCAGCGGCGGCGCCGCGGTGTCGCGGTCGCTCACCGGCCGGCCGTCGGCATCGAGGGTGACCAGACAACGCGCCTTGACCAGCAGGCCTGGCTTGAGCAAGCCCTCACGGTTGTCCACTTCAACGCGCACGCCGACCGTGCGGGTCGCCGGATCGAGCACCGGGTCGATGAAGGCGATCGTACCCGTGAAATCACGTCCGGGTGCTGCCATTGCCGTGAACTGCACCGGTTGGCCGACCCGCAGCCGGTCGAGGTCCTTTTCGTAGGCTTCGAGCCGGACCCACACGCGCGACAGATCGGCAACGGTGTAGAGGGTGTGACCGGCCGCGACGTACATACCCTCGACGGCGTTCTTCGCCACGACCACGCCGCCCAGCGGCGCACGCAAGGTCAGGTGCTCGGCCGGCTGCGCGGCGTCCGGCGCAGCGGCACTGCTCCCGTTTTCCAGCTCGGCGATCTGCTCCTCGCTCAGCCCCCACAAGCGCAGGCGTTCGCGAACCGACTGGAGAGTCGCCCGTGCCTGCTGCCGAGCACGCTCGCCGTGATCGGCGGATCGACGCCAGGCGTCGGCGGCGGCCTGCAATTCGGCCCGCGCACCGTAGAGTTCCGGGCTGTAGATCTCGGCCAGACGATCACCTCGCGCGACGGTCTGCCCGGTAAACGCCACGTGCAGGCGATCGAGCCGACCCGGCACCCAGGCCGCGATGTGCGCGGTGCGTGTCTCGTCGTAGGTAACGGCGCCCACCAGTCGGATCTCGGTCTCGACGAAACGGCGCCGTGCCGCTTCGGTGGCGATATCGGCCAGCGCCACCGCGGCATCCGTCAGGATCAGGTCGTCGGGATCGAGGCCCTCGACGGCGTTCTTCTCCAGGGGAATCAGGTCCATGAAACAGATGGGACACTGCCCCTCATCGGGAAGGATGATCTGCGGATGCATCGAGCACGTCCACTCGCTGTCAGCCGGCATTGCCGCGGCCGCGCCACCGTCAGGCGCACCTGAACCGCCGCGATCTCGGTTCTCGCCCGGACGGGCGGTAACGCCGAGCAGGTAACCGGCGGTGGCGGCCAGCACGATCACGGCGGCCAGCAGCCAGCGCCTGGCCTGCGGATGCTGCAGCTTCGAGGGCATCATGGTCTATCCTCTCGGTCGGATGGGTCCGGAACGCTGTTTGCCACGAACGGGGATGCGACCGGCCGTGCGGTCAGCCGTTCGAGCGCCGCCTGCTGGATCAGGCAGTCGGCGCCGGCGCGGGCCACGGCCAGTTCGAAGGAGAGCAACCTGCGTTTTTCCTCGAGTACGGCGCGCAGATCGACCCGTCCTGCCTGGAACGCGGCTTCCATGGCCGCAAGCGACTGCCGGCCCTTGGGCAACAGGGTCTGGTCGTAGAGCCGGCGAACGCGGCGGGATTCGTCGTAGTTGAACAAGGTCTCGGCGAGCCGGGCCAGCATGCCGGCCTCCTCGTCGCGCAGACGCGCTTCGGCGGCCAGACGTCGGCTGACGGCGGCCTGCTCCACAGCGCCATACCCGCCCCACAGCGGCAGTGTGACGGAGAAGCGGGCAACGAGCGGATCCTTGCCGCTGTCCGGCGACAGCGGATCGTCCGCGGCGCCGGTCTGGATATAATCGAGCCCCACCGCGAGCGCCGGCAGCGCGGCCTTGGCGGCCAGGTGTTCACGCCACTGCAGTCCGTCCCGCTGGTGGCTCAGTTCGCGCAGCGTGGGATTGAATTGCAGCACCTGCTGTCGCACACGCTCCCGGTCCAGTTCCAGTTCCATCGGGATCGGCGGTTCGGGGACGGGCACCACCGCATCGACATGGCGGCCGCAGACGCGGTTGAACGCCGCTGTTACCGCGGTCCAGCGGTCCTCGAGACCGGCCAGCCGTGCTTCGAGGGTCGCCCGCTCGATCTGCACCGATACCAGCTGTTCGTACCCGCCCTGTCCCGTCTCATAATGGACGCGAGCCACCGCCTCCCACTGCTCGAGCAAACCGAGGTGCTGTCCGGTGACGGCGATCGCCTGGCCGAGGTAGGCCAGTTCGGCGTGCTGGCGCCGCACCTCGTAGATGATCTCGAGCAACGCGGCATCGAGCCCGGCGCGCGCCGCGTCGGCCTGCCGCCGCGCGGCTTCGCTGCGCAGTCCGGTCACACCGAACCAGGGAACGGTCTGGCGCAACGAGAAACTGCGCTGCTGCGGTCCGACCTTCGTCTCGACCGGCACGAGCATCTCGCCGTAGCTGAAATTCGGATCGGGCCAGGCGCCGGCGGCATCGGCAGAAGCGACCGACGCGAGCCAGCCATGGTAGGCGGCGTGCACCCGCGGATTGAACAGGACGGCATGGCCGAGATAGTCTGCCAGGATCGGCGCCGCGCCCAGCGCCTCGCGTGGCCGCACCTGGAAGTGGTCCAGGAGCTGGCGCGTCGACGGCTCGATGTGGTCGAACCAGGCAATACGGCCGTCGGCCGCTGGGGGCTGCCCGGCGGCATTGGCTGGACCAAGCACCAGCGGCGTCAGCAGGGTTGCCGCGGTCAGGAGAACCCATGCCAGCGCGGTGGCGATGGCGGTTGCGGTGCCTGCGCGTCGTACAGAACGAGAGTGCGGCATCGTCATTTCTCCCCACGATTGTTGTCGCAGCCAGGCTCGCGAGCCGCGAAGTCGTCGTCGTAACGAGACCGGAACTCCGCCACGACGCGCCAGATCAATCCGGCCAGCAGCAGCAGCACGACCGCGTTGACGATCACCGTCATCATCAAGCTCCTTCGTAACGGCGGCGCCACACCTGTCGGCACCGCCTGACCAGACAGTCAATGCAGAATCCGTACCAGCGTGTTTTCGTTGTAATCAATAGCGTTACGGCGTTCCATCACCGAGTGTGGAGAAAATTCTTGAAGAATATTCTTCAAACCTCACTACACTGTGAGTCGACAGACTGTGCCGGGAACAAGGAGGATTCGATGGACGCGCTGCCGACCGAACTTTCGCGACGCTGGCTCGAACGAGGCAGTCCCTTGCGGACTTACGCGCTGATCGGGGCGATGGTGCTGCTCGTGACCCTGCTGCACTACAATACCGCCATGCACATCCACGCGGCTCACGGCATCTATCGGCGTCTGTACTACTTCCCGATCATTCTGGCCGCCTTTCGCGGCGGCTGGCCCGCCGGCCTGGCCACCGCGGTGATAGTCTGCGCCGTCTACATCCCCCACGCGTTCGGATTCATCGGCTTCGATCCGGCGCCCACCCTCGAGAAGATCCTGGAAATGATCCTGTACGTGGCGGTGGGGCTGGTGAGCGGCGTGCTCGTCTCGCGCGAGACCCGGATTCGCCGCCGGCTGGAAACGACGGCCGCCAGCCTGCGGGCAGCGCTCGACGAGAAGACGGCCATGGAAACGGAGCTGATCCGATCGGCTCGACTCGCGGCGGTGGGCAAGCTTTCCGCCGGACTGGCCCATGAAATACGTAATCCGCTGGCGTCGATCAAGGCGTCGGCACAGGTGATCGCCGACGACTTCCCGCAGGACAGTCCGAAGGGGCGGCTACTGCAGATCCTCGGCGCCGAGACCGGGCGGCTGAACGACGTCCTGACCCGCTTTCTGAAATTCGCGCGACCGTCAACGGCGCGCCGCGCCCTCTTCGATCTCGCCGAGGAAGCCGGCGCGGCGCTGGAGTTGCTGGGCCAGCGCAAGAACGCGCCGGAGACGTCGCTGCGCGTGACGCCGGAAACGGACCTGCACCTGAACGGCGACGCCCAGCAGATCCGGCAATTGCTCCTGAACTTGCTGCTCAACGCGGCGGCGGCAGCCGGTCCCCGGGGCCGGGTCGAACTCACGATCACCGCCGACGACAACCAGCTCGCCTTTACAGTCGCCGACGACGGCCCCGGCTTCACGGACGAAAGTCTGGAGCACTTCGGCACACCCTTCTACTCGACACGGGAAGACGGCACCGGCCTGGGACTGGCCATCTGCCAGCGCATCGTCGATGACCACGGCGGCACCATCGCCGTCGTCTCGCCGGTCGGCCACGGCGCCAGCATTCGCGTGACCTTGCCCCGGGAACGAGGAGGTTGATCCATGGCCCGGATCCTGCTCATCGACGATGACACGAATCTCCGTGAAGTCGTCACCTACATCCTCGGCGAGGCCGGTCACGACGTGCGGACCGCCGCTTCGGGTGACGCGGGCATCGCCTGCTTCGACGCCGACGAACCCGACCTGGTGCTGACCGATGTCCGCATGCCCGGTCGTGACGGTATGGCGGTGCTGGCCCATATCCAGGCGGCGGGCGGCGATCCGTCCGGTGACGGCGCGGCGACCGGCGCTCACACGGAATTCGATGCCGCTGTGCCACCGCCGCCGGTGATCGTCCTGACGGCCCACGGATCGGTGGAACAGGCGGTCGCCGCCATGAAGATGGGCGCCTTCACCTACATCCTGAAGCCATTCGACCGGGACGAGCTGCAGGCCACCGTCGAACAAGCCCTGCGTAAACGCCGGCTCGAGACCGACAACCGGAACCTGCGGCTGCTGCTCAGGCAAAAAGCGGATGCGGCGTCGCTGATTTACGAATCGCCGGTCATGTCTCGCCTGATGGCCCAGGTCGCCCGGGTTGCGCCGACCGACGCCACGGTGCTGATCACGGGGGAAAGCGGTACCGGCAAGGAGCTGGTTGCGCGGGCGTGCCATGACCTTTCCGAGCGCTGGGATTCCCCCTTCGTGGCCGTCAACTGCGGTGCACTTCCGGCCGAACTGCTGGAATCCGAGCTGTTCGGTCACACGCGCGGCGCTTTCACGGGCGCCCACCGCGGGTCGACCGGACGCATCCGTGCCGCTACCGACGGCACCTTGTTCCTCGATGAGATCGCGGAACTGCCCCCGTCCCTGCAACCCAAGCTGCTGCGTGTGCTCGAGACCAAGCAGGTGGATCCGGTCGGCGCCAGCGCCTCGGTGCCGGTGGATTTCCGCCTGGTCTGCGCAACCAATCGCGATCCCCACCAGGCCGTCGAGCAGGGCGTGCTGCGCGAGGATCTCTACTTCCGACTGAACGTCATCCAGCTGCGGCTGCCCGCGCTGCGACAGCGACCGGACGACATACCGCTGCTCTGGGAGCATTTCACGCAACAGCACGCCGCGGTGCCGATCGAAACCGATCCGGCGCTGCTGGAGCGTCTTCGCGAGGCGCCCTGGCCCGGAAACGTGCGGGAACTGAAGAACTTGAACCAGCGCCTGGTACTGCTCCGGCAAACGGACCGCTTGACACAGGACGATCTGACCCGGTCCGCCACCGACCAACCGGCGCTCCCCCGCCAGCAGTCGATCGGGGCAAGCGCGCCGGCCGAGCTGCTGCCCGCTACCTTGCCGGCCGGCGGGTTCTCCCTGCCGGACCTGGAAAAGGAGATCATCCGCCGCGCGCTGGTCCGCTGCGACGGCAATAAATCACGTACCGCCACCTATCTCGGTATCGCGCGGCATGTACTGGTGTACCGGATCGAGAAATATAAACTCGCCTAGGGAAACGACATCCGGGACCGTCTATCCGGGCGCGTGCGGCACCCTTACGCTCCCTACGCAAGCGCACAATCGCTCACATGCCGACCGCGCCGGTGCGGCGAGTCCCTAACCGGCTCATGCGGATCATTCCACTGACTGACGACGAGATGATCGAGATCTAGTCTGTTTTTGCCGGACGCCGGGCTGTTGGATACACGGCCCGGCGCTGGTGACCGCGACCCTTTCGAGTACCCGTCATCCACCGCCGACCAATTATTGACATGGATTATGTGTTCGCCTAGGTTCGAGATTCCTGGTCGAAACTGAAAGCGCCGGGCTTCGCCACCCGAGCAGGGTGGTTGTGCCCGGTTCATCCTTGGCAACTGTGCGTAGGTTGGAGGAAACATGAGTATTCGGTATCGGTCGGCTCGCGCATCGATACTTGGTCTCGTACTGACGGCCGTGTTTGTGACGGGGGTACTCGCGCTGGCCGATCAGGGGTTTGCGGCCTCACAGCCGGAGACGTCCCCTGGGGAATCGGTGTCGACACCGCACCACGACGATGACGCCGGCCGCGCCGATCCGGCGCACGATTCCGGTCACGGGGATGCGCATGACGATCATGTGGATCCGGTCGGCCTTCTCCCCCTCTGGACCGCGATCCCGTTTGCGGGGATCCTGCTCTCCATCGCCCTCGGCCCGCTGGTCGCCCCGCACCTGTGGCACCACCACTTTCCCAAGGTGTCGACCTTCTGGGCGCTGATCTTCGCGATTCCCTTCCTGATCGTCATGAAGTCCACGGCCCTGCAGTCGATCCTGCACATCTACCTGATCGATTACATCCCGTTCATCATTCTGTTGTGGGCGCTGTTCACGGTTGCCGGCGGCATCTATGTCGGCGGTTCCCTGCGCGGCTCGCCGCGGGTCAACGTGGTGCTCCTGTTGATCGGTACGGTACTGGCCTCGTGGATCGGGACCACCGGAGCGGCGATGGTGATGATCCGGCCCGTCCTGCGCGCGAATGCGTGGCGCGTCCGCAAGGTCCACATCGTCGTCTTTTTCATCTTCCTGGTTGCGAACATCGGCGGCAGCCTGACGCCACTGGGCGACCCGCCGCTGTTCCTGGGCTTCTTGCACGGCGTACCGTTTTTCTGGGTGACGACCGGGCTGCTGCCGCACATGATACTGGCGGTCGTCCTGTTGCTGGCCACATTCTTCGCGGTGGACACCTATTTCCACCGGCGGGAAACCGGCGAGCCGGAAATCAAGCCGGGCGAAGGCGGCATCAAGATCGAGGGCCTGCACAATCTGGTATTTCTGCTGGGCGTCATGGGCGCGGTAATCTTCTCGGGCGCGGTCCGGATGACCCAGGTTCCCATCTACGGCCACGTCGAGGTCGAGCTGCAGAACTGGATCCGCGATTCCTTCCTGATCCTGATGGGCCTGCTGAGTCTGAGAACGACCCGCAGGAGCATCCGCGAGAAGAACGAGTTCTCGTGGTTTCCGATCGTCGAGGTCGCCTATCTGTTCGCCGGCATCTTCATGACGATCATCCCTGCACTGGCCATCCTCAAGGCTGGACCCGACGGCGCGCTGGCCAGCTTGACGACCGCCGTCCAGGGCCCTGTACGCTACTTCTGGGCGACGGGTGTTCTGTCGAGCTTCCTCGACAACGCACCGACCTATCTGACCTTCTTCAACGCGGCGCTGGGCGATCTGGGCCGGACCGAGGCCGAGATTCCCGGCATGCTGGGATATGTCCGGGATGTCGCCGCCGACAACACCTTCGTGCGCAATCTCACGGCGATCAGCGTCGGCGCAGTGTTCATGGGCGCGAACACGTATATCGGTAACGCGCCGAATTTCATGGTCAAGGCCATTGCCGAGGAGGCCGGAATTCCCATGCCGAGCTTCTTTGGCTACATGGTGAAATACTCGGTGCCGTTCCTGGTCCCGATCTTCGTGATCGTCACATTCGTCTTCTTCGTCTGAGGAGAGAAGCATGGCCACCCCAACGCGCAGCGGTTCGACCAGACGGACCTTTTACGAGGTTGAGATTCAAGGTCCGCCGAAGGTCATCTTCGGCTTTATCTCCGGATTCCTCCTGGGTAGCGGAGAGGACACCACCGCGTACTGCTGCCTCGACGATGATGTCGCCCACGAAGGGATCGGCGAGCGACTGGCCGAACTGGTGCGGCTGCGCCCGCGGGACGTTCACGTGGTACTCGACAACTCGACGACCAAACGGCTCAAGAAGGTCGCCAGGCGCATGAAGCAGGAAACCGGTCTGGAACTCGTTTCCTGCCGTCATATCCGGTCGGCCTCGTTTCACTTCAAATTCGATGCCTACGCCCTGCGATACGACATCGAGATCATGGACCTGCTCAAGGAACTGCCCCGGGGCGTGAGGCTGGTCGATTTCGAACGTGAGGTAGTGATCGATCCCAAGGCGAAGGGCATCGAGAGTTACGCACCGGCCCATCACTACGAGGTGCGCGGCTCCGGTACGATCACCGGACGCATCGACCTGGTCATCGAGATGCGGCGCAAGATCAATCAGCATCCGCTGATCAAGCCCAAGTCGATCCAGCTGAACCTGGCCTGAACGAAATATCCCCGGCGGACGGCTGGCTTGTTCCGTCCGCCGGGGTGCGTATACGGTAGGGACCGCACGCTACACTAGTAGATCTTCGCTACTGCCTCATCATCACAGACTGCCGTCCAGCGACCTTCGAGGAAACCACCCTCGCGACCAGGCACGTTGTAGGCCCGACCGCCGAGAACGCCCTCGATCACCTCGGCCGCGCCGACCCAGTGACCGTGGAATTCGCTCCAGTGCAGACCACCGTCATCGGGCTCCCAGGTACCTCGCAAGAAGCCGCGGAACAGTCCGGCACGACTGATGTACTTGCCGACGAACACCCGCTCGCCGTCGGCATTCAATCCGTAGGCGCCGCGGAAGAAACCCTTCAGGTGCCCATGCAGTCCGACCCAGCGGCCACGGTAGTGACCCATGACGAGATTGCCGTTGCTGTCGGGCTCGTCGTTGCTGGTGGGCGCCCAGCGCGCCGATAGGAAGCCCTTGGGGCAGAGCGAGATGTCGGTCAGGCTGAAGCCGTTGAAGTGGACGCCGTTGCCTAGATCGTCGACCAGGACGATCTCGTCCAGATCAGCCAGTTCGGAGACCAGGTACGACTGCTCGAGCATGCCGGTCCGGAAGTGCAGGTAGTTTTCCTCGGGCCTGGCCTTGTCATCCGGGTCGGCCGGCGGTTCGATGATCTCGATCAGGATGCCGTCGTAATGCGGGCCGGTGTGGGACACCCAGTTCACCGTATGACGGTCCAGGCGCGGTCGCACCACGTGGTCGTACGGACGTTCGAAGCGGACGATGCGGCGGACGATCACGAAACCGCGGTCGACGCTCAGCTCGCCGGTCCAGTCCAGCCGGCTGCCATCGGGTGTATCGGGCTCGGCGTCGAGCTGGCCCCACTTGATCCGCAGGAAGGTGAAACGGGGACGCGCCGGATGGTTCGGATCGGTATATTGGTCGGCCAGGCGTTCGAGTTCCCGTACCTCGACGCTCTCCGCCCAGACGTCGCCCACCGTGGATTCGTCGTCCGCCAACGCTTCCAGGAGCAGATCCGGATCACCGAAGGCTTCCAGCTCGTCGGTGGCGGTCAGTCCGCCGTTGTCCTTGCTCAGGTCGATCTGATCGTAGTCGTCTACCGCCACCTGCTGACTCTCGTTGAGCGAGCCGGAATCCTCGCTGCAGCCGGTGAGTCCCACCAGCAGCAGCAGCGCGGTACAGAGAACGGACGTGAAATGAAAACGATTCATCGGATTTCCTCCTCGCGGCGTTCCGCCACCTTGTTCGCCACAGACAATCAATCACGCGCGTCGTACATTGACCGATCAGCACGCCGAGTGCCAGCCGGCGGCGTTCCGACGCAAATGGTGCACGATCAAGGTGTTATGGCGTTGGTTTGGCGAAATCCGGGGAATTCACGTCGTGGGGAGTGTACCTATGGGAACACGTGTCGTGCGGCCGGTACAGACAGCTGGCGAGTGTAAACGGCCCTTGACCCTCGGCACCGTCGTGCGCCGCAAACGCTACTGTTGCTTCTTGATCTTGAGCTTCAGCGCGATCAACTCCTCGTGACGCAGACCGAGCAAGTTGCTCATGCGGTGCATCAGGGCATCTTCGTGCGCTTCGAGCACGCCGTCGCTGTACACGACCTGCCACAGTAGTTCGAGTACGGCGAGCTTGCGCGATCGGGAGAACTCCTTGTTGATCAACCGGGCGAATTGATACATATCGGTACTTTGCGTTCGTTCCCGATCTGCCATCTCGATCAAGCTGCCCGCTTCTTCCGGAGTCAGCTGGAAGCGCTGCCTGAGCAATCCGGCGATGGTCTTTCGCTCGCCGGCGCTGAATTCGTTGTCCACATGGGCGACCTCGAGCAGAAGCGCGCAGGTCGCCACCTCCAGCGGATGACCACGATCACCGGAATCTTTCGCCGCGGGCGCGATCCGATCCTTGAAGAACCTGGTTATGTCCTTGAACATGCTGCTCCCTTCGCGGCGGCGGTCCGCCGACCGCGGTCAGACCACGTCGCGGCGCCAGCTTTCACCCGGCCACGTCAGCACCTCGTAGGCGATGGTATTGCAGTAGGCGGCAAGCTGTTCCGCGCTGATACGCTCGTCTTCTTGCCGACCGAGCAACACCGCCCAGTCGCCGGCCGTCGCGTCTTCGATGTGGGTCACGTCGGCCATGCAGAGATTCATGCAGATTCGACCTCGCAAAGGCGCCTGCCGGCCCCGGATCAGCACATACGCCTGTCCGGACAGCGCGCGGGCGTAGCCGTCGGCGTACCCCACGGGCAATACCGCGATACGTGTGTCGGTCATCGCTTTCCAGGTACACCCGTACCCCACGGTTTCACCGGCGGGAACCTGTTTGACCTGTGAAACACGACATTTCCAGGTCATTGCCGGTTCGAGAGCCAGGTTGTTCTTCCCGGCGGCTTGTGCCGAAACGAGGGTTTCGCGCGAGGGCCAGACACCATAACCCGCGATGCCCACCCGCACCAGGTCGCGCTGGGCGCGATCCCAGAGAATCGCCGCCGCACTGCACGACATGTGCCGACACAGGGTCGTGTGACCACGCTCGGCGAGCGCGGCCAGGAATGCATCGAAGCGATGTTCCTGCCGCTGGGCAAAGCGGTGGTCGGTGGTATCTTCGATGTCGGCAAAATGGCTGGCAACCCCCACCAGGTGTACGTCCGGCGCGGCGTCGAGCAGACGGAGCGCCTCGGGCAGTTCCCCCTCCACAATGCCCTGCCGGTGCACGCCGGTTTCCACTTTCAGATGGACCCGACAATCGATACCCGCGGCCGCGGCCCGCACGGCCGCTCGGGCCGCCGCTACCGATGCCACGGTGATTTCCACCTGCTGGTGTGCTGCCGGGCCGATTTCCGATTCACGCAACGGCCCCAGTATCAACACCGGATCGCTGATCCCGGCCTCACGCAGACAGAGCGCCTCGTCGAGGGTGTGGACGCCCAGCATATGCGCGCCGCCTGCGACAAAAGCCCGCGCGGCGATCACCAGACCGTGACCGTAACCGTTGGCCTTGACAACCGCGAGCAACCGGGCGCCCCCGTGCAGCCGAGCCGCGAACTGCGACAGGTTGCGTTCGAGCGCGCCTCCATCTATCTCGATACGCCGCCATTCGCCGGTCGGCGCCATACGGACCTGGTTGCTGTTGGATACGGCCGGTTGTTCCACGGGTGTTGGTCCTCGGTCCCGGGCGTTGTTCTCGTCATTCGGTAGGCGGTCGCCCGGCGGTCCTGCCGTGGACGAACCCGCTCCGGATACGGGTATAAAATACATGAGGCTCCCCGCAACGAGAAGCCCCAATACGCTAAACCGCGCGGCCCGGCAGCGGACCGTGCAAAATAACTGCAGCTCACGTCGGATCGCCGCTACCCGGTCATCAGGCGTGACCGACCTTGGCCTTCTGATGCGTCTGGCAGGCAGCCTTGTCCTTGCAGATACCGTAGAGTTCAAGTCGGCTCTTGAAAATCTGGAACCCGTTCTCGGCGGCCAACCGTTCCTGAATCGACTTCAGCTGTGGATCGAAGAACTCGGTGATCTTGCCGCATTCGAGACAGATCATGTGATCGTGATGCTCGACTTCCGAGCGTCCTTCGTACCGAGCCAGACCGTCGCCAAAGCGCCGTTCCTCGACCAATCCGCTCTCCACCAACAGATGCAGCGTCCGGTAGACCGTGGCATAGCCGATCTTGGGATTGACACGTTTGACCTCGTGCAGGAGTTCTTCGACCGAGATATGCCCACGCATCGTGAAGAATACACGGACTATCGTCGTTCGCTGGCGGGTCGTCTTCAGGTTCTTCCGCTGGATGAATTCTTGAAAGGCTTCGGCTTTTTCTTTGAGCAGCTGCTCATCGATTTCCGAGTTTCTGTCAACTAACACCATTGTTTGACCTCACTATGTCGGGGCGTCCACAGAGAGTCAGGAAATGATATCGATTATCGTATGACACGCTAATGGGATACTGCAATCCTGTCAAGATCACATACCGCTACGCCATTAACTCTCACCTGCGATCGGAGGCCAAACCATCTCCCAGCCCGGCACAAGTGTCAAGCAGTCTTATAATAGCATATATAAATAAATCTTTATTTGATGAGCACCTCCACTTTCCCCTATTCCATCGGTCGGCGACGGCGCAGCGGCTGGACTAGTAGAACTGGAGCCGTACCGCCACGGAATCGCCACGGGCGTGCATCCAGAGCGCCGCGCCGTCGTGGGCCAGCAACACATCGCTGCCCCGGAACAGGAACGACTCAACATCGACCGTTGCGTTCCAGTTGCGGCGCGAGCCGACCAGTCGGTACAGGCGACCGGTACCGCTGTCGCAGATCCAGGTATAACGCCCGTCCCAGCTTACGCCGTACGGACTGAACCCGGGTGTCACGACGGACCGGGTGATGGCGCCGGTTTCGGGATCGAATCGGTCGAGACGACCGCTGTCGCGGTCGCTGATCCAGACGTATCTGCTGTCCCAGGCCAGGCCGACCGGCGCATGGCCCGGCGTGGGAAACGCCTCTTTCACCGAACAGGTATCCGCATCGATCTGATAGAGGATCGATCCGCCTTCGTCGTCATCGCCGCAACTCCAGAGAAACTCGCCATCGTAAGCCAGCCCGCGAGCGAGTGTGCCGGTAAAATCTTCCTGCCGCAGCACGGCACCGTACCGGTCCTGGAATACCAGCGCCACCTGCCGGTGACCCAGTTCGGTCAGGGAATCGGGAATGTCGGTCAGCACAGCCAGGGTATCGGCCCCGATCCAGGTCAATCCGGTGATTTTGCCCGGCGGCAACGTCAGGGTATCGACCGGCGCACAGAAAAGTAGATTGGTCTCGGGCTGGGCGTCGGCCGTGTGCGCCGCCACGGCGGCCAGCAACGCGATCACCACAACCAGGGCGGGCCGGCGACGCCGGGCGTCAGGGAATTTCACTGGTACTCCTTTTACGAACCGCTTCAGCTGCCGCCACCATTGCGTAGAGATCGTAGAGACCGTCCCGAGGCAACCCGGCTCAGCACGTCCCGGAGCCTGACGAGATCGACGGGCTTGTGGGTGGTCAGATCGACGATCGCGGGATCTATCTCGGCAATGGTGCTCTCGGTTCCCCATCCCGAGATCAGTACGATCGCTATCCGGTCGTCAAGGGTGCGCACGCGCCGGGCCAGAGCCAATCCCGACCGGCCGGGCAAGGACAGATCGGTGATCAGTACGTCGAAGGAATGCGTCGCGAAGGCAGCGAGGGCCTGCTTCGCGTTGTGGACGACCAGCGGCCGGTGGCCGTCGGCGACCAGGAAATCCTGCAGCATGTCGCGAACCGGCTGTTCGTCGTCGACGACCATGATCCGCAAACTCCGACCGGCGGCAGCGTCAGCCGTCTGTCCAGTCCGCTGACCGGGTTCGGTCGCCGGCAGCGGCGTATCGGCGCGCGGATCACCGGTATCTGTCGCCGCCGGCAAGGTCACGACCACCGTCGTACCGACGTTTTGCTGGCTGCGCAACTCGATTGTCCCGCCGAATCCCGCCAGCAGCTGACGACTGATCGCCAGACCGATACCGTGCCCCTGTTCCTTGTGCGCCGAGAAACCCACCTCGAAGACGCGACTGACGGTCGCCTCATCCATGCCAGCGCCCCGATCGGTTACCGTCAGCACCAGGCTGTCGGGCCCCTGCCGGTGACTGCTCAGTGCCAGTTCACCCCCACCTGGCATGGCCTCGCAGGCATTGATGAGCACATTGTTGAGAACATCGCGCAACTGGGACGGTGGGACGGCAACCAGGTGTTCTTCCGCGATCGTATTGCGGATCGTGTACGCAACGTCACCGGCGCTTTCGAGGCGCCGACGCCGGTCGCCGGTGAGTTCGAGACAGGTATTCACAATATCACGCAACGGTACGGTCGCGATCGGCGCAGCGCACGCGGCAGCGGTGGACCGGCCTGCGTCCAGCAGACTGCGCACGCGTGCCGCGGCGTCGCCGGCGGCGACCATGATCAGCTCCAGATGACGTCGCGCCTGGGGATCGGGATCCAGATCGAGCAGGAGTTGCGTACGACCCAGGACGACACTGAGGTGCTGATTCAGATCGTGCACCAGACCCAGTGTCGCCAGCTGGCTCGATCCTGGTGCACCATCGGGGTCGTCGAATGGCTTGGAATCTCGCATGCGGAGGCTCCATCGTGTCTAGCGTAGGACCGTGACGAGGCGCCGACACGTTGGTGTTGCTGGTGAACCGTATAGTGATCGAACGGACACTAGCATTGGCCCCGGTCGGCGTCTAGCCCGGATTGTTCGATAGCGACTCGTGTTCGCACCCGGTCCACGATCGGTGGACGAGCGAGCGCCGAAGCTGGAATCAGGCGCCTGGTTCGCCGACAGCGGCCGGGCCGGTGATGGGCACGGACATGGCCAGCACGGGACCGTTGTGCCGGCGTTCGACGACGGGTTCGAGGCGAGCGCCAAACACGTCCTGCAAGCCGGGCGACACCGTGAACTGGAGCAGGCGCGGCAGTTCGTCGTCCGCAGGCCGGTCGGGGCTGACCAGCTGGGTGCGGGCGACATTGCCGACCCTGGCCTCGGTTGCCGTCGAGGTGTGGAAGGTGAAGGTCAGCTGCAGCTCGGCATCGAGGTCGTCGTGGCCGTTGCGCACTTCCACCCGTAAAGCCAGCGGCACGCCCGGCGCCAGGTAGTGGAGCGCACGCAGCACCTGACGCAGCAAGCGGCAAAAGAGTGCGCCATCGCCGCACATCATGCGCGGCGCGGCCGCATCGCCGAACTCCAGCGTGATCACATCGGGGAAGTCGCCGGCGGCGCCGGCCACCAGCGTGTGGACGCGGTTTTCGGGACTCCGGACCGGATCGGCCGGCGTACGACCGGCCAGATAGTCCTCGCACCAGGCCGCGGTGCGATTCAGGCGCCGGAGATTCCGCATCGCGATGTCGATCAGTTCGCGTTGCGCCGCGTCGTCGGGCGGCGCCGTCGGTGAGCTGAGGGAACGCAACGCGGTCTCGGCGGCGGTCAGCGGCGTTCGCAGCTCGTGATTCAGGAACTGCAGGTAATCGTTCAGGTCCGCCAGGTCGACGGCTTCGTGCTGGAGATACGCCGACAGGCGGCAGCAGGATTCCAGCGCCGCCGCCAGCTCGGTCTCGCCCAGACGGCGGCATTCGCGACTCGCGGGCAACGTTCGACCCTGATGAGACCAGGCCGCTTCCCACCGCCGAAGAAAACGCGTGATCTCCTCGACGAGCTCGGGTCCGGCCTGTAGTTGACATCGCGACACGAAGCACCTTTCCGTTCTGACCGCTACAGCACCAGTAACCTGGCGCATCGATCCTTGAGGGCAAGCGGTATGCCACGATTATGGCGGCGCTCGCCGCGTCCCGTCGGCGCAGCGTTTCCGACCAGCACGGGAAAACACCGGTCCGCAGAAGGAACCATGTGGAACGGGATGACATGTGCGTACGAACTGGGTGTGCTCACGGCATCGCGGGGAAGAACGTGGCAAAACGCGAATGGCCAGGGCGAAAAGCGCCGCGATCAGCCGCCACGATCAGTCGCTACGATCAGCCGCTACGATCAGCCGCTACGCAGCGACCAGCGGCAACGCACATAGGTTGCAGCCGGCCGGTCCACGGTGCCGACGATCTCCCGCTCGACCGCCAGGCTGAAGCTGCTTCGCGAACCGGAAGGGATCTCGTAACGCGTGCCGAGACGCGACGAACGCGCACTGCCGAAACGCTCGTCGGTCCACCCGACGGTCAATCGTCGCCGCGGCGCCGGTTGCCAGGTCACCGATGCGCCTATACGCTTCCCGGTGGGGAAGGCGTCGGGATGTAGATAGGCGCGACCCGAATCGAGATCGTGGATCGAAGCGCCGAGTATGGTCAGTTGCCAGCCCGGCCGTAGCCGCAGCAGTTTCCGAAGTTCGACCTGGAGCGGAATGTCGGCGGCCGCAAACGGGTAGAGACGATCGTCACCGATGGGCAATCCGGCCGCCAGGCCGTACTGTAGCTCGTCCACAAGCGGCAGACGAAGGTGCCCGACCACACCCAGATCCGGACGCCCGTAGCCGACGACCCGGCGTTCGTATGGCCAGTCGTATTCGCCTGGGTCTTCGGGCGCCACGGCATCCTCGCCGCGCAGGGTCGGCCACCGTTCGAGGACGAACAGATCCGCGCAATCAAAGGACACATATTTAAACCGCACGAAGAAGATTCCCCGTTCGCCGGCGGGCATAACACCGGTGAATCCCAGGCGATTGCACACCCAGTCGGTGTGCTCGTCGCTGAAGCGGTCCCACGACATGCGCACGGCACGCCTCGAGGTGGAGTCGCCGGGGTCATGGCGCAGGGGTGGATCGAAGTGGGGGAACTGGGCGAAGCCGGCGTCCGAACCGACCAGAAGACCACACAGCAGCACCAACATCGCTGTCAGACCACAACGATCCGGGCGCCCTGCATCGGGTGAACTCACGGCCGGTCGCTGTCCTGGATGATCAGCCGCACGATGCCGGCCTTCTCGAAGAAGACCTTTACCACCTGACGGTTGCCGGGCAGGGACTCGATGCCGACCACCAGGCCACAGTCGTCCCAGGCCAGGTGATGTATGAGATCACCTTCGTCGTAGCTGTCCCAGGGCCGATACGGAACCGCTTCCTGGGGATCCCGGCGCGACAGCCGCGCCTGGTACTCGGCGATCGGTTCCTCGGGTTCCGCAGCAGCCGTGGATTCCTCCGTATCGGCTGCTTCAGCGAGATCGCCGAGTGCGTCCGGGGATTCGATGGTCGGGAGCGATTCAGCCGACGCCGTGACCGTCTCCGGCACCGTGGCCGCTGCGGCGTCGAGATCGACGTGGTCGGACGATGTCGCCGCATCCGGCGTGGGGCCTGCGAGCGTGACCTCGTCGGTCACCGTGCTCGTCGTGGTCTTGTCTTCGGTGGCGGTATCCGCTGTCGCGGATTCCGGGGGCGTCGGCTCCCCGGACAGATCCGAGCCGGCGGTGGCCGACGGGACATCCCGCTCGACTACCGACTCACCATCCGGATCGCCGTCGGCGTCGGCGGCGGTTGCGTCGGCGGTCTCGCTCGCTGCCGCATCGGCGAAACCGGCACCGCTGATCTTGGGCAAGAAGCCCTGGCAGCGGGGGCAGCGCAACCATATCACACCGTCATCATCGTCACCGCCGGTGGGGACGACTTCCATCTCGAGATTTTCTTTGCAGACGGAACAGAACTGGCTGATCTTCACGATGGCCTCGAAAACGCCGCCCTCAGCGACCTCTCTCCCCGATTTCAGGGGATAATTTTACAGCATTCCTCGGCCTCGTCCTTGGTCGTGTACCGCATACCGCAGGTGAGACATTTGTTGGGGCCATCGATGCGGCCTTCGTTTTCCGCTTTGGTCAAAAGCCTTTCGTACTTGACGAAACTCTCGTCGCGAATCAGAACTTCATCTTCCCTGACGCTGACCATTGGTCCTCCTTGGCGCTGGCGAAGCGTCCATCCCGGTATATGATCTTCCTCGCTGTGCATCCCGGGAACAACAACATCAGCCGCGCATGGTATACCATGCCTTGCCGGCCGTCAACCCACCCAGACGTAATTTTATAAGAAAAAAATCATCAGTGCAGCTTCACGACTGCGCAGCTTTTGCGGCCAGGGGAAGCTGCCGCTCATCGGTCGAGGAGAACACGTCGCTCAGCCGGGTCAGACCGATTTCTTTGGCCCTGATCAGCGCGAGTTGCAGTATCCGCGCGGTCGCCTCGGCATCGTCGGCCGCCCGGTGGGGATCGGTATGCACGACTTCGAAATGACGTGCGAGGTCAGGCAGACTGCGACTTTCCAGATCGGGCCAGATCAGGCGCGAGAGTCGCAGAGTGCACAATCCGGTCACCCGCGGAATATCCAGCTCCCGGCGTCCGAATTCCCAGCGCAGGAAGGGCAGATCGAAGCGGATATCATGGGCGACGAATACCGAGCCGTCGATCAACTCGAAAAGCTGGTCGGCGATATCGGCGAAGACCGGTGCGCCCTGCAGGTCGGTCTTGGTCAAACCGGTGAGCTTGGACACCCAGGGCGGAATGTCTCGCTGGCTGTACAGCAGGCTGTTGAACCGCTCGACGACCTCGCCGCGCCGCACGACGACCACGCCGATTTCCATGATCTCGTCGATGCCGATGACACTGCCGGTGGTCTCCAGATCGACCACGGTGTAGCTGGCATCGGCGAGCGGCAACGAGACATGTTGGGCACCCAGCGCCGACCAGCGAAAATCATGGGTTTCGATGAAACGGGGATCGCTACCCAGCAGCGTGCGGACAACCGCCTGGGTTTCCGGCAACTCGTGCCGACTGGGACCGAACAGACACCGCGCGATCTGCTGTACGGGAAGTGGTTGATCGGCTTCCAGCAGGACTTGGTGGGCTTGGTTTTTGATGTGTCTCAGATCGTTCGTAAGCATGAAGCATTATACCACAAAAATTCTCGGACCGTCAATGCGAACCGAGCAGGGGTGATGCGTCGAACCCGAAGGCCACGAGTTCCATGGTCTCCACCTCGTTCTGGGGCGGCGGCGGATCGAAACGTCGACTGGGAGGATCGAGTCGGGACGCCGACTGGTTGCGTTCGGCGGCGTAGGCGATCCCCAGCAGCGGTATGTCCGCGTTGACGGCCACACTCACCTCGTGGGTGGACACCTGCTCCAGACGCCCCTGGGGCAGTTCCACCGCCACGGTATCGCTTGCCGACATGACGTACTGATCACAGGTGAACGAGCGCCCCTGCACGACGCGAACCGCGCTCCCCTGGTTCGCGACCGTTTCGGGAACGAATTCGGTCCGTAACGAGACGACGACCAGCGGGTCGTCGCGCCACTGGTCCGGCGACAGTTCGGCCGGGCTGCCGTCCCGCCAGCGCACCACCCGCTCCACCGCGTCGATGAGCCGGCCCGCACGGGTCAGCAGACGTTGTGAGACCTGCAGCCACAGCCCCTCACCGGGCACCGGCGTGAGCGTGCCGGCCACGTCCTCGGCCAGCGGCACCATCTCGATCACCCAGCCGCCGCCGGCGTCCGTGGCACCGTCCGAGGAGTCCACACCGTCGATCGCCAGACACTGAATCCGTACCAGGTCCTGTCCGCGCCGGCCGTTCACCAGGGAAACGTGGCTGTAGTCGACCCAGCTGCCGGTTACGATCTGCAGCGGGATCTCGGGCTGCCGCCACAGGGTGAATATGTCCAGCGCCCGGCCGGCCGTGGGTATCAGCAACCAGACCGCTGAACACAGAACGGCCGACAACAGATGCCGTCGGCCGTTTCCTGATCGTGCCGTAGTCAAAACAGCTTCCCTAGTGCTTGATGCCCGCCCAGTAGGTCTCGTATTCGAATTCGGGACCTTTGTCCTTGTCCGGGCAGGATCGTTTCTCTCGATCGTGACAATCCAGGCAGGAGTCCGCTGCCTTGCGGCTCCACTTCCCCTCGCGACTGTGCTCCGTGCCGTAACCGTGGCACGCCTCGCACTGCACATTCTTCAGATGCGCGAACTGACGGTTGTCGTCGTCGTAACCGTTGTAGTGGCGATAGCCGGTCGTATGACAGACCAGGCATTCGGGTTCCTTGTCCATACCCGTTGTCCGGACCGTGGGGAAGGCGCGGCGGTGTGCGCTCTCGACGTACCGCGACCACTCGGCGGTATGGCACTTCTTGCAGGTTCCCTCGCCGAGATACGACTCCTTCTCCGAACCGAGATTACGCGGAAACTTGGCACGTTGGGCCAGCTTGTACGCTTCCAGTTCACCTTTGAAATCCACGATCATCTGCGCCACCACCGGGTCGTCGGCAATGGCCTCGTCGAGGCTCGTATTGGTCACCGAGACGGATTGCACCACGCCACTGCCGGTATTGATGCCGATATCGGCGCGTCCGATGAACCGGCCTTCGTGCACGGCGCCGAGCATCACCACTTTCTGAAAGATTCGCTCACTCTTCAGATTGCGGAACGAATGACCGGTCACGCAGATATTGACGCCTTTGACTTCCTTCAGACATTCCTCGGTGCCGCGATCGGCCAGGTGGCTCAACAGGACCACCGTGTCGCACTTCTCCCGTAGACGCGGCACCAGCTCCCGCAAGGTGGCGATGGGATCGGCGACCTCGAAGGGCGCATCCCGCGAGGTCATCGTGATGATCTTCTGCTTGGGATCCAGCACGCTGCAGATACCGAACGTGATACCGTTCTTCTCGACGATCAGGTATTCGGGCAGGATCAACTCGCCCGTGTCCGGGTCGCGGACATTGGCGTTGGTGAAGGGAAGATTGAACTCCTCGACCATCTCCTTCAGAAACGGTAGACCGTAGTTGAGATCCCGCTCACCGAGCCCGATACCATCGTAGCCGAAGGTTTCGGTGACCTTGCACAGGAAGCGCGAGGTCTGCTGATCCACCCGGCTCCGGTTGCCGAACAGGTCGCCCGAATCGAGCAACAGAACAGGTTGGTCCTCATCCCAGATCGACTGCATATAGTTGGCCCTCCGGGCCAACCCGCCACGACGCTTGCCTTTTCAGCCACAGGGTTCGATCTTGCCCTTGCAATCGCTGGCGTAGACCACCACGACCTGGCGGTAATCGTCTTCCGCCGCACTCGCCTGACCCGGCGCGCCCCCCGTTGGCATCATCCCTGGAATAGTTGCGATCAGGAGTAGAGCCAACAGGCAGGCCAATCCGAGACGGATCTTGCCCATCTGTTTCAGCATCATCATCAACCTTTCCCGGCATAGTGTGTCGAAGATCTCGAGAATCGTTGTACCTCTGGCAACGGAACGCGCGCCACGCCGCGCGTTCCGGTCGAACTTCCCGTGTACACGATACGTTGTCGTGAGTTCCGGAATCGTAAAGTATATGACGTTGCCGTTACCATCGCTATGGAAAAAGAAAAACGCGCCGGGAAATGCGATGAGGGCGGTCGCGACCGCCCTCATTAAGCTCCGGCGCGGCGTTATCGGCGCACTCGCTCTTTCAGACTCTTGCCAGCTACGAAGGCAGGGTACTTGCCTCCAGGGATCGTGATCGCTTCCCCGGTCTGCGGGTTTCTGCCCTGGCGTTTGTTGCGCTTGCGACTCTCGAAGGTGCCGAACCCGGTGATCTGGACCCTGTGCCCCTTGGCTACCTCACTCGCGATGATTCCTTCACGCGGCGCGGTGGAGAAAAGGGCGCTGATGGCCAGCTTCGCATCCTTCATCGACATGTCACATTTCTTGGCCAGTTTTTCGGTAAGTTCCGTCTTGTTCATGTTCTCACCCCCTTTCTGCTTCCCATATAGCCCCGAATCGGTGCGGGCTGTCAACAGGAAATCGCGGGATTTCCCATGCTGACGGGAAGAACCGTAATCGTGGCCGGCGTCTGATCAGGGCATGAAGCCGCCACCCAAGCCTTGCACCGAGCCGAGCAGGTCGTCGTTTCCGAGGGGGACTTTCACTTCGGGCATGGACAGCAGATAGAGTCGGAAGGCGTACTCGGAGTTGAGACTGTTGATGATCCGGGTGAACTCGATTCGCCAGCAGTGCAGGTTGCGGTTCAGGCTCCAGCGCTGGTTGGTGATCCGCCCCTCGCCCAGATCGAAGGACGACTGGTAACTGAAATCCCAGTTCCTGGTCAGCACCATCGACAGTGACATGTTGGCACGCACTGTCGTATCGCCGCTGGTGCCGCGGTTGTAGGAGATCGAACCGCCGCAATTCCACGGAATGAAACGGCCGCCTTCGGTGGTATCCTGCCCATCCTGATTGGAGAGCGGATCTTCGAGGCCGGCAAAACCGCCATCGTAGAATCCGCCGCCGCGGTCGCGATCCCGGTCATCGAAATCATCCTCGAAGTCGTCGTCGAATCCGTCGCCGTAGTCGTCGTCGTACATGCTCGCACGGCCGGTCGTGTCGGCAGCGGCCGGGTCGAATCCGAGCCGGTCAATTGTCTCGTTACGCTGCTCCTGGATGTCTACGGGCTGATGGCCCGTGTCGATTCTGCCGCGCAGATTGAGGCTGTAGTTGAAGCGGGTCGACAGCAGGCTCCGGCGGTACGGATCGATGGTGTTGCTCACCTTCAGGGCGAGATTACGATTCGATCCCGGTTTGATGGTGAGGCCGCTGCTGATGTCGGCCCAGCGGGAATCGCGGTCCCTGGCCGGGTTGTAGCTCGTGCCGAGGGACCAGTCGATCAGGCTCGTGAGCTTCTTTTCGGTGAACGTTGAATCGGCGCCGTCGCGTCCGAGATATTTCACGTCGAAGCTGTTGTTCACGGACAGCGTATACGACTCCCGCCGTGGCTGCTTCTCGCCCAGGCTCGGAAAGAGTGAATAGCCTGCACGCATCTGCAACTTGTGCCGCAATGCCTGCAGGCGACCGATCCTGACCGGGAAGATACCGTACAACGTCGTGTTGGCGTTGGTGTTCAAGGACAGGGTCGACGTTGTCTCTTCCAGGCGTGCGAAGTAGTCGGCGAAGGTGCCGACCGTATCCGGGTCGACCGGCTCCACGTAGCTCAAGCCCTCGGTGGTGGAACGTTGCCAGGCTTGACTGGCCGACACACCGGTACTGACGTTGAAGATGCCCACGCGCGGCGGCCGCATATCGAGCGACCAGCTGCCATTGGCCGACTCGCTGGTTCTCGTCGTCACCTCATGTTGCGATCGCGTGGCCCGACCCGAGTACGATTGCTTGAAATAGGTCGCGCGGAGCAGATCGCCGATGAAGCTGCCCTTCTGTCCTGTGCGCAACGATGGCAACAACTGCCACTGCCGCAGCCCGAGGCTCAACGACGGCAGGGTCTGGTTGTAGATCTGCTTGTCGTTGGCCGGATCGTCATCCCGGGCGTTGACGCGTTCGTCGCGCGTCATGGCCAGGCTGCTGCTCATGAACGAGAAATTGCGGCTGACGTGCACATTGGACCGCAGCTGGCCGCTGATCACGTCGCGGCTGGTGTTGCGGCTCAGATCGTTGGAGCTGAGCGTCTCGCTGGCCATCTGGACATCGGCGCGGAAATTGTAGTCGTCGAACAGATGGTCCTGGTTGTGATTCCAGCGGAATTGCCATTGTCGGGAACCGGCATTTTCCGCCAGCCGCCACTGGTGGGAGTACTGCAGGTTGCCGGTAAACGTGTAGCGCTTGATATACTGGTTGGCGATCAGCATCGTCAATTCCCGCCGTTCGGTATAATCGGTCTCGAAGCGGAAATCCGTGTAGTCGTTGGTGGCCCAGAAATAGCCCAGATTGCGAATAAACCGGCCGTCCCGGCTGTTCCAGCCGAAATCGAAGGTCGGGAAGATGATGCCCGAACGGCGACCCGACTTGAGCGATTTGAAGAAAAAGGGCAGCGCAAAAATGGGCACCCGGCCGACCTTCAGCACCACCGGTTTGGCCACGACCTTGTCCTTGAGTTTCATCTTCATCTTGTCGGACCAGAAGTGATAGTGCGGTTCGGCCATCTCGCAGGAGGTCATCTTGCCGCTGAGGATCTTCAAGCTACCATCGTCAAAACGGCTGATCTGGTCGCCGACGTAGTAGTTGTTGTCGAAGGTGGTCACGCCGTGCCGGACCGCGCCGGTGCGGGCGCCGAAGTTGTAACCCATCTGCTGGCCGGCTATCCGTTCGGTGTCGACGAGCAGCGGATCGCCGTCGGCATAGAGTTCGCGCTCGACGGTGTCGAAAATCACCTTCTGGGCTTCGAGATTCAAGGTGCCGTAGACGAGCTTGGCGTCGTGCGTGATCTCGATCTCGCGGTCGGTTAGCTGAAATATCACCGATCCGCCGCTGTAATCGACCGTCTCGGCGCCGGCCGTGAAGTCGCCGGCCGAGGCGCGCGGGGCAGCGCCGGCGTTGACCGCACGTGTGGTGTCGACGGCGGCGTACGCCGACGAGGTGTCGACGTCGGCGATCGCGAGCGAGCTGTCGACGGCGGCGGCCGTGGGCAAGGTGTCGACGGCGGCGGTTGCGTTCGACAGGGTATCGCTGGCGCTGTTCAGCTGATCGAGGCGGGCGAAGCGGTACTGGCCGCTCATGTTGCCGTACACGTCGACCTCGTACACTTCTTCGTTGCGGAAGTGAATGATAATCGTGTCGCCGACGACGTCATTGGTCGCGATCTCGTCATCCAGATCGGTCGGCGTGTAGATGCTGTGCGCGTTGCCGATGACCACGCTCCGCTCGATTTCCTGGTCGACGAGTTCGATGGTCAGGGTATCGCCCTCGAGGATATCGAGCGCCGGCAATCCGGGGTAGAGGGCGGCGAGACTGTCGGGCGAGCTGTCCTCGGTGCGGGCTGCGCCGCGCAGGACGATCCGATCGAGTTGACCGCGCAGGTAGCGAAACTCGATCTCCCGCCCCGTCATGTTGCTCCGCGTGTCGAACCGGACAAACGGCGCACCGGCCAGAATCATGCGTCGTTTGCCATAGACGACGGCCGTATCGGCCCGCGCCTCGGTGCGGCCCTGGGCGATACGGACGCTGTCGGTCATGACCACGCGCTCCTCGTCGCGAAAAAAGGTCATGATCCGGCTCGTACTCTTGATACTCTCGCCTTCGCCGTCCCGGCTGGTCAGCACCGGATCGCGATCCACCACCGCCAGGTTGCCGTCGCCCGAAAACTCCGCGTGCTGTCCGGTGATCAAGGTCCGCGCCTGCGGATCGATGATCTTCACGTTGCCGAACGCCTCACCGTTGCCGCTCTCCCGATCGCGCAGCAGCGTGTCGGCCCATACCGAATACTCTGGTGTGACCAGCAACGCACCGCCGATCAAGCGTAGCAATCGCCCGTTATTGCGTGATTCACCGCGTTGCCCGGTACCGATCACGGCGCCTTCGACGACACGCGTGTCGCCATGGAAATCCGCCGCCTGCCCCTGCTGGCGGAAATCGGCTCGTTCGCAGTACACGACGGCTTGATCCAGCTGGCGGATCTCGACGTTGCCGAACAGCTTGTACACCTGACGGTCAGGATAGTGGTGGGCCGAATCACACCGTGCGGTCAGGGAATCCCGATCGATGAATACGTTGCCGATGAGGATACTGACACTTTCGCCGGCGACGACCCGCCGCTGCCAGCGATCGCCCCGCAGACCGGTTTTCGGCCGGGAGCCGGCGGCAGCTCGAGCTTCGGATTGCGGTTCGCGTTCACTTCGATTCGCCGCGCCGGCGGTATCCGGCACCGGTTCCGACTGCGCCGACACCATACCCGACACCAGCAAGCCGGCCACGTAGAGGCAACACAGCAGCGTACGCCGCAATGCGCGCGACACCGGGTTCGAACGGCGCACCTGGTGCAATCGAAGCGTACGACAGCGCCTCACGCGCAAGAACCCGCTCCCTTCTCCCGCGCCAGCGCCGCCGCGCCCAACGCTGCCGCAAACGGCCCGAGATCGGCCCGTACTATCTCGGCTGCACTGCCGCGAGCGGACAGGACCATGGTCCGTACCATTTCGCGGCAGGGTTCGAGGATCAGATCACCCGCCTGCGCGACGCCCCCGCCGACGATCACGCGGTCGGGATCGAGTATGTTGACCAGGGCCGCCACGGCTTGTCCCAGTCGGCGGCCGGCGCGGCGGAACAGGGCGGTCGCCGTCGGATCGCCGGCCACCGCCAGATCGTACAGATCGGTCGTGCTGAGACCGGCGCCCGCCGCCAAAACCGCGGCCCGATAGGCGACGCCGACCTCGACAGCCGGCTCGCCGTTGGCGACTGGGTCGCCGGCGGCCAGACGGCGCGCCCGTGCGAGCAGGGCCGTGCTTCCCGCAAAAGCCTCGAGACAGCCACGGTTACCGCAAGTGCAGCGGGGACCGTCCAGATCGAGGACCATGTGACCGATTTCCCCGGCGCCACAGGTCGTACCGGTGAGCAGCCGGCCGTCGACGATGACCCCGCCGCCGACACCGGTGCCCAGAGCAACCATGACCAGATTCGATTTACCGCGACCGGCGCCGCGCCGGTACTCGCCGTAGAGTGCCGCATTGACATCGTTGACCAGCACCGTGGGCACGCTCGGAAAGGCCGCTGACAGTGACGCGCCCAGATCACTTTGCGCCCAGCCGGGCAGGTTCGGCGAGCGTCCGAGCCATCCGCTGTGCGAGTCCACGATGCCCGCGCAGGCCAGCCCCACTGCCATCGGTCGGGCACAACCGGCCGGCAGTTGTCGGCCGACGCACTGCGCGAGTCGGCCGAGGGTGCCGTCCATATCGTCCGGGTCGGTACGGATATCGTCGCAGATGATTTGCCGGTCGCTCGCGTCGGTCGCCAGGTACTTGACGTTCGTACCACCGACATCCACGCCGATCACGATTCCAGTTGACAATCGAATCCTCCTCGCGGGCTGTCGGCAACGCAGCGGAAGGGCGCCAGTTTCGGGCCCGCCGCAACAGGTTGACGTGTTCGCTCGAGATCCGTGAATCCCAGGTGGTGGAGAGTCTCGGCAACCAGGAAACACGATCCGGTAACGAGCACGGAGTCGTTGTTGTGCAGTCGACCGGCGAGATGGGCCAGGGCTCGCGGAATATCCGAAGCCACCAGGTTCGGGTCGCCGGTGTCGAGCCGCCACATACGCATCAACTCGGTCAGCTCGTCATGGTTCCGGGAGCGGGGCAAACCGATCGGTGTCGCAACGACGCCGTCGCACCGGGCAAGGCGCCGACCCAGCGCCGCTGGTAATTGCTTGTCCCGCATGCTGCCGAAGACGACGAACTTCCGACCTGAGCCCGGCAGTTGCAGGAACGCGTCGAGTGTGCCAGCCAGCGCCTGTTCGTTATGGGCGGTATCGAAACGCCAGTCCGGGTCGGACAGTACCCGGTGCCAGCGTCCCGGCAGAAAAACCGAGCGCAGCGCCGCCGCCGGATCCGCCGGTGACCGCAGCACGCCACGGCGGGCGAGTTCCTCGACACACAGCAAGGCCAGCGCCATGTTGCGCTGCAAGGGCGGTGATCCGGTAGCTGGCAGATTGGAAAGCACGCTGTCTCGCAAGGTCAGGCGCCAGCCATCGGCTGTCGTTTCCCGGCGAGTCAGCTCGTCCAGGAAGTGACAGGGGCTGCCGGTACGCACCGCCGCCTCGAATACCTGGGTCCGTAGTTCCGCCGACACACCACAGAACAGCGGCGTGTCCTTTTTGAGGAGACCGAGCTTTTCGGAGGCGATCTCGCTGAGCGTCGAGCCCAGAATCCGTTCGTGGTCCATGGCGACCGTGGTCAGAACGGTTGCTACCGCCGGCAGCGCGTTGGTAGCGTCGAGGCGTCCGCCCAGCCCCGTCTCGCAACAGAAGAAATCCACTTTTTCTTCCTGACAGAAAAGCGTGGCCAGGGCGGTCAACGACTCGAACCAGCTCGCCCCGGCCTCGTCTACCAGAGGTTTGATCCGCTCGATCTGCCGCGCAAAGCGATCGGCGGGCAGCGGTCGGTCATCGATGAGAATCCGCTCGTAGACGTTCAGCAGGTGGGGGCTCGTGAAGGTGCCGACCGAGTATCCCGCCTGGCGAAGCAGCGCGGCGAGCAGCCGTGTGGTGGTGCCCTTGCCGTTGGTTCCGGCCACGACCAGCGTACGCAGACTACGCTGCGGATCACCGAGGCCGGACAGCAGTTTTTCGATGCGCCGCAATCCCGGACGAATGCCGAAACGGTTCAAGGAGAAGAGCCAGCGCGTCGCCTCGTCGCCGGCGATAAAAGGCGGTTGCAGGTCGCAGCCGACACCGGGTTCGCCGGCCAGCGCGTCCGTGTCGTCCGGGAGACCACGCCCGAGTGCCATGACGGGGTCAGCCCCGGAAGGGCTGCCGGACCGACACGTCACGTCCGGCAACGAACCACTGCAATGCGCGCACCAGGGACGCCTTGAGGTCCTTGCGCTGGACGATCAGGTCGATCATCCCATGTTCCTGCAGAAACTCGGACGACTGAAATCCCTCCGGCAAATCCGAATTGATGGTCTGCTTGATGACTCGCGGACCGGCAAAGCCGATCAGCGCTCCCGGCTCGGCGATGATGATGTCGCCGAGCGAGGCGAAACTCGCGGTCACCCCGCCGGTGGTCGGGTGGGTCATGATCGAGATGAACGGTATTCCTTCCGCGCGCAGCCGCGCCAGGACGGCGCTGGTCTTGGCCATCTGCATCAGCGAGAGCAGCGATTCCTGCATGCGGGCGCCGCCCGACCGCGACAGGATGATGGCGGCCTCGCGATGCTGCAGCGAGTCCAGCAAGGCCCGGGCGATCTTCTCGCCCACGACCGATCCCATGCTGCCGCCCATGAACGAGAAGTCGAGCAGGCTCACGGAGACCGGAGTTTTCTCGATCTCGCCGCGTCCGGTGATGACGGCGTCTTCCCGACCGGTCTTGGCCATGCTCGTCTTGATCCGATCCGAGTACTTCTTCGAATCCTTGAAGCCCAGAGAATCCTTGCTGGTGATACCGCGATGCGTTTCGTTCCAGCTGCCTTCGTCGATGAGCAGACCGATGTACTGGTCGGTCGTCAACGGCAGATGATGGTTGCATGAGCCGCAGACCCAGAGGTTGCGCTCCAGTTCCCGATGGTACAGGACATCGGAACACGACGGGCATTTGCGCCAGAGATTGTCGGGAATGTCTTTTTTGTTCGCCAGAGCCTTGATGCCCTTGGCGGCCTGAGTGAGCCAGGACACGCTGGACCTCCTCCTGGAATATCGGACATGTACTCGGCGCTGCCGGCGCCGCCGGCTCGACCGTGTAACCGCACCAACGACTCACCGCAGTACAAACTGCCGCAAACCGCGTCCCGGCACAACCGAAAAGCGTGCCGGTCGGCGAATGTCAGTGCCGGCCCCGACCCTACCCGGAGCCTCCGTCGGCCAGGCTCAAGGTCATGATCACGGCATCCTCCCCGGTATCGGCGTAGTAGCCGGGCCGGGTTCCGGTCTGGCGATAACCGTGCTTGAAATAGAAATTCTTCGCCGCTCGGTTGCTGTCCCGTACCTCGAGCGTGATCTCGGAGAGGTTTCGAGCAAGGGCCTGGGTACGGGCCGCGGCGACCAGCCGCGAACCGATACCGCGTCGCCGCAGGCTTTCGCTCACGGCGATGTTCAAGATGTGCAGCTGGTCTTCGGCGCACCAGGCCATCAGGTACCCGACAACCTGCCCGTCGCATTCGGCGATGAGGGGACAGCGGAGCTGATCGACCTGCAATTCCTGAAACAGCGCCAGGCGCGACCAGGGATCGCCGAAGCTGGCGTGTTCGATGGTTTCGACCGGTTTCAAATCGGCCAGCTGGGGCGGTCGCAACACGATCTTCTCTTCGACGTTCATGATCGTGACTCCGGCGTATCGCGGCGCGTGCTCTGGCTGGTGAACTGGTCGGACGGCTGCTGCGGCGTCAGATCGACCTTCTTCTTGACCTCGGCATCGGACCCGCGCAGATACAGCGGCGTCAGAGCAAAGGGGCTGATCTCGGCCGTGGCGAGCGCGCCGCCGGCCAGCGCGACCGCCAGCGCGCGCGCGGTTGCCGGATGGGTTGACGACCAGCTGCGCCGGTGGGGCGTGCCGCGACGACTCAACTCCGGCCGCAACTGCGCTCCCTGCCCTACCAGCAACGAGACGCCGTCGCCGCCCCACGCCGCGGCGTCCGGATCGTCGACGACCTCCGTGATCCGCTGCCACCACTGGTCCGCTCCGGCAGCCGCCGGCGCGACCACTTCCTCCACCCAGGGGCCCCGACGGCGATACACGCCGGCGAACAATTCGCGACGTCGCGCATCGAGCACGGGCACCGCCGTTTCCGCCGCCGGATTGTCCCGCAACAGCGCCGCCGCCATGGCCGCCAGCGTCGATACGGCGATCAGGCGGGTACCGAGTCCGTACGCCAGTCCCTTGGCGGTGGCCACGCCAATGCGTACGCCGGTAAAGCTACCCGGCCCGCGGGTGATGCCGATGGTCTCGAGGTCAGACAGCGAGCGGTCGACCTGCTCCAGAAGTTGCTCGATGACCGGTAGGATACTGTCGGCAAAACTGCCCGACACGTTCAGCGGCTGGTAGGCGAGCAGGTGATCGTCTTCGGCGAGGGCGAACCGTCCCCAGCGAGTCGCGGTATCGAAGGCCAGACTCAACATCACGCATCCTCCGCCGCTGCCGGGCCGAACAACCCGTGCCAGCTCTCGGGCAGGCTGGGAACGCCGCGCGCGTGCCAGTGTCGCGTGTCGGGCTCACGACCGGGCAGAACAAGCAGTTCCAGGCGAGTCGAGACGAGCGGCGCCAGCAACTGGGGCCACTCGGCCACGATGACCGCCTCGCCGGCGGCGACCTCGTCGAGCATATCTTCCACGCCGATATCCGCAAGATCGTCCCCGGGATCGACGCGGTAGAAATCGAGGTGGTGCACGACTAACCGACCACGGTAACTGTTGACAAGGGTGAAGGTCGGCGAGGTCACCTCGTCGTCCAGGCCCAGGCCGCGGCACAGGCCCTGTACGAAACACGTCTTGCCGGCGCCGAGCGGTCCGAACAGCAGCAGTACGTCGCCGCCCCGCAGCAACGACGCCGACGCCGCCCCGAGCGCGTGCGTCTGTGCCGCCGACTCGACTCGACGTCGGGTCGAAAAACCACCGGCGTCCGGGATGAAATGATCTCTGGTCATGATCGCCGTTCTCGTCGTCCGGCCCCTGACATTACCGGCAGGACCGATGTCGTCGACGGGCCGCGGTCGACACGCCGCCCGCTAGCGCGGCCGCAGCACGGCAAACGGGCAAATCAACTCTTCGAGGCTGATCCCGCCGTGCTGGAAGCTGTCCCTGTAGAGCCGTTCGTACTCGTGGTAGTTGGTCGGATAGACCAGGTAGTAGTTCTCGGTCGTCAGCGCGTAGTTCTCGATGGACGACTTGGTCGGCAGTCCGTAGTCCTCCGGGTTCCTCATCGCGAAAACACGTCTATCGTCGACGCTCAGATTGTCGCCGTACTTGTACCTGACATTGGTGCTCGTATCACGATTGCCCCGGATCTTGGTGGCCCGCTTGCAGAGCATCGAGCCGTGGTCGGTGGTGATGATCACCGTGGCGCCGCGGCGCGCGATCTCCTTGAGCATCTCGTACAGATCCGAGTGTTCGAACCAGCTGCGCATGAGCGTGCGGAAAGCCGCCTCGTCCGGCGCCAGCTCTTTCAGGATTTGCGACTGGCTGCGGCCGTGGGCCATGATATCGAGGAAGTTGAAGACCGTCGCCACCAGCCGGAT
>CAYLIV010000001.1:199901-229063 GCA_964384055.1 uncultured Fibrobacteraceae bacterium
TAGGGCGTCGCCGAGGGCAGAATCGACCAGTAGTAACGGCGCTCCAGGTGAAAAACGGATTCGAGCAGCGGTTCGATCATGCGCCACTGGTCGAGCCGCATGCAGTCGACGACGATAAGGTAGACCTGCTCGGACACTTGCACTTCCGGCTCGATCCAGGTCTCGTAGACCTGCGGACTGAGCAACGGCGCCGACTCGCCTTGCACCCAGCGCCGGTAGTTGTTGCGCACATACTTCCCGAACGCGAGGTTCGCCGCGGCCATCTGTTCCGCCTGCGTCTCCAGCAGACCGCGGTCGCTGTATTCGAACAGGTCCATGCCCCAGGTCACCATGTCGCTGTAGATACGCTCCCATTCCTGGGGATCTTCCGCTGATTCGATCCGCTGGCCTACCGCGGCGAAGTGGCTCAGGTAATCGCGCGTGACCTGTTCGCCGGTGAGCCGGCGTCCCTCGAGCTGGCGCTTCAACGCCGAAAGGATCTGCAAGGGCGAGACGGGTTTGACGAGATAGTCGTCGATGCGTTTACCGATGGCCCGGGTCATCAGGTCTTCGGCTTCGCTCTTGGTGATCATGATCACCGGTATGTGGTCGCTGATCTGCTTGATGCCCTCGAGCGTCTCGAGCCCGCCCATACCCGGCATCATCTCGTCGAGCAGGATCGCGTCGTAGTTGTTCTGTTCCAGCATGGCGAGCGCGTCCCGCCCGTTGGTGACACCTTCGACCTCGTACTCGCGCTCGGCGAGATAAACGGCATGCGAACGAAGTTCGTCGATGTGATCGTCAACCCACAGAATCTTGAAGGCCACTGGTAGGCTCCTCTCCAGGCAATGTTATGGCGAACGTGGTTCCTTCCGGGCTCGTCGATTCGATACGGATGCGTCCGTTGTGGTAACGCTTGACGATCCGTTTGACCAGCGCCAGGCCCATGCCCCAGCCGCGTTCCTTGGTGCTGAACCCGGGATCGAAGACCTTGCCCCGCATGTTCGACGTCATGCCCTTGCCGGTATCGCTGACGCGTATGACCACGCCGTTCTCGTCGTCACTGAGTTTAATGATAATGGTCCCCTGACCATCCCGCAGCGCATCCATGCCGTTCTTGATCAGATTCTCGAGGACCCACCCCATCAGTTCGCGATTGAAACGGCAGATGTTGCGAATCGTTCCCTCGCTACGCAACTCGACGTGTCCGCCGAGATGCGGTAGCCGGCGCCGGAAGTAGACCACCACATCCTGCACCAGGCCCTCCAGGTCGGTGTCGTCGAGCTTGGGCTGCGAGCCGATCTGGCTGAAGCGCGCCGAGATCTTGTTCAACCGGTCGACATCGTTGCCGAGTTCGAGCATGACCTGACTGCCCGGTCCCACCTCGTCCCGCAACACCGCCAGCCAGCCCATGATCGAGGTCAGTGGCGTGCCGAGCTGGTGCGCGGTTTCCTTGGCCATGCCGGCGAACAGCGCCTGTTGCTCGGCGCCGCGCTTGGCCTGAAGGGCCCACAGGATCAGCAGGAAGAACAGCGCCATGAGCATGAGTTCCAGATAGGGCATCCAGCGGATCCGATAACTCAGCGCCGACTGGCCGTAATGCAGGGTGCCCAGACGTTCGCCCGACGCCGGGTCGATGACCGCAAAGGGCTGCTGCCCGTCGTCGAACTTGGCCACCAGGCCCAGGATCAGCGCCAGATTGGGATTTCGCTGCACCGTGGGATCGTCCATCTGGGTACGGAGTTGATCGAGAGTCGCCGGCAAAGGGATTCCGATCACCGGCTCGTTCCAGAGCACGGGCCGCCCCGCCACGTCGGTGATGATGAAGGGTACCTCGATATCGTTGATGATCCGGATCACCTGGCCCACGTTGCGCAGATCCTCGGCCTTCAACAGCCGGCTGGCCATGCCCGCAAAAAGCTCGGTCGTCAGCCGGTTCTGTCGTTCCACGCTCCGGGCGATGTGGATGGTGAACGCGGTGACCGACACGACGATACTGATGCTGCCGAGCAGCAGGTAGAGATTGAACAGCTGCCGCTTGCGCAATCCCAGAATGCGTTCGGGCCAGAATTCCATTGGCGAAGTCCTTTCCGACCGTTCTGAACCGTCGTGGTCCGACAAGCGAGGCGACTCCCCAGCGGCAATGCCGGTTCGCCCCGCACCGTTTCCCGCCGGTTGTCTGCTAGCCGATGAACTCCCGGCCCCCCATGTAGGACCGCAAGGCCTCGGGCACCCGGATACGCCCGTCGGCGGTCTGGTAGTTCTCCATGATGGCCACCAGCACCCGCGGCAACGCCAGACCCGAACCGTTCAGCGTATGGACGAAACCCTTGCCCGAATCTCCCTTGAAACGGATCGCGGCCCGCCGCGCCTGAAAATCGAGGAAATTGCTGCACGACGAGACTTCCAGCCACTTCTCGACACCGGCCGCCCAGCACTCGAGGTCGTAACACTTGGCCGCGGCGAAGCTCAGGTCTCCGGCTGCCAACGTCACGACCCGGTAGGGAAGTTCCAGCCGGCGCAGAATTTCTTCGGCCTCGTCGGTGAGCGACTCGAGTTCATCCCACGAAGTGTCCGGGTGCACGAACTTGACCATCTCCACCTTGTGAAACTGGTGCACCCGCAGCAGGCCGCGCGTGTCCTTGCCCGCCGCACCCGCCTCGCGACGGAAGCAGGGCGAGAACGCCACGTACTTGATGGGCAGCTCGGTGTCGCGCACGGTCTCCTGCCGGTGGATGTTGGTCACGGAGACCTCGGCAGTCGGGATCAAGAAGAGGTCGTCGATCTGACAGTAGTACATGTCGTCTTCGAGCTTCGGCAGCTGGCCGGTACCGGTCATCGCCGGTCTGCCGACGAGGTAGGGCACGTTGGTCTCGCGATAGCCTTGCTCCAGGTGCACGTCGATGAAAAAGTTGATCAACGCCCGTTCGAGTCGGGCGCCCTGTCCGGTCAGGATCGTGAATCCCGAACCGCTCATACGCGCCGCGCGATCGATGTGCAGGATGTCGAGTTCTTCGCCGATTTCCCAGTGGGGCTTGACGGTGAACGCCGGCGAGCCGGGCTCACCCCAGGTGCGGACCACCTCGTTGTTTTCCTCACCACCGGCCGGTACCGATTCGTGGGGGATGTTCGGGATGCGCAAATATAGCTGTTCGACCTCGCCGTCGAGCTCGGCGGCCCGCGCCTTGAGGGTCTTCAAGCGCTGCGCTATCTCCTTCATTTCGCCAATGGCGTCCGCCGTATCCTCGCCGGCTTTCTTGGCGGCGGAAATAGCCTTGTTGGCCTGGTTGGCGGCCGCTTGCAGTTGCTCGCTTTCCTGCAGGGCCGCTCGACGCTCCGCGTCCTTGGCGTAATACGCGTCGATGTCGACGGATTCGTTCTTCATGGCGACCGCCCTGGCCACGAGTTCCCGATTCTCGCGAATGTACTTACGGTCCAGCAAGACGATCTCCTCCTCGCGGTCCACTGTCCGACCAGGCTGATGGTAGCGACGCCACGCGCCGCGACCTGCGGCACGATCCGTCGCGGTGCGCTAAACTGGAGAATGGATTTGCATTCACTGCGTTTGGCTGCTAGAAGGGTATAAACAAAAGCAGAAACGCGAGCAAGGCAAATCGCGCCACCGTCAGGGCGGTGGCGTCAGGTCAGTTCGCCAACCCGACCGGAGAAGCTACCATGGATCGCACCGAATTGCTCAGCACGCTCCGTGAAATCGCCCCCGCCGAGCGGATCATCACCGCCCTGGACGTCCCCGGCGCCGCTGACGCGTCCGCGCTGGCCGAACGTCTCGGGCCGCTGGGCAGGTTCGTAAAGGTAGGTCTGGAATTGTTTTCCGCGGCCGGGCCGGACGTGGTCGAGCGTTTGCAGACGGCCGGCAAAGAGGTTTTTCTCGATCTGAAATACCACGATATCCCCAACACGGTGGCCAGTGCGGCTCGCGTCGCCGCCGGACTCGGCGTGGCCATGGTCACGATCCATACGGCTTCGGGGCGCAACGCGTTGACGGCCGCCGCGGCGGCCCTCGCCACCGCGCCGGTGGGCTCCGACGGTCGCCGCCCGGCGTTGCTGGGCGTGACGGTGCTGACCAGCCTGGACCAGGCGCAGCTCGCGGAAACCGCGCCGGGACCGGACAGCCTGCCGCAGCGCGTGGCGCGCCTGGCCCGCCTGGCCTGGGAGTGCGGCTGCGACGGATTGGTCTGCTCCGCCGCCGATCTACCGCATCTGCGAGACGCGCTGGGATCCGAGCCCCTGGTGGTCACACCGGGCATTCGGCCGGCGGGAACCGGCGTCGACGATCAGCGTCGAGTGACCACGCCGCGGGACGCGATGCGGGCCGGCGCCGATTTCCTCGTCATCGGCCGCCCCATCACCAGATCGGACGACCCCGGCGCCGTTTTCAAAGCTATCGCTCACGAACTCGACACCTAACGCAGGGAGAAGACACGGGTATGAAGGAAAGCGAAGTCATCCATCTGATGTCCGAACTCGGAGCCCTGCACCAGGGGCATTTCAAGCTCAGCAGCGGTCTGCACAGCGACACCTATTTCCAGTGTGCCAAGGTCCTGCAGTTTCCGGACCTGGCCAGGGGACTCGGTTCGGCCATGGCCGATCGTTTCGACGCACCCGGCTTCGATCTCGTGGTGTCACCGGCGATGGGCGGCATCCTGATCGGTCACGAGGTCGCCCGCGCTCTGGGCCGCCGATTCATCTTCACCGAGCGTGTCGACAACATCATGACGATCCGTCGCGGCTTCGAGATCCAGCAGGGCGAGAAGGTACTGATCGCCGAGGACGTCGTGACCCGGGGTACATCGGTGTGCGAGGTCGTCAAGGTCGTGGAAGACGCCGGCGGGGTTGTCGCGGGTCTGACCTCGATCGTCGACCGCACCGGCGGCGACGCCGATCTGCCCCTTTCGCTCGAGGCACTGGCGAGAGTCACGGTCGCCACCTACGATCCCGACGACTGTCCCCTGTGTCGCGACGGAATACCGGTCGTCAAGCCGGGCAGCCGGGGCAATTCGTGACGCTGCGTAACACGCCGCGCCGCGACCGGGGCCTGGGAGAGCAATGAAACGCAGAGCAGCGTATCTGGCCGGCGTGTTGCTGCTGGTGGCAGTCTGGTCGTTGCTGCATCCCGCCCAGCCCATGCTGTCCCTCGGTGACCTGTACACGCATCTCGGTGTCGCACGGCATCTCGCGCGGGGCGAGGGTTTCCTGAACGACACGGTCTATCCCCTTTCGCTGGCCTTTCCTTTCGCCGCCACGGTGCCGCAACCTCTGGTCCATCGGCAACCGCTCTTTCCGCTGCTGCTGACACTGCCCTATCTGGCCACCGGTGGCGATCCCCAGGCCACTATCGCCGCCGTGCGCATAATGCACATCGGTTTGCTGGCCGGGATCGCGGTGGTGGGTATCGCCGCCTACCGACGGCGCCGCGCCGGCGCGGCGGCGGCACCCTGGTTGGTTGTCCTCGCCTTGAACCCGTTGCTGGCTTTCGCGGTCGACTGGGGCCAGATCGAGGTGGTTGTCGCGCTGGTTTTGCTGGGCATCTGGGTGCGGTGGCGGACGAATGCCACCAGCGGACCCGACGGATCCGCACAGCCGCCCGTTGGCCTGGGACAGGCATGCGGCGACGGCTTGCTGGCCGGCATACTGACCGCACTGCGGGGCGATCTGTTCTGGCTGCCGGTCTTCTGGTGGTTGATTCTGCGGCGACGATGCGGCTTGCGTGCTGCGATCGTGGCCGGCAGCGTCTGGCTGGCGCTGTCGCTACCCTGGGCAATCCGGAATCTGCAGCTTACCGGCAACCCGGTCTTCTGCCTGCAAGCCCACGCGGAACATGTCAAGGATACCGCCGCGTGGCCGGGCTACTCGATCTACCGTTCCCTTTCGCCCCAGCCTTTTCTCGCCACGATCAGGGACGCGCCGCAACCGATCCTGCGCAAGGTCGGTCGCGGCATCGACTATTTCACGACGAATCTCGGCCAGCTCCTGCCCTGGCCCCTGTGGGCGAGCGTACCGCTGCTCCTGTGGCGACGCTATCGCGATCGCGACCGGGCTCGGCTTGCGGCGCCGGCGCCGCTGGCCGTGGCGCTGGCTACCCTCGGCTTGTTGCTGCTCCAGTACGCGCTCTTCTCCCATTCGATCAGACACTTGTTGATCCTGTTGCCGATAGTGGTCTGGGAAATCTGTCTGGCCTGCGCACGTAGTCTGGTGGCGGCCGGACGGCGCTGGCCGCCGTCCGTGACAGCGGTCGCCGCCGGGTTGCTGGTGGCGATTGCCTGCCTGGTACCGCCGCGGCCGCGCCTGGGCTGGGAAAGCACAGCGCAGTGGGCTGCGGCGGAAGCGCCGGGCCTCGCCCGCCAGATCGATCAGGCCGTTCTGCTACCGCCGGGACCGGTATTTACCGACAACGCTGCGGTCCTGTGGTACGCCGACCGCGCCGGCGTGTGGTCGCCGTTGAGCCGTGACGTGGAGAACTCGATCCGGGAAAAGGTCCCGGAGCTGGCCGCAGCACCCCGGCTGTACCTGCGGACTCCGTGAGCCCGCGGCGCGTCGCGGTACCTTCGACTCTCATCCGGACGCAGCAAGCGCTGTGGAGATCAATACTCGACTCGGAGCTGTGTGCTGAACCACTCCTCGCGCGCCGAGGCACCGTCGTTGGCCCAGGGCGAGTAGCGCTCGCGGAACCAGCCGACGGAACACGACCAGGGCAGCGAGACGACGGTACGATTCACGGTCACCGTGACTGCATCCCGCTCGTAGACGCCGGGCGTCCTGCCGGAAGCTCCACATTCAGTGTGGTGGCCGCGTACGACGAACTCCCAGCCGAAACCCCACGGGCGCAACCGGAGCCAGCCGGTCCGCGACGAACCCGTGCCCCCGGCCGTGTGGCCGAGTATCCAGCCGTTGTGACTGTACCCTGCGGCGAAACCGGGGTGCGAATACCAGACTGGCGCGTCGTAGTCCAGCATGGCGAATTCCGCCGCCAGATCCCAGCGGGGACTGACCAGCTCACCACCCAGGACGGAGGCCGGCAATGAGATCTGCGGCGTGATGCCCAGCAGATCATCCGGCGAAAAATCTTCGCCGCCGTAGTCCCAGTAAAGACGGGCCGATACATTCTCCGGCAGCAACCACGGAAAATACTGCACGATCGCTTCGAATTGCATGGCGAACAGGCGGTCGGTCACCGGACCGCGGTCCGACTCGGCCCAGGTGGCCGACAACAGCGGGAAGTTCACCTGGAAGACATCGGGCCACAGCGTTCCCGAACGGGCGCTGGCAATGGCCGAGTGGACCAGTGTCGTGCGTATCCAGGGCGAATGGTTGAAGGTCAGCAGCCACTGGAACAGGTACGGATTCCTCTCGCCCAGCACGGTGGTCGCCGAACCGCCGCCGGGCACGCTCACCACCTGATTCGACAGCACGCCGACGCGCACGAGAAGATGTTTCGGCGCCACACGCGCCAGCAGTCCCTTCCAGGCGAAGGGCGCGGTTCGTCGCGCCGTCACGCCAAAGAAACTCTCCCCCGCGTAGCCCAGCAGCAGGCTGCCCGTACCAGGACCGATAAAACGGGGTGCCCAACCCGCCGTGAGCGACCACAGGCCTCGCCGGGTGCCGACGACGGCCGTCGGCCAATCGACGCGGATGTCGTCCCCGGCGCGGCGCGCGGCTCCGAGCGCCGGCTTGTGGGTGGCGATGGGCCAGTCGGTGAAGGTCAGCGGCGTGGCGACGGCTCGATCTTCGGCCTGGAGCAGCGTCTGCAGTCGCGGCGCGGCCAGTCCCCACCAGGAGCCGCTCCACAGGCCGAGCGTGGGCTCGATCACGCCGTTCAGTCCCGCCGGTTGCGTGAGTCCCGCTTCGTTGTCGGCCACATCGCCGATCGCGGCCCAGCGCAGCGTCCCGTGACCCGAGAGTCGTCCCGCAGGCGGATGCTCGCGGCACGCGCAACCGCGCCATACCCGGCCGCTTTCACCCAGGCCGTACCGACCTAACCAGTGGGCGAGGATTCGCCGTTCCGCGACGTCGTACGCGGCGCTGCCGTCGGCAGCCGCGATCGCCAGCAGCAACGTGGTAAGCTCGCCGGCGGAAACCGGACGGTAGGGTGGAAGAAACAGCCCGGCTTCGCTGGCCAGGCGTCGGATGGTCGACCAGGGTACGCGCCGACTGTCGACTTCCACATAGGGAGCCGCTGCGAGCGCGGTGGCCGGTTCGTGGAGTCGCAGTTGCTGCAAAACCAGATCGAGGTCGTCGGCGGTTGCGTGCGCCTCCCGGGCCAGCAAGGAGAACAGACCGGCCAAACAGAGCAGGAAACAGGCAACGACGAGCAGGCCGTGAGGATCCGGTCGCAAAAAATACCGGTGTTCGGTCGGGGAAACCAAGCCCGGCGACAAGGGTGGGCGCGGCGGGCGCCGGGCTAGAGGATGGCGTACACGACACCGCCGACCAGGCACAGTGGTGCGAGCACGAAGAGCAGACCAAGCGGTAGGACCGACAGCACCAGGACGCCGACCAGCAGCAACAGCGGCAGACCGATAACGAGCATCAGCAGCGCCTTGGTCAAGACGAACAGGAGTTTCAAGGGCAACAAAACGAGGGAAAAAACAAATTTCAGTATCAGTAGTCCGACACTGAGAACCAGCATGAGAATCGCCAATCCGATCACGGTTTCCAGAAACATGGTATTCTCCCCGGCCTTTCCTGCGGCCAGTTAATCCGTCGTACGTACCAGCAACTTCTGCTACTACGCGACGATGCCCTGTGTGTTGCATGCTTCCCGGCACCGCCTGTTTAACCACCCGCGCACCAGAATATTCGGCTGAATGGCCACGATATTTTTTCACCAATAATAACGCAATTTATGGTATAATATTCCTCGCTGCTTCACTGGTGACAGCCCCGGGACGACCGAAGCTCGCGCAACTTCACACCACGCCCGGGTAGACCGTGAAGCAGCGCACAATGTCTGGGGTCCGGGTTTTCCCGGACCCCAGTCACTATATATCCACTGTTATGCAGGGTATCAGCTGCCCCCAATGGGGTCAACCAGCCTCCTACCCCGGTTATTTCTGGAACATCGCTTCGTCCAGCTGCGGATTCGCCCGGAAGGACGTCACCGAACCGGTGGCGAACGGTTCGTCGTCGAACAGGACACGGAAGGTCTTGGCGACCTTGACCCCGTCGACCACGTGGTATTCGTCGTAGTAGACCTTCTGTGTCACGGGAGCACCGGACATGGGCGCCTCGCCGGGACTCTGGACCATCAGTGGCAATCCGTTGTCGGCGCGGAAATAGACGATCTGGTAGTCATCACCCAACCCGGTCAGATACACGGGATTACAGGCAACGCCATCGACTTCGGCCGGGTCGAGGGCTTGCGCCGTGAGCTCGTTCAGAACCTGCGGCCAGAAGTACGTCTCGCTGATGATTCCCTGATGGGCATCGGCGAGTTCGTCCGCGCTCAGGTCCTGGACGCCGCCAGGTGTATTCCGCCATCCCGCTTCGCTGTTGACGACCGAGGTCATGTCGCCGAACGGCGTCTTCTGCACGTTGTGCGCCCGGTCCGGATAGACAACGGTGCTCTCCTCGGTGACGGCGAGTTCCATGCCCTGTACCGACACGGTCATCGTCCGTGTTTCCGAGTACGCCTTCAGCGTTTCGAGCTTCGCTCCGCCCAGGGCGTCGAGCGCGGTGACCACCAGGCTGTGGCCGGCTTCGAGGCTCTGCGGTGTCGCCAGGGGGATGTCGAGTTCCAGCGAAGGCTCCGGGATGGTGATATCGATCTCGTTGATCGCGCCATACTGGCTGAGGTCGCCATCCCAATCCTCGGGGTTGCCCAGCGCGAAAATGGTCATATCGTCGGGGCGCCACACCGCTTGCGCGGCGGCCTGGATCTTTTCGGCGGTCATGCCCTTGACCTGCTCCTGGTATTGCTGCAGGAAATCGGACGGATAGCCGTACATCTCGAACAGCACCTGGCGGTCGAGGATCTCGCGCTTGGTGTCGAAACTGAATACCTCGGAGTTGAGGATGCCGTCCTTGGCCGTCCTGAGCTCTTCCTCGGTGACCGGCTCGTCGAGCATCTTGTGGATCTCGGTGAGGATACCGTCGGTGGCTGCCTCGACCGTGGCGCTCTTGGTCATGGTGAAAGCCATGAACATGCCTGGATTACGCCAGCCTGTGCCGGGCGCGCTACCCACCGAATAGGCATAGCCGCGGTTGCTGCGGATCTCGGTGAACAGCCGGCTCGAAAAACCACCGCCCAGGATCCGGTTGGCGACCTGGATCGCGGCGTAATTGGGATCGTCGTTGCGAATCCCTTTGTGCCCGAGCACGATGGTCGACTGGGTCAGATCATCCTTGTCGACGACATTCACCGTGCGCGGCAGATCCGGAATCTCCGGGTCCGGAGGCAACGGCTCCGTGGCCCGGGACCAGTCACCGAACACGGCCTCGATCTTCGCCAGCATCGCCTCGGCCTCGAAATCGCCGACGACCACGAGGTAGACCCGGTCGGCGTGGTAGTAGGTCGTGTGAAAATCGATCATATCGTCGCGCGTGACCGCGGCGATGGTATCGTATTCCGGATGGCGCGCCAGCGGGTGATCCGAACCGAAGATGACCTTCATGGCCTCGCGCTGCGCGATGCTCATGGGCTGGTCGTTACGCCGGCTGATCGCCGCCTTCTGTTCTTCCTTGGCCAGATCGATCTTCTCCTGATCGAACACCGGGTGCATCAGGATATCGCCGAGCAATTCCAGCCCGAGCGCCGTATCCTCGGCCAGCGCCGACAGATAGGCGCCGCCGGTCGACTGACCGACCCACGTCTCCACCTCGATACCCCTGGCCTCGACCAGGGCGTCGATGTCGTCGCCGCTGCGCGAGGTGGTACCGCCCGTGCGCAGCACGCCACCGGTCATCGCCGCCAGGCCGACCTTGTCGTTCGGTTCGTAGATGCTGCCCACCTGGATGGTGGCGCTCAGATTGATCAGCGGAAATACGTGATCCTCGGCGAGATAGATGACCATCCCGTTGTCCAGCTCCTGCCGGACATATTCGGGCGTCTCGATGTCGTTCAACTCGGGGATCTTGATCTTCTCCCAGGGTTTCTTGGCCTCGGCGCCGCCGGCCAGGCTAATCACGAAGACCGTCAGCAGCAGCATCACCGCGAGTCCAGGTCTGGCAAATCCAATTCTGGTTCTGGTCATGATCTATCCTTTCTATCCACACGATCGCGCGCCGTGCGCGCGGCAGCGGTTCAGGAATCGTCCTCGGTTTCGATGATACCCACGGTGCGGTTCGTTTTTACGAAGACCTCGGCGGCCACGCGCTGGATATCCTCGACCGAGACTGCGTCGACGGCGTCGACCTGAGTGAACAGATTGTGCCAGTCGCCAGTCAGGGCCTGGTAATAGGCGAGGTTGCGCGCCATGCCCACGTTGCTGCGCAACGAGCGGACGAAGTTGGCCCGAGCGCGTTGCTTGACGCCCTTGAGCTCCTCTGCGGTCACGCCTTCGTTGACCAGCAGCTCGATCTGTTCGTGCACTGCGGCCTCGAGAACAGCCACGTCGGTATCCTTGGTCGGGATCGCGAAGACGACGATCAGGTTCTGGTATTTCTTGCCGGGATAGCCGGCGAAGCTCACGGCCTGGACGGCGATCTTCTGTTCCTTCACCAGCGCCGTGTAGAGCCGGCTGGTGCGGCCCTGGCCGAGGATGTCGGCAATGGCGTCGTAGACCGCGTCGTCGGGATGGTTGATATTCTCCACGTGGAAGCCCATGGCCAGCACCGGCTGGGACGGGTCCATCAGGACCATCCGCTTCTCGCCGAGCTGCTTGGGCTCGAGGGTTTCCACCAGGTCGGGCTCGCCGCCGGAAACCTTGGAGAAGTACTTCTTGGCCAGCTTCTTCACCTCGTCGATCTTCACGTCGCCGACCAGCGCGACGGTGAAGTTCTTGCCCACATAGTTCTTGTCATAGTAGGCCTGGCAATCGGCACGGCTGATGTTCTGGATATCGGACATGTAGCCGATCGTGCTGTGGTGGTAGCCGTTGGCCATGAAAGCCAGGTTCTGGAACTGCTCGATCATCCGCCCGATGGGATTGTTATCGGTGCGCATGCGCCGTTCCTCGGTGACCGGACCGTCCTTTTCGGTATAGAACTCGCGTAGCACTGGATCGCTCATGCGCGTTCCCTCGAGATAGGCCCACAGCTCGAGGCGGTTGCTCGGAAAACTGTAGAAATAGCTCGTGGCGTCGGTGCCGGTGCCGGCATTCATTCCGACTCCGCCGTTGATCTCGACGATCTGGCCGAATTCGTTGGAGACGACGAATTCGCGCGCGGCATCCTTGGCATCGGTGAAGGCCTGTTCGAGTTCGGCGAGGCGGTCCGGATCGGCCAGGTCGCCCTTCATGCGTTCAGCCTTCAACGCGGCGAACGCTGCATCCTCGGCCGCCATGGCTTCGAGTTCCTTCTTGTAGTCCTCGGTTCCGATCTCCGAAGTGCCCTTGAATGCCATGTGTTCGAGGATATGCGAAAGCCCGGTGATGCCACGGACCTCGTTGGCGCTGCCCACGTTCACGTAGGTAACGAAGGAGAATACCGGCACCTCGTGGTCTTCCAGCACGAGGAACCGCAGGCCGTTGTCCAGCGTGAACTCCTGTACCTGGTCTTCGAAGTCCAGGTAGGTCTGCGCCGGGGCGATCGTCGCTCCCAGCAGCAGGCTGACGGCCGCAATGGCCATCGTGAATGATCTGGCGATTCTTGGCATACAAGCCTCCGCACGTTATCCCCGTCAGGCGGGGTAGACAACACCTGTCCGGACGAGCCCGGACACGTACTCGAAGTCGGGGTCGGGAAGTGCTGCGCACGCTAACACCATTGCCCTACCATGTCAAACAAACCCGTTGATACCACAGGTTCACTGTGGCTGGCGCGGCACGGAAGGCGCGCTGAGACAGTCGCTGTCCAGGTCGACGAATCGATACGGCAGTTCGACCGCTTTGCGTATGCCGATCCGCGATCCGGCGCCGACCCGCGGCGCTGGCGATCCGTCTCGGCCCAGCCACAACCGGTCGCCGACCGGGGCACCTTTCACGAGCGAGCGTCCGTTCCAGCTTCCATCGATTCCGCAGGCGCGGCAGAGCTTGGCGGGGCCGTTGCCGAGTTCGCGCCGCCGGTTGCGTCCGCGGCGCCGCGCCATGGTCTCCCGGCCGACGACTGGTTCGATGGCGCGGATCAGAACAGCGCCGGCGATTCCCTCGGTCTCGGTCACGAAGTTGAGACAGTGATGCATCCCATAGATGAAATACACGTACGCGACCCCCGGTGGACCGAACATGACCGCGTTGCGCCGGGTGATCCCGCGGGCGGCGTGCGAAGCGGTATCCCCGGTACCGAGATAGGCTTCGGTCTCGACGATCCGGCCGATGACGGTCTCGGACTGAACGACCACGGTCAGTAGCGTGCCGATCACGTCGCGCGCCACCTCGAGCGTGGGTCGCGCGAAGAACGACAACGACACCGGTCGCCCACTCTGGCGTTGCTTGCTCCGGGATTCCACGGACGGACGTGCCTCCATGGCGCTACTTGAAGATCTCTTTGCGACGCAGAAACCAGACGCCCAGCCCGATGGTCGCGCTCAGCATCACCAGCAGCACCAGCGCCGACTGCCACTTGGGCACCGGTTCGCGCTGGAGTATACGGCTGATCAGATCGAAAAAGAACCCACTCAATCCTTGATCGGTCATCTGACCGGTATCGATCAGGTTCCGCAGATGAAAGCGGATCGTGTATTCCTGGATCCGTTGCGGGATCTCGCTCACCAGAGACTCCCACCCGAACGCAAACAGGATCGACGGCAGCATGGGCCGGCGCACGGCGGTACCGATGGCGGCGAAGGCGGCCGTGTAGACGAACGCGCCCACGACGAACAGCACGCAGACACCGAAATAGAGTTGGAGAAAACCGAGGGTGATGACCTCGAGCTTGCCCCAGACCATCTCCACGAAACACAGCGCCAGCGAGAAGACCAGCAGGGTCGCGGCAACCAGCTGCGCGGCGAGCAGCCGGCCCAGATAGATGGCCCAGCGGGAGATCGGCCGCGTCCAGTAGTAGACGATGGTTCCCTCTTCCACCTGCTCGCCGATGGCCGATGCGCCTACCGCCAGACAGACCAACGGCACCAGCAGCGGGATGTAGCCTTCGTAGCTGAGCGAGGAGAGAAGCATCCGGGCACTCAGCTCTGGCCCCTCGTACCAGATCCTGATCCCGAGTACGATCAAAACCGGCAAGGTCATGATCAGGCTCAGCGAGATCAGACGCCGCCGCCGGACCATCTCCCGGAAAGAAAACAGGCAGATCCACAGCACCGCCTGCGCGCCCGGCACGACCGCGCCGAATCCCGCGTCGTTCGCGGCGGACTCGTCCCGCGGCGCGGGCACGGCGATCGTCGGCTGATCTTGACTGTGTTGATCGTTCACCTTGAACCTCGGTCCGCTCAGGAATCGGTCAAATATGAGAACACCGCTTCGAGGCTGTCGTCCAGCGTCTGGATCTCCTCGATCGGCACGCCGCTTTCGAGTAGCCAACCGGGCAGCCGTCGGTAGAATTCGATGGCGTGATCGGTCCGGGCGATCACCTGTCCGTAGTCGCCCACCTGCAGGCTGACCACGTGCTCCTTGCCGATCAGCAGCGAAGCCAGTTCGCGCGGCTGCGAGGAGACCAGCGCCACGGTCGTGGGGTGTTCGGGAATCTTGTCCCTGATCTCGGTGATGTCGCCCTCGGCGAGCACCTTGCCCCGGTGGATCAGGATGATCTGCCTGGTCATCGACTCGACTTCGGGCAATATATGGCTCGAGACCAATATCGTCCGGCCGGCAGCACCGAGTTCTTGTATCAGGTCGATGGTCCGCTTGCGCGAAACCGGATCCATGCCGTTGAGGGGTTCGTCCATGAAGACGATGTCCGGGTTGTGTCCTAGCGCCTGCGCCAGTTTGATCTTCTGGCGCATGCCCTTCGAGTAGCCTCCCAGCCGGCGTCCAGCCGCCTCGGTCAGTTCGAAGCGTTCGAGCCAGTATTCCGTCCGATCACGAATCTCGGCGCCCTTCACCCCCATCAATCGCAGCATGAGTGACAGGAACTCGCGGCCGGTCATCCAGTCGGGCAGGGCGTCGCTTTCGGGGCAGAATCCGATGTGTCGGAACAGCCCCGCCTGGTTGCGCAAGCGACGGCCAAATACGCGCACTTCACCGTGGCTCGGCTCGATCAGGCCGGCCAGCAATTTGAAGAGCGTGGTCTTGCCGGCGCCGTTTTCACCGAGCAGGCCGACCACGCCGGTGCCCACGGCCAGTTCGCAGTTGCCCACCGCGATCACTTCGCCGAACCAGCGCCCCACTCGATGGGCGCTCAGACGCACGACGTCGTTACTGCCCACGCTGGCGTTCACGATACGACCTCCACCGGTCGGATCCGGTCCCGCAGCAGGGCCCATGCCAGCGCCGAGTACGCCAGCACCAGGCCCAGGCTCAGCCAGGGCGAGATATCGAGACGCGGGTCGGCGCCGAACAGCATCGATCCGGCATTGTGATACTGGGCGACGAAACCGATCACCTGCAGCCAGTCCTTGTTCGTGGCCTGTGCGATCACACCGACGGTCTCGGTGCCCAGGAAAAGGATCGTCCACCAGACGATGATGAAGATGGTCCGCTTGCCGAGCGAGGAAAAAGCCAGCAGCACCAGGCTCATGCTCACGCCGCTGGCGAGGCAATACAGCGTCGCGGCCGCCGGCGCGTTGACCAGCATGGTCATCCCCGTCGTCCCGGGGCTGATCAGGTAGCTGAACAGGCACAGGGCGTAGACCGGAAAGAGCGTCACGGCCAGGTAGTAGAACAGGACGATCAACACCTTGCCCAGCAGGTAGTCCGTCTTGCCCAGCGGACGCGAAAAATAGAGCGACAGCCCGTTGTCCCGCCGGTCGGTGGCGATCAGACGGGCACCGACGATGGTCATGAACAGGAAGACGAAGAACCGCTGCACCGGATGTTCGATGAAAGTCAGAAAGCCCGCCGGTTCGATACTGAAATAGCCGCCACCGCCACCAAGCAAATCGAGCAGGTTGCCGGTCTGCATCTTGATGAAGATCATCGTGCCCTTCACGACCGCCGGCACCCAGGCGAGTATCAGCAGCAACAACACGCCACGCTTGCGTAGCGGCGCGGTGATACCACGCCGCGCGATGACCCACCACGGCGGACTCGCGCGCAATCCCGAATGGTCCCAGTGTGCATAGCCGCGCTCGTAGACAGGCATACGATTACTCCTGCACCAGTTCGTAGAATTCGTCGGCCAGCGAAACGGGTCGTCGCCGCAGGCGGCGCAACGAGAACTCGTGTTCGTCGGCGACCTGCAGGATACGTCGGACGCCCAGCGAGGTGGCGTCGATGGTCGTCGCCCCGTCGTCGGCCGCATCGCCCTCGGCGGCATCGGCGCCAGACCGTGTCAGATCGGCGGGCTCGAATTCCATCGTCACCAGGATCAGCCGGCCGTCCCGCTCGATGGCCGCGGCGACCGATTCGAGGGCGCTGACGAAGGCGTCTTCGTCGCCGGACCCCTCGAGTTCAAACACCTGCCGCAGGGCCCGCGAGTCCTGATCGACTTCCTGGCGCGCCAGCACGCGCCCCCGCCGCAGCACGAGGATCTCCCGGCAGGTCGCCTCCACATCGGGCAACAGGTGAGTCGAAAGGATCACGCCGAGGTTCTTGTGCCAGGCGAGATCGCGAATGAGCTCGAGAATGGCGACCCGGCCCTTGGGATCGAGCCCCGAGGTCGGTTCGTCGAGGAGCAGCCAGTCGGGATCGTGCACGAGCGCCTGTGCGAGCTTGAGGCGCTGTTTCATGCCCTGACTGTAGTCGTCGCATTTCCGGTAGCGTTCATCGGCCAGCCCCACGTAGTGCAGGACCTCGTGGGCCCGCTGCATGGCGTCGCGCGGAGGCATCCCCGACAGCTCACCCAGATACGCCACCAGCCCCACGCCGCTCATGCCGGGAATGGTACCGCCCGTCTCCGGCATCCAGCCCAACCGGGTTCTCGCCTCGCGGGCTTGTTGCGCCATGTCGTGACCCAGAACGCGCACCTTCCCCGGTGGGACCTTGAGCTGCCCGAGCAGCGCGCGCAGCAGTGTCGTCTTGCCCGAACCGTTGGGCCCGAGCAACCCGATGGCGCCCTTTTCCAGGGTAAACGACACCGCTTGCAGCACCGGCTCGGCAAGATAGGCGAAGGTCAAATCGTCGACCGTGATCGCCGTATCCGCAGGATTGACTTTAGGTGTTTGGCCATCCATTATGAGTGCACCGAGATTGAGTTCACCGTGATGTTCGCAGGTGTCGATCGCCATACAACGATCGTGCGTCGCGAATGTTTCATCGCGATTGCGCACCCGATTGTTTCATCGGGCGATTCATTTGCAAACCTTTTCTTTCCGGAGGGCCAGATGCGTTCGACAAGAGTGCGTTCGACCAGGGTCCTGACCGCGGAGTCGGTCACCGAGGGGCACGCCGACAAGCTGTGTGATCTGATCGCCGATTCCATACTCGACGCCATCCTGAGCCGCGATCGCTTCGCCCGTGTCTCCTGCGAGGTTCTGGTCACCACCGGCATGGTCGTGGTCACCGGGCAGATCACGACCAAGTGTTATGTCGACATCAGCCGCATCGTACGCGAGACCATCGGTCGCGTGGGTTACAACGACCCCACCACCGGCTTCGATTTTCTGAGCTGCGCGGTCGTGGTCATGCTCGAGGAACAGTCCGAGGACGTGGCCATCGGTGTCGACCGCAAGGGTGCCGGCGACCAGGGTGTGGCCGTCGGGTACGCCACCGACGAGGGTGCCGGGTTACCCGTCGACATGGCCTACATGCCCGTACCGGCTTTCCTCGCCAACCGCCTCGCCGAGCGTCTCACCGAGGTCCGTCGCAACGGCAAGCTGCCCACCATCTATCCAGACGGGAAAGTGCAGGTTTCGGTTCGGTACGAAAACGACCGGCCGGTCGGGCTGAGCCATGTGATCGTCTCCGCCCATCACCACCACGACACGGATCTGGCCGCATTGCGACGCGATCTGAAGCGTCTGGTCGTCAGGCCGGTGCTCGGGCCAACCGGTCTGCTCGACAAGCAGACCGAGATCCTGATCAACCCCATCGGCGCCTTCGCGGAAGGTGGCCCGCGCGCCGACGCCGGACTGACCGGTCGCAAGATCACCGTCGACTGCTACGGTACGGCGTGCGCCCACGGCGGCAGCGCCTTCAGCGGCAAGGATCCCACCAAGCCGGATCGCAGCGGCGCCTACGGTGCCCGCTGGGCGGCGAAGAACCTCGTGGCCGCGGGCCTGGCCAAACGTTGCGCCATCGAGGTGGCGTACGTGATCGGCCGCACCGATCCCATCACGGTCAGCGTGGACAGCTTCGGCACCGGTGTGCTCAGCGACCGCAAGCTGGCCGAAGTCGTCCAGCAACATTTCGATCTGTCACCGGCGGGCGTGATCGAGAGTCTCGACCTGCGGCGGCCCATCTACGCGCCGACGGCGGTTTACGGCCACTTCGGTCGTCCGGGCGAAGGATTCAGCTGGGAGCAATTGACCCACCTCGACAGCTTGCGCGCACTCAAGCCCGGCGCCGGCGGCTCGCGGGCGAAGAAGAAAGTGACGAAGAAGGCCACGACCAGGCGGACGACCGGCAAGAAGAAGACAAGCACATCGAAAGCCCGCAAAGGCGTAACCAAGACGGGAGGCAAGTGATGGCCGGCGAAAACCGAAAACTGGGCTTCGCGACGCTCTGTATCCACGGCAAGAAGCACGTGGACAAACACGAGAGCGACCGGCCGATCCGCGCCGTCTCCACACCCATCTTCCAGAGTTCGACCTTCGCCTTCGAGAACGCCGACCACGGAGCGGCCATCTTCGCCGGTGAAGATTCCGGCTACGTCTACACGCGACTGGGCAACCCCACCCAGACCGCGCTCGAAACGGAGATGGCCTATCTCGAGAAAGGCGAGGCCGCACTGGCGCTGGCCAGCGGTATGGCCGCAGCGACGACCGCGGTCTTGACCTGTTGCCAGCGCGATGAGCACATTGTTTCGGGCGACACGCTGTACGGCGGCACCCACCAACTTTTCACCCAGACCTTGCCACGGCTGGGCATCGAGGTCACGGAGGTCCCGGCCACCGATCCGCAGAACTTCGCCGACGCGATCACCAAACAGACCCGTCTGATCTACCTGGAGACGCCGGCCAACCCGACCCTCGTCCTCACCGATATCGAGGCGGTGGTGAAGATCGCGCGTCGGCACGGCATTCCCGTGCTGGTCGACAACACCTTCTGCACGCCGTACAACCAGAACCCGCTCGAGCTGGGCGCGGACATCGTCATGCACTCGGCCACCAAGTACATCGGCGGTCACGGCGATACGGTGGCGGGTATCCTGGTCGGCAAGCAGGACTGGATCCTCCAGGCGCGCATGGAAACCCTGCGCGATGTGGGTGGTTGCATCTCCCCCTTCAACGCCTGGCTGCTGCTGCGCGGTCTGAAGACGCTGCCCGTGCGTGTCGATCGTCACCAGGAAAGCGCCCTGGAGATCGCCCAGTTCCTGAGTTACCACCCGAAGGTCAAGGAAGTGATCTACCCCGGCCTGAAGACCCATCCCCAGTACGAACTGGCCGCGCGCCAGCAGCGGGGTTTCGGCGGCATGATCAGCTTCCTGGTCGAGGGCGGCCGCCAGGCGGGCAAGGTGGTCATGGACACGGTCGAGCTGTGTACTCTCGCGGTGAGCCTCGGCGATGTGGACACGCTGATCGAGCACCCGGCGACCATGACCCACTCGACCTACAGCGAGCCGGAACTTCAGGCCGTGGGCATCGATCCGGCCATGATCCGGCTGTCGGTCGGCCTCGAGGACGTCGAGGACATTATCGCGGATCTGCGGCAGGCGCTGGCTCGGATCTAGAAACGCGGAATACACACTCCTCACTCACTTAGGCTGCGCGATGCGTTCGTGAGGAGTGTGTATTCCGCGTTTCTAGATCCGAGCCGGCGACGCTATTTCCCGCCGTACGGATCGTCGAATGACGTCGAATCTCCGTCGGTGTAGGGATCAGCGGGAGCAACTGGAGAATCGGGATCTCCGGAACCATACGGGTCGTCGGCCGAACCGGTATCACCGTAGAAACCGTCATCACCCACCCCACCGCCCCCCGGCAGTATCGGCTGGTTCCGCAGATGCCGACTCTCCCCCGCGCTCGTGACCCGGATGGCCGGCAGGTCCTTGAACGGACAGACCCCCTCGCAGATGCCGCACCCGATGCACAGCTCGGGATCGACGCGCGGCTCCTTCAAGACGATCATTTCCCCGGCTCGGGTAACCACCTCTTTTTCAACAAAATAGATAGCCTTGGTCGGGATCGGACAGTGTTCCTCGCAGACCATGCAGTTGCGGTCGTAGGCATAGGGAAGGCAGCGGTTCTTGTCGAAAGCGGCCAGGCCGATGACGACCTTCTTCTTTACCTCCAGCGGCAACGGCTCGATGGCCTCGGTGGGACAGACGCGCCCGCACAGGTTGCACTCGTACTCGCAATAGCCCAGCCGCGAAACGAGCATGGGCGTCCACACACCCTCGAGTCCGGCTTCGTGCCAGGTGGGTTGCAGGCCATTGGTCGGACAGACCTTCATGCACATGCCGCACTGGATGCAGCGCTGGAGGAACTCGCGTTCGGCCCGCGCGCCCGGCGGACGGATCAGCAGGGGATGGTAGGTGCGAGCGCGGGCTTGCGGTGTGATCCGCATGGTCCATACACCGCCGATACCACCGATCACCGCCAGGGCCGTCGCGCGTTTGGTCAGATCGACCGAGCCGGTGGGAGTCTCGACCGCCGGCACCGTCCAGTGGAAATCAATACCGCCGCTCGCGCAGCTCTCGACACAGTTCCAGCAGCCGAAGCATTCGCTGGGTAGCCACTCGCCCGGCAACTGCGGCTGCGCCACGCCGGGACACGACTTGGTGCACTTGCCGCAGTCGGTGCACAGCTCGGCGTCGTTGCGCAGACGCAGCGCCGGCCGCAACGCGACCAGGCCGAGCAGGCCGCCGAGGGGGCACAGGTAGCGGCACCAGAACCGCTGCTTGTACAGGTTGAGCACCAGCGTCGCTGCGAAGATCAGAAAGATGACCGTGCTGCCGACGAACACCGACGCCTGCGGCCCGAACACATTGTCGGCCAGATACCCGTAGGCCGGCTCGGTCACCGAGGTCAGGTGCGCGGGGCCGAGGTGCGGATCACTCTGGTAAACGGCCGTGGAACCGTCTTCGACCACGTACTGCCCGATGGGATAGAGGATCGTGGTCGAGCTGCGATAGAGCAGCGCCAGCGGATCGAGAACACCGATCCAGTTCGCGCCCAGCACGGCCATGACCACCAGGCCCGCCAGCAGGTAGTACTTGCAGCGTTGCCAGACCGAGTAGTCCTCGGCCGCGCGACGCACGCGCCGGATCTTACCGCGCGCCGAGCTGATCAGGTTGTGCAGGGTGCCCAGCGGGCAGATCCAGCCGCAGAAGACGCGTCCGAGCAGCGCTGTCAGCGCGAGGGTGAGAACGGCCAGCAGCGAGAGCCCGGTCAGACTGTGGGTCGAGAGCCAGGTGGCCAGCTGGACCAGCGGATCGAGGTCGAAGAACAGCTGGAGCGGCCCCTTGCCGGTGTCGCCGCCACCCACGTCCCTGGTCGCCAGGAACAGGCCAAAAAACAGGAGCAGACAGGCTGTTTGCACCAGGCGCCGCAACCAGACCAGCAGCTGCGAACGCGTGCGCACCGTCACGATACGACCGCTTCGCGTAATGCCAGTTCGCGATAGTTCATATTGCCCAGGCCCGCCTCGTGGGCGGCCCGTATCCAGGCCATCCGGTGCGCCTTGGCCCCCATCAGCTCGGCGCCGAAGGCGTCGAGCGCCACGATATCGGTGCTGGCGGCAATCGTGTACTTCATCGCGACGTCGGCGGGATTCCCGCCCTGCGGCCCGTGGTTCGTCAGCACGCGCACCGCATCGAGCAGGCTCAGCCGCGGCTTCATGAAGGCGGTGATGTCGCACAGGCAGGTCGCCAGGTCCTGGTGCCAGCGCCCGCGATCCTCGCCCACGACCCCCATGTAGTTCTTCATGGCCAGCGAGAGCTTGGACAGTCCGTGATGCTTGGCGATGGGCACGTTGATCACCAGATCGGCCTTGACCATGTCGGGCCACACGGGCCACTTCTGCAGCCGCTTGCCGCCGATGTCGTATTCCTTGAAACGTCTCTCATCGAGATAGACCAGCGTGGCGCCTGCCGCTTCGGCGGCCGCAGCCACGCCGCTGGTGACATACGACTGGCGGGCCGGATGACAGGTGAAATCGCCGACCTTGACCTGCTTCGCTCCTGCCGCCAGACACAGCCGTACCAGGGTCGCGACCACATCGGGATTGGTGTTGGCAGCGAGTTCCGGTGCCCGGTTCCAGCCTATGTTGGGCTTGACCCAGACCGTATCGCCCCGGTTGACGAAACGGCCCATACCACCCAGGTTCGCCATGGCGTGTTCGGTGAGCTGGGTGGCGACGGCTTGCAGGTCGGCTTGCTCGACGGCCGCCGGATCCCAGCGGGCGATGGCCAGATCGATGGGCCCAGTCGGCGTCTCGGCCGTCGGCTGCTGCCCCTCGGCCAGTGAGGCGTAGGGCGCCAGGGCCAGACCCCAGCCGACAACCGCCGCCTGTCGTAGAAAATCACGTCGTGTGTTGGGAACCATTTTCGACCTCCGGTAATGCCGTATGTCCAGCTGCTGCACCGCCAGCTCTACACTCCAGTATAAGGTCTGGTTCCGGCACAGGGAAAGCTCGGATCTCCGTTCGCGCGTCGACCGGTAACCGAAATGACAATCCGACAACACTATCGGCTGCCGCGCCGATCGCCGGGATTATGTGCCTGACAGGGTAATCAGCCGGTGATATGATCGACCCTACCGGCGAATTCTACCGATCTTGGAGTAGCGACCATGACCAACCAGGCGGACGACGTTTCACGGCGGGATAAGCAACGACGGCAACGCCGGGCTCTGAAGATGGAGGCGCTGGGCACGCTGGCCGGCGGTATCGCCCACGATTTCAACAATATCCTGCAGGCAATCATGGGATTTACCGCCCTGGCCCGCGCGGCTGCCCCGTCGGAAGGCAGTATCCGGGCGGATCTCGACCGCGTCGAAAGCGCCGCCATGCGCGGCGGCGATCTGGTCAAGCGGATCCTCCTTTTCAGCCGCCAGGAGACGCACGAGCGAGAGGTCTTCGCGCTTGCCGGCGTCGTCCAGACAGCCGCCGAACTGCTCCGTTCGTCGCTGCCTTCGACCATCGAACTCCAGGTCGATATCGATCCCGATTGCGGGTCGATTCTCGGTGACAAATCTCAGATCAGTCAGATCGTGATGAATCTCGGAGCCAACGCCTTCCTCGCCATGGAAGGTAGTACCGGGATCGTGACCATCACCCTGAATCGAGTCGCAAGCAATCCGTTGGCCGAACCCAGAGGACTCGCGTCCCCCAGCGACGGTTTCCTGCACCTCGCCATCCAGGACACGGGCAGCGGGATGACCGAAGCAACCCTGGAACACGTGTTCGAACCGTTCTACTCCACCCGCGAGGTCGGCGAGGGCAGCGGACTGGGATTATCGGTCGTCCACGGCATCGTCGTGGGCCACAACGGGGACATCGAGGTGAAAAGCGAGCTGGGATTGGGCACGCGCATCGACATCTACCTGCCGCGGCGCCGTCACGCGATACCCGAACGTCCGGCGGCGTCTGCGGTACGGCAACTGCGACAGTTGCTGTTCGTCGACGACGAAGCGGAGATCTGCAACATGGTTGCGGCCTACCTCGAGCGGCGGGGAATTCAGGTCACGACCCATTCCAACGCGCATGACGCCATCGCGGCAATTCGCGAGAATCCGCAGATCTGGGATCTGGTCGTCTCCGACTACACGATGCCGGGGATGACCGGTGATCAGCTTGCCGGCTCGGTACACAAGATCCGTCCGGATCTGCCGATCATCCTGGTTACCGGCGCGGGCGATGCCACGGCCAGAAATCTGGATTCGAATCCCAATATCCTCGGAACCATTACCAAACCGTTTGCCCTGGAAACGCTGGAACCGACAATCCGGCAACTCATTACGGCGGCAAGCCTCACCGATCGCTGATCCGTCGCCACCGGCGTTTCACTGTCACGCCGGACCGGAAATCACTCAAGCGACAACGGCCTCATGCCGATCAACATCACGGAGCGATGAACCGTGATCGCTCCGGTGTTTTCGTGGGTCGTGAGGAGCACATCACAGAAAAAAGGGAAATGCCAATGCAGAATCGACGCGAACACAGGCGCAGAAACACACCGCATCTATCGATGGTATTCGACGCCGACACCGACCAGGTTCTCGGTAGGCTCGTGGATATTACCTCCGGAGGCATGATGCTGGTCGTGAACTCGGCCATCGAACGATACAAGGAATTCCACGTGCGGATTGTTTTACCGACCATGGTCAGCGACCGAACAAACCTCGAGTTGCGCGCCCGGGCGGCCTGGTGCAAGAAGGACGACAATCCCGACTACTACAAGGCAGGGTTCGAGTTTCTGGACATACGTGAAGAGGATGAAAACCTGATCTACTCGGTGATGCATGCAATGAACCTGGTCGGCTGACTCACTGCGAACAGAAAGAGTCGATAATGTCGGATGCCACGATTCTTACAGAATCCGGTACCAACGAAGTCGAGTTGCTCGAATTCGAGCTGGCTGGTCAAGGATACGGTGTCAACGTGCTGAAGGTCCAGGCGATCGAACAGTACGACCCGGACAAGGTGTTTCCGACGGAAACGCGGCGTATGAATACGTGGTCGCGCAGCACCGGAAAGCCGTGGCCGAAGGATGTACCATTACCGAATACGTCGATATCATCATCACGGATATCGAGATGCCCCTGATGGACGGTCTGACGCTCTGCCGCAAACTCAAGGAAGATCCGGGACTCGGCAGCTTGCCCGTCGTCATCTATTCATCTCTGGTCAACGAAGAGATAGCGAGCAAGTGCCAGGCCGTCCACGCGGACGATTGGTTCGCCAAACCGCAAGCCAACGAACTGATACCGATGCTGGACGGACGATTCCTCGAAAACACCTGAGCCTCCATGCCACCGACACATCGATCCCGGGCTCGCGAGCCCTGGATTTGTCGTTTGACAGAACGTCCGATTACCGCCGAATATCGTTGCTCCCTCCGGTTATCCCCGACGTGCGCTTGAATCGACCAGCGCCGGAAAGGAGACGCGATGTCTTTCTTCAGCCCGGAAATCGTCTGGTTCCTGGTTGGCCTGGCCCTGATCCTGTTGGAATTCATGATTCCAGGAGTCATCCTGGTCTTCTTCGGCGCAGGCGCCTGGATCACGGCGCTGAGCACCCTGATCCATCTTACCAACGGCACGCCGGCGCAGTTGCTCACTTTCGCCATCAGTTCCGTCGTTCTGCTGGTCTTCTTCCGGCGCCGGGTTCGCGGCCGGTTTCTGGGGCACATCAGTGACCAGAACGACCTGGACGAGAACCTCGACGATTTCGCCGGCCGCTTGGTAACCGTCACCACTGCCGTCACACCGGGTGTACCCGGCGGCAAGGTCGAATTCAAGGGTGCCGACTGGTCCGCCGAAGCCGACACGCCGCTCGCGGTCGGTGAACGGGCCAAGGTGATCAGGGCCGAGGGAATAACGTTGATCGTCGAACCGGTAGTCGACGGCCAAACCACGAGGGAGGATCGATAATGGAACTGGTCTTTGCAGGCGGAATCGTCGTGCTGGTCGTCATCACGCTGGTGAATACGGCCAGGATCGTACCGCAGAAGAAGGCATTCATCGTGGAGCGGCTGGGGAAATACTCCAGGACGCTCAACGCCGGCTTTCACATCCTGACGCCTTTCCTCGATCGAGTCGCCTACAAGCATTCGTTGAAGGAGCAGGCTGTGGACGTACCGCCGCAGAACTGTATCACCAAGGACAACATCGCCGTCGAGGTGGACGGCGTGCTGTACCTGCAGGTCATCGATCCGGTCAAGGCCAGCTACGGCATCGAGGACTACATGTTCGCCTCGGTGCAGCTCGCCCAGACGACCATGCGTTCGGAGATCGGCAAGCTGGAACTCGACCGCACCTTCGAGGAACGCGAGGCGGTCAACCACGCCATCATCGCCGCGGTGGACAAGGCTTCGGATCCCTGGGGCGTGAAGATCACCCGTTACGAGATCAAGAACATCCACCCGCCGCAGACGGTGCGCGACGCCCTGGAGAAACAGATGCGTGCCGAACGCGAAAAACGTGCCGCGATAGCCGAGTCCGAGGGTCAGCGCCAGGCGAAGATCAACGTCGCCGAAGGTACGAAACAGGAAGCGATCAAGAACTCGGAAGGTGAGAAGATGAAGCGGATCAACGAGGCCGAGGGCCGCGCCAAGGAGATCGAGCTGGTGGCCGACGCCACGGCCGGCGGTATCCGCGCCATTGCCGCCGCCATCGAAGAACCCGGCGGCAGCGACGCCGTGAACCTGCGGGTGGCCGAACAGTACGTCAAGGAGTTCGGTAACCTCGCCAAGGAGAACAACACGGTCATCATCCCGTCGAACCTGAGCGATGTGGGCGGCATCGTCGCCACGGCGACCAGCCTGCTCAAGAAGACCGGCGAGACGGCTTCGTGAGCATGAGCCCGCTCCCGGAAATAAAAAAAGCGGCCTTCGTTGGTGCGAAGGCCGCGTTTCTTTCCCACGGATCCCGGCGATGCCGGTCCGGTTCGTCGGTCGCCGTCAGCGGTTGGTCACACCGGCTTCTTCTACCTCGGCGGACTCGATGGCCATCTGCTCGAGGTGCTCCGCATTCCACTGTTCGGCGAGCGCCAGTAGATCCGCGAGGCTGCGTGCTTCATCGAAGAGAGCCAGCACCTCGTGTAGCTGCGTATCGGCCTCGATGGCGACCTTGTACGCCGCCTCGGGGCCGTGAACACGCCGGGCCAGCTCGCGTCTGATACCGCGTCTGAGGAATTCGCTGTTGGCATCGAAGAGACTGTCGCTGGGAGCGAGTTCGAACACACCCAGGTACTCCTCGATATTCTCCCGCTGCACCAGAAATTCCTTGAAATCCGCGAACATCTCGTCGCTGACCCGGAAATCTTCGGGGATATCCTCGTGGGCGGCGGCATAGTCGACCGCGTAGCTGAACAGAGCGTAGTCACGCTCGACCGCCACTTCGAAGTTCGTCAACAGGTCCTGCTCGATCTCGATGTCGGGCGTGACGCCGCCGCTGCCGTAGACGATCCGGCCCATGTCCGTATGGAACTGTTCCTTCTCGTGGCGCGGGATCTCCAGTTCCGCCGGATCCTGCTGCAGATCCGTGACTTCATCGTCAGCCGGCTGCTCGTCGTCCCGCAACCGGTCTTTGTGGATCGATCGGCCCGACGGCGTGTAGTACCGCGCCGTGGTCAGCTTCAACGCTTCGTCCTCGTTCAAGCGGAACACGGTCTGGACCGACCCTTTGCCGAACGAGGTCTTGCCCACCACGAGGGCCGAGTCGTGGTCCTGCAACGCGGCGGCCACGATCTCGCTGGCCGAGGCCGACGATCCGTTGAGCAGCACCACCGTCGGTACCTCGTTGAAAACCCGGCCGCGCGGATCGCTGTAGAAAGATGCGTTCTGCGAACGCAGCCGTCCCTTGGTGAAGACCAGCAACTGCCCTTTATCGAGGAAGAGCTCGCTGACCTGCTTGGCGGCTTCCAGCAACCCACCGGGATTGAAACGGAGGTCGAGAATCAGGCCGCGCATCTGCTGCGCCTCGAGTGTATCGAGGCTTTCCTTGATCTCGTCCGCGGTCGTCCGGGCGAAATTCTGCACCCGGATATAGCCGATATCGCCGATCATGAACGAATAGGGAACGCTCTCGACCTTGATGATATCGCGAGTGATGGTGAAGGGAATGGGCTCGTCCACGCCGGGACGCGCGATCTTGATGTCGACCTGGCTGCCCGGAGGGCCACGCAGGAGCTTGACGGCGTCGCGGCTCGTGAAATCATAGCTCGACTGGCCCTCGATCTCCACGATCTGGTCACCACCTCGGATGCCCATGTAGTAGGCGGGCGTACCCTCGATGGGGGAGATAACGGTCGGGTAGTGATTGCGGACGTTGATCGTGATGCCCAGGCCCCCGAACTCGCCTTCGGTCGACATCATCAGATCCTCGTAGCTGACCGGCGGCAAGTACTGGGAATGCGGATCGAGCTCACCGAGCATGGCGTTGATGCCGGCTTCGAGAATCGCGTCGGGATCGACTTCATCGACGTAATTCCAGATGATCTTGTCGTAGACGGCGCCAAGTATCTCCAGAGCATCGAGTTCCTGCTGGCGCCGGGATACCCGCTCTTCTTCTTCGGCCAGCGCCACCGGTAGCAGGCAGGTCAACAACAAACCCAGAACCAGGCATCGCTGGACTGCTACGGTATACCACCGCGGTGCGTGTCGCGTTCGGCGTGATGCATTCATGCGTGTGCGTCCTTTACTTCGGGGAGCATTATCCGGATCTCGACGGTTATCGGCAGCCGAGAAGCAGAGATTTATATGTATTTCAGCAGGCCGTGTTCCAGACGTTTGAGGCGAGCCAGAGTATCGTTGAACATTTGCTCCGGACTACGGTTCGCGTCGATGATACAATAACGCTGGTCACCCGACGACGCCATCGCCTGATAGCCGTCGTAGACCCGCTTGTGAAACTCCATCGCCTCGTGATCCAGACGGTCGGTCTTGCGACGTTTCAAACGTGCCCGACCCGCTTCCGGCGGCAGCATGCACAGGAAGGTCAGATCGGGTACGAGACCCGACAGCGCTACCTCGTTGCACACCTCGACGACCTTGGCGCCCAGTCTCCGACCGCATCCTTGATACGCCACCGATGCATCAGCGAATCGATCGCAGAGGATGATCAGTCCCGCTTCGAGCGCCGGCTCGATCCGCTCACGAACCAGTTGTGCACGACTGGCCACCATGAGCAGCAATTCGGTCTCGGCGCGCATGCCGGAAGACGCAGGATCGAGCAGAATGTTGCGTATGCGTTC
>CAYLIV010000002.1:0-117132 GCA_964384055.1 uncultured Fibrobacteraceae bacterium
CCCCGTCGTCTCGGCGTCGCGCAGCGGCCCCTCGACCTTGCCCGTGATGGCGAACTGGTAACGCAGACTATCGGCCGTCGCCGCCGCTTCCGATGCGCCGACCCGGAACAGGCCGCTGTACACCAGATCGCGCCCCAGAACCCGGCGGACCGTTTCGGCCGCGTGCTGCGCGTCCGTGCCGCCCGAAAGCACATCGAGCAGGTTGACCAGTATATCGGTCTTGAGATGGGCGGTCTTGGTCACACCCACCACCACTTCCGATTCACGCTGGGCGAGAGCCGGCGCGCAGGCGATCAGCACCACGAGCAATGTGGTCAGGAAAGGCGCGATCCGTCGCCGCGAAACTGTGCTGTCGTGATACATCAGAGACCTGACTCCAGGGTGAAGACGAAGCTGACGCCCAGGGTGCGGGCGGTGTATTTCGGCGGTAACGGCGGCAGGGGTTGCGCGGCCTGGACCGCGCGCAGGGCCTCACGGTCGAACAGGGCAACGCCGCTGGTCCGGCTCAGAGTGACCTGCGAGATATTGCCGCGCCGGTCGACCATGAAATGGACGACACAGGTATGCGACGCGCTGTTGCGAAAACCGAGCTGGCGAGGATTCCAGTGGCGGGACACGCGCCCTTCGATGAGGTTCAGGTAGTAGGCGAACTCGAAGGGCTGGTCGGTCGCCGAGACAGCCGGACCGGCGGGCGCCAGCGTTGGCTCCGGCTGCGCGACGGGCTCGGTCGGCTGCTCGATCGTTTCGCTGACGGCCGGTTTCGGTTCCGGCTTTTTCGGTTTGGGTTTCGGCTTCTCGGGCGGCAGATCGGGTACCTGCTTGGGCTCCAGCTCGGGCCGTGTCTCCGGTTTCGGCCGGGGCGTCTCGACCGGCGGCGACGGCTCCGCCTCGACCGGGGGCTGCTCAGGCGCCGTCGGTTGCAGCGCTTTCTCCTGGGCGATACGCACGCGGAACACGCGCTGCGGTTCGATCGCCGGCGCCGACACGTGGCTACCGTACACGAAGACGACCACCAGGCCGACGGTGTGGATCACGATCGAATACGGCAGTCCGCGGATCACGGCAGGACGCTCCTGGTTCAGTTTTCCGGATTGGCCACCAGACTCAGGTTGACGAACCCGGCCCTTTCGACCGACGCCATCACCCGCAGGACGAATCCGTACGGTATTTCCTCGTCGGCCCGCAGGTACACGGGGATGCTATCCTTTTGCGGCAGGTACGGCGTTAGTCGCGCTTCCATCTCGTCGAAGTTGACCGGCTCGTCCTCGAAGAAGATCTGCCGGTTGTCCGTGATCGAGATGATCGGTCCCTCCTCGACGATCACCTCGCGCGTGTCGGCCTCCGGCAGGTTCACCTCGACCCCGCCCTGGATGTAGGGCGCCGTGAGCATGAAGATGATCAGCAGGCAGAGGGTCACGTCGACCATCGAGGTGATGTTGATCTCCCCGAGACTCCGGTAGGCGCTCTTCTTGCGCATCAGATCCGCCCCTTCTCGTGTACGGGCGGGCGCCGGGCCCGGTCGCGCCCGTTGCCGACGGCGCCGCTGCTGCTGCCGCCGAGCTGTTCTTCCAGGGTGGTCCGCAGGCGTTCCATCTCGTTGCCCACCAGATCGATCTTGCGCACCAGCATATTGTAGAAAACCACGGCGGGGATGGCGGTCGCCAGACCGGCGATGGTGGTGATCAAGGCGTCGGCGATGCCGGGAGCCACCACCGTCAGGTTGGCGCTACGCATGGACGCCATGTCCCAGAAGCTGGTCATGATCCCCCACACCGTGCCCAGCAGCCCCAGAAACGGCGCGATGGTCACGGCCGTCGCCAGCAGGATCAGGTGCTTCTCGAGTCGCTCGATTTCCATGTAGGCCACGCGTTCGGATGCACGACGGACCGCCGGCACCGAATGCAGTCCCGCCGTCTCCAGCACCACGTTGCACAGGGGCAGGTGGGTCCTGCCGACGCACCAGCCGTGCAACTCAGGCCAGGCAACGCGTTCATCGAGCCACTCGTCACAGCGACGCCAGAACTCCATGTGGCCCCGTCGGATCGTCGATAGCGCGCGCGCCTTCTCGACCATGACCGCCCAGCACATCACCGAGACGGCCAGCAGGATGAGTAGAATCAGTTTACCGAAAAAAGTGGTATCAGCGATGAGGCCGCTCAGTTCACTCGGACCGAGAGCGGCCAGGAAGGGGGGTACCGACATGGTGTCTCCTTACCCCACCCTGCACGCGATGGCGTCAGTACGGTGGGTCAAATCCCGATGCATCCTTGCGTATCCGGACTGTGGCGCAACCAACTCAGTTCAGAACGGAATTCCCGGCTGGAAGTTCCACCAGCGGGAGGTTTATGCGCGGCCCTTGAAGTACTCTTCCTCGAAAACCTTCCGAAAATCGTAGCGATCGATGAAATCGCTGAGGGAATCATCCGAGGTCTTGGTCAGCAACTGGGCATCCACCAGCTGGAAGACGATCCGGCCGAAATCGAGCGTCGAACGCACACCCCATTCGGCGAGCACGTCCCGGGCCATGAGTCCGTAGCGCTGCCGGGCCAGATCCTTGATCCCATCGAGCAGGCGTTGCCCGGTGATATGCCCACGCTTGCGCTTCTTGGCCATGACCGTCTCGAGTGCCTCGAGCACGAACAGGTAGGCCTCGGGGCTGAATGCACCGTGCCGATCGACGATGGACTGGATGATCGACTTCAGGTCGGTTGTTCCGGTCATTGTACGTGCCGCTCCCGCGGAAATGAAGGGTTACTTGAATAATTGTAGGTTCATGACACCTGATGTCAACCGTCATCCTGCCCGGTCACCTTCGGTCAGGCCGATCAGACGGTCGTACAGCTCGAGATATTGACGCAAGACGCAGCGAGAGCCGTACTTCTCCACGGCGTCGCGATGTGCCTCCTGGCATACGAAAGCGTGATGTTCCGGATGTGTCAACAGGCGGATGGCCGCGCCGGCCATGCCGGGAACGTCCTCGGGATCGCAAAGGTAGCCATTGATCCCGTTATCGATGAACTCGTTCGTGCCGCCACGGTCGGTGGCGATGACCGGCACCGCACAGGACATGGCCTCCAGCGCCACCAGACCGAACGACTCGTGGAACGACGGTAGCAGCAGTAGATCGGCCAGCGGCAGGATTCGCTCCAGCTCATCCACGTGCCCGAGAAAGGTCACGAACTCGTCTTCGCCCAGCTCGGTGACCTGCCGGCGGATGGCTGCCTGTTCCGGACCGTCTCCGACCAGCAACAGGCGGCTCGGTACCCGCTGGCGGATTCGCGCAAAGGTCTCGATCACCGCCGGCACATTCTTGACACGCCGAAAATTCGACGCATGCACGACCAGCTGCTCGTTCTCGTCGGCGAAGCGCGCCCGGCGCCCCGTGTCCGTCAGCGGGCGGAAGACACGAGGATCGACGAAGTTCGGAATCACGTCGATGGAACGCGAGATGTCGAATACCCGCTCGGTCTCCTTCTTCAGGAACGCGCTCACGGCGGTCACCGCGTCGCTCTGTTCGATCACGAAGCGGGTCATGGGGAAGAACGACGGTTCCTGGCCCACCAGGGTCACATCGGTCCCGTGCAGGGTCGTGACCACCTGCAGACGCTCCGGACCGACCATCTGCTTGGCCAGATAAGCGCTCGCCGCATGGGGAATGGCGTAGTGCACGTGCAGGATGTCGAGTTCATAGCAGGTCGCGACCTCGGCCATGGCGGTGGCCAGGCTCAGCGTGTACGGCGGATGTTCGAACACCGGGTAGCTGGCCATCTCGACCCGGTGGAAGAACACGTTCTCGCGATACTTGCGCAAGCGGATGGGCAGGCTGCTGGTGATGAAATGCACCGTGTAACCGTGCCGGGCCAGGTTCAAGCCCAGCTCGGTGGCGATGATGCCGCTGCCGCCCTGACTCGGGTAGCAGGTGATACCGATGGCAGGCAATGGTTTCACGACCAGGTCTCCCGCGGCAGATCGGTCACGACCGGTGCGGCGCTGCTCCGCAAGGCCTCGGCATACTCGACACCGGCGCGGAGCCCCCACTCCCGGCCCCGCCGTTCGATCTTTTCCAGAAAACCGGCATCGTTGATACGTGTCCGGTGTCGGCCCGGTCGGCGCTGGAACTGACTCGCATAACAGGCCAGAGCCTCGCGTTTGGCCGCCCAGGTGGCACTGCAGTCGAAAAGCAACGAGGGCACTTGCCCATCGGGGCAGACTTCCAGCCGGGCTTCGACTTCCCAGCGCTCGGCCAGCTCGCCGGCGGCGGCCGACGCCGTGTCCGCGGAATTCTCCGTCGCGCCAGCCTCGGGCCACCAGCACGCTGCGGGCAGCTGCACGGCAAACGCGCGCAGGCGGGCCAGATGGCAGGCCCGCGCGACCAGGGGGCCGACAGCCACGTGGTCGGGATGGCGGTGCGGATCCGGCGCCGTCACCACCCAGCGCGGACGCAGCAGACGAATCACCGCGGTGACCGAGGACGCCTGGCGGCGATCGTGCTCGGTGACGAAGCCGTCGCCCAGATCCAGTTGCAGGCGACCCGCGACACCCAGCACCTGCGACGCCTGTTGCGCTTCGCGCCACCGTTCGTCCGGTGAAGCGTTGGAGCCGAGCTCACCGCGCGTCAGATCGCAGATCCATACCCGTCGTCCGGCGTCGCTCAACAAGCGCAGCGTCGCGCCGAGACCGATTTCCGCGTCGTCGGTATGCGCGCTGATACAGAGCAGATCCACACCCGTCATGGCTCAATCCTCTCCCCGTCCTTGCCGTGCACCGCCACCGCTGCCGCCCACACCGCGGGTTACACGCGCGGTACGGCCAGGTGGAACTCTCGCCAGTTGTCATCGAGTCCGGAGTCGTAATGGCGCCGGCAGGCGTGCAGCACTGCAGCAACCAATTCGTCGCCCCAGAGGGCGCAGGCGGCAAACGATGCCAGAATACGTTCTTGACGCTGCCCGGTCGGCCGCACCCAGAGCGGCAGCGACTCCTCGCGAGTCGTGCGTGCGCGTTCGCACTCCTGCTGCAGCAGACTGAGGGCGGCCTTCTGCCAGCGATCATGCTGCCGGTCGGCGATTGCCTGCGCCCGGTCGTCCGCTGTGTTGCATTCCTCGCGCAGTGCGCTCGCCAGTTCCCGGCTGGCGGCGCGGGCGACGGCCGCCGCGCATTCGGTCAGGTTTCGCGAATGCGGCGTCGGTTCTTCGCCGCGGATCGGCGGCATCACATCGAGACCTCTTGGCAGCAGCTGTCCGAAAAGACGGGGCAGCAAGGGGCAGCGACGCACACTGAAGTCCTCGTAGAGCGGTTCGAGCTGGCGCAGGTACGCCAGTTCCCCGGGGCCGACCACCACACCGGCCGGCCGGAACAGCCAGTCCTGGACCAACGAGCGAATAGCCACGCCGGGCCGCAAGCGCACGATCGGCGGCAGTTCGCCGAGCGGCCGCGAACTCAGCGAATGGCGTCGGCCGCCGTCTGCCAGGTGAAGAAAACGCTCCAGGGCGGTCTGGCCGATCTGAGCGTGGAAGCCGGCGCCGGCCAGTTGCTCACCGCGTCCCTGCGCCAGCGATCGCAGGCGCTCGCGACCGGCCCACAACTCACGATAAAAATCGTCGGCAACCAGATGCATGGCGCCGTCATTACCAGAAACGGTCAGCAGATCGCTGCCCTGGAACACCCGGAGCAGAACCCGCCGCTGCAGCCTTCCCCAGGCCGTCCCCGTATCGGCGCTGTCATTTTCCTCGGCGAGCGCCCCCTGCCACAGGGCAGCGATGTCGCTGGCCAGTTCGTTGCGCTCTGCCAGCTGACCGAGCCAGGCCGCTTCCGGCGCGCCGACCAGGTCTACCGGCAGCAACCCCAGCATGCGCTCGGCGTGACCCGCCGGCTGGATCCCTCGCAGCAACACCTGACGTTGCGGATCGTAGAGCACCGGCCGGAAGGCCTCGCGGAGATCGTCGTCGTCATCGCCGTACCAGAAAACCGGTATGGTCGGTTGGCCCGCCGCGCTGCGCATCTCGGCCAGCACGATCACCGAGGCTGCCTTGTAGAGCGTGTAGAGCGGTCCACCGAGAAATCCGGGCTGCTGTCCGGTGATCACGACGTCGGCTTCGCCGCGAACCAGACGGGCGATGTTTTCCCGGCAACGTTCGCTTTCGGTGCCCGCCGGCAGGTCCGCCAGCAGCTGATCCTGCCAGACGTCGACCCACTCCCGCGCGCGCCAGGCCGGCGCCGCCGCGGTTTCGAGACCACCGTCCGAAGCGAAATAGGCCGCCAGATCCTCGCTGCTCGAACCGACAATCGTATTGCCGCTGAACCAGCTCTTGAGCATCAGGTCGAGATCCGGGTGATCGTTCAATCGACGTCCGCTGTCCACGACGATCATGCAGGCTCTCCTTCCCCGTAACGTGTATTCCTAGGCCCGTTGGAAGACCAGCAGCCAGCGTTGCGAACTCTCGGCTGCAAAGGTTTCGCCGTCATACCCACCAGCTGCGGCGACCCGCGTCAGCCCGCATTCTGCGGTCAGAGAATCGAGTTCGGCAAGGCTGAAAACCGCGACTTCCTCACGGTATTCGAGACCGCCGGTCGGCAATTGCCAGGCGATCGCCGCATCTTCACAACCCGGCGCCGGCCGGATACGGACCAGCTTGGTCACACGCGGCGGCGCCTCGACGAGTCGACGACGTTCGTCGACGATCATCGGACCCACCCGGCGTGAACGCTCCCGCGGCCGTCCATCGGCCAGTTCGCTGCGCACCAGCTCGCAGTTGAAGAAATCGAAAAACCAGTGACCGCCGGGTCGCAGCACCCTCGCTATCTCGAGCACGAGATCCCGGTGGTCGGCCAGCGCGCCGAAATAACCGAACGCGGTGAAAAGCGACAGCACCGCCGAGCAGGCTGCCGTGCGCAGCGGCAACCAGCGCATGTCGGCGCGTATCAACTCGTAATCGACCGTGCCCGTGCGGCGGCGCGCCGCCGCCTCGGCCAGCAAGGCGCTAGACAGGTCCACGCCGAGCGCCTTCACGCCGTGTCCGGCCAGGGGCTCGAGATGCCGGCCCGCACCGCAGCCCAGATCGAGCACCGGTCCGACGCCGAAAGGCGCAAGCCTGGGCAGCCCCCCCACGCACCGGCGAGCCTCCTCGTCAGTGCGGTGCTCGTAGAGCCGCGGGTAGTGTCCGCCGAAGGCCTGTACATACCAGGGCCGGTCGTCGCTCATGCCCGCCTGCATTCCGGCAGCAGCGGCGTACGGCCTTCGAGCGCCTGACCCAGCTCGATGCGCGTGTCGGTGGCGTCGCCGCGCGATCGCGACGGGAAATCGAGCGTGTAGTGCAGTCCCCGGCTCTCCTTGCGGCTCAGCGCACACAGGACAACCAGTTCGCCCAGCAGCGCGATGTTGCGCAACTCGACGACGTCGGGATTGATCAGCGAATCGTTGTAGACCTGTTCGACGGTCTGCCGTATCGCCCGCAATCGTTTCAGCGCAATGTGCAGGCGTTGTCGATCGCGCACGATTCCGACGTAGTCCCACATGATCCGTCGTACCGAATCCCAGTCGTGCTCGACGACGATCACCTCGCGGCCGCTCGTGTGCGCCACCGGAGCCGGATCGAGCGGCGGCACCGCGGGCCGCTGTGTCGTGAAATAGCTCTTTTCCTCCGTCGCGGCGATCGACGTCTTTTCCGCCATGAATACCGCCTCGAGCAAAGAATTGCTCGCCAGTCGGTTGGCGCCGTGCACACCGGAATAGGCCGTTTCCCCGATGGCGTAGAGCCCTGGTAGCGAGGTCCGGCCCGACAGATCCACATTCACGCCGCCACACATGTAGTGGGCCGCCGGCACCACGGGCACCGGCTCACCGGCCATGTCGATACCGAAGCGAGCGCAGGTCGCGACCAGGTGGGGGAACCGCTTCTCGATCTTGGCCCGGTCGAGGTGCTGCAGGTCGAGAAAGACGCAGACGTCGCCGCTGGTCTTCATCTCCTGGTCGATGCCGCGCGCCACCACGTCGCGAGGCGCCAGATCTGCCTGGGCGTGGTAGCGCGGCATGAAGCGCTCGCCGCGCTTGTTGATCAGTACCGCTCCCTCGCCACGAACCGCCTCGCTGATCAGAAAACTTTTTGCTTCCGGGTGGTACAGGCAGGTGGGGTGGAACTGGACGAACTCCAGGTTGGCCAGCACGGCGCCCGCCCGGAAGGCCATGGCCATGCCGTCGCCCGTGGCGATATCCGGATTGCTCGTGTAGCTGTAGATCTTGCCGGCGCCCCCGGTGGCCAGCACCACGACGTCGGCCAGGTACGGTCGTCGGATCAGCATTTTCCGGTCCAGTACCCAGCAGCCCACGATCCGTCCGGCATCCTGGTCATCGTAGCCCAGATCCCGCCCCCGGATCAGATCCAGGCCGAGATGATTCTCATCCAGCGTGATGTTCGGATTCCGCCGGCACGCAGCGAGCAGGCAGGACTCGAGTTCGCGCCCGGTCAGGTCCTTGGCATGGAGAATCCGCCGCCGGGAGTGTCCGCCCTCGCGGCCGAGCGCGAATCCGGGTTCGCCGTCGTCGTCCGCGTCGGCCTCCCGCGAAAACTCGACACCGTACTCGAGCAAGCGGTCGATCAGATGTGGACCGGCTTGCACCATTGCCCGCACGACCGGCTCGCGGCAGAGTCCGTCGCCCGCAACCAGCGTGTCATGGATGTGCAGATCGAAATCGTCAAGGGGCGACAGGACCGCTGCGATACCGCCCTGGGCGTAGTTGGTGTTGCTCTCGTGGCTTTCCTTCTTGGTGACCACACCGACGGTTCCGTGTTGCGCCGCCAGCAGCGCGAACTGCAGTCCGGCGATACCGGAGCCGATCACCAGGAAGCGCTGATGCTTGAAATCGTTCAGTTGTTCCGGGGCCATCGTTGTCCTTTCCGCGTCGTCGCCAACACGGGAAAACGTATCCTGTTCCTGTAGTTTAGCAACATCTCCACAAAAAACGAGGGGGATTTCCTCCTTTGTTTGCCGGTCGGACCCGTAAAAACGCCTCAAGTTCATCGTCTAAACCGCGAAAACTGTACTGGAAGACGCGGGGAAGCCAACTGGGCTGCTGAGAAACCGGTTCCTTGTGGACCGGCACCATCAGGAGGATGGATTGTGAGTACACGTTCTTTAGCACTGCTGCTGGTCCTGGTGATCGCGGCCATGTCGATAACGCTGGGTGGATGCTCGAACAGCAACAACGAGCGGCAACGCTTGGTCTGCGAGGTGGCCAACGTCAACGGCGGTATCGGCCTGGTCAGCGCCTATCTCGACATCGGCAATCCCACCAACCCGGACGATGACGTCAATCCGATCGACTTCGTGTCGGTGACCTTCCACGCCCGGCCCTACAACAGCCTGATCACGCTGCCCGAGGACAGCCCGTTCAGCTACTTCCACATCACCAGCTACGATGTGGCCTGGCAGCCCATCGCCGGTGACAGCGAATCCCTCGACCTGTTGCAGACCCACGGCGATTTCGAGGGTGCGCTGTGCGACCTGCGGGTACCGGTGTACAACGATGCCACGGTCAGCGTGTTGGTGGCGGATCGTCGCATGAAGGACATGCCCTGGTTCTACGAGCTATACAATGCCTACAACCCGACGCGCGAATCGTTCACCGCGGCCTGTGAACTGACCTTCTACGGTCACGAATCCGGCAACGAGAACGATGTCACGATCAAGGCCGGTCTAACGGTCACCTTCGTCGGTGTGGTTGCGGGAGACTAGGTTCTAGCTGCGCCCGTCGACCGGTAGCAGACGCTCGGTGATGAGATCGCCGAGCGTCTCTTTCTGTTGCCATTCGATCGCCAGCGTAACCGGCAGCAAGGGCAGCGTGTGCGGCCACAGCGCCTGCAGCTTGACGTGATCCTTGGCGGTGGTCAGCCAGCCCCGCACGCCGGCGCAGCGGCCCTCAGCCACGATACGGGCGACCAGCGCAGCGTCGTAGCGGCAGTGGTCATCGCAGCGCACAGCGAGAACCGGATCACCGACGAGTAACCGCCGACAGCCACGTTCGAAGCCGGCCGGCCGGCCGATACCCGAGACGACCGCCCACGGTCCCGATTGCGTATCGAGTGCAGGACACGACATGCGGCGAGCGAACGCCAGTACCCGGACACCCGGCTGGACACAAGCCACCGGCGGCGGCGGCCAGTCGCCGCGGCAATCAGATATATCCACGAGCCAGACCGCTGCCCGCTCGGCTCCCCGCGCCGACTCGCGGTACGGTCCCCAGGGCAGCAGCAATCCGCTCAACGGTTGGACCTGCCGCTGCCCTTCCCTGTCAACCAGGCGCCAGCGATCGAGAATCAGCGCGTCCAGGTGCCGGGGCACCTTGGCGGTCTGGTGACCGTCTTCGACGAGGACCACCTGTACCTGCGGCCGGTCGGCCAGGGCTGCGGCCAGGCCCTCGATGCGCCTCCTGGCCTGGTAGACGCGCCAGGGCCTCGCGTCCAGGGCGGCAGCCATCATGCGCGCCTCGTCGCCGCACCGCGCGTCGGCGGGCGACACCACGCGAGGACCGGCGACCGGCGAACCGTAACCCCGGGTCAGGATGGCGCCGGATACGCCGTGTGCAGCCAGTTCCCGGGCCAGAGCGACGGTCACCGGCGTCTTGCCGGTACCGCCGACGCGCAGGTTGCCCACGGCCACGATGGTCGGCCGGCGAGGCGGCTCGCCGCGGCTGTCGATTCCGTGGCGCATGAAGGGCAGGACAACGCCGCCGGCCAGTGCGGACAGCAGCCGTCCGACCGGTCCCGGCGTCCGGTCCCAGTATCGCCACAGGTTCTCGATCAGGTGATAGCGCCGACTGCGCAGGTCAAGGATCTTCATGCTGCCGTCCCGCGAAAAAATCGGTCAGTACCCGGCGATACACCTCGAGATCGGTTCCCCCGGCATCGCCGGGTACCCGTACGTCATCGCCCGCAGCGACCGTCACGGCACTCAACGGTTTGGGCACCACCGTGCGATCCCAGGTCCGCAAGGTCCAGGCGTCGCCGACCCGAGCGAGCAGCGGCACGATGGGTCTGCCCGACCGGCGCGACAGGAGCAGCACTCCGTCCTGCACGACGCCGAACGGGCCGCGCGGTCCATCCACGGCCACGCCCACGCTGCGCCCCGAGGCGAGCACCTGCAGCATCTCCACGAAGGCCCGTCGTCCCTGGCTTTCACTGGATCCGCGCACGAAACCGTAACGGCTGTGGCCGAGGGTCCGGGTCAGGATATCGCCGTCCGGGCTTTCGCTGACCAGCAGAGCGGGCCGCGCCGGCGCCACGTACAGGATGGCCGGGATGATGTCGCGATGCAGGCAGGCGAAGATCACCGGCGCCTCTCCGGGACTCACGGCGCGTTCGCACCCGTTGACGGTGAGGCTCGCCGACAGCAGCCGCCAGCATGGCGGCGCCAGCAACAGTTTCAATCTCTGTACCCACATGCCACTCTAGCGTTCGGTGCGGCGCGTCTCGTCAACGCGCGATCGGTCCAGGAAGGCGAGGACGGCTTCGGCGGTCCGCTGCCAGACTCCCGGCTCGCCGAGTTGCCCCCGTAAACGCCTCACGTCGTCGTAGAAAGCCAGACGCGACGCGGGTCGGCTGATCCACTTCAACAACGAATGGGCCAGCGGCACCGGCGCCACCTTGCTCTGCAGGTGTTCCGGAACCGCTTCCTTGCCCAGGATCAAATTGGGCAAACCGCAGTAATCGACCGTCGTGAGTCGCCGGGCGATCCAGTAACTCAGCGGGCTCGTTCGATACACGATCTCGTGGGGCACGCCGGCCAAGGCCGCTTCGAGCGACGCGGTGCCACTGCAGACGATCGCCAGGTCCATGCGGCGGCACAGTTGCGGCAGCGGTTCGTCGCTGAGCTGCATATCGCCGCTGATCAACTCACGCATCCGTGCGCCATCGGCGCCGGGCGCGACGCTGACGACGAAGTCCACGCGCCGTATCTGCAACCAGGACTGTATCATGTGCGCCGTGATCTTCAACACGGGCAGCAACCGTTCGATCTCCTGCCGCCGGCTGCCGGGAAAGATGCCGATTGTCAGGCTGTGTTGCGGGTCGGAGAGCCTGAGTTCCCTTTCACGCCGGCAGGCGTCGAAGGGAAACGGTCCGTAGTCCTCCATGAGGGGATGTCCCATGGCGAAAACGTCGAGACCTCGGCGCCGGTAGAAGTCGGCCTCGAACGGTAGAATCGTACCGACACGATCGACCGTGGCTGCGAAACCGTTCAGGCGCCAGGCGCCCCAGGCCCACATCTGGGGCGGTATGAGGTAGAACACGGGGATACCGTGCCGCCGCGCCTTGCCGGCGAGTTTCAGGTTGAATCCGGGAAAATCGATGGGCACGCACAGATCGATTTCGGCACTCGCAAGATGGGACCAGACGCGACGTCGGGCGGCCAGCAGCGCGGGCAAGGCGCCGATCACCTCGGTAAAACCCATCACGCCGATATCCGCGGCCGATTGGACGATCTCGACTCCCGCCTCCGCCAGCGTACCGCCGCCGAGGGCGCTGAAGCGCAGGTCAGGTGCTTGAGCGCGCAGAGCGGCCACAAGGGCCGCTCCGTATCGATCACCACTGGCTTCGCCGCAAGCAAGAAAAATATGGGCTCGCCGCGGCGTGGTCGTTTTCACGTCACTCACGCCCCCTCGCGGTGCGACGATGCGCCGATCAGCGGACGATGCCGCGCTCCGACCGGCGGATGAAAGCCATCAACTTCTCGATGTCCTTGTTCAGTTCGCAGTCCGAAGCGATCCGCTCGAGGGCCTGGCTGACGTTCAAGCCGCTCCGGTACAGCAAGCGATACGCCTGCTTGAGGATCAGCAGTCGTTCCTCGCTGAAGCCTCGCCGCTTCAGGCCGATGGTGTTGAGTCCCGCGACCTCGACCGGATTACCCGCCACCCTGATGAACGGCGGCACGTCCTGCGGCAACCGGCTTCCGCCGCCGATGAAGGCGCACGGTCCGATGCGCACGAACTGATGGACCGGCGTCATGCCGCCCACCGTGGCGTTGTCGCCGATTTCCACATGGCCGGCCAGGTTCACCGCGTTGGCGATGATCGTGCCGTTGTGGATCACGCAGTTGTGTGCGATGTGCACGTAAGCCATCAACAGGTTGTTGTCCCCGACGCGGGTCTTCTCGCCCTCGCCGGTTGCCAGGTTGATGGTCGCGTATTCCCGGATCGTATTGTGATCGCCGATCTCGACATACGATTCTTCGTGGTTGTATTTCAGGTCCTGCGGTACCGAACCGATGACCGCTCCGTGCGCGATGCGGTTATTGCAGCCGATGTTCGTGCGACCCTCGATCAGCACGCCGGAAGCGATCTCGCAGTCGGGCCCGATGACCACATCGGGGCCGATAACGGTGTAGGGCCCGATCTTGACATTGTGGCCAAGCTGCGCCCCCGGATCGACTACCGCCGTCGCGTGGATTTCCGCCGTACGTACCGGACGCGGCCCGGTAGCTTGCTTCATCTTCAAGGGATCCAAGAAATTCCTCCTCGAAACCGCATGCTCAACGATCAACAATGTTGGACATCAAATCCGCTTCGGCAACCTTGGCGTCACCGACGTAGGCAACACCGCGCATCTTGCAGATGGGCCCACGCAGCTTCACCAGCTCGAGTTCGAAACGTAACTGGTCGCCCGGCGTGACCGGCGCCCGGAAACGCGCCTTGTCGATGCCGCTGAAGTAGACCAGCTTGCTCTGCGGGTCCTGCACGCTGCTCAGCAGCAGGACACCCCCGACCTGAGCCATCGCCTCGGTGATCAGCACCGCCGGCATGATCGGGTGCCCGGGGAAGTGTCCCGGGAAAAATGGCTCGTTGATGGTCACGTTCTTGAGGCCGGTCACCCGTTTGCCGGGCTCGAGATCGATGATACGGTCAACCAGCAGAAAAGGATACCGGTGCGGCATCAGTTCCATGATCGAACCGATATCCCAGTGATCGGCGTTGCGGGGCGGGTAGATCCGCGCCATGCGCCGTTCGGACTTGGCCAGCAGGCGCGTGAAGGCGACATTCGCGTCGTGCCCCCCAAGGTGGGCGGTGACGTGCCCCTGGATCGGCATCCCCAGCAGACACAGATCGCCCAGCAGATCGAGAATCTTGTGGCGTACGAACTCGTCGGAGAAACGCAGTTGCTGCCCCTCCATGAGTTTGCCGCCGTCGACGACGAGTGCGTTGTCCAGGGAGCCGCCCTGGGCCAGTCCGCGGGCGCGGAGCGCCTCCACATCTTCCAGCAAGACGAAGGTCCGGGCCGGCGCGAGTTCCGCGGCGAATACCTCAGGACGGATCTCGAAGGTGGCTTCCTGCATCCCGATCAACGGGTCAGCGTAGGCGATGCTGCAGGTGAGGAGGAAGCGATCGGCCGGTTCGGCGGTGATCAACGCGTCGCCGTGGCGGTAGCTGACCGGTTGCGTGATGGGATAGCAGAGCGCGGGTAGGCCCTGCTCCTCGATGCCGGCTTCCCGGATCAGTTCCACGTAGGGCACGGCACTGCCGCACACGGTGATCGGCGGCTCGCCGCCGATCAGCTGCAGATAACAATTGGTGATGCCCAGACCGGCGAGGGCGGACAGTACGTGCTCGACGGTGTGGATCACGACATCGTCCTTGACGAGTCTCGTCTGGCGCGTACCCTCGTTCGCCCGGTCGGTGTTTTCCACCAGGGCCGGTATCTCGACCACACCCTCGGCGGTCTGCACCTGAAAGACGATACCGGTGTTGACCGGCGCCGGCGTCAGGGTGAGTTCCGACTGCTGGCCCGTGTGCAGCCCAACGCCGGACAGGCTCACTGCTTTCGCGACGGTTTTCTGCAACCGAAGCACGCTACTTCACCTCGCGTTCCTCGTTCGAGCGGGCAAGCGCCGCTTCCAGCGCCACTACCCGCTTGAGCAGGTCGGGCAACTTACGCAGGGCAGCGACGGTCCGGAAGGCCTCCTGGTAATCGGTGGCCGGATAACCGAACATCGTCGCTCGGTCGGGCACATTACGTGAGATGCCCGATTTGCCGCCTATCTTGACCTCGCTGCCGATATCCACGTGATCGCTGATGCCGACCTGGCCGCCCATGGTGACCTGGTCGCCGACGCGACAGCTGCCGGAAATACCGGTCTGGGCGCTGAAGGCGCAACTGCGCCCCACGGTCACGTTGTGACCGATCTGCACCTGGTTGTCTATCTTGGTTCCCGCGCCGATCACGGTACGACCCGTCGTCGCGCGATCGATGCAGGCATTGGCGCCGATCTCCACATCGTCCTCGACCACGACGATGCCGATCTGCGGGATCTTCACCAGCCCCTCCGGGCCCGGGAGATACCCGAAGCCGTCGGTACCGATGGAGACACCCGCGTGGATGATCACCCGCTCGCCCAGAACACTGCCGTGGCCGATCACCACGCTGGCATACACGAGACAATCCCGGCCCAGCACCACATCGGGTTCGACGACAACGTGGGCACCCAGACGGCACCCCGGACCGACACGCGTCCCCTCACCCACCACGGAATACGGGCCGATCGATGCGCTCGCGTCCACTTCGGCCGTCGCGGCGATCACGGCGGTCGTATGCACGCCGGGCGGAAACAGCCGGTCCTTCGGTGTCTCGAAACGTGCCAGGACACGGGCAAATGCGGCGTAGGGATCGTCGACGCGCACTACCGACAGCTCGCGAGCCAGTTCCTGATCTTTCAGGTCCAGGTCCGGACCGAGTAAAACCGCCGTTGCACGTGTCTCGGACAGCTTGCCGAGCAGATTCTTGCGGGCGACAAAGGTAATATCGCCGGGGCCGGCATCCTCGATGCCCGCCGCACCGGTGATCAACGGATCAGCGGCTCCCTCGGTTGTGCCGCCGAACGCGGCAGCCAGTTCACTCAGGCGCACGGGCTGCATCGGGCACCGATCCTCATTCAGCAATCCCCATTAAGCAACCGCCCCCGCATCGCCGTGTTAGCGAAGGGGGGCTAACAGTTGCTGACTGAATCACTTGTAAAAAAGTGCGAGCAATCGCGAGAGTTGTCAACAAAAAAACGTTGAATTCCACCGGCTCATTCTTCTCCGCGAACGAGCGCTGCCAGCACCTTGTCGGTCAGGTCCACGGCGGAATCGACGTACAGCACGGTCAGGGCCGCCGAGTCGATGACGATACCGAATCCCTCTTCATTGGCGATGCGTTCGGTGATCGTCTTCACCTGGTCGATGATCGTGCCGATCTTGTCCTTGTACTCCTGCTCGGCGCGCTGGTCCGCCTGCTCGCGAAAACGGAAATATTCGGCGCGGGCGTCCTCGAACTCCTGCATCTTGGCCGCGAGCGCGTCTTCGCCCAGCAACATGCGCTGGCTCTCGATCTCCTCGGCCTGGCGCTGCAGTTCGATCTCCTTGTCCCCGATTTCCTTTTCGAGATCACGCAGGAACTTCTCGTACTGTTCCCGCGCATCGCTCGCCGCCTCGTATTCGTCGACGATTCGCTGCGAGTCGACAACGCCCAGGGGTTTTTCCTTGGCGGCATGCGCCGCGGACGGTAGCAACCAGCTGATCGCGATCAGCCAGAGCAGGGCGGACACCGGGGAACCAATCGCGTATTTCTTGGCTGGTCCGTGCATGGGTACTCCTTCTAGAAGAACTGGCCGATATTGAAGTGGGGCTCCCAGCCGCCACCGCCGGCCCGGTCGAATCCATAACCCCAATCGAAGCCGATCATGCCCATCATGGGCACCTCGACCCGGATACCGAAGCCGGCGCCCTTGCGCATGTTGGCGAAATCGGCCTCACCGAAGTAATTCCAGACGTCACCTTGATCCAGAAAGGTCAACAACTGAACCGCATTGGTCAAGGGATAGAGCAACTCGGCGTTGAGGATGGTGAAAAAGCGGCCGCCGATGAAGCCGGGATTGCCGCGCGGCACCACCTCGAGTTCCGAGTAACCGCGCAACGGATACAGGCGGTTGCCGCCGAGACGGTATTTCTCGTAGTCGGGCACGCTCTTGCCGCCGATCCCGCCGATCAATCCCATGAAGGCGCGCAAGTTGAGCGCGAAACCGCCCGGCATCTTGGTGAAGTAGGAGGTCTTCAGCTGGTGCTCGGCGAATTCGATCTCGCCGCCGAGCGGACCGCCCGCGAGTTCGAAGTAGTAGCTGTTCTTCGATCCGGCGGTGGGGAAAAACGGGTTGTCGGTCGAGTTCCGGCTGACGGACAGGCGCAGGGCGCTCTTGGAACGCGGCCAGTCGATCTCGTCCAGGCGTTCGAAGGGCACGCTGCCCACGCCGATGGACTGCTCCAGCTCGTCGAGGTACTTGACGTAGGCGCCGCTGAAATTGGACAGCCTGGTTTCGGACAGCTCGTAGCGCAGACCGACGTTGCTCAGCCGCGTGCCGGGAATCCGCCGCCCCAGGCGCACCGAGAAGCCGCGCACACGGCTCTCGTAGAAATCGTCGTAGTTGTACATGTAGCGATCGAAGAGATCCGCGCCCATCAGGGTGGGCGTACCCAGGAACCAGGGCTCGGTGAAGCTCAGATCCACGTAGCGCCGGCGCGTGCCGAACTGCCAGGTGACGCCGATATTTTGCCCTTTGCCCCGGAAGTTGGTCTCGGCCACCTGGATGAAGCCGGTCGCCCGCGTCTGGGCACTGTAGGCCATACCGAACATGAACTGTCCGGTCTGCCGCTCCTGGACCTTCATGATCAGATCGATCTCGCCGCCGTCATCGATCGGGCGGTAGTCGGGCCGGATATCCTCGAAGAAGCCCAGCGCCATCAGGTCACGCCCCGACCGCTCGATCTGCACCTGGCTGAACTTGTCACCCGGATAGATACGCATTTCACGCAGGATGACGTTGTCGTAGGTCTTGACGTTGCCCGAGATCTGGATATCGCGGATGGTTGCGGGCTGGCCTTCGATGAACTGGAAGTTGATGTCGACGTGCTGGTCCTGGATGTCGCGGATCGGCTCGACGGTAATGTAGATGTAGCCTTGATTGGCGTAGAGCTGATGCAGCCCGACCAGCGTTTCGTGGTACTCCTTCTCGGCGAACACGGCATCGCGCTGCAGGAGGATGTAGTCGGCGATCCTCACATCGTCGAAGACCGTGTTGCCCTCCCAGTTGATATCGCCGACGTAGTACTGCGGGCCCTCGGCCAGGTGGATGACCAGATCCAGTTCCTCGCGACCCGGCCGGAAATTCATCTCGACTTCGGTGACCTCGGCGTCCAGGAAGCCGCTGTCGCGGCAGCGCACGGCGATCCGTTCGCGGTCGTCTTCGAACTGTTGCTTCTTGAAGGTGCCGCTGCGCAGAAAACCGGTGGTGCCCTGTTCCATGGCGTCGCGCAGGTCGTCCGCGGTCATCACCTCGTTGCCGGTGAAGCTGATGGTCTTGACCTTGACCTTTTTGCCCTCGGCGATGGTCACCACGAGATCTTCCAGGTTGTTGACGTCGACAACGGTGGAGTCGGTGTGGGCCCCGACGTTGTAGTAGCCCTTCTCGTAGTAGAGCTCGCGGATCGTTTCCAGATCGCGATTGATGGCGGCAGGATTGGCGAACTGCCCCACGCTGACGGGAAAGGCATCGCGCAGATCCCCTTCCTTGATCTTCTTGTTGCCCCGGAAAACAATGGATCGCACCCGCGGGAACTCGTGCAGGTTGACGATCAGCTTGACGCCCTCGGCGGTGGGTTGTTGATAGACAAATATATCCGAGAACTTCTTGGTCGCGAACAGGCGGCGGATACCCGCGGCGACCATGTCACGTGTGAAGGTCTTGCCGGTTTCGAAACCCGACCAGGCAAGCACCTGGCGTTCGCCGACCGTCAACGCACCGACCACCTCGATACCCGAGACGGTTTTTGGAGCGGTTTGCTGCGCATAGACCGAGGAAGCCGCCGGTAGACACAGCACGCAAACCAGCAGCAGAACAGAACGCTTCATTTCCAGGATTCGGCTCCCAACCGGGGTGAGGTATCGTCTCGCGAAACCGCGGCATTCTACCATCGGCCCGCCGGCACCGGCAACTCTTTAGCGGCGCGGTCAGGCCCGTAACGCTCCTGCGCCTGGCGCGTACCTACCGGAATCAGGCCGGTTAACCCGGACCCGTGCGAGGAGTTCCGCGCCATTACTGTATCAGGTCGATTTACCGGATAACGCACAAGCAGCGGTAAGATAAACGGTGGCCGACGGAAACGGTAGTACCAATTCGCTGAAAAGGCCACCGCGTGGATGCTCGCCGAAGGCGAGTCGAGCACGATGGCCTTTTACCTGTAGTCCCACGGTCGAACCGTAGGCGATCAAACGTCCGCAGTCTCCTTCGGATGCGCTTCGAAGGTGAGTTTGCCGGCTTTGACGCCGATCACCAGGCGGCAGTTGGTGCTGACCTCGCCCCGCAGCAACTTCTCGCTGAGCGGGTCCTCGACGTGCTTCTGGATCGCCCGCCGCAACGGCCGCGCGCCCTGGGTCGGATCGAAGCCCAGATCGCACAGCAGGTCCTTGCTCTCGGGCGAGAAGTCGAAGTCGATTTCCATGTTGTCCAGCCGTTCGCTGACCTCGCGCAGCAGGATATCGACGATCTGATGGATATGGTCGCGATCCAGGGAGCCGAAATTGACGATCTCGTCGATCCGGTTCAGGAACTCGGGACTGAAGGTCTTCTTCAGCTCGGTACGCACGTTGGCCTCCGCCCGCCGATCCTTCACCTCCTGTTCCTCGGCGCCGAATCCCACTCCGCCGATGGCCTGGATCTTGCGGCTGCCCACGTTGCTGGTCATTATCAGCACGGCGTTGCGGAAGTCGACGCAGCGGCCGAAGCTATCGGTCAGGTTACCGTCCTCGAGCACCTGTAGCAGGATGTTGTACACGTCGGGGTGCGCTTTCTCGATCTCGTCGAGCAGGATCACCGAGTAGGGCTTGCGCCGCACCTTCTCGGTCAGCATCCCGCCCTCGTCGTAGCCGACGTAGCCCGGCGGCGCGCCAACCAGACGGCTCACCGCGTGCTTCTCCATGTACTCGGACATGTCGACCCGGATCAGCGAGGACTGGTCGCCGAAGAGGAACTCGGTCAGGCGCCGCGCCACCTCGGTCTTGCCGACGCCGGTCGGTCCGAGGAAGATGAACGAGCCGATGGGACGACGCGGATCACGTAACCCGGCCCGGTTGCGCCGGATCGCCTTGGAAACGGCCTCGAGCGCCGGATCCTGCCCGATGATCCACTTGCCCATCTCCTCCTCCATGCGGAGCAGCTTCTCCGTCTCCTCTTCTTCTACCTCGGAGACCGGGATACCGGTGATATCGGCGATGACCCGGCAGACCAGTTCCTGGGTCACCATGGTCTGCTGGTCGTTCTTGACGTCGTTCCAGTTCTTCTTCAGATCGGCCAGTTGCTGCTTGAGCCCCTTCTCCTCGTCCCGGAAGGTGGCCGCCGTCTCGAACTCCTGGGCCTGGATGCAGGACTCCTTCTCCTTGACGCACTCCTCGATCCGTTCCTCGATCTCACGCAGATCGGGCGGCACCACGGTCATGGACAGGCGCGCCCGGCTGCCGGCCTCGTCGATCACGTCGATGGCCTTGTCGGGCAGAGCGCGGGCGGAGATGTAGCGATTGGAGAGATAGACCGCCGATTTCAGCGCATCGTCGTTGAACTTGACCCGGTGGTGCGCCTCGTAGCGATCCCGCAAACCGAACAGGATCTCGACGGTCTCCTGCTCGGAGGGCGGATTGACCATCACCGGTTGGAAACGCCGTTCGAGGGCGCCGTCCTTCTCGATGAACTTGCGGTACTCGTCCATGGTCGTGGCGCCGATGCACTGGATCTCACCGCGGCTCAGGGCGGGCTTGAGCATGTTCGAGGCGTCGATGGCTCCCTCGGCCCCGCCGGCGCCCACGATGGTGTGCAACTCGTCGATGAACAGTATCACGTCCGGATTCTCGCGTATCTCGGCCATGATCTGCTTCAAACGCTCCTCGAACTGGCCGCGATATTTCGTTCCCGCCACGACACTTGCAAGATCGAGGGTCACGATTTCCCGGTCGCGCAGCAGCGCCGGTACCTTGTTCTCGACGATACGGGTCGCCAGGCCCTCGGCGATGGCCGTCTTGCCCACGCCCGGGTCGCCGATCAATACCGGATTGTTCTTCTTGCGCCGGCTCAGAATCTGCAGCAGACGATCGATCTCCACATCGCGGCCGATGGTCGGATCGAGCTTGGCGTCTCTGGCCATATCGGTCATGTTGCGCCCGAACTGCTCGAGCACGGAGTTTTCCTTCTTGGGTTTGACCTTGCCGCCCGCGGGCGTTCCCGGGCGCCGCAACTGGGTCGATCCGAGGGCTTTCATCACCTCGCGCTTGACCCGTTCGTGCTCCGCACCGAGTTCGCTCAGCACGCGCGCGGCCACGCCTTCGCCTTCCCGGATCAATGCCAGCAGCAAGTGCTCGGTGCCCACGTAGTTGTGATTGTGCAGGCGCGCCTCGTCGATGGAGAGCTCGAGCACCTTCTTGGCGCGCGGCGTGAAGGGAATTTCCCCGATGCTGACCGGTCCGCTCTGTGGCGTCACCGTGTCTTCTATTGCTTTCTGGATGCGTTCGAAATCGATGTGCAGCCGTCGCAACACGTTGGCGGCAATGCCTTCACCTTCCCGGATAACCCCCAGGAGCAGGTGTTCGGTGCCGATGTAGTCGTGTTGCAGGCGGCCAGCTTCGTCCCTGGCCAAAAACAGTACTTTACGTACCCTCTGCGTAAATCTGTCGTTCATGCTGTGGCGCCTCCGTTATCAGCCAGCCGGCAAAATCGCTCTTATCGCATTATACGATGGACACCGCCATCGCGCTAGAGCCAGAGCTGTTCGCGATCAAGTTTTGTTATCGTCGTTTCCCACCGTCACTTGACCGCAACCTTCCGCATTCTCAAGCAATTCGGGAAATCCCCGCACGCGACTGTCCGGGCGATGGTGCCTCGCCGGTCTGCGGGCATACCCGCCGCCGCGCGGACTCGAGCCCTTGGCGAATGGAGCACGGCGGTGGGTATGCCCGCAGACCAGCGACGCGCCATCGTTTCAGGCCAGCAATGTACGGAGATAGCTCGCCCTGGCGGCTGTTCGTTCACGACCGCGGAGCGATCCGCCGGCGGCGAGTTGGAGGTGGCCGGCGCGCTGTTTGACGAGGGCCAGATTCAGGTTGGCCATGGGAATGGCAGGCACAATACCCATCGCCACGCCCATACGCACGTGGGAAAGGCGGTCGAAGGTTTCCTGGGCGGTGATCAGATGGGCGTTACGCAGGACCGCCAGCGAACGCTGGGCCATGTCCAGTACGCCCACCGCGTCTTTTTCGTAGAGCTGTTCGCGGGCCAGTTTCTCGTACTGGATCACCTTGCCGACGTGGCGCTTGAAGTCGCCGGTCAGCACCTCTTCGCTGCGCCCAAGAGTGACGAGATTGGACACCTGGAACAGCGCACCGCGCACGGCGCTGCCTTCGCCGAACAGCCCCCTCACAGCGAACTGCAACTGGCGCAGGGAGTTGAGGATCTTTTCGGTCTCCTGGGTCAGGACCAGACCCGGCAGATGGATCAGCACCGACAATCGTAAGCCGGTACCCACGTTGGTCGGACAGGTGGTCAGATAGCCGAGCTCGTCGCTGTAGGCGAACTCCAGCTGCTCTTCGAGCAGGTTGTCGAAGGCGATCGCCCGCTCACACGCCTGCTCGGGATCGAAGCCGGAACGATAATACTGGGCGCGTAGATGGTCCTCCTCGTTCACCATCACGCTCCGCGAGAGGTCGGCCGACAGCAGGAGCGATCGGTGTCGGGTGCGGCGCAGCAGGGCGGGACTGACCAGGTGCATCTCGAGCAGGCACTGCCGTTGCACCGCCGTGCACGACTCCAGATCCAGACGCCAACCCCGTGCGAACTCGGCTGTCTGCATCACGGCTTCGGCAGCCGACGCCTGGACCGCGGCCAGTTCGTCGGCGCCGGCGCGATGGGTGAACTGGATTCCCTGCAGGTTGCGCGCCAGGCGTACCCGGGTGCTGACGACGATGTCCGCCGCCGGCCCCGTGCCCTCCAGCCAGCACGGTGTACGGTGTTCACTGTCGGCGTCGAACACGGTTCACTCCTCGTCCGTGGACTCGGGATCGTGCGGCTCCCGGTCGGCGCTATCGGTCGCGGCGCCGGGGCGCTCCGCCGGCGAACCCGTCTCGCCGGTTCGCGTGCCGGCGCTGTCGTCCGCCGGCACAGCCTGCGACTTGAGCTGCTCGATGGTGTCGCGCAGTCGCGCCGCCTCCTCGTAATCCTCGCGGCTGACGGCCCGATTCAGATCGACCCGCAGCGAGGCGATCTGCTGGCGCACGGTGGCATTGGCGCTGCGTCCGCGCGAAACCTTGCCCACGTGGGTCGTCTCCCGGTGAAAGCGTCGCAATATCGGTTGCACCTCGCTGCGAAAACTCGTGTAGCACTCCGGACAGCCGAGCATGCCGCTCTGCTGCAGGTTCTGCAAGCTGTAGCCGCAGGTCGAGCAGACCGGCTCGGCGCGTGGCGGGCTCGCTTCCTGGGCGGTCGTCTCGATGCTGCCGATCAGATCGCTCATGATGGCTTGCGAGTCGTCCTCGGTGATCAGATCGTCGGGGGGCGTGATGCCGTCTTTCTCGGCGCACTCGGCGCAGAGCCACCGGCTCTTCTTCTTGCCGTCGGTGAGTTCGACGTAATTGATCTCCGCGGCTCGTTCGCCGCACGCCTCGCATTTCATGTCAGCTCTGCTTCCACCAGTCGGCCGTCGGCCAGCCGTAACACGCGATCCGCCTTGGCAGCCAGCGCCATGTCGTGGGTGACGATCACCAGGCTGGTGCCGTCGCGGCGCATCAATTCGAACAGCAGTTCGCCCAGCTGCTCGCTCTTGTCCTGATCCAGGTTGCCGAACGGTTCATCGGCCAGAACCAGCTCCGGGCGGTTCATGAACGCCCGCGCCACCGCGACCCGTTGCTGCTCGCCGCCCGAGAGTTCCCCGGGCAGATGGTCGGCGCGTTCTTCGAGGCCCATCTCCGTCAGCAGCATCAAGGCCCGTTGCTCGTGCTGTTGTTCCAGCTTGCCGATCATGCGCAGCGGGATGAGCAGATTCTCCAGGGCGCTGAAATCCGGCAGCAGGAAGTGGAATTGAAAGATGAAGCCGACCGACTTGCTCCGCCAGTCGACCATCGTCGGCCGGTGATCGAGCGCCAGCACCCGGTCACGATGCCGGATCACACCGCGGTCCGGACGGTCGAGACCGCCGAGCAAGTTCAACAGGGTGCTCTTGCCCACCCCGCTCGGGCCGATGATCGCAACCGCTTCCCGCCGCGCGAGGTGAAACTCGCAACCACTGAGCACCACCACGTCGCCCTGGGGCTTGCGGTAGACCTTGTGGATGTCTTCGGCTGCCAGGAGCGCCGTCATGAAACCTCGCGATCAGGTGTAACGGATGATCTCCATCGGTTCCAGTTTCGTTGCTTCGTAACTCGGCGCCAGCGTCGACAGGATCGTGATCAGCAGCGTCACCCCGGCCACGGCCAGGAAATCGCCGGGCTGGGCGATCACCGGGATATGATCGATGAAGTACACGTCGCTCGGCAACCGGAGCCCGTATCGCTGCAGCAGAAAGGCCCCCAACCAGCCCAGGAAACTGCCGCCGACCGCGCCGATCAGGCCGAGCCACAGGCCGTTGAGGATGAAGATGCCCATGATTTGCCAGGAGCGAGCGCCCATGGCCAGCAGGATCCCGATCTCCCGGCTGCGTTCGCCGACCATCATGGTCAAGATGCCGATGATGTTGAAAGCCGCCACGAGCACCACCAGACCGAGCAGCAGGAACATCACCACCTTCTCGAGCCTTATCCAGCGGAAGAGGTTCTCGTTCAGCGCCATCCAGTCGGTGGCGTAGAACCCGTAGCCGAGACGCTGCTCGATCCGCTCGCCGACCAGCCGGGCGCGCATCAGGTCGCCGATACGGACGCCGATGCCCGAGGCGCCCTGCGGGCCGTAGGCGAAGAAACGGCGGGCGTCGTCGATGTGGATGTAGGCGAAGCGGCTGTCGAACTCGTACATCCCCGAATCGAGAAAACCGGCGACCCGGAAATACTCGCTCTTGGCCTCGAGGTTCTCCAGATCGATCTGGTCGCCTGACGGCGCGGTGACCACGACCGTATCGCCCACGCCCGCGTAGAGGGACATGGCCAGATCGGATCCGAGCACGACGCCGGGCAGATCGCCGGGCACCTGCAAGCGCTCGAGCACCCGTTCGCCGGGCGACATATGCGTGCTGACGGGCTGGACCGAGTCCACCAGATCGGGATCGATGCCCCAGGTGATGGCGGCCTTGTTGCGCGGCGCCTGAAACGAACGCTTGCTGGTGACGATGACTTCTTGCCGGATGTAGGGCGAGACCCCGGTAACCTCGGGATCGGTGCCGATGGTATCGATCACCGCGCCCAGGTCCGAGAAACCCGCGGCGGCGCTCGTCACCACGGTGATCATGGGCATGTTCTCGACGAAGGTGTGGCGCATCTCGGCGTGGAAGCCGTTCATGATCGCCAGGGTCAGATCGAGCACCATCACGCCGAGCACCACACCCACCACCGCGGTCACGCTGACCCGGCTGAGAAAGCGGGAACGCCGGCGGCTGCGCAGGTAGCGTCTGGCGATGTAGATGGCGAATCGCATCGGGTGCTTGTCCCTCCGGCTCCGTGGCGGCCAATGGCTCTGCTCCAACCGGCTCGGTTCCGACCGGCTCGGTTCCTACTCGCTCTGCTCCGGATTCTCCGACCGCCGCTCCCTGCCTTCAGGCCGCAGGTGCGGAAACAGCAGCACGTCGCGAATGCTGTGGCAGTTGGTCAACAGCATGACCAGCCGGTCGAAACCGATACCCAGCCCTCCGGCCGGCGGCATGCCCTGTTCCAGCGCCTGCAGAAAGTCCTCGTCGAGTTGCTGGGCCTCGTCGTCGCCCGCTTCCAGCAACGCTTTCTGGGCGAGGAAACGCATGCGTTGCTCCTGCGGATCGTTCAGTTCACTGAAGCTGTTGGCCAGCTCGAATCCCGCCGCGAAGAGCTCGAAGCGTTCGACCAGCCCGTCCTCGCTGCGGTGCGCCTTGGCCAGCGGCGACAGTTCCTGCGGGTGATCCATCACGAAGGTCGGCTGGATCAATCCCGGTTCGACGAGTTCGCTGAACAGCTCGTCGAGGATCTTGTCACGGCCCAGGCCCGGCTTGAGCTCCAGCTCCAGCTCGGCGGCGCGCGCGGCCAGTTGCGCCGTGTCCAGGGCACGCGGATCGTCACCCAGTTTTTCGGCCAGCGCGTCCAGGAAACGCACGCGGGCGAAGGGCTGGTTGAAGTCGATGCGCAGCTCGCCGTACTCGACGACGCCGTCGTCGCCGAAGCGCGCGACGAGCCGCCGCAGATAACGCTCGGTCAGGTCCATCATGTCGCCGTAGTCCCAGTAGGCGGCGTAACACTCGAGCATGGTGAATTCGGGATTGTGGGTGCGGTCCATGCCCTCGTTGCGGAAGTCCTTGGCGATTTCGTATACCCGGTCGTAGCCGCCGATGATCAAACGCTTGAGGTAGAGCTCGTCGGCGATGCGCAGGTAGAGCTGCATGTCCAGCGCGTTGTGGTGGGTGGTAAACGGGCGCGCCGTGGCGCCGCCGTAGAGCGGCTGCAGCACCGGCGTCTCGACTTCCAGAAACGCTTGCTCGTCCATGAAGGCGCGCGACTCGGCGAGGATCTCGGCCCGCCGCCGGAAGCGCTCGCGACTCTCGAGGTTCATGGCCAGATCGAGATGGCGCCGGCGGCACTTGTTCTCGACCGTCATGTCGTGATACTTCTCGGGCAAGGGCCGGATCGCCTTGGCCAGGAAGGTGAAGTCGGTGACGTGGATCGTCAACTCGTCGGTCCGGGTCCGGAACAGAGTGCCCTCCACGCCGATGAAATCGCCGATATCGATGAGCTTCTGAATCAGCCGGAAACGATCCTCACCGAGGTCGTCCTTCTTGAAGTAGGCCTGCAGATAACCCCGGTCGTCGTGAACGGGCACGAACAACGTCTTGCCCGTACCGCGCTTGGCCAGGATGCGTCCCGCGTAACGCACGCTGGTCTCGTCCGCGGTCAGTGTCGCCTCGTCCGCGCGCAGTTCGCCGCTCGTGTGGGTCCGATCGTAGCGATAGGGATAGGTCGGCACCTGCTCGGCCAGCGCGGTCAGCTTCTCGAGCCTTCCTTCGATCAAGTGATGAGCGCTCGGCTGCTCGGCGCTGCGGTCCTGTGGCTCCTTGTTCGACACGATCGACTCTCCTTGCGTCTCGTCTTGCGTCTCGTCCTGTGTCTCGCCTCGGGTTGTACCGCGGCTGTCGCCGCCGGCGCGTGGCGACCGGTCAGCTCGCCGTCCCGGCGCTGCTCTGCGCCCGGAGATAGGCGTCGATGAAGGCATCGATGTTGCCGTCGAGCACCGCGGTGGCGTTACCGGTTTCGTGTTCGGTTCTGTGGTCCTTGACCTTCGTGTAGGGTTGCAGCACGTACGAACGGATCTGGCTGCCCCAGGCGATCTCCATCTTTTCGCTCTCGATGGACTCGCGTTCCTTCTGCCGCTCCTCCAGCGCCTGCATGTAGAGCTTGGCCCGCAGCATGGTCATGGCGCTCTCGCGATTGCGGTGCTGGCTGCGCTCGCTCTGGCACTGCACGACGATACCGGTCGGCTCGTGCACGATGCGCACCGCCGAATCGGTCTTGTTGACGTGCTGTCCGCCGGCGCCCTGGGCCCGGAAGGTGTCGATACGCAGGTCGGCGGGATTGATCTCGATCCCCACCTCGTCGTCTATCAGGGGAAAGACGAAAACCGAGGCGAAGGAGGTGTGCCGTCGACTCTGGGCGTCGTACGGCGAGATGCGCACGAGGCGATGCACGCCCGATTCGCTCTTGAGATATCCGTAGGCGAAGGCCGCGTCGATTTCCAGCACGGCGCTCTTGATGCCGGCCTCTTCCCCGCTCTGCAGGTCGAGCGTGCGGAATTTCATGCCGTTGCGTTCCAGGTACCGGGTGTACATGCGCAGCAGCATCTCGGCCCAGTCCTGACTCTCGGTGCCGCCGGCGCCGGGATGGATCTCGAGGATGGCGCCGCGTTCGTCGTCATCGCCGCCGAGCAGGAACTGAAAATCGAGCTTGGCGACGCGCCGCTGGAGCTCGGCCAGCCCGTTGCGCACCTCCGCGGCGGTCTCGTCGTCGTCCTCGTCGCGCGCCATCTCGGCGAGCAGGGTGAGCTCTTCGGTCTGCGTGACGGCCTCGTCCAGCGGCGCGATCCATCGCTTCAGGGTTTGACAGCGGCGAACGACCTTGGCGGCCGCCTCCTGATCGCTCCAGAAATCCGGTGTCGCCTGCTTCTTTTCCAGCGTTGCGTACTCCGTTACGAGAGCCGGATAGTCAAAGACCCTCCTTGAGTTCCGCGAGGCGCTGATCGATCCGGTTCAGATTATCGAGTGCTTCCTTCATGACAACTCCCGGGAAAACGCGTGTCGTCAGCGTCGGGTGGAGATCAGCTCTTCGGCGACGCGTGCCAGATCCTTTTCCGTGCCGATGTTCTCGATCACGAGATCGGCCTGGGACCACAGTCGGTTCATGGGTACCTGGGCGGCGATTCGCCGCTGCGCTTGCTGCTCGCTCAGACCGGCCGACACCAGGCGACGGTGCCGCACGGCTTCCGGCGCCACGACGGCAATAGTCAAATCCATTGGCCCCAGCGAAGGCAAGAGAAAATACACGGCCGCCTCGACGACGGCAAGCGCGGTCTGGCCCGCGTCGGCCAATCGCCCCAGCCGCTCGACCAAGGCTGCGGCCAGCGGCGGGTGGGTGATGGCGCTGAGTCGGGCGAGCGCTTCCGGTTCCGCGAACACCAGTTCGCCCATCGCCGGCCGGTCCACCTCGCCACCGGTCAGGAACTGCTGGCCGAACGCGGTCGCCACCGCCTGGCGTACTTCCGGTTGCCGCAGCACCTCGTGGCCCACGGCATCGGCGTCGATGATCGCCGCTCCCTGCCTGGCCAGCAGGCGTGTGAGCAGCGACTTGCCCGCGCCCGTCGGTCCGGTCACGACCCACCGGCGCATGATTCCCGCCCGTTCCGGCGGCCGGATTACCTGGCCGGGATCAGGCATGGGCTTCCTCCCAGTTGTTGCCGGTACAGATGTCGACGACCAGCGGCACCTCCAGCTCGTACACCTGCTCCATGCCGGTCCGCACCAGCTCGCTGACGCGGTCGAGTTCCTCGACCGGCACTTCCAGAACCAGTTCGTCGTGTACCTGCAGCAGCAGCAGCGCCGCCAGCTGCTGCTGTCGCAGGTCGGCGTCGATACGGATCATGGCCAGCTTGATCAGGTCCGCGGCCGTACCCTGGATCGGCGTGTTCACGGCGATACGCTCCTGGAAACTGCGCACGCGATTGTTGCTGGAATCGATGTCGGGCAGCCAGCGCCGCCGCCCCAGCAAGGTCTTCACGTAGCCCTCGCGCCGGGCCTGGTCGATGGTGGTGTCGATGAACTCCCGCACACCGGGATAGGTCTGGAAGTAGGTGTCGATGAAGGCGCTGGCCTCGCGTGTGGTCACGTCGATCTGCTTCGCCAGCGCCCGCGCGCCCATGCCGTAGATCACGCCGAAGTTGATGGCCTTGGCCCGGCTGCGCATCTCCGGCGTGACCTCCGCTTCGTCCACCTGGTTGATCTGGGCCGCGGTACGCCGGTGCACGTCGCCGCCTTCCTGGAACGCTGCGGTCAGCGCTGCATCCCCGGACAGGTGGGCCAGCAAGCGCAGCTCGACCTGCGAGTAGTCGGCGGCGAGAAAAACGTGGCCGGCCTGCCGGGGCACGAACGCCCGGCGGATCAACCGGCCCAGTTCGGTCCGCACCGGTATGTTCTGGAGATTCGGATCAGAGGACGACAGCCTGCCCGTGGCCGCCACGGCCTGGTTGAACGAGGTGTGGATCAGGCCCGTGGCGGGATTGGCGAGGGTCGGCAGGGTCTCCACATAGGTATTCTGCAGCTTCGCCACCTGGCGGTATTCGAGGATCAGTGCCGGCAGCGGATGTTTCTCGGCCAGGACCGTCAACACCGAGACGTCGGTGCTCCAGCCGGTCGCGGTTTTCTTCACGGGCTTGAGGCCGATCTTGTCGAAGAGGATACTCGACAGCTGCTTGGGACTCTGGATGTTGAACGGCGTACCGGCGGCCTCGTGGACGGACGCCTCGAGCCGCTCCAGTTCGGCGGCGAAGCGATCGCGCAGGCCGGCCAGGAAGGGCTCGTCGATCTTGATGCCGTTGCGTTCCATGGTCAGCAGCACCCGCGAAACAGGCATCTCCACATCGTGAAACAGCGGCGCGAGATCCGACGCCGCCAGCCGCGCCGTGAGTTCGTCGTACAGACGCAGAGTCAGGTCGGCGTCTTCGGCGGCGTAGACCGCCAGCCGCGGCAGCGGCACGTCGAGAATGTCCTTGCGCCGGCTGCCGGCGGCGAACAGCTCGTTGTAGGACATGGCCCGGATCTCGAGCAGGTCCAGCACGAGTTCGTCGAGACCGTGGCTGCGCCGTCCCGGATCGAGCACGTACGATGCCAGCATGGTATCGTAGCGCGGCCCCGCCAGCGGCAGGCCGTGGCGCGACAGTATCCATTCGTCGTACTTGAGATTCTGGCCGATCTTGAGTATCCGATCGTCGGCCAGTACCGGTGCCAGCAGCGGCCGGACCCAGCTCGAGTTGTCGAGCTCGCTGCCCACCGGGAACAGGGTGGCCGCATCCTCGGCAACGCTCTCGGTGTCGCGGGTAAGCACCGGGACATACGCGGCGGGCCGCTCCCGCTGGGCCAGGGAGATGCCCACGAGACGAGCGGTGTCCACACGCAGGCCGTCGGTCTCCGTATCCACGGCCAGCGGCTGCTGCGCATCCAGCTGTGCCAGGTACTCGCGTAATGCTTCCTCGTCGGCCAGCAGCCGGTAACCGCGCCGGGCCAGTTCCGCCGTGGCCGCCACCGCCGGGGTGTCCTCGACCACGGCGTCGGCGCCCGCCGGTGGGTCCTGCGGGGCCGGGTCGGCCGCGGCCTCGTCCGCGGCGGTCACAACCGTGGTCGATTTGTCGACCGCCGCCTCGGCGCCCAGTTCCCGCGCGAGCCGTCCCGCCAGGTTCTGGATGCGGCGCAGGTCCAGTTCGCCCAGCAGCCGGGTCACCTCATTCCCGACCGGCAACACCGTGCGCAGATGCTCCCACTCGAATTCGATCGGCACCTGCCGGTTGATGATGAAAAGTGTGCGCGACAGCAGCACCTGCTCCCGGTTCTCGGTCAGGATCCGCTTGAGTCGGGGCGTCAGCTTGGATCCTTCCAGTTTCGCGAACATCGTCTCCAGATCGCCGAACTCATGGATCAGCTTGAGTGCCGTCTTCTCCCCCACACCCGGCGCACCGGGAATGTTGTCCGACTGGTCGCCGGACAGGGCGAAGACATCGATCAGGCCCGCCGGCTTCAGCTTGTAGATCCGCTCCACGTCCTCGGCGGTCAGGGTGGTGATCTCCTCACCGCGGCGTCCCGGCTTGAGCATGCCCGTACGCGCGTCGAGCAGTTGCATGAAATCCTTGTCGCCGGTGAAGAACCAGGCCTGGTCGCACACTTCAGTCGAGCGGCGGGCGAGGGTCGCCATGACGTCGTCCGCCTCGTAGCCCGATTTCTCGAGCACGGCCACACCCCAGGCCGCGAGCAGCTCGCGCAGCCGGGGGATCTGCTCGACGAGTTCTTCGGGCATGGGTTTGCGATTGGCCTTGTACTCGGTATAGAGCTCGTGTCGGAAGGTCTTGTCCGGCAGGTCAAACACCACCGCCAGATAACGCGGACGGTACTGATCGATCAGACGCAGGACGCCGTTGCAGAAGCCGTAGGCCACCGAGGTGATCTCGCCGGAAGGCGCGGTCAGCGGACGGCGGATGAAGGCGTAGTGGGACCGGTAGACCAGTGCGGATCCGTCGACGAGAATCAAAGACACGCGACACCTCCCGGTCGTAATCCGCTCACCGACCACCGAAGCCGTACAGACCGTGGGCGATGATGTACTCGCCAACGCCGTCGGGCAATGCGTCGCCGGGAAGCCGTCCGCCGTGCAACTCGCGGCGCACGGCCGTCGACGACGCCGGGCTGGAAAACCCGGCGGCCACCACCGCGCGATCGCTCAGCTCGACCGGCAACGTTCCCTGCCAGTCGCCGCGCGGATAGACCAGCACCTCGGCCAGCGCCAGGATCCGCCGGGGTTCGCGCCAGTCGAAGAACTTGGCGAGATTGTCCGAACCGATCACCAGCCGTAGTGCGTCGCCCGGATACTCGGCGGCCAGTTCGCCGAGCGTCTGCACCGTGTAGCTGACGCCCCCGCGGTCGATCTCGCGCGAGTCGATCCGTACATCCGTGATACCGGCCAGGGCGATGTCGACCATACGCAGGCGATGGTCGGCCGGGGTTGTCGCCTGGTCCTTGAACGGGGACTGCCAGACCGGCACGACGAGGACCAGTTCGGCCAGCTCATGACGCAGGATATGTCGGACGAGCGCCACATGGCCGACGTGAATCGGGTCGAAACTTCCGCCGAGCAGCGCGCGAATCATGACTCGCCGGCGCCGCCGGCGGCGGTCGCCAGTTCGTGCAAACGGGCCTGTGCCTCGCGCGCCAGAGGGCTCTGCGGATAGGCGCTCAGCAGGCGGCCATAGACCTCGCGCGCGGTTTCGTAGTCCTCGGTTCGCTCGGCAACCTGCCCGCGCTGCATCAACACCTGATCGATCAGACTGCTCGTCGGTTCAGTCTCCAGGATCGTATCCAGGGTGATGGCCACCGCTTCGTGATGCCCTTTCTGGCGGAACACGTTCGCGTTGCGGAGTTTTTTCTCGACGAGCAGGTCGGTGACGGCCTGCATGTGCTCGCGCACCTGGGGCATGTACCGGGACGCGGCATAGACCCGCGAGAACTCCAGGAAGTGCAGGCGCGCCTTGTAGGCGCCGGTGATGTCCCGTTCGATCTTGCCCACCTCGTTGAGGTACGCCACGCCTTCGAGATAGTACGCGTCCTCGACCAGCGGGCTGGTGGGATAGTCCTGGCGCAGTATCTTCAGCTCGATGGCCGCGACCGGATATTCCTTCAGTTCCATGTAGGACTTCGCCTTGAGAAACTGCGCCCGGACGGCCAGGCTGTCGGTGGGATTGCGCCGGACGAAGGTCTCCAGCGCCGCCACCGCTTCGTTGTGCTTGCCGCGTTCGTTGTAGAACGCCCCGTAGTCGAACGAATCCCGCGGGAACGGATTCTTGGTGCCGCACCCGACGAGAACGCACAGCCCGAACAGCAGGCACGGAATCACCGCAGGGAGCACAACGCGCCGCTGGCAATCCAATCCGGAGAACAACAGATGAACCTCCTGGTTCTGCAGGTCGACTACTGGGCGTTGGCGAAGTAAACGGCAACTAGCCCGGTCAAGGTACCCAGCACGACGAACTCTTCCAACCGCCGATGCCACCAGCCGCCCGTCGGCGCTTCGCCCCGGGTGAACTCATAGTGGTTCGAATTGATGTGTTCGAAATTGCCGTCGGCCACCCGGTCCTGGTACGAACGTTCGAGCGACCGCCGCACGAGCAGGCGGCCGGTGACGATGTCGGTCAACGAGACCACGGCGCCGACGGTGACCCGTCGCGACACCCACTGACGCCAGATGCCGAAGCGTCGCGCGTCGGCGGGAAATTCCAGCTGAAGATTGTTCACCCGGTAACTCAGTTCGTGGGTCGGCTCGCCGTCCGGCACGACCGGCGGCGGCTCGACGACGTCGGTTCCGTTGGAGTCGGGTTGCGTCGCCGCGACGGGATCGAGCGGCAGAAACAGCTCGTAGCCACGGCGGGCGAGACCGGTCGCCAGCATGGTGGTGAACAGCTCGGAAGCATCGTCGTCACCCTCGGGCGCGAGACGGACTCGCAGCGGCGCGGAGGGCATCTCGGTCGCCACCTCGTCCACGATCGCAGTCATCAACGCTTCGCAGAGCCAGAGGTTGGTCCGCAGGGTATCGGGCGCGCTCATCGCCGGCAACTGCGCCGAGCCCGGATCCGGATCGGATTGGGCCTGCGCGACGGCTGATCCCAGCACGGCGAGAACAACAACGATCCCGAGAACGATACGCATGTTGAGCCTTTCTTGTCATCAGACGGGTCCGTGGTCAGACGCGCCCCGTGATCCGCGCCCAGGCATCGAAGGGCGTGACCGCGGCGAAGTCCGCGCGAATCCACTGCCCGGCTGCGAGTTCACCGGCCGGTAAAAGTACCACACCGTCCAGATCGAAGCCGAAATGGTAGCTCCGGCCGACGGCCACCGGATCACCGCTGTCCAGAACGTCCGCCAGCGTGGCGCGTTCCGGTTTTTCCGACCAGACACCGTCGGCAAGCGCCGCCAGCACCTCGGCGGCATCGATATCGTGCGGCGCACCGACGCGATCGACCAGTATTTCAAACTGCTTTCCCAGCCGCGCCCGCTGCCGGTCGAGGGAGATCTCCGCCTGCAGATCGAGAATGCGTGCTTCGCGGTCGGCGATCTCCTCGTCGGGCACGCGCCCGGGCAGCCGGGCGGCCGAGGTTCCTTCCTCAGGAGAATAGCGGTAGGCGCCGAGGTGGTCAAACTGCACTCGGGCCAGAAATTCCGCAAGCTCCTCTACATCCTGCTCGGTCTCCCCCGGAAAGCCCAGCAAGACCGTCGTGCGCAACACGATCTCCGGATGCCGCTCGCGCAAGGCCGCAAAAAAACCGGCTGTCACCTCACTGTTGCCGGGCCGCTTCATGGCCGCGAGCAGACGGCGCGATGCGTGCTGGATCGGGGCGTCGAGATAGGGCACCACCTTCTCGTGATCGAGCAGCCGCAGTGCCTGTTCCGCGCTCGTCAAGCCGGCATACAGATACAGCAGTCGGATGCGGCGCAGGCCGTCGATGCCGTCGAGCCGCCCCACCAGCGACAGCAGATCGTCGCCCAGATCGCGTCCCCAGTGACTCGTGTTCTGGGAGACGAGCTGGATCTCGGTGACCCCTTCCTCCGCCAGGCCGCGTACCTCGCGCACGATCTCGTCGGCCGACCGGCTGCGCAGCCCGCCGCGTATCATGGGGATGCGGCAGAACGTGCAGGCGCAATCGCAGCCCTCGCCGATCTTTACGAAGGCCACATGTCCGGGCGTCAACAGGACACGCTGCTCCATGCCGGGGTAGCGCGCCGTCTCGGGCGCGACCGCCACATCGCCGTGCGCCAGCGAACCGCAGGCCGCGATCAATTCGTCGAACTGGCCGACACCGCCGACCAGATCGACCTGCGGATAGCGCTCGCGGATCGCCGCGCCGTGTTCCTGGGCCCAGCAGCCGAAGACCGCCAGTACGCGGTCGGAGCCTTTCTGTCGCGCCATCTGCGCCAGGGCGTCGTCGCTGTCGGCGCGCGCGGCCGCGATGAAACCGCAGGTGTTCAGAATCCAGATACCGGCATCCTCGGGAGTGAGGCTCAGGTCGAAGCCGGCGGCGTGGAAACGGCCGAGCAGGGCCTCCGAGTCGACGATGTTCTTGTCGCAGCCAAGCGTGGTGCAGAAGACGCGGCGGGGATCCGGAACATCTGGACTCACGCTTCGGCTCCGTCGGCCTGACCGCCGGTATCGCCGGCGAGCTCGGGCAGGTCATCGGTGCGCAGCAACACGTCGCGCGCCTTGCTCCCGGTGAACGGTCCCACGACGCCCGCTTCCTCGAGCATGTCCATCAAGCGTCCCGCCCGCGTGTACCCCACGCGCAGTCGCCGCTGCAGCAAGGACGTGGAGCCGCTCTGGTGCAGCACCACGATCCGCTTCGCCTCCTCGTACAGGTCGTCGTCGCCGGTATACATGCCGCCGCCGGCCGGGTGCTCGTCGAGGGAAATCTCTTCCGTGATCTGGCCGAAGCCCTTCCAGTACTCGGTGATCGCCTCGCACTCGGTCACGTCGATGAATGCGCCATGCACACGTATCGGCAGCGCGCGTCCCGGCTTCAGGTAGAGCATGTCGCCGTGTCCGAGCAGTTGCTCGGCGCCATTCATGTCGAGGATCGTGCGCGAGTCGTTCTTCTGGATGACCCGGAAGGCGATACGGCAGGGGATGTTGGCCTTGATCACACCGGTCAGCACGTCCACCGACGGCCGTTGCGTGGCCAGGATCAAGTGGATGCCCACGGCCCGGGCCTTCTGCGCCAGCCGCGTGATGGGCATCTCCATCTCCTGGCCGAGCTGGATCATCAGGTCGGCCAGCTCGTCGACGATGGCCAGGTAGTACGGCATCGGCTCGGTAACCGCTTCGCCGTTGTCGTCGAGTACCCCGCCTGCGGCCACCTTGTCGTTGTAGGCCGCGATGTTCCGGACCGAGCATTTGGCCAGCGCGCGATAGCGGTAATCCATCTGGGCGACCAGCCACTTCATGGCCTTCAACGCTTCTTTGGGATCGGTCACCACGGGCAGCAGCAGGTGCGGCAGGCCGTTGTAAACGCTCAGCTCGAGCATCTTGGGATCGATCAGCACCAGCCGCAGCCGCGTCGGATCGTTGTGCAGCAGCAGATTGCAGATCACGCAGTTCAGGCAGACCGACTTGCCGCTGCCCGTAGAACCGGCCACCAGCAGATGGGGCAACTGCGCGATGTCGATGGTCACGGGCTGGCCCGTGACATCCTTGCCCAGCACCACGTCCAGGGGCGGTCGGGCCTGGCCGTTGGTCAGGTCCAGCACTTCCTTCAGGTAGACCGTCTGCGCCACCGGGTTGGGAATCTCGATCCCCACGGCGGCCTTGCCGGGAATGGGCGCCTCCATGCGGATCGAACGTGCCCGCATGGCCAGGGCCAGGTCGTTGGATCGCTGGACGATCTGATTGACCCGGATGCCCGCGGCGGGCTGGTATTCGAAGGTGGTCACCACGGGGCCCGGGCGCACGTCCTTGACCTCGCCTTCGACGCCGAAGGAGCGCAACGTGTCCTCGAGCAGATCGGCCGAGGCGTCGAGTTCCGCGGGGGTGATCCGGTTCATCGCCGGCCCCGGTTCGACGAGTAGATCGCGGCCGGGCAGCGCCAGCGGCCCGGTCGGCGCGACGACGGTTTTGCGCGTCTTGCGCGGTGTCTTCTTGACCGGTTTGCCGCCGCTTCTACCGCCGGCGTCGTTCGCCCTCGCAGCCGACCGGCGCGCACCGCCGCCGGCACCGTTCCCGGCAGCCGGCTCGACCGGCTCTCCGGGCGCAGCGCCCGCTCCCCGATCATCGTGATCGAAGTCGCCACGCTCCCGGTTCTCCTGCTCGATATTGTGCAGCCGCCGCTCGCGTTGATGGATCTCGTCGCTGTCCTGACCGGTGAAGGCGGTCTCGTCAGCGGTATCCCCGGCCGGCACCAGGCTCTGCAGGCCGCGCCGGGAAACGCGCCGTACACCCGCGGCAACGCCACGACCCAGCCGCAGCGGGAAGGCCAGCACGGCGGCCCCGGCGGACGCCACCGTCCGCGCCGCGTCGGCGACCGGCGCCGCTATCCGTTCCAGCCAGCTCAGCCACGGGCGCAACAGGACTGTCAGACCCACGAGCAGGAAGAAGGTCAGAAAGATCCGCCCGCCCCACAGGCCGAACAGGAAATGAAACCCGCGGGCCAACCACACACCGAGCAGGCCGCCCCAGGCGGCGCCGCGATCAGCGTCGAGCAGACCGGCAGGCTGGGCGATCCAGGCCACCGACGCCAGCCAGAATGGCAGGACGCGCCGTACGCGCGGCACCAGCGACCGGCGACGGCCGGCAAACTGATGCAACGCGAGGACCAGCAGCAGCAACGGAAAGAACCAGCACCAGGCAGCGCCGAAGGCCAGGCGCAACGTCAGGCTCATCACGGCGCCGACGGGTCCGCCGGGGTTGTCGCGGGCGGCAACGAGATCACCGGTCGGCTCACCCCGCAGGGCCAGCCACCACGGCGTGCTCGGTCCGGTCAGTGACAGGCCGAGATAGACGCCGAGAGCCAGCAACAGTATGCCGCCCAGCCAGGCGGATTCCCACCACCGGCGGCGGCGCCGGCTACCCTTCTTCGCTTTTCGCGCGGACACGGAGGCCCTCCTGCAAGTGGGATAGTTCTGCCTCGAGGAATTTGGTGGTCGCCTCGCCGCTCAGGAAGACATCGTTCTCGAGCACCTCGAGGTGGAAGGGAATCGACGTGGGCACGCCCTCGATCACGCACTCGGTCAAGGCCCGGCGCATGCGCATGACCGCCTCCTGCCGGTCCTCGCCGTGGGAAATGATCTTGGCCAGCAAGGAATCGTAGTGTGGTGGCACCTGATACTCGGAATACACATGGGTATCGACCCGGATCCCAGGACCTCCCGGCGCGTGAAAGAAAAAGATGCGTCCGGGACAGGGCATGAAATCCCGCTCGGGATTCTCGGCATTGATGCGGCACTCGATGGCGTGCCCCTTGACCTGGACGTCGTCCTGGGTGAAGTCGAGTTCATCCCCGGCGGCTGCCCGGATCTGCCACTTGACCAGGTCGTAGCGGGTGACCAGCTCGGTGACCGGATGCTCGACCTGGATGCGGGTGTTCATCTCCATGAAGTAGAACGACTCGTCCTCGTCGAGCAGGAACTCGACCGTGCCCGCGGACCGGTAACCGACCGCTTGGGCGAGCTGTACTGCGGCGGCGCCCATGCGCGCGCGCAGCTCGGGCGACACCGCCGGTGACGGCGATTCCTCGAGCAATTTCTGATGACGGCGCTGGATGGAGCAGTCGCGCTCGCCGAAGTGGACCACGTTGCCGTAGTTGTCGGCCAGGAGCTGGATCTCGATATGCCGGGGATTGACGAGGTACTTCTCGACGTAGACCCGATCGCTGCTGAAGGCCGCGCCGGCCTCGGTGCGGGCGGTCACGTAGTTCTTGCGCAATTCGGGCTCGTCCCAGGCAACGCGCATACCCTTGCCGCCGCCGCCGGCGGTCGCCTTGATGATGACCGGATAGCCGAATTCCTCGGCGGCAGCCACCGCCTCCTCCACGTCGTCGACCAGGCCGGTGCCCGGAACGATGGGCACACCCGCCGCCTCGGCCGTCTCCCGCGCGGTCGCCTTGTCGCCCATCCGGGCGATGACCTCGCCGGGCGGACCGATCCAGACGAAATCGTTGTCGGCGATGATCTCGGCGAACTCGGGGCTCTCGGCCAGAAAACCGTAACCGGGATGGATGGCATCGGCGCCGGTTATTTCCGCCGCCGCCACGATGTTGGGAATCCGCAGGTAGCTCTCGGCACTCGTCTTCTTGCCGACGCACACCGACTCATCCGCATACTTGACGTGCAACGACTCGTTGTCGGCGCTCGAATGGATAGCGACGCACTCGATTCCCAGTTCGCGACACGCGCGCATGATGCGCAATGCGATCTCGCCCCGATTGGCGATGAGGATTTTTTTGAACATTCACAACACCCTATTCGGTTTCGGCGGGCACAACACGCCACAACGCCATCACAGCAGCACACGAGACGGTCGTTTCAATGCTCAGACATCAGAGAGTCGTCACCGGCATGATGCACCGGCCGGTCACGACTGCATTGTCACGGGCTGGCGGGGAAATGGCAAGCAATTCGTTGGGATGCGGGCTGAATCGTCGGCCCGAGCGAGAGCGGCCGGTCACGGTGCCGACGACGCTACCGGCGCCGCTTTCGCTGCCGGATCGTATCCCGACCGCGAAACCGCTACACACCGTGCGCCCCGGTCAGATGCGTTCCACGGGTTTCTGCTCGTTGCTGCTCGAATCCTCGAAGCGATCCCAGGAGGTGTCCGAACTGGCCTGGATCCCCTTGATACGCAGCGCGAACTCGTGGGGATTGCTGCTGGCGTGCATGGCGGCCTCGAGACTGATCTTCTTTTCCTTGTGCAGTTGCATGAGCGACTGATCGAAGGTCTGCATCTGGTACTGGACGAAACCCTCTTGAATGGCCTGGCGGATCAGCACGGTCTTGTCCGGTTCGCGGATGTACTCCTGAATGGTGCCGGTGGCGATCATGATTTCCACGGCCGGGTGGCGGCGCTGCTCCGCCGGATCGGCCACCAGACGCTGGGAGATGACCGCCTGCAGGGTCGAGGCCAGCAGATAGCGGACCTCCTGGTGCTGGTGCGGCGGGAAGAAGGAAATGATCCGGCTGATGGTCTGGGTGGCGTCGACGGTGTGCATGGTGCTCAGGACCAGGTGTCCCGTATCGGCCGCCGTCAGGGCGATCTTCATGGACTCGGCGTCCCGGATCTCGCCGATGAGGATGACATCGGGATCCTGCCTCAGAACATACCTCAACGCATCGGCATAACTTCCTGTATCTGCGCCAATTTCACGTTGACTCACGATGCTACGTTTGTCCTGATGCAGGAATTCGATCGGATCCTCGATGGTGATCACGTGGCTCGAACATTCGGCGTTGATGATGTCGACCATCGAGGCCAGCGTCGTGGATTTGCCGCTGCCGACGGTGCCGGTGACCAGGATCAGGCCGCGGGGTTTGAGCGCCAGTTCCTTGACGATGTTGGGCAGGCCCAGGGTCTCGATATCCAGGATCTCCACCGGTACGTGCCGGAAGACCATGGCGACCGACCCGCGCTGAACGTAGAAATTGGCCCGGAACCTGGCGATGCCCGGCACGCCGAACGCAAAATCTATTTCACGGGTCGACTCGAACACCTCACGCTGTGCCGGGGTCAGGATCTGCTGCGCGATAGCCACCATGTCCTGTACCGTCGGCGCCGGATAGTCGAGCTGGACCAGGTTGCCGTTCACCCGCAGGACCGGCACCGTGGCGACCTTCAGGTGCAGGTCGCTGGCGCCCCGGTCGATCATGTCCTTGAGAATCCTCTTGATGTCCATAACACGGATTCCACTTCTGCGCTGGCTCGGTCAGGCCGAGTCGTTTCTTCGGTTCACGTGACGCGACGAAACCGGTATCGCCCGGTTTCCAGTCCTATGATCGACCGCTGGCGAGAGATATTAACCCGGATTATGCAAGCGGACCCTGCCGCCAGGGGCAGGCACAGAGAATCGGATCACAGCTGTGGCGGGAAATAAAGTGCGGACCCTTCGCCGTGCACGATACAGCACGACCGCGGGTCCGCGCGCGGCGGGCAAAGCGAAGCGTCGGCTACGCGGGATCGATGAGAAAGAGCACCGCTTCCGCTTCCACCGGGCCGGCGTCCTCGACGAGAATCTCCTTGATGACGCCGCCGAACTCGGCCTCGATCTCGTTCATCACCTTCATGGCCTCGATGATGCACACGGTCTGACCGGGCGTGACACGGTCGCCGACGTTGATGAAGGCCGCCGCGTCCGGAGACGGAGCCCGGTAGAAGGTACCGACGATGGGCGAGCGCTGTTCCTTCCACTGGGCGCGCGCCGCTTCCTCGGCGGGTGCGGCTGCGGGCGCCGGCGCGGCTGGTTCCGCCGTTGCCGGTGCCGCCTGAATGACCGGGACCGGTGCCGTCGCAACACTGGCACCACCGGCCTGCCCTGCCCGGCTCTTCTGGATCCTGATGGTCGTGTCCTTGTGGCTGATCTCCAGCTCTTCGATGCCGCTCGCTTCCACCAACTCGACCAGCTCGCGTACTTTTGCTATCTCCATGATCGCCCTTCCGGTGTTGCGGACTGCATCGATCAGACCCGGCCGAGGTACTTGCCGGTCCGGGAATCGATCTTGATCACTTCGCCCTCGTCGATGAACAGTGGAACCTGCACGACCAGCCCCGATTCCATCGTCGCCGGTTTGGTGCCGCCCTGAGCGGTATCGCCACGCAGGCCGGGATCGGTTTCGACGATCTTCAACTCCACGGTCATGGGCGCCTCGACGGTCAGCGGCTTGTCTTCCATCAGCAGCACGCTGCACACGTCGCTCTCCTTGATGTACATGGGCACGTCACCCAGCGACTCCTTCGGCAACGAGATCTGCTCGTAGGTTTCCGTGTTCATGAAGGTGAAGAACTCGCCATCCTGGTAAAGGTACTGGTAGTTGCGCCGTTCGAGTCGGACTTCCTCGACCTTCTCGCCGGCGCGAAAGGTCTCCTCGACCACCTTGCCGTTCTCGATATTCTTCAGCTTGGTGCGGACGAACGCCGGCCCTTTGCCCGGCTTGACGTGCTGGAACTCCATGATGGACCAAAGGCCGCTCTTGTGGCGCATGGTGAATCCGGTGCGAAAATCACTCGTGTCAGCCAACGCCGCTCCTCGCTTTCTCGATTCCCGCGCCGGCAACCCGCTCGGGTCGAGCGCGGACGTGGCTTCGCGGACCGTCGGCGTCGCCGCAAATACTGGACGCCACACGATCGACTAGGCCTGTCAGCTTTATTTTCCTGTCTATTTGAGGCCACAAGCCGGTCAAGGGTCAAGACTTCTTTTTCGGCGCCGGCGCCTGATTGCCGGAGCCGCCGGCCCGCGCCGACAACAGCTCCACCGCGCCGGTCAGCGCCAGTCGGTAGCCGCCCGTGCCGAAACCAAATACGCTCGCGGTCACCACATCGTGCAGTAGATTGCGCTGCCGAAAAGGCTCGCGACGCCACGGATTGGTGATGTGCAACTCGACGCTGGGCAGATCGACCGCCAGGAGCGCGTCGCGCAAGGCGACCGAGGTATGGGTGTAGCCGGCCGCGTTGATCACCAGCGCGTCGGCGCCACCCGCAGCTTCGTGCACGAAGCGGATCAGCTCGCCCTCCGAATCGGTTTGCCGTACCTCGACACGATGTCCGTTCCGCCGCCCCCATTCGCGGCACGACGCCACGAGCTCGTCGTGGGTCACCGACCCGTAGATCTCGGGCTCACGCTGCCCCAGTCGGCCCAGGTTCGGTCCGTTCAAGACGACCAGCCGCCAGCCTGCCATCAGCTATCTCCATTTCGCTCGGTAACCCGGTCGAGCCAATGTTCGAAGCGTTCCCGGCGCCGCCGCACTGCCGTTTCGCGGTCGGCAGCGGTGTTGGCATCGTCTCCGTCGACGGCGGTCCCGCCGGTGCGGGCCGGGCTTTCGGTATCGTCCGCGCTCGTCGCGTCAGCCCCGCCGGCGGTCGCGACGGCCGGCGCCGAGTTCTGGGCCGTTCCGGCGTCGTCGGTGCCGAGCTGTTCGATGGTGGCCAGAATATCCTCGCGTTCAGGGTTCTGGGCGAGAATCTGCTGCAGCACCTCGACGGCTCGCTCGCGATACCCCTGGGCGAGATAGATGTCGGCCAGGGTTTTGGTGGCCAGATGCTGCGTGTTGCCCCCGGTCATATCGGCTTCGCCGGCGGAGACGTCGTCGGCAGCCGGTTCGGTTGCGAGCGGTTCCCCGTCTGGCACGATCGATCCCCGGTCTGACGAATCCGGTTCCGGGCCGGTCGCGGTCGGCGTCTCCTCCACCGAGATGTGCGTATCGTCGCCCGCGTCAACGGTAGGCTCGTTGTCGAGCATCGCCTTTACCTGGGCCAGCGCCTCGGGCACCGACTCGTCCGCCGGATCAGCCAGTGCCAGCCGCTGGTAGTAGCCCACGGCAGCCGTCCAGTGCTCGTGACGGCGAGCGTCGGTCGCCAGCAGGTTCAGGGCTATCCGGTTGTCGGGATCGACGCGGAGCACCTTCTCGAGGGTGGCGCGGGCAGCGTCGTGTTCGGCGCCGGCCACTTGACAGCGCGCCAGTACGATCAAGCCCGACATGTAGTGCGGATGCTGCTCCAGACCGGCGGTCAGGAGCTGTCGGGCTCGATCCAGCTCTCCGCTGCGGCGATACAGGTCCGCCAGGGGCGCAAAAATCCGCGACCGCGGATTCTGCGCTCGCTGCGCCTCGAAGCGCGCGATCTGTGCCTGGAGATCGCTGCCGGCGTTCGGCATCGCTGTTCCTTCCCCTTCGGCTGCGCAGCCTGACCGACTCAGGTTCTGGTTTTCAACGCTTCGCCGACCAGGGCCATGTCGTGCCACAGGCCCGCCAGTTCCGCCATGGGGGCACGCTCGCTCACGGTCTCGTAAAGCTGTTTTGCCCGCGCCAATACTTCGGGGTTGGTGTCGGTCAACAAGCCGGTCGTGCAACGCCGGATACCCGCCACCAGCGCCTCGGCTGTCTGGCGGGCGAAGATCCGGCTCATGGCGCAGAATACGGGGGCTTCCCGGTCGTCGTCGTCACGCATTCGGGCCGCTTTCGTGGCCAGCGCCGCGGCGACTTCGCAGCGGGTGATCAGATCCGCGAGCTCGAACATCACCGTCTGATGGCGCGTGATCTTGATGGTATGACAGAAGCCGATCAGGTCGTTCACGTTGCGCAAGGCGCCGGCGACCAGGGCAGCACCGACCGACATCGTCCCGTCAAGTTCGGCCACCCGTGCAGCCTCGCCGGCATAGAATTCTCCCTTGGAACGCACGGTCTCTTTCCAGCGGTAGAGGCCGATAATGCTCTGCAGGATTTCGCTGGTGCCTTCGTAGATGGTCGTGATCCGCACGTCACGGCGGTACTTCTCGACCATGTATTCGCGGGTATACCCGTAGCCACCGTGCGCCTGGATAGCGGCATCCGCGGCCCGGCAACCAGCCTCGGTGGACCACAGCTTGGCGATGGCTCCCTCGGTGGCCAGTCCGTCTTCACCTTCGTCGAGACGCAGGGCGATCCCATCGCAGTAGGCGCGTCCGGCGGCCAGATCCACCCAGTGTTGCACGAGGATCTTGTTGCAGTAGCCTTCCTTCTCGATGAGCGGCTTGCCGAACTGATGTCGGGTCTTGGCGTAATCCAGGGCGCGGTCCAGGGCGGCCTGCCCACCGCCGAGGCCGAAGGCGCCGACCATCAGGCGGGTGTAACCGAAGACGGCGTTGGCCTGCTTCAGCCCCTGTCCCTCGACGCCGCCGACGACGTTCGCCACCGGCACTTCCACGTCCTCGAGCAACAGACCGGTGGTATTGGAGGCGCGAATGCCGTGCTTGTCCTCCTGCTTGCCTGCGGTGAGCCCCGGCGTGCCCCGCTCGACGATGAAGAAGGTCGGGCCGTCGGGCGTCTTGGCGAGTATCGTGAAGAGCTGGGCCACACCGCCATTGGTGATGAACTGCTTGGCGCCGTTGATGCGATAGCCGGTCACCTCGCCGTCGGCACCGGTGATGCGTTCGGCGACGGTCTTCAACGCGGCCACGTTGCTGCCCGCCTCCGGTTCGGTCACGCCGTAGGCCACGATCAGACCCTCGGCAGCGATGCGCGACAGCCAGTGCTGCTTCTGCTGGTCGGTGCCGCCGACCAGAATCGGATCGGTACCCAGGCAAATGGCCAGGAAAGCCGTGGCCACGCCCAGATCCACCCGGGCCATTTCCTCCGAGATCCGGCAGATGTCACGGGCGCCACCGCCCAGCCCGCCCGCCGTCTCGGGCAGAAAGATCAGGTGCAGCCCGACATCCGGCGACAGCAGGTGCCGGATCAGATCCTCCGGGAAAATATCCTGCTCGTCGAGTTCGAGTATCTTCTCGTCGGGCAGATCGCGTTTGACGACCTGCCGCAGGGTCTGGACGACCATGTCACACATTTCCGGCGAGAGACCTGCGGCTGCGCTCATGAACCCTTCCTCCAATGCTTGAATCAACGTCGTGTCAACTGGCCGGGCGGACGGACGATCACGGCAACTCGATCGAGCCCCGGCCCACCAGCACACAGTGGCCGCCCACCTGGATGTTACGGGCCTTGGCGTTCTCCACCTCCGCCTCGACGAACAACCGGCTGGGCCGGCCCATCTCGAGCCCCTGCTCGCTGATGATCTGCAACGAATCGGTGAACCGGACCAGGCGATGTTTCACGAGATACGCCGCCAACGACCCGGTGGCAGCGCCGCTCGCCGGATCCTCGGGAATACCGAAATGGGGCGCGAACATGCGGCAGTGCACGGCCGCCTCGTCGGTCACGGTTTCGAAGGTGAAGACGAACAGATCGCCGAAGCCGAGATCGCGGGCGATCACGTCGGCTTCCCGCCGCCGCAGATTGATGGCCATGACGGCATCGAGCGACCCCACGGGTACGATGTGGATCGGCAGCCCGGTAGAGATGATCTCACAGGGCAAGCCGGTGATGGCGATCTCGCTCTCGGGTAGCCCGAGGGCGCGCGCTACCTTGGCTCGGTGATAGTATTGCCCCAGGAAAACCGGCGGGTCGTGCCGCAGGCTGTAGACGGGACCGTTGTCGTCGCGACGGGTAACGACCTCGTAGACGCCGGCTTCGAGTTCCCAGCGATACGGCTGGGCCTGCTGGTCCGGGTTGCGGATACCGAGTACGTCGCAGGCGAAGGTCGCACCCAGTACCGAATGACCGGCAAACGGAATCTCGACCGAGGGGGTGAAGACCCGGAGCCTGGCCATGCCGGCTCCGCGCGCGTCTCCCGGCAGGATGAACGCGGTTTCGCCGCCGCCCATCTCGTCGGCTATCTGTTGCTGCACCGCGCCCGGCACGTCGGCTCCCTGTGGGAACAGGTGCAGCCGGCTACCGCCAAACGGCGCATCCGAAAAAACATCGATCAGCAGATAGTCCAGCTGCATCAAGGGGCTTGCTACCTCGGTCTGGGAACGTGATCCGGGACGGCTTCGAGCGAGAATACATCATAGCGAGCCGGCCGGTCAAAGGCAACTGCTACCTGGGCATACCGGGGTAATTATTCGATGATCACGAGGGCGACGGCGGAATCGCCCGCGTCGCCGAGCGTCAGCCGGATCCGTTTGCCGCCGACAACCGACAGTGCGGCGGCAGCGGCGCCATGCAGTTGCAGCGACGGCGAGCCGGTGGTCCCGCCGACCACTTCGATATCAAGCATGCCCACTCCGGTGTTGGCCGATCCGAGTGCCTTCAGGACGGCTTCCTTGGCTGCCCAGAGCGCCGCCAGGGCGGCCGCTTGCCGGCTACCGCCTCGGCGCGCCAGCGTCTGTTCGCCGCTGCGGAAGCAGCGTCGCTGGAACCGTTCGGGGTGCCGCCGGAGCACCGCCGCGATCCGGGCGACCGACACCAGGTCGGTGCCCACGGCCAGCGCCATCAGTAGGCCCCTTTGCGTTCGATCACCGCCGGTATGGTCCGGTAGAGAATCCAGAGGTCGGTCTTCCAGCTCCGACTGCGGACGTACTCGAGGTCGAGAGCCATCCATTCCTCGAAGTCCAGGTGGCTCCGCCCGGACACCTGCCACAGGCAGGTCAGGCCCGGCGGCACGAGCAGACGCAGCGCTTGTTGCGGCGAGTATTCGGCGACCTCCACCGGGATCTGCGGCCGGGGACCGATGATCGACATTTCGCCGCGCAACACGTTGAAGAGCTGGGGGAATTCGTCGAGGCTGCTGCGGCGCAGAAAACGTCCCACGCCCGTGATGCGCGGATCGTCCTTGATCTTGAACGCAGCGCCAGTCGCCTCGTTCAGGTGGGCGAGCTCCGCTTTTCGCGACTCGGCACCGACCTCCATGGAGCGGAACTTGTAGCAGTCGAAAAGCCGGCCACGAAAACCGACGCGCCGCTGACGAAAAAAGATCGGCCCCGAGGTCTCGAGCTTGATCAGCAGCACGATGAACGGAAACAGCGGCAGCAACAGGAGCAGTCCACACAACGCGGCACACAGGTCGAACAGGCGTTTCACGAAGCGATAGAAAGGGCCGGTCGAATACGGATAGCCCGGCAGGACGTCTTTCACGAATCGCCGGAAACCGCCGTGGGGTGCGAAATAATCATCGCGACCCATGTCAGCCGCCTCCGGGCGTATGGCGGGACCAGGTGAAGATGCGGACTCCGGGCAGTATCGTTTCAAGCTGCAGTTCCCCCAAACTCGTCAGTGCCGCCGGGATGAGGTCGTGAATATCGATTTCCCAGTGCGATGCGAGCACGATCCACGCCTGGTCGTGACCGGCGAGTTTTTCCTCGCAGAAGCGGCGCGCCCCTGCCGCATCGTTTAACCGGGCACCGAAGCCGGTGACCACGTCACGCGAACCCCGGTAGTAGTACTTGAAAACTGGTGTCGTCGCCGGTACGAGAATGACGGAGGGCGAAGAGCCTGCCGCTGTGGCGACGACCTCGCGGGCGGCGACCAGGCGCGCGGCACCGCGGAGATCCGCCTTCGCGTAACGGGTATTGAAAAAGTAACCCCAGAGTGACCAGAGCGAAAGCGCAATCAGAATGGTCGTCAATACAGCACCGGGGCGCCGCGGCAGCCGGACCAGGCCGTGGGCGGCGACAAGCACGATCCAGGGCATGATAACGGCCAGATAGCGAACGTTGAAGGTTTTGACATTGCGCACGGCCAGAAACACCAGCGCCGCCAGCGCTACCGCCGCCCAGACCACGAGTTGCCACCGCGCGCCGCGCAGGCGCACCAGACCGCTGACCAGCGCGATGCCGACCACGCTGCCTGCCAGCGCGAGCAGCGGCAGGTGCTGCCGCACGACCGCCATGCGGTCGGGGACGTGCAGCTCCGCCAGCGACGGTCCCAGACTGAAGCCATAGAAAAAGGCGAAACCGCTGAAGGGGATGGCCATCGGTGTGAAGGTCGAGTCGCCACGCAGCGCGGCACCGGTGGCCGCACCGGGCACCAGCCTATCCACCGCCCAGATGCCCGACGCCTTCAGCAGCCACGGCAGCACGAGCAACAGGCCCCCGCCGAAGGCGAGTGTCCAGAGCGCCCAGCCTCGTCGGTCCCGCGGCCGGGCGAAGAGCAGCAGGGTCAAGCCTTGCGCCCCCCAGAGGAACACCGCCGACATGTTGCTCCACACGCCGCACGCGGTCAGGACGGCAAACAGCACCGCGCGCCCCGGCTGCGGTCCCCGACGGAGCATATCGAGATACACCAGGCTCGCCGCGACGCTGAAGAGCGTCACGAATGCGTAGCCCCGGCCCTCCTGGCTGTACCAGACATGGAAGGGACTGAGCATGAGCAGCAATGTGGCCAGTCTGGCCGTGTCACGATCGAATAAACGACCCGCCGCCACGCCGAACAATGGCAAAACAGCCACGCCGGCCAGCGCCGAAGGCAGGCGAAACATCACCTCGGATTCGCTCAGCCGGATCAGGGGCCAGACGACCGCCATGAACAGCGGTCCCTGGATCGTGTCGCCGATCTGGTCGAAGAACGAGAGCCCCGGTTGGGGTTTGATAACCAGCCAGGTCAGGACCTCGTCGATCCACAACCCGGCCGCATCGAGGCGGTAGAAGCGCAGCAGGCTGGCCAACAGCGTCACGAGGATCAGGAAGGACCAGCCTGGGAATCCGGTGGTTTCGTTTCGCGTCGCCAGCCAGTCGGCCGGTGGCGCGAACCCGGCGGTGGCGGTGCGATCACTCGTCGGTGTCGTTGGCATCCGGTATTGCCTCCGGCCGTAACGGACGGCCCAGCCGGTATTCGGTAAGGGACGCATCGATGGAGCCCACCGGCACCTTGGTCTTCATCAGGACCGGCATCTTGTACTCGTCCGCCGAGATATAGATCGTCAGCTTGCCCTCGTGCTTGAACAGGCCGTCGCCGATGATCTTCGGTTCGACCACGAAGCATTCGAAAGTACCCGCCCCTACCTCGACTGTCTCCATCCCGTGCACGATCACCTTCAGATCGTAGGTCTTGCGCGAGCTGTGGGTCGGCACGTCGTAGACGGCCCCCACTTCCAGATCGAGGGTCCGAACGTAGAAGAACGCGGACAGTACGTCCTGCACGCCGCTCACTGTATCAAATACGTTGCCGTCCGCATAGTGCGCCTTTTCCTCTACGTGGTCGAAGCTGATCTCCACGGTCTTGCGGTAGTTGCCTTCGCGCAACCGTTTGCTGAAATAGCGGCTGAACTGGTGATTCACGTCCAGGTAGCTGACGACCTTGTCTCTGACCTTGTAGAAGGACGAGAAAAACCGGTTGCTGGTCGCCCGGCTCTGGATGTGATAGCAGCGATGGCCCTGGTATTCGACGATATCGAGAATCTCCAGGGACGCACCGCCGGCGTTGATGACCCCGTAGTCGATCGAGAATTCCAGTAGCTCCCCCGGACCGTAGGGCGGCGGGTCGCCGGTGGCCGGAACAGCTTCGCCGGGCGCGGACGCCGACGACGCGGCAAGGGTCGTATCGTTCGCGACCCCGTCACCGGTCCGGGCACCGGCCGGCGCCGTAGTGGCCAATCCGGCCAGAACTGCCAGCGCAACCAGAGCCGCGGTCACGATCGTGGAGACGATTTTCGAGACGATTTTCGAGGCGATCATCGAGGTGATCGCGGCCGGCTGTCGGTGCTCAGGGCTGAACATGGTCTACTCCTCGCAACGCGCACTCTCTTTTCGATCCGTCGACGACGCTACCTGCCGCGCCAGCGGCAGCACTCCGGCGATGGCATCGAGCACCATCTCCGCCGGCAGGTCGTCCAGACAGGGATGACCGGAGACGTTGCACAGCGTTCGATTACACGGCGAGCATTCGACTCCGGTCCGCACTGAAACGTGTCGGGGGCTCTCCGGGTTCCACCCGCCGCTGTCGGTAGGACCAAAAATGGTTACCGTCGGCAAACCCACGCAGGTCGCCAGATGCCGGGCGCCGCAGTCGGTACCCACGAACAGACTGCAATGAGCGAGCAGATGCGCCAGTTCACACAGATCGGTCGGCGGCGCGAACTCGGCGTCGGGCAGCGTGGCGTGCAACCGCTCGGCCAGCGTTTCATCCCCTGGCCCGGTGACGAACACAGGCGCCAACGACAGTTCCCGCAGCTTGCGGTAGAGCCGGCAGGCCTCGTCGACGCGCCAGGCCTTCGCCGGCCAGGTGGCGCTGAACGTCAAGGCCACGCGGGGATTCGGCGACTGTGTCCAGCGCGCCAGCCACTGCCGATAGCGCTGGCCCAGCGTGTCGTCCGGAAGCCGGGCGACGAGGTCGCCGAGCGCCGTCGCGGCGGACCGCCAGGGACCGGTGGCGAAACCCAGTTTCCGCAGCGGATCGAGGAAACACTCGCCGGCGAACTGGCGCAGTCTCACGTCGTCGATCCGGTTGCGCGGCACACGCACGTTGTAGGCCCAGCGCCGCCCCGGCAGATCGTAGCCCACGCGCAGCGGCGCCCCCGACAGCACGCACCAGATCGCCGTGCGCGGACTGCCGAGATAGTCGAGCACGAGGTCGTAACGCGCGCGTCGCAGAGCGGCCAGCCATCCGGCCGTGCCCGTGGCCGGCGGCCAGGCCAGCACCCGGAAGCCCTGCGCGAGTTCGTCGAAAAGCGGCGCCAGCGGGCGATCGATCACCAGATCGACTGCCGCGCGCGGAAAGGCCGCCACCAGTCGTAAGATCGCCGGCAGGGTGACCAGTGCGTCGCCCAGAGCTTTGCGGCGGATGACCAGTACGCGTCGCACGTCTTGCCTCGGCAGCTGATGCGGCAGGCTCACGAGTCGCCCTCCCAGGTCGGAGCCAGCTCGTTCACCGCGGCGAGGACGGCGTCCGGTTCGAGATCCGGCAGGCAAATGAACGCGTCGCACTCGTGCCGGTTGCACGGGTAGCAGGCGGGCCGCGTGCTCAGTACACGGAAGGGTCCCCGACCTGCGTAGGGAAACCAGATATTCGTGGAGGTCGCGCCGAACAGCGCCACCGTGGGCCGGCCCATGGCAACGGCCGCGTGCATGATACCGCCGTCGACACAGACCAGCAGCCGCGCGGCAGCGACCACCTCGAGCGCCGAGGCCAGCGGCAACACCGGCAACATCCCCCCCGCGTCGCCGAGGGTTTCGGTCAGCCGGTCGAAATCGTCCGCCCGGCCCGGCGGCGCCAGTACGACCACCGCCATGCCCGTGCGTTCCCGCAAGCGCGGCGCCAGTCGGCACCAGTGTTCGACGGGCCATTCCTTGACCGGCCAGGTAGCTCCGGGCGCCAGCAACACGAACGGTGCGGCGGGATCCAGATCCAGTCGGACGAGCGCCGAGCGCGCCGGATCGGTCAGCGGCGGTGCTTCGATTCGTGTGTCGGGGCCGGCATCGGCGTAGGTATGCCGGAACCACTCGGGGAAGGGCAGGCCGGTTTCCTCGTGACGCAGCGGCGTCAACCGCCCGAGGTGGTCCCCCAGCGCACCGGAGGCGCGCAGCCAGGCGCTGGACCGCACGGGGTCGGCGATCCGACCGGCCGTATGGGTGTACAGACACCGACGCCAGCCGCGGGCGCCGCCTATCCGGTGCCGGATGCCGGTCGCCCACAAGAGCCCGGCGCTGCGCGGATTGAAAAACAGATCGACGACAAGGTCGTAGCGTGCGCGCCGCAACTCGCGTACGGTCGAGAAGGTACCGCCACCGCGATATACGCCGGCGGATCGGACATGCGCGGCGTCGCCCCGCCGCTTGCTCGCCAGCGCGTGCACTTGATGGAGCAACGGATGTCCCCGCAGGATATCCGCGTATTCCTGCTCACAGAGATAACCGAGGCGCAGCTCGGGATCGCCCCGGCGCAGCACTTCCAGCAGTACCGTGGACATGGCGATGTCCCCGAGGTAGCGCAAGCGGGACACCAGCACCGATCGCACCGTATGGCCCGCGAGCGTCCAGCTCATGATCGCCGATCCAGGATCGTCGCGACGGCCGCTTCCAGATCGTCGCGGACCAGGACATCGCCGGCCGCCGCTTCACCCGCGGTCAAGGCGGCCTCTTGTCGCGCACCGTAGCCGGTCCGGACCAGAACCGGCGACAGACCGGCGCCTCGCGCGAGCGCCACGTCGGACAGCTTGTCTCCGATCACGTAGGACGCCGTCCGCGGCCAGGTGAAGTAACCCGCGGCCTCGGTGAGCAGGCCGGCGGCCGGTTTGCGGCAGGCACAACCGGCGTCCGGCGCGTGCGGGCAGTAGAAGAAGGCGTCGAGGCTCGCCGCTTCGTGCGCCAGCAGATCGGAAAGCCGGTCCATCACGGCGTCCAGTTCGGATTCGTCGAAGAAGCCGCGTCCGATACCCGACTGATTGGAAATCCCGATCAGGCGGTAGCCGGCCGCCCGCGCGCGACGCAACGCGTCGGCGGCGCCGGGCACGAGTTCCACCAGCTCGGGATCGCACAGATAGTCCTTTTCCACCAGGATAACGCCGTCGCGGTCGAGAAACAGGGTCGCCCGCGGCGCGTCGTCACGTTCCGGCGCGCCGACGCGGGTGGATCGGCTTGAGGATGATCGAGGCAGCCAGAGGGTCATGTCGGCGTCACCGAGCCCTATTCCTGGTTCGATCCCGGTCGTTGCAGACCGGCGTTTTTCGTGGGGGGCACCAGTTGCTGCGTCTGGTGACCGGGTGCCGCAGTGCCGGTCGTGTCGGCCGCGTCGACGAACCGGGCGCCGTCGGAGTCAGTTGCAGGTCCCTCGGCGGCGGCGTCCACTTCCTGGTCGACAGCGATGGCAATGGTCGGCGCCGCCGACTGCGCCCGATTGCCGGTGACCGCTTCCACCGCATCCATGAGGGTGTCGATGTTCACCCGCTCGTCCTTGGTCACCCGCAACACGCGGGTCGTCTCGTTTTCGCCCGGATCCCAGTCGGCGCCGTCGTGCTTCGTGAACAGGCCGATGGTCGGCACCTGCTGGGCGACGGCGAAATGGAACAGATCCGTGTTCCCGGCCACGAAAAGGTCGCACTGGGCCAGCAGCAGGATCGTTTCCAGCAGGGTGTCACGTTTGAGCCCCGTGGTGACGTTGTCCAGTCGCGTCTCGAATTTCTTGAGCCGATTCTGATTGGCCGGGTCGCTCAGCGGCAGCACGCTGCACAGGGTCTGGCTCGCAAGCTGCCGGATCAGAAAGTGCACGTTCGCCAGGCTGATGCACTTGCCCGACTTGCCGATTCCCGGATCGACGCCGACGAGAAGTTCTTCCTTGCGCGGCTTGTTGAAGTGCACGAGCTGCGCCATCTGCCGCAGCTTGTCCTCCGGCAAGGGCCAGTGCGTATGCAACTCGGTGTCCTGGAGGCCGAAAAACGGCGCGGTGCACTGTATCCGCCGGCCACGGTAGCGCGCACCGTTGTCGCTCGGCGTGATCTCGAAGTTGATGGCCGGGTAGGAGTTCGCGTGCGAAGGCCCGAAACGCAGCCGGGCGCCGCTGGCCAGAGCGGCAAGTTCCAGCACCGGATTGGGCGACAGGGACATGACGATGGCAACGTCGTACGCACCCTTGCTCAGACTGCGCAGCAGGGATCCGAAGGCCGGCCGCCAGGGCTGCATTTGCTTGGGCGAATAGACCAGGCACTGGCGCGCGAGGCCGCTGGGCACGATCAACGGCGTGTGTTGCTCCGGAATGAGAAAATCGATCTTGGATCCGGGATACCGGCGTCGGATGCCGTCGACGAGCGGGATGAAGAAGAGGACGTCCGACAGATCCCCCGTATCGATGACCAGCACCTGCGACCGGTCGTCCACGACCCCGGGCACGACAAACGGCTCGATATTCCTTTTCTGGAAAAAAGGACGCAGGACGCGGGTGATCATCTGGTGTTCAGGCAACTCGTCTCGGCTTTCCTCGCAGCGTCGTCATACGTGAACAGGCTTATCCGGACATGATGCCGGGGAAAATCGTATCCCATACCTCGGCCACGTGCGCCACGGGCACGAACTCCACCGCCTCACGAACCTCATCGGGAATATCGTCGATATCCACCTCGTTGGCCTGAGGAACGATCACGCGGCGAATGCCCACACGTTGGGCTGCCAGCACCTTCTCCAGCAGGCCGCCGATGGGCAATACGTCGCCGGTCAGGGTGATCTCTCCCGTCATCGCCGTCCGCCGATCGATGCTCTTCTTGACCAGCAGCGACAGGAGCACCGAGGCCATGGCGATACCGGCGCTGGGACCGTCCTTGGGAATGGCGCCGGCAGGAATGTGGATGTGCACATTGTACTTGGTGAAGAAATCCTCGTACTCGGGCTCGGCGCCGAAGCGGTTGCGCAGAAAACTGTACGCCGCACTGGCCGACTCCTGCATGACGCTGCCGATCTGACCGGTCAGCTTGAGATCGCCGCGCCCACCCGGCAGGGTGACGCCCTCGATGTAGAGGATACGTCCGCCCACGGAAGTCCAGGCCAGACCGGTGACGACGCCGACCCGCGCCTTGCTGCGCAGCTGATCTCCCATGTAGCTCGGCTGCCCGAGATACTCCGCGAGCGTCTTGGCGTTGACCGAGCGCAGCTTGCGTTTTCCCTTGGCCACGTCGCGCGCCACCTTGCGGCAAACGCTGCCGATGGCGCGTTCGAGGTGGCGCACGCCCGCCTCGCGGGTATGATCCTCGATGATGCGCATCAGGCCCGCGTCGGTGAAGCGAATGTGCTTCTTCGTGAGTCCGTTCTCTTCGATCTGCCGCGGCATGAGATAGCGTTTGGCGATCTGCAGCTTCTCGAGATTGGTGTAGCCCGCGATCTGGATGTTCTCCATCCGGTCGAGCAAGGGCCGGGGAATGGTGTCCAGCACGTTCGCCGTCGTGATGAACATCACGTTGGACAGGTCGAAAGCCAGCGCCAGGTAGTGATCGGTGAAATCGCAATTCTGTTCCGGATCGAGCACCTCGAGCAGCGCGCTGGCCGGATCGCCCCGGAAGTCCTGTCCCAGCTTGTCGATCTCGTCGAGCATGATCAACGGGTTGTTGGTGCCGCAATCCTTTATGCCGGCGATGATCCGGCCCGGCATGGAGCCCACGTAGGTGCGCCGGTGACCGCGAATCTCCGCCTCGTCGCGCATGCCGCCCAGGGAGAAGCGGAAGAACTTGCGGCCGATGGCCTCGGCCACACTCCGGCCCAGCGAGGTCTTGCCCACGCCCGGCGGTCCCGACAGGCAGAGGATCGGTCCCCGGTGCGTATCTTTCAGCTTGCGCACGGCGAGGTACTCGAGGATCCGCTCCTTGACGTCCTCGAGTCCGTAGTGGTCGCGCTCCAGGATCTCCTCGGCGCGTTTCAGATCGAGATTGTCTTCGCTCGTCTCGTTCCAGGGCAGATCGAGCAGCCAGTCGATGTAGGTCTTGCTGACGGTGTATTCGCTGGCGCCGGGCGACATGCGTGAAAGCCGGTCGTATTCCCGCTCGGCGGCCGCCTGCACTTTCTCAGGCAGGTCGGCCTCCTTGATCTTGACCTGCAACTCGTCGAGCTCGACCGTGCCTTCCTCGCCGTCGCCGAGCTCACGCTGGATCGCCTTGAGCTGTTGGCGCAGATAGTACTCGCGCTGGTCCTTGTCGATGGACTTGCGGATCGACGACTGGAGCTTCTGACCGAGCTCCTGGACGTCGAGTTCGTGCATGACCAGTTTCGAGAGGATCTGCAGTCGCTTGCGCGGCGTCGTCTCGGCGAGGATCGCCTGCTTCGAGGCGACGTCGACGTCCATGTTGGTGGCGATCAGATCGGCGAGCCGTCCCGGGTCATCGATGTTCATCACGACGACCTTCAGCTCCTCGGCCAGATTCTCGTTGCCGTCGACCACCTTGAGGAAGTTGTTGGCCACGCCGCGCATGTAGGCGACGGTGCGCGAGTCGTCCTGCTTCTGCTCGCCGATCGTCTCAACGGCGGCCTGCATGTACTGCCTGTCGCTGGCGAGGAATTCCCTGATCCGGCAGCGGGCGATACCCTGGCCGAGCAGGCGCATACTGCCGTCGGGAAAGCGCAACATCTTCTGTATCTTGACCGCCGTACCGACGTGGTAGATCATCTCCTGCTCGTCCCGATCTTCCTCGTCGTCGTCGTCGTATTCCTTCTGGGCGAAGGCGCCGAGGATCTTGTCCCCGGCCAGACTGTCGTCGGCGAGCTGGATCAGGTTGGGATCGCTCAGCACGAGCGGTACCATCATGTACGGGAATATCACCGCCTCGCTGATCGGCAGTATCGGCAGTTCCTCGGGTACCAGGTGTTCCCCGAGCAACTCATCCTGTTCTTCTTCATCCCGCCATTCACCCGACATCGCTGTTTGCTCCTTTTCCGGAATCGGACGCTCGGCACCCGTTCCGGTACACCGGTTCGAACCGGTGGTGTCGTTATCGCTCCACGTCGATCTTGCGGCGCACGTGGTCCTCGGTTGTTCCCTTGCGGAAAGTCACGTAGAGAAAACCGCTGCGGTACTCGGCGGTCACGTGCTGCAGATCGACATCCACGATGATGGGAATACGCCGGACAAAGGGGCCGACGTTTATTTCCATCTTGTGAAAGTGTTTCTTGCCGGCACCGGCGGTCTCCGGGCGCACACCGCGAACGGTCAGACTCTCGCCATCGGTCAGGACCTCTATCCGGGTCGGGTCCATGCCGGCCAGGTCCATCTGCACGATGAAATCACCGTCGGTCTCGTAGGCGTCGGTGGCCGGTCGCCAGCACAGATTGCCTTCTGTCGGCACCGCACCGCCTTTTTGACTGTACGAGGTAACGAGGATTTCGAATATCTCTTCGAGATCCCCGAGTCGATCAGGGTTCTTCATCCGCTCAACTTCCATCAGCCGACCTCCCACTCGATCGAGCGAAACAACGCCGTGGATATGCTAACCAGCCCCTCGACAAGCGTCAACCCAAACGCAGGTCGATCGTCCGGGTCCGTCGCCGGTCCGCGTTGCTGAAGCTGGCTTCAGGCGGACTCAAACGGGGCAGAACTGCAAGTAACGCGCCAACCGCGCACGATGCATCACCCTGGATCATGGCGAGGAATCGCGCCGTGTTTCTGCGAGCAGACCGGCTGCGACGCCCGGGACGAGACGCCGGTCAGAACAAGCGTAGTACGCCGACCACGGCACCCTGGAGCTGGACGTGCGCGATCGGTTGTTCCAGGGCTGGTCGGTCCGGATCGGCGGACACGAGTCGCACCACCTTCTCGGTGTGTTCGTAACGTTTTATGGTCGCGCGGTCACCGTCGATCAGCGCCAGTACCGTCTCGCCGTTACGCGCAGCCTTGCGCTCCTCGATCACGAGCAGATCACCCGCGCGAATCTGTTCTCCCAGCAACGAATCGTCTTCGACGCGCAGGGCAAAGGTACGGGCGGGGCCGAGCCACGGCTCAGGCGCCAGCACTTCTTCCCGACCGTAGAGCGGGATGACGGGCTGCCCCTCGGCCACGGTTCCCACCAGCGGGATCCGGCGCACGCCGCTGCCGGGTTCACCGCCACTGACAACCTCCATGTCACGGCTGCAATTCTTGCGGCTCCTTTGCAGGTACCCCTTCTCTACCAGATTCATCACATGCTTGTGCACGGTGGCGACCGAGGTCAGGTTGAAGTGCTGACCGATTTCCGCCAGGGTCGGGGAATAGTCATGCGTCGCACAGTATTCCCGGATGAAGGCCAGTATCTCGGCCTGGCGGGGCGTCAACGGCATGGTAACCTCCGGTGGGAAAGCGGCTGTTTATCGTCCACGTGGTGTTCATGAACCGGCTGCATCTCAATATAGGCGAATAATGGGCGAAAAGAAACGGATTTATCCGCCCGTCGCCATTTTCTGTGGTGGGACCTCGTCTCGAAATCGTCCCGCGTCGAGCAGTCGTTCAACCTCGGCCCGTTCCGGCAATCCCCGTCTGCCGCCCCAGTCGCGGCATTTCAGGGCCGCAACGGCGCTGCCGAAAATGAAGCAGTCGCGCCAGCCGAGTCCTCTGGCCCGTGCGTGGGCGTACCCGGCATGGAAAGTGTCACCCGCCCCCGTCGTGTCGCGCACCGGCACATCGAAGGCCGGAAAATGCACCGGACGGTTTTCGCGCAACGCCAGACAGCCGGCGGCGCCGAACGTGATCGCTACCTGCTCGGGTCCGAGCGCCGCGAGGCAACGGAGCGCCGCGAGCGGCTGCGTCTGTCCGGTGAGAGCAACGGCGAAGCTGGGCGCGGCGACGACGTCGGTGCACAGCGGGACGAGCGCGCGAGTGCCGGTACGCACGGACCCGGCGTCGAGCACGACCGGCAAGCCGCGTTGCCGCGCCGTCGTGGCCAGGCGAGCGGCGGCAACGTTCTCATGGCCATCGCAGTAGAGCAGATCCACGCCGTCGAGCCATTGCGGATCGACCTCGTCGGGCGAGAGTTCCGGCAGATCGCCTCGCGACCAGAGAATCGTCCGCTCCGCGGTACCTTCGTCGACCAGGATCACCGCCTTCGCACTGCGCTGTCCACACCTGACCGGCGAGTGCGAGAAGTCGACGCCGGCGTCGTCCAGCTCTTGCCGTTGCAGCCGACCGGGCAGGTCGTCGGTCAGCACCGTGACCAGACGAACCCGTGCGCCGAGACGGGCCATGGCGACCGCCGCCGTGGCGCCCGGCCCCCCCCCGCCTACGTGGATTTCTCCGACTGCGCTCTTGGTATCCGGCGCCGGCAAGCCGCTCACCGGAACGACAACGTCGAATGCGTTGTAACCGATGACAAGAACTGTAGTCACGTCGCCCACTCCTTACCCAGCGCCCACTCGCGGTCCACCACTCAACCGACATGCTATACCACCTTGACCGCGTGGTTACTTGACCGCGTCGTAGCTTGCCGCCCGCGAGCGACCTGTGCTACGCTGCATCGGTACCTTCCGGCTTCCCCGCCGGCGGGTCAACCAGAAAGGATCGTGATGGATCAATGTCTCTTCTGTTCGATCGTCGCCGGCACGGTTCCTTGCAAAGAGGTGTACAGCGACGACGAGGTCCTGGCGTTTCGCGACATCAATCCACAGGCGCCGGTTCACATCCTCGTAATACCCAAACGGCACCTCGGCTCCCTGGTCGATCTTACCGACGACGACCAGGCCGTCATGGGTCGACTGATCACGGTAGCCTCGAGGTTGGCCGCGGACCTGGGCGTGGCCGACAAGGGGTATCGTTGCGTCGTGAATTGCGGCGACGACGGCGGCCAGGCGGTCCACCACGTTCATCTCCACCTGCTGGCGGGGCGGCAGATGACCTGGCCGCCAGGTTGACCGCTGTCGATTCCGGAGAGCGCACTACGGTACTCCGTCGTAAAACGACAAGGACCGTCCTTCGCCCGCAAGCGAAAAACGGTCCCGGTTTCGTTGTCGGCGTTAGCCGGCACCATCTATTGCCGGTTCAAGCGACGTCGTAGATACCCCTGCCCGCCCGCTTGAGCTTGCTGCTGGTCGAGAGCGTGCGACGTAGCACGTTGTCGAAGTTCGAGCTGCGAGTCTTGACGAGCTTCTTCCTGGTGATCGTTTTGAGCAGGTCCTGGAACGGAATGGGCTTGCCGCGCTTCTTGATCAGACCAACGACCACGTCCTCGAGTGTCAGCTTACCGCCGGCCTTCCTGGCAGGCGCCTTGCGTCCGGCTTTCTTGGCGGCGGCCTTACGCACGGCTTTCTTACGACCCGCTTTTTTGCCTACTTTGGCGGCGGTCTTCTTCGCCACGCGACGCGCCTTCTTGCCGGTCGCCTTGGCGCGGGCCTTCCGCTTCACTTTCTTACGCGTCTTCTTTTTACTCAGGCCGGTGAGTTCGTCGAACAACCTCGCCAGTTCGCGGTCGACCTTGGCAAGATCTTTTTCGAGTTTCTGTTTTTGAGCCGAGAGCTTCTCGGTTCGCTCCTTGATGGTCACCAGTTTCTTTACCTGTGAAAGGCTAAGATCCGTCAGTAGATTCGCTTTCATTCGAACCATGGGGTCACCTCGCGATTCGGTAGTAACGACCGTTCTAGTTGCGCCCGTCCTTCAGGCACGAGCACAGCTTAGGTATGAGTCCGTTCGTTGTCAAATCTATTACAAACGTAAAAAGACACACACTAGTAATTTCCCTAGCAGTACGGTGCGTAATAACTTTCAGGAGAGTCGATCGTCGAACGTAATGAACGCTCGGCCGATGTAATGAAATGTCTATTCCAATATGTAGTGGTCCATCGGGGTGCCCTGGGCGAGCGCCCGGATACAGCGTACGAGTCGGCGTTCGTCCGGATGCACCGGACCGTGTTCCGATCCCAGCATGCCGAACGGCGCGTTGTCCATCAGATGGATGCCTTGGCCACAGTCGCTGTGCCCGCCCATCATCAAGGCATGACCCAGTTCGTGCATCGTCGTCTCGACCACCTTGACGTAATCTTCGAACGAGGTCTTGATTTCGATCTCGATTCGCTGCGGGATAACCTGGTTGATCTCGAAACCGTACGGTTCGACCTGGCGGGCGATACCCAGGGTCGGCAGGTCCGGATCGAAGTTGACCGTTACCTGCGCCGTATCCTCGACATCGGTGACCATGAAGTAATCCTCACCCATTACGTCGTTCCAGCGCGTGACAGCCTCCAGGGCGGGCTCGCGCAGGGAAAGCTGGCCGGAATTGCTGAGGCCCTCGCCGATAAAAACGCTCACCGGGTAAGATTCCCAGCGGTACAGATGCTGATATGGCGGCGTGTCGGCAAACCCCTCCACCGTCCTGGTCATCTCACGCAGGAAGATCAGGAAGTGATCGGCATACACGGCGGCGGGGCATTCGGCGGCCAGGCCGTACCGGGGAATCAACACCAGATCCAGGGGTGTCGCGGCATCGTCGATGCCGAGACTGTCCGTTTCGAAATCATAATATGCGTCCACGGCGTCCGGCAGCGTGTTCTCATCCGGCGAGAACGTCGTCAGTGTATACTTCCTGTGATCGGGGAAGGGCCCCAGGCGGAACCAACCTTCGTGGTCGGTCTGAGTGCTGCAGGTACCGCACGTGACATCGTATTTGACGACCACGTCAGCGAGCGGGTTGTGCGTATCGTCGACGACCGTTCCTTCCAGCCAGTAGAGCGCCGCGATGTCGATGGCAACCGAGGTGCAAACCGGCGAAAGTCGACCTTGATCGTCGAGCGCGCGGATGCAGAACCAGGCCCGCTGGCCGCCCTCGATCGCCGGATGATCCGCTTCGTACTGTCGCTGGTACTGGAGCTGTTCGACATAGGGTATCGAATCGACGATCGTCGTCGCGGCCCAGCTGTGGTGGGTAATAGCGCCCTCGTAACTCACGGCCAGCAGGTAGTGCGTCAAGGTATCGGGCATGGCGGATTCGGCGGGTTTGCTCCAGGTTATCTGCACCGATCCCGGGGTCGTGCCGTGGACGACCGACACTCCCGAGATACCCGGCGGATATTGCGACAGGTCATTGGAAACGACAATCCGCCAGCGCCTGGAAAGAGTCCGGTCGGGCAAGCTGGCCGTTGCCAGGAGCGAATCTTCGCCCGTTTCGTGGGCGACATAGTGATACTCGGCTTCCGTGCCCAGCGTCTCCGCGCCGCGGCTGAAGGCAATACCAGCCGCTTCCGGACCGTTCACCGTGACCGAGAACACCTGCTCATCCTGGAGATCGAGATAAACAGTCTCATCCACCGGCCGAAAGCTCACCGCCTCGTCGTCGTCCGTCGGCGATGTGGAACTGGTGCACGACGACAGTTGCCACAGACCCAGCGTACTCCATGCCGTGAGCAGTATTCCGAGCAGTATCCGACGTATACGCACTACGCGTCACTCCCGCGATTGGGTCGAGGGCGCCGTTTGCCGTCGCTGGCGTCTCGTATAAAGGTACGGTCTGGCATCCCGGTCCGCTAATCCGGTTTCGAGCTGCGGTACTTGCGGTCGGACGGGGCGATCCACCACCGGTCCACGTTCTCGTAGGGCGAGAGCATGTGCGGTCTGACATTCTGCAGGCGCGTGCTGAAGCCGACCACGACCTCGGGGAAGTACAGAAAAGCCATGGGCAGGTCCGCGGCCAGTTCCTCCTGCAGTCTGAACCAGACCGGCCGGGCCGCTTCGCGGTCGGCGATGCGCAGCGCCACGGCGAGCAGGGAATCGACGACGGCGTTGTGGTAGCGGCCGACGTTGTCCTGGTCGACGGCCGACGAATGGACCATGCTCGACGGATCGGCATAGAGGTTGACGGCGTACAGGCCGAGATAGGCGTCGAAATCACCGGCGTGGGTTCGCTGCAGGGTTGTGGCGTGCTCCATCAGCCGCGTCTTCACCTCGATACCGACCTGGCGCAGATTCTCCCGAATGACCACAACGCCGTTTTCGCGCACCGGATCGCCGAAGCGAGCCAGCAGTTCGAAGCTGAAGTGGCGGCCGTCCCGGTCGAGTATGCCGTCGCCGTCTTCGTCCCGCCAGCCGGCCGCCGCCAGCAGGCGCCGCGCTTCGTCGGGCCGGAAAGGATCGGCCGGCAGGTCGTGATGGTGGTTCCACAGCCCCGGCGGCAACGGACCGTTGGCCGGCGACCCGGCGCCATTGAGCAGTCCGGTAACGAAGCGGTCACGGTCGACGGCCAGGGAAATCGCCTTGCGTACCCGCGAATCGGTAAACAGCGGGTTTTCGAGATTCCAGACCAGGTAGCCGAGATCACGGCCGGGGATTCGCTCCAGCTGCACGCCCGGCTGAGTGGCGAGGCGGTCGACGGCTTGCGCCGGCACCTCGTCGAGGAAATCCACCTCGCCCACCTCGAGGGCCAGCGTACGCGCCATCTCGTCCGTGATGAACTTGAAGACAACCCGGTCGAGCAGTGGCGGCGCACCCGGATAGGCCGTGTTGCGCGCGAGTACGAGTTCACGACCGCGCTGCCAGCGCTGCACGACAAACGGACCGCAGGAAAGCGGCTGCTCGTTCCCGGGCCAGGAATCGACGCGGGCCGGATCGAGTCCGCGGGTCACGTGTTCCGGCAATACACCGTGGTAGGAACGTGCGATCGGATCCGAGAAGGTCAGGTCGAACTCGTAGCGGATCGTGAACGAGTCGACGGCGACCGCCCGCGGCACGTCGCGGAAGAACCCGCGCCAGACGCTGGCGACCTCGGCCGACTTGAAGAGGCGGAAGGAACTGGCGAAATCGTAGGCGCTCAGCGGCTGCCCGTCGGACCATTGCCAGCGTTGCAGATGATAGGTTATCGACAGACCGTCCGGCGCGACCTGCCACCTCGTGGCCACACGCGGCTGCCAGTTCAGATCCGCGTTCATTTCCACGAGGCCGTCGAAGGTCATGGCCAGGATCTGTCCCGCATAGGCCGAGGTTCGTATCAGTGGGTTGAGCACGTCCGGTTCCGAGGGCAGGGCGATGACGGCGGTGCCTCCGGCGAACGGCTGCGTCGGCGGCGCGGCGGGTTCGGGCTCGTCGCGACCGTTGTCGGTCTGGCAGCCGGCTATCCAGCAGAACAGGCAGCACCCGACGAGAGCGAGGCGCAAGCGGTTCGCGGTGAGCATCATCTTCTCCCCTCGGCCGGCCACGACGAAATACGGGCGACAGCGCAGATCGTACCCGACGGCAAAGCGGCCCCACCACTCCGGGTGAGGCCGCTCTCCGAAGGGTTGCTGCGATGGTAATGACTCCGCAAGCAACCGTCAACGTACGTGAACGATGGTCGCTATTTTATCAGCGACATCTTGTGCACCTCGCTCTTGCCACCGGACGCGGCGCGCAGGAAGTAGATACCGCTGGCCTGTTGCTTGCCGGCGTTGTCGCGACCGTCCCAGACCCAGGTGTGCCAGCCCGCGGAGACCGGTCCCGCAAACAGCGTGCGCACGCGACGGCCCTTGACGTCGTACACCTTCAGCCGGACATCGCTGTTGGTCCCGGGCAGGCCGGGTACGAAGAGCGTGATCGAGGTGGACGGGTTGAACGGATTCGGATACGGCGCCTTGACGACCAGTTCGTTGACGGCCGGTATATCTTCCGCCACCGGGACCAGCACCTTGCCGTAGCAAACACCGTCACGCTTGTAATTGCCATGGAACGTGGACCAGGGAATATTCGACGAGTTGTACTCGAAGGGCATGTCCCAGACGTGCACCAGACGGTCGCCGCCGCTCATGATGATGTCGACATCGTTGTCGTTGTCGAAATCGCAGATAACCGCCGAGGGGCGCATGGGACCGTTGAGCGTGATCGGGAATCCGGCCAAGCTCGCACCATCCGCCTTGAACGCGTACAGGTTGTTGGGCGACGTCGTCGATGCACCGCCGATGCCGTGGATGATGTCCTGGACACCGTCGCCGTCGATGTCCCCGACCACCGGGCTGCCTTCCGAGCCACCCGGTATGATCTGAGGCCAGCCGTCCATGATGGTTCCCGTGGCGCCACCGATCTCAGTGTCGACGACCAGTATATCGGCGCGGTCGCCGTGGACGTTGGACACCCAGACGATCTCCAGATCCGTATCGCCGTCGAAGTTGCCGACCGCCGGGCTGGCGCCGGGCGCGGTGTCCCCGCCGGCCGTGTATGACATGGGGAAGCCCGGATAGTCCGAGCCGTCTTCCTGAACCACGTAGAGTATCCGGTTCAGATCGTAGAAGATGATCTCCCAGACGCCATCGTCGTTGAGATCGGCGACAGCCGGCGCGCACTGGATCCGACCGAGGTCGCCTCCGTAGGGGAAGCCATCCACGTTGCTCAGATCATGGCGCTTGACGTGCAGCGAGTTGGTGTTGGTCGTGGCCCGTGAGCCGATGATGACGTCCTTGGCGCCATCGTGGTCCAGGTCGCACACTGCCGGCGAACCGAAGTTCCAGTTGCCGGCCACCTGCACGAAGTAGCCATGGGTACCGGGGTTGGCGTCGCCGTCGATCATCTCGGTACCGTCGTCGTTGAAGACGTAGGTGATGCCGTTGTTGGCGGTCACCGCGATCTCTTCCTCACCGTCGCCGTCGATGTCGCCGACCGCCGGTGTCGACCAGTTCCAGTGTGAACCGCCGCCCGCGGCCAGCGCCTGGGGCCAGCCGTCGAGCACCGTGCCGTCGGCCTTGTACACCCAGATGTCGTTGCCGTTGTCTCGCTCGCTGGCGATGATCTCCAGATCGCGACCGCCGTCGAGGTTGGCCAGGGTAATGCCGGCCGGTTCGTAACGGCCCCAGAGATCGGTGAACGGGCCGATGGTCAGACCGTCGTTGTCACCGTTGAACAACTCGCTGCCGTCGGCGGTGAAGGTGTAGATGTTGTCCGCCGCGAGAATAACCTCGTTCATGCCGTCGCCGTTCACGTCGGCCACTGCGCAGTGGCTGCTCGTTTCGATGCCGAAGGGAATGGGAAAGCCCTCGATCTCGGCGGGCGAGGTCGATTGCATGACGATCGCCGAGGCCTCGCTGGGCACCAGCGAGGAATCCACGGTCGCGGCCTGGTAGTAATACGGCGTCAGCAGTTCCAGACCGTCATCGCGGAAATACGACATACCGTCGAGCAGATCGGTGTTGACCCGGGTGAAAGGTCCGGCTTCGTCGAGACTGCGATACAGGTGGTAACCGCGAACTCCCGCGGTCTCGGGCGGCTCCCAGGACACGACAATGATGTCGGAACCCTGACTGGAATCGGTAAGCAGTTCCTCCGGCGCCGTGGGCCGCTGCAGGTGGAAATCGTGCCGGAAGTTCCGGCCGTAGTTGTCGGTGAACTCGATGTAGGCCATGGCCTGCGCGCTACCATCGCTTTGCGCCAGGGAGAAGTCGCCGCCGCCGGTGCTCGTACCCACCAGACCGATGTCGGTGAAGGTGACCTCAGTATCGTAGAGCGTGACCGACGGGTCATCAGTGCCGAGCACGCCATCGATTTCATCGGCCAGGCCGACGCCGAAGTTCTTCAGCGTGACCGACAGCGTCACTCGCTCGTCATCGTCCAGCACACCGTCATCATTCCCGTACAGGGTGTCGCTCCAGTCCAGGCCAACCACCTCTACTTCCGGCGCCGACACGGTCAACGGAACCTCGGTCTCGTAGACGTTCAGGCCGTCGTCCTCGACGGTCACGAGCAGGTCGGCGGTGTCACCGTCGGTAAAGGTCGTGTCGAAGGCGATCAGGAATTCATCCTGTGCGGCCACGTCCTGCGCACCGGGCGCCACGGTACCGATATAGGCCGTGTCGTCCACGATGGTAACGCCTGGTGTCGTGCAGGTGAGGGTGGCCGTGCACCCGGTAGCACCGGCACCGCCGGTGTCGCTGACGTAGGCCAGCAGGCTGACCGTTTCGCCGGCCTCGGGAGCAGAGTTGTCATTGCCGGTCGTCAAGCCACCGTCACTGTCGTCCACGGACACGCTCGCCACGGCGATGTAGCTCGTGCCGGGGACCACGGTGATCGTCGACTGGGTCAGTTCCAGGTTCCAGCCGGTCACGGTCAGCGTGGCGTCGCCACTCTGCGTCGGCGTGAAGGGCAAGGACACGGATCCGGCAACGTCGGTCACACCGTAGACATAGTCGTCGCCGTCCTTGGCCAGGCACACGAGCGCGCCCTCCACGGGCGTGCTCTCGACGCTGACGGTCACGTCGATCAGCTGTTCGCCGCCGGCGATGAGGACGGGCGCGGTCACTTCCACCGCCCGCGGATTGCCGGTCCAGATCGGCAACGCCGGATCACCGAGGTACATGTTGGCCAGATAGGTCCAGCGGTACACGTTCTCGCTGTAGGCGAAGGCCTCGTAGGGCAGCCGGCTCAGTTCCTGGATAATGCCGATGTGCGGCTCGTTCTGGCAGTACAGCTGATCGTAGAAGTGCATCTCGAACATGGCTGCGATGTCGGGATAGGTCACGCGGCTCGAGCCGACCGAGGCCACCGAACCGCCGTTCGGATTCTGCACGAAACGTTCCAGCAGGCAGGAGTAGTCGAAGGCGCCCGAGCAGCAGTTCATGGCGAAGATCATGAACAGGTGATCACCGTTGACGAGCGCGTCCGCGTCGGCGGAGGTGAAGTTGGCGTCGGCCACAGACATGTGATAGTAGTAGCCGTGACCGATCTGGTTCACGATGCCGTAACGTCCGTTGTTCAACGTGTCGATCAGGGCCTCGCGCGTCAGCTGCACGTCCCACGGGTACAGCTCGTCGGTCTCGTACATCCTGAAATACTCCATGCTGGTGCACGGAATGATGTAGTCGTTGATGATCTCGTGGGCGAACTCGGCGCCGTCGAGGGAGATCTCTCCGCTGTGGTGGAAGAAGAGCACCTCCGCGGCGAAAAGGTTGCGATTGGTCCAGATGGACTCTTCCGGGTCGGCCGGCGCGGCCGTCGACTGGTAGGTGATGACCTTGTCGACGAAACTCTCGGCCGCCGCGACACTGCTGACCGGCGCGCGGCCCAGGTAGATCTCGGAGATCAGGTCGGCATAGTCCTGATCGCCGGACCCGGTGGGGATCTCCGCGAAATTGGAATCGCCGTCGAAGTTCCAGTTGCCGTCCAGACAGCTGAAATAGATATCGACCGGTATATCGGTCGAGCTCGTGGGCGGGTAGAAGTAATTGGTCACGTACCGGGCCGGCACAACGTCCGTGTCGCCGCCGAGCAGAACGAACTCGACGCCCCAGCGCGCGTAGGCATCCTTGATGAACAGCCGGATCGTTTCCTGGACATCGGCGCCGTTGCGGCAATTGGCCGCGATCCAGCTCATGGTCGTCACGACCGCGGGAATACCCTGGGCCGTTTTGAAATCCGCCAGGCGCTGAAACTCGGCTTCCATGGCGTCGTCGGTGATGATCAGGTACGAGACATGGCTCCCGCTGAGGCTGGGCGTCCGGGTCGGCTGGAAGCCACCGCCGGCTTCGGCGACCGTCACGCCAGCGAAGCGCGAGTAGCCGCTGACCGCCTCGGGATTGGCACATATTTTCCGCAGATACGCCTCGTTACGGTCCCGCTCCCCCGGTACCAGACGTTCGCGCTGGATGGGGTCGAGGGTGACGCCGCCGTCGCCGGTCACCAGACGCACCGAATAGCGGTCCAGGACTTCGATCTCGCTGTAGTTGCCGTCCTCGTCAGCGATGGCGCGCACGGGGAAAATTCGCACTGCCGCGAGGCGATACCCGCGCCAGGCATGGGTGCCGCCGAACTCGCTCCAGCCGGCGGGAAACATCTGGTTCGCGGGGCTCAACATCTCGATGCGAGCCTCCACGCCGTTCTCGTCGCGTATGGGCGCGTTCAGCGTGATGCGTCCGGGCAGCGTTTCGCGGTGGGTCTGCTCGGGCACGACCTCCACGGCGACGATCCTGGCGTCCATCGGTACCAGGAAAACCTCGTTCAGCGATGGTAGCTGCGGCAGATCCGTATCCAGCACCGGCTGAGAACCGGGATACGCCAACGTCCCCGTACCGGCTTCGTCCTGGATCCAGTCCAGGTCGCTGCTGTCGATCGAGCCCTCGTAGATGATTCTACTGGTCGAAGCTGCCAGCCCGGTTGCCGGCGTCAAACTCCCTAATACGACAAATGTCGTAAGCAAAGCAAAAATGGTCAGACGTTTCAGGAACATGCCAATCCTCCAATGAAGACAATCCACCCACGGCTCCGATACCGTAGCCCCCTACTAGCGATTGTGATTGTGAGGAAAAATCCTCCGAGTCATACCTTGTTTGTTGAGCCGGCAAGCTCTTTCGCAAGAGCATTGATGTTCATTAGCATTCGGTATTCGGTCGGACCTCCAGAGGCGGTGTCTATACGACCCTGCCTATACGACCCGGAGTAACGTACAGAAATGTATTGACTGAGAAGGACATTATACCACAAAAGGTCGCCGGCGTAAATGGCTGGAACCCAAAAAAACGGCAGTAATCTCAGTATAGAATTCGGGTGCTAGCAGCCGGTAGAAATACGAGCCTGTCGCCGGGCGATCGGTTTGCGCCGGACGATTCTCCGCCCACTTCCCCACGATTCCTCGCCGCTTCCGCGAAGGCCGTATGCGGTATCGTGAGGACCTTGCGGGACTCGGTCAGATTGCGGGCCACGACCGCACCGCCCCGGACCGTCCAGCTGGTTCCGCGTCGCTGCAGTCCGGCGAGCTCGTCATCGCTGAGAAAAAGCGGCAGCCGGTCGGACTGCGCGGTGATGGCGGCGCACAAGCTCGACAGGGCTTGTCGACCCGCTCTGGCGACTTCGTCCCGACAGTGAGCGAAGTTGATCCGGTGGGTCTCGACGATGGCCGGTTCGTTCCGACGCCAGGCGTCGTGCACCTGGCGGCGACAGTGCTCGACCACCGCGGCATGGTCGTCGTGCTGGACCGGTTCCAGACGGCAGTTCCGTTCCAGATAGGTCAGGCCCGGTCTGGTCAGTCGCGCCCAGGTCCGTAACCAGATCTTGAGCACACGACGTCCGAGGGACGCGTTGCGGCCGTCGGCGAAGCGTTGCTCGCGCTTGGCCTGGATCACGCGTACACCATCTGCCTGCCAGATATCCTCGTGACACGCATCCCACACGTAATCTGGCGCGATGATCGATACCGGCGGTCGGCCGAATAGACCGGTGAACACCTCTCGGGCAAACGCGAACTCCTCGACCAGCAGATCTCGCGGACGCGTTCTACCCAGCTCGTAGGCCCTTTCACTGCCCGCAAAAACCGTCACTCCGCGCCCGGTTGCCACTCGTGTCGGCTCCGAGGTCAGAGCGGCCGCGTGCCGCGCGGCGGGTTCGTAGTGGTATGCGCCGTGGAACTCGGGCCGCCACAGACCGGCGGCCATGCCGTCGGCAACGGCGTTCCACATGCCGGGCCGGCCGTAGCGGGGCGGTAGCCGGGGAATGTCGTACTGAACCCAGCGGTGGTCGCCTTCGGTTGCGGTACCGGGACTATCTTCGATCGGCTCCCAGGCCAGCGCGGAAACGATGTAGTTGGCCTGGAAGACCGGTGGCAGTCCGTCGCTACCGCGAAAGGCGCTGAGCAGATCGCAGAGTCCGGCAACCTGGCTGCTGTCCTCGAGGGTCGATTCCCAGTAGACCGGCGGAAAATATCCCGTCGCCAACGCACCTCGGTCCAGCCCGGTCAGCGCCGTCGTATCGGGTACGAAGCCGCAGAAGCCCCAGTCGTCGCTCTCGAAAGCCACCACGCGTTGCTCGGACCACAGCACCGCGCCGGGACTCTTCCCCAGCACCAGGGCCAGCGCCACGATCGCGACCACGATCAGGAGCAGACCGAACCGAACTACGGTGATGCGTCGAAACATCGGTCAATCGACCTCCGGACTCCAGCGTGCCCACCAGTAGCGGCCGTATGACAGGCCGTTTCGTTCGACATCCCGGATCAGACGATCCGCTTCCCGGCCAGCCGTGCGGGCGGTCCCGCGCAGCCAGTCTACGACCGCGCCACGATCGATGGGCCAGTGGTTCTCTGACTGCCCGAATTCCCAGGTACCCCCGGTCGCATCCGACCGGCCGTTCGCCGATCGACACGCCCGCCGGAAGTTCGCCATCGGCAGCAGCGCGCCACGGTTTTCCGGCGCCAGACGGCGCAAGAAATCCTGCACGCGGTGGTAGTTGCGCACCGCGGTCGGCAGGTCGCCGTCCGCGCGAGGTTCATCCTCGAAGATATAACATCTGCCGTCCCGCGCCACACAGCGCACCCAGGCCCGAAGCAACGCAGCCACCCGGTCGTTCCAGCAATGGCGGAGGAGATTGGCGGCGATCAGCAGCCGGACCGATCGGTCGCGCAGCGGTAAATCGGTCACGTCGGCGACGATGCTCGCCACCGTACCGCAGCCGGGTCGTCGCCGATCCAGCGCCAGCGGTTCGGCTCCCAGCGATTCCAGCAACCGGGTAAAGGCGCCGTCGCCGCAACCCAGTTCCACGACGGGACCGTTGCGCCGGGCTTCCAGATCGTCAAGAAACGTCTTTGGTAGAGGAGAAAAGGCCATCGTCGGCAACTTCCTCATCGACCAGCTCGGGATTGTTCGCCTGCAACGCCGCGGTCGCCGGGTGCTTGACAACCGCCGCCGGTCGTTTCGCTTCGTCCTCCGGGACGGTTCGCGAACGCTGCCTCGCGGCTGGTTCCGTGCGTAGATCGATGATGTCGACGAGGTTCTGACCGTTCAGGCCGTCGAGCCGTTCGAGCCCGTTGAGCCGGTAGTCGATGCCCAGGGCGTAGCTCAACTCGGTGAACAGATCGAGTCCGAACTTGCGGTTGCGCAGGTGTTGCTGCGCGCCGAGCTGCGCCGCCCACATCCAGACCCCGAGGGCCGGGAAACCGAGCCAGGCCAGACGGAGGAAATCGGACAGTGCGAACAAGGTGGTCCCGGCGGTCACCAGCAGCAGGCAGATGACCGCGTTGGCCGGCGAGAAGCCCAGCCGAACCAACCGGTGATGCAGGTGGTAATCGTCGGCCTGGAAAATGGACGTGCGATTGCGGCAGCGCCGGATGATGGTGGTACCCGTATCCCAGATCGGCACGATCATCGGCGCCAGCAGCACCGGCAACGATATACCGACCTTCTTGCTCAGGTTCAGGATGATACTTCCGATCACCAGTCCCATCCACATGCTGCCCGAATCGCCGAGGAAGATCTTTCGTTTGCTGATGTTCCAGTAGAAGAAGGCCACCGTCGCACCGCACAGGGTCGACGAGAATAGCAGCGACAGGTGCTCACCCACGGCCATGGAGATCACGACCAGTGCCAGCGAGGCCAGCACACTGATGCCGCTGGCCAGACCGTCGAGGCCGTCGATCAGGTTCATGGAATTGATGAAACCGAGATACCAGAACATGGTAAACGGCCAGGCCCAGCCACCCAGATTGATCTGGCCGACCACCGGCAACACGATCGAATCGAGTCGTTGGCCGAAGAGCATCAGCGCGGTGATGACGACGAGTTGCCCGTAGAGCTTCTTCTCGGCGTGAATCCCGAACCGGTCGTCACCGACACCCAGGGCCAGGATCGCCAGTCCGGCGCCGATCAGGATGCCCAGCCAGGACCACGGCAACGGCGTGTTCAGAATCACGTTCTCCAGAAAAGACAGCGCACAGAAGAAGGAGATGAAGATGGCCATGCCGCCGGTGCGCGGAACGGGCTCGCGGTGAGGACGGCGATATCCGGGGTGGTCGACGATTTCCGTCAAAAAGCCGAGATTCCGGAAGTGGGGTTGCACCAGCCAGGACATCACAAAGGCGACGACAAAACTCAGCAGCGCTACGATCCCCTGATCCACCACGTCTCCTCTGTCGGTCCGTTCACATCCCTGTGCTGCGCTTCGTCCGGGAACCGATGTAACCTAGCCCAAGCCCCAGAAGCGATCAATCACTTTTTTGACCGCCGCTGCCGGCCAGGCGCGAGTACATATCCAGCGTCAGCGACGCGGTTTTCTCCCAGGACCAGTATTTCACTCTCTGATGTCCGCGCGATATCAGCTTGTCACGCAAGGAAGAAGAGGTGAGGATTCTTTCCATGCCGGCGGCGATGGACGTTTCGTTCTCGGGATCGACGAGCAGCGCGGCATCGCCGGCAACCTCTGCCATGGCACCACGGTCGGCGGTCAGCACAGGCAGCCCTGCGGCCATTGCTTCCAAGATCGGGAATCCGAAGCCTTCGTGCAACGAGGGAAATAGCAACGCGCGTGCCAGGCAGTATTGCCGCCACAGGCGGTCGGGACCGCAGTAATCGAGACGGTGCAGCTTGCCGCGACCTTCCAGTTTCTGGATTGTTTGCCGTATTCCCTTGTCATTCCACCCTTTACCGCCGACCAGGACCAGGTCCGGCAGTACCTTGAACGATGAGCTGTTCTGGTTCCGATCCAGAAAAATCGTATACGCCGCAAGTATCCGCTCGAGGTTTTTTCGGGGTTCCAGCGTGCCGACAAAAAGAAACGGAGCGTCCTCCGCGGGGGGCCTGGCGGGCGCCGGCATCGCCAGCGACCAGCTGGGCGTACCGAAGGGCGTGACCGTTACCCGAGGCGCGACGGCAGGAAAATACTCGGCGACTTCCGAGGCGGTGGCGGCGGAATTCGTCGCGATACCGTCGGCCTGCGCCAGGGTCCGGGGAACCAGAAATCGATAGTAGGCGCGCCGCGGTTGTTCTACCGTTTGCGGGTAACGCAGATAACTCAGATCGTGGACAGTGACCAGGCTGCGGCATGGCAGTCGCAGCGGTGCCACGTATTGCAGACTGTGCAACAACGTCGCCTCGAGTCGGCTGAGCAGACCCGGCAGGCGAAGCTGGGTGAACAGTGCCTTGCTGGCCGTACCGCCCACGGCGCCCCGGCAGGTCTGTACCCGCCAGCGCGATCGACCGCGCAGGAAATCGAACATCTCGGGGTGGGTCGCCAGCACCGTGAACGCCAGTTGCCGTTCCTGCTCGCTCATGGCTCTGGTCAGTTCCAGTATGGAGCGACCGACCCCCGTCGGCGAGGGCCGCACGAGCAACGCGTCCAGCACGATATGCGGTACGCCGGTCATGAAGGCCCCTCCTCCGACCGGCGTTCCGGCTGTGACCGCGGCCTCGCGACGGTTGTCGCTCGGCCGCTGGTAGACAACGACGCCAGCAGCAGGCCGACCGCCACCCAGATGTGCGGCAGGTTGTACTGAGAGAAGGTCAGCAACTGGACCCAGATACCCGCCGTGGCAGCGGCGGCGGCGATGATCCGACGCTGCGCGCGCCGGTGGGCGGCATCGTGGGGGTCGACCGGCGCGAGCGCTCGCCAGACGCGCCGGCAAAGCGCCACCGTCACCGCCAGCATCACGAGCGCGCCGCACAGGCCGGTCTCGCACAGAACCTGCAGAGGTAGATTGTTGACCACGGGCCATGCGAACTGGCTTTGCAGGCCCAGCGGATCGGTCAGCAGGGGAAAGTGATACGCGAACTGCCCCCAGCCGAGCCCGACCAGCGGGCTCAGCAGGAAGCCGGTCCAGGCCGCCCGCATGCTGTAGAGCCGGGTCAGATTGGACCAGTCCTCGCGGTCCAGTGACTGCACCGCGCGGCGCCAGGGCAACAACAGCGACTCGGTCCCGCCGAGAAGCAGCGCGACCAGCCCGCCGACCAGGGTGATCAGCACGACAACCAGCAGGAGCTGGCGTGGCCGCCAGCCAAGACCGCTGCGCGCCCATAGCAGCGCAGCCACCGCGCTCGCGGCCGCCAGGCCGACATACGCGCCGCGCGCCCAGGTCATTCCCAGCAACACGACCGCGGCGATCGCCATCGGCCGGCGCCAGCGCGGCGGCACCGAAGCGGTCAGCAGCAACGGCAGGACCAGCAGCAGATAGTTGCCGAGATACAGCGGCTCGCACATGGTGCCTCGAAGACGCGGTATTCCCTGAAATGCCCCGTCGAGATAAAGCTCTTCAGAGCCGGAAAGAATGGCTGGATTGGAAGTAAAGACTGCGTCGAGCCGGGCAAAAGCCCCGCTGCCGGTATAGAAACCGGCCGCCTGCACGCCACTGTACACGATCTGGAACGCCGCACCAGCCACCAGCAGCCGCACGGTCCAACGCCAGCGGGCCGGCGAATTGGTCCACAACGCCGGGAAAAAGACGAAACACCCCATGACCAGCAGCTGTACGATCTGCTTGGCGAAACGAAGCCAGTGGTCGGCAGCCGTACCTTCGCCGGGCACGATCACGAGCCCCGCAGCCGAGATCAGGACCGCCAGCAGGGCCAGAACCGTCAGCTGCACCACGCGACGCCAAAAACGCTCGCCGGCGACGGGTCCCGGCGCGACGCCCGTCTGACCGGTCGACCCACGGCCGATGAGATCATGCCATTGCCGCAACAGCGACCGGGCGCGCCAGCCGCCGACGAGGGACACCAGTATGGCAATCGCAAGCAACAGGTAGGCCGGTTGCAGACCGGCGCCGAGGTCGATCCCGGTCAGCACCTTGACGGTACCCAGTCCCGCCCACGGCACGGTGAAGAGGGCTGCTCCGTAGCTCCAGACCACCAGTCGTTGCGTCATGCAGTTTCAGTCTTTCCGCAATCTGGACCGGGCGCGGACCATGAGTATGAAGGTCAGCAGCACGATGGCGGTGAGAAAAAGATAGTTGGCGCGAGGATCTTTCCCGCCGGTGTCGCTTTTTGTGTCTCGATACAGCAATCGGCTCGACTCGATGATGATCTCACCGCTGGCCGCGTAGAGGCTCAGGTTCCCGTCTGTCAGGTACAGGGGCGTGTCGATACGATGCTTGCCCGCCGCGAACAACAGTTGCCGGCCATCGCTCATCCCGGTCAAGACCGTCGTGTAGCCGATCGCCAGACCCGAGACGCCGTACTCCTCGAGCAGCATGGCTTCCGGCACGGTCAACACGCCCGTGGGCCACACCAGTGATCGCTGCGCCAGTTCGGGTGTATCGATCCAGACGTAGTTCCGTGTCGTATCACGAGCCGACTCGATGATCAGCAACCCCGGGTAGGCCGGGTGGTCAGCGGCGGCATCGGTGGCGGAAGCGCCGACTGGAGCGGCGGCGGCCGGTCCCGCCGTCGGCAACACGCCCCCGGCCACACCGAACAGCAGGCCGACCCAGAGCGCGACGCCAGCGGTCGGCAACAGGCCCGGGCGGCGGAGCGCGGCGGTCGCGCCCTTTTTGTGTCGTGTTGTGCGCATGGTCGTAACAGGGTATCCGTTCTGCGGGAGCCGTCCAAGCATGTTCTTGGCCCATCGCCGTAACGGGCGGCGCGGTTGGTCGCCTGCGCGGCGCCGTCAGGTGCCCGGAGCAAGGGCCTCGGCGGCGAGAAGTGACGCCACGACGCGCCGGAAAACACCGATCTGTTCGCGAAGGTCGGCGGTGTCCATGGCGCGATCTCCCGGCGACGCAGCCGGCGCGGCGAGTTCGACGAAACTGCAACGGCGATCGGTGGTCACCGCGGCCAGCAATTCGCGGCCGCGCGTGATGCTTGCGGCACGCTGTGCGGGAAACGCGCGCGGCAGCGGCATGGCGCCGCCGGTCCAAGTGTCCTCGCCGACGCCGACGGCAGCCTGCTCCCCCGACCGCTCGTCGTGGGATCGCCGGCTGTCCGGGAACAGCAGCACCTGCACCTGAGCTGGACGGCACACCGAGACCAGTCGGCCCAGCACGTAGGCGACGTGTAGCGACTCGATCTCGCTTACCCGCAGGCACCAGACCAGCCCGTCTCGCCCGGCCAGCGGACAGCGAGTCCCCTCGCACCACGTGTGGTTGGCTTCCAGCGCACGCAACGCCGGCTCGGTCAGTCGGCCGAGATTCAGCCAGTGTATCTGCTGCCGTGCCGGTACGGCGCGCCCGTCGCCGTACTCATCATCCACACGAGCGCGCTCGCGGTCGCCGCAACGGTATCCGTTGCCAACGTCACCGCGGTTTCGGGTGTTGTTCGTTTCTGACCGGGGATTCACCAGTTGCACGACGGGTGCCCGGGCGGGACAGCCTCCCTTGTCATTTTCCGTCAGCTCGCCACTCCCCGGCGGCGAGTCCGTCCGCCTCCAGACGCGCTCCAGAAACGAGCGAGCGCTATGCCGTTGATCGCGCCACTCGCGGAGAAACACCTGGGGCGACGACGTCACAGCGACGTCATCCGTGGGGAGGGAGGCCATCCCTAGCCCGGCTGTGGCATACGCGGCGAGGGGGGATAGACTGGCCGCGGCCACAGTAAAATATCGTTCTGCCGTTACCTCCGCGCCGGGTCGGTCGGAGTTGTTCAGCGCACGTTCCCGGGGCTCCGTCTCCTCCAGGAAGTGGTGGACGATCGACGAGATGTGGTGCGTTCTGTCCCTGTCCTTCGGCAACTGGACGCCTCGATGCATCTTCGCGGCCACGCGTCTCATCGACCGCCTCCGGTCGCGCGCCGCCGGCGTATGTTACGGTACCGTGACCAGGCTGTTGGCGCCGCCGAATTCGTTGGCCACGGTCTCCCGGTTGTGTGGATCGGGCAACCAGGCACCGTCCACGATGAACCGGTACTCGTGCCCGCCCTTGCCGAGTTCGACATGGCATTCCCAAAGGCCGTCGTCCTGCTTGCTCAGGGGCAGTCCCCGGGGGGACCAGTCACAGAACGAACCGGTGATCCGTACCGACTTGGCACGCGGGAAATCGGCGATGAACCGCACGCCCATCTCGCTGGCCATGGGCCCGTGCAACAGATCGGCCCAGTGATCGATGGCGGTCACCGCGACGTCGACTTCCTGCTCGATCATCTCCATCGCCAGGTTGCGGAAATCGAGCGCACCGCGGGAACCCGCGTCGAAACGGGTCACCGGTTGTCCGGCGCCCGCCGCTTCCTTGAAACGCACCGTGTGATGAATGATGGTTTCCAGCAATTCCTCGCCGTAGAGTTCCTCGAGTTCGGCCATCAAGGTGCGCGAGAATCGCGGCCTGGTGTCGAAATCGCACATCAGCAGGTGCGGTATGATGTCGTGCCCCTTCTTCTCGCGGAGCACCGCCAGCGTCTCCTTGAGCTTGCGAACAGCCTGCAGGCTGTAATAGCTCGAATCGACCGGGATGATGACCTCGCCGCTCGCCAAGAGCGCATTGAAGGTCAACAGGCTCACGCTCGGCGGGCAATCGATCAGCACGTAGTCGTACGGCATGGCCGAACGCAGGAGGTTCTTGCGCAGCAAGAGCTCCTTTTCCGGTTGCCTGGCCTGGGCCTGTTCGACGGCGCTCAGTTCGATGCCGGCCGGCACCAGGTGCAGCCCCGGCTCGATCTCGAGAAACGCATCCTCGACGACGATGTCGGACGTCATGTACAGGTCGTATGTGGAGAGAGAAAAATCGCGTTCCCGAAAACCGAACGAGAGGGTCGCGTGTCCCTGTGGATCGTTATCTAGGAGAAGCACGCGCTTCTCGAGGAGAGTGAGGGCGGCTGCAAGATTCGTCGCTGATGTCGTCTTCCCACACCCGCCTTTCTGGTTGGCAAAGGCTATGACTCTCATTCCGAATCCTTTCGGTCCCTGACCAGAAGACAAGCCGTGGAGAGTGTGATTCTTCCTTTCGTCGCAGTACCGGGCCCTGGAAAAAACCCGGATCGTGTTGAGTGTGCGAACCGGCGACTCCCTCAACCAATCCGCCTGAGGCGATGATACCTACACAAGATATGGTGTCAAGGGTTTAATGATACCTTTATCTAGGGGTTTTCCCGCATCGTTTCGAGGTCGATTACCGGACGAGAACGGGATCTGTCACACGCAGCGTTTGAACAGCCAGTAGATCACCAGGCCGAAAAAGAAGCCGCCGCCCACCTCCTGCCAGCTGTGCCCGACCAGTTCGCGCAGACGCTGGTACTCGAATTGCCGCGTGGACTTCATGTTCTCGACCAGCTCGTTGAGCAAGGCGGCCTGTTTACCGACTTCCTGGCGCAGCCCCGTCGCCTCGAAAACGACAAACAGGCTGAAGACCAGCACCACGCTGAACAGCGGCGACGTGAAGCCTTCGCGCTGATAGACCAGCAGGCTCAGCGTGGTCACCGTGGCCGTGTGCGAACTGGGCATGCCGCCGGAAGCAAAGACCAGCATCGGACGCCAGCGCCGTCTGCGCAGCAACTCGACGAATACCTTGGCAATCTGAGCCAGCACCCCGCTCAGGAGTGCAATCAATCCCAGATTGTGCATGTCGGTGTATCCTTCAGGTTGTCGCGCTAGTCGGCTCGGTGCGCGCACGACGCAAACGCAACGGATCAATAGGTGGCAAGGTAGTTATCGAGCTCCCACTGATGAACCTCGGCGCGATAGCGGTCCCAGACCTCGAATTTGGCGCGAATGAAATGCTCGAAGATGTGTTCGCCGAGCGTCTCGCGCATGACCTCGTCCTTGCGCATGTTGAGCACCGCATCGCGCAGATTGACCGGCAGGTGGGATATGTTGAGTTCCTTCTTCTGCTCGGAGGTCATGGCGAAGATGTTCTGATTGACGGGCGGACCGGGATCGATCTCGCTCTGGATCCCGTCGAGCCCCGCAGCCAGCATCACGGCGAAGGCCAGGTACGGATTGCAGCTCGGATCGGGAACCCTCACCTCGATACGGGTTCCCGCCTGACGCCGCGCCGGTACCCGGACCAGCGGCGAGCGGTTATGGTCCGACCAGGCGATGTTGACCGGTGCCTCGTAGCCCGGCACGAGCCGCTTGAACGAGTTGATGAGCGGATTGGTGATCGCCACGAACGACCTGGCATGCTTCAGGATGCCGCCGATGTAGTTCAACGCCATGGGGCTCAGTTCGTCCTCGGCGTCGGGGTCGTAGAACGCGTTCTCGAGCCGACCGTCCCGGTCGACGAATACCGACTGGTGCGTGTGCATGCCCGAGCCGTTCTCACCCGCCAGTGGCTTGGGCATGAAGGTGGCGTGCAGGCCGAAGTCCAGGGCGATCTTCTTGACCACCATCCGGAACGTGGTGACCCGATCGGCGGTTTCCAGCGCTTCGGCGTATTTGAAATCGATCTCGTGCTGACCGGGCGCTACCTCGTGATGAGCCGCCTCGATCTCGAATCCCATCGCTTCCAGGCTGGTGACGATTTCCCGGCGCGCATCTTCCCCGCGATCGAACGGCAGCAGATCGAAGTAGCCACCGGTATCATGGGTTACGACGGTGGGATTGCCGTTTTCGTCGACCTGGAAGAGGAAAAACTCGAGCTCGGGCCCACAGACCGGTGTCAGACCCCGCTGGCGGTATTTGTCGACGATCCGCCGCAGCGTCAATCGCGGACAACCGGCAAAAGGTGTCCGGTCGGCGTTGTACACGTCGCAGATCAGCCGGGCGACCTTGCCGTTTTCGCCCCGGAAGGGAAAAACCGCGTAGGAGCTCAGATCCGGCACGAGCAACATGTCCGATTCCTCGATCCGGCTGAAGCCCTCGATCGACGAGCCGTCGAACATGATCTCGCCGCCGATCGCCTTGGCGAACTGGCTCGCCGGCACCTCGACATTCTTGTTCTGTCCCATGATATCGGTGAATATCAAGCGCAGGAACTGAACGCCGTCCTGCTCCATGCGGGCCAGCAGCTGGCCGCGACTTTCTTCCGATTCGATGACTCCGGGGGCAAAAGGACGATTGAAGTCGAAACTGCCGTTCGCGGCCATGATTCCTCCTGAAAACGCTGCGATCGCTGTATGTTGCCGGCGCTCGCGACGGGTCGCGACCCGGCCGGAAACACGATCTATCGGTCAAGTCATCCTTGATTCAGCTCGATACAGTATCAGATTTTTGACATACGGCAAATGTGAAGCTTGAGAAATCAGTAGTCGGAGTACTATTTTCCCAGATCGTCCGTTTGCGTGACCGTCTGGCGTAGAGAAGGAAATACCAGTACCGTTCGACGGGAACGCAATCGGGACGTCGCTCGTTCGAGGAACGGGCGAATCGCGGCCCTGAGGGTGACAACCGACACTGCGTCGCGTTGCGCCATAATCTTTCGAGGAGATACAGACGATGTTCAAGTTCCTCCGATCCAAGGCAAAAGTCTTTTACTGGGTGATCGCCGTCACCTTCGTGGCGTTCATCTTCCTGGCCTGGGGTATGGATATCACGGGTCGCCAGGGCGGCGGCGCCGGTGGCGGACGGGCATCCGATACGGTGGGGTCGGTCAACGGCAAGTCGATCTCGGCCTACTACTGGGACCGTACCGAGAAGCGATACCTTTCCCAGCTGCGGGCTCAGTACAAGGACCGCCAGCTGACCGCCAACCAGGTCGCCACCACCAGCGAACGGGCCTGGAACGACCTGGTGCGCGCCCAGTTGCTCGAAGCCGAGGTCGAGCGCCTCGGTCTGACGGTCACGAGCGAGGAGATCCTGAGTATCTTCAAGAACAATCCGCCGCGTGAGTTGCTGGCCCAGTACGCCGACGAGAACGGCAATCCCGACATGGGCCGCTACTACAACGACCTGAACAACCCGGCACGCGACTGGAGTCGCGAGGAGCAATGGTTGCGGGCGCTGCTCCCCTCGCAGAAGATGCAGCAGATCATCACGGCGCCGGCCGTGGTCACCGACGAGGAGATTCGCGAAGCCTACCAGCGCCAGTTCGGCCGCGCCTGCGCGGAATACATCGGCGTTCGTTTCAGCGATCTCGAAGACGAATGGGAACCCAGCGAGGAGCAGATCCTCGCCTATTACGAGAGTCGTCCCAACGAGTTCAAGAGCCAGGCCCAGGGCCGGGCCAAGGTAGTCTCGTGGTCGCGGGTGCCCAGTGACGCCGACCGCGAGGAAGTGCTGGAACTCGCCATGGAAATCAAAGCGGGTATCGAGTCGGGTGAAAACGACTTCGCCGCCGAAGCCGCCATCTACAGCCAGGACGGCACGGCGAACAACGGTGGCGACCTGGGAACCTTCGATCGCAACCGCATGGTCGAGCCATTCACCGAGGTGGCGTTCTCCCTGCCGGTCGGCCAGATCAGCGAACCGGTCGCAACCCAGTTCGGCCTGCACCTCATCGAGGTGCTCGAACAGATCGAAGAAGAAGGCGAGATCACCCAGGTACACGCCCGGCATATCCTGCTCAAGGTAGAGCCGAGCGAGGCGACACTCGGCGACATCTACACCCGCGCCGACGAATTCCGCGAAAGCGTGAACCGTGACGACTTCGTCGCCCGCGCCACGGCCGACTCTCTGGCACTGATCGATCCCGAACCCTTCCTCAAGGGCCGCGATATACCTGGCCTGCCGCTGTCGATCGCCGGCTGCAACTTCGTATTCCGCGCCGAAGCGGGCACGGTCAGCCGTGTGCTGGGCAACAAGGATGTGTACTACGTGGTGCTCTGCGAGGGGGTCGACGAAGCCGGTCAGGCGCCCCTCGACGAGGTCCGGAGTCAGGTGGTGGTGTCCTTGAAGAACGAGCACAACCGTGAGCTCGCATCGGCCAAGCTCGCGCCCGCGCTCGCCGAAGTACAACAGGGTCAAGCCATGGCCGAGATCGCGGAAAAACACGGACTGGCCCACGCTGTGACCGACACGATCAATGCCAACGCCAACGTCCCGGACGTGGGCTATGCAACCGCATTCAACACGCTGGCGCTGCACGCGTCGCTCGAGACCCTGATCCCGCAGGTGGAAACCATGCGCGGCGTGTTTGCCATGCGCGTGCTGTGGCAGGAGCCGTTCGACGATACGCTATTCAACACGAGCAAGGAGAGCCTGCGCCAGTCGCTGCTGATCCAGAAGCAGAATGAACTGCTGGAAGCCTGGTTCAACGATCGGCTGGCCAAGGCGGACGTCAAGGATGAGCGTCCCTGACGCGGCGGCCACAGCCACGGTCGCCAGGTACATCAGCCCCGGTACCGCCGTACCGGGGCTGTTTGGCGTCCAAGACCGGGGTCTTCACAATCGCGACTACCGGCCGGTGAGACAGGCTACGCGTCGTCGTCGCCGAAGGGGTTGATCGGCTTACGTTTCTTGAAATCGGAGAGTTCCTGATTCATCTTGTCGATGCGCTCGGCCTGCTTCTTTTCGTGGTCTTTTTCGGCAAAGAGGTTGGCCATCTTTTCGGCCTCCTCCTGCTTGCGGCGATCGAAGTCCGCGAGGTCGGCCTTGATGTCGTCGGCCACTTCCTCCGGCAACTCCTCGACCTTGAGATAATCCCGTATCTCGACGTGGTCCGCGTAGGCGCTGGTGATCAGCGCCACCGCGCCGAGATCCTGCAGGATCGCCAGATCGAGACGGACGCTCGCTTCCGAGGCATCGAGCAGTTCCGCCACTTCCGCCGGTCGCGGCGGGCGCTCCTCGCGATGGGAAATCACCCGGATCGCCGCCATCACCAGGTGCGCCTTGTGCCGGGTCAGATCGGTCACGGTCGACCTCCAGAGATCGTGAATAGCCGCCGGGAATACTGCCGTCTCCGCGCTGGTCGTCCCGGTGCATCCGCACCGCCGTGGTTACTGCGGTGACGGCGCGTGTGCACTATACGGAAGCGCGGCGCGCGGCGCAACCCACTCCTGGGTCCTTGGCGGCCCGGCCCGGTCAATCCCGGCCGAGTTTGCGGTTCAGCCGCTCGAGGCGCCTGGGCTCGGCGAGGACTTCGGCGTGGCGGCGGGCGGATTCGAGCCGGCCGAGCCGGTGTTCATACAGGATCGCGGCCTCGCGATGCAGCCAGTCGCGGTCCCGCCAGCGCGACAGACCGGCCAGGATGACCTGTTCGACCAGTTCCCAGCGCGCTGTCCGCTTGAGGATCCGGATTGCGTCGACGAACAGGCGCTCGGGCAGCTCGCGAAGTTCGACCGCAGGAGAATTTCCGGATGATCCGGACGAACCGGCCGGCTCGCCCGCGTACGGCTGGATACCGGCGCCGACAACGGCCCGCTCGAGCCAGCAAGCCGCGCTTTCGCGGTCGCGGCGCGCCTCGCAGATACGTCCGGCCGACCAGGCGTCCTGCCAGGGCGGGTCGGAAGTGAAACCAGTCGCCCGACCGCCCTGCCGCGGGTGCGTCGCGAGCCGGCCGCAGTCGATGACGCGGGCCGCGGCGACGACCGCCTGCAGCACCGCCGCCATGCCGACCATATCGCGCTGATTGTGGGTCAACACGTTGGGCAACAGCCCCGGTTCGGCCTCGCGCAGGTAGCGGAAGTAGGTGGGCGGAATCAACGCGCCGTCGATATCCCCCGCGCCGCGTTCGCGCCCGCAGATTTCGACTTCCGCGGTCTGCTGGCGACAGTCGGGCAGGCGGCGACCCCAGAGACGTCGTACCGCCGGCAACAGATCCCAGCTCACCAGGGCCCTAAGCGGATCCGGCAACCGTGACAGCAGCGCGCGAGTTCTCAGGAGCGGCAGATCGAAGCAATTGCCGTTGAAGGTGACCACGACACGGAATTCCGCTGCCAGTTCCGCCAGTGCGTGCAGCATGGGCGTTTCCCGGCCGGGCCCGGCCAGGAAGAACTGCCGCACGACGAAGCCGTCGTCGGTCCACCACGCGACGCCGATCAGAAAGGCGACGGTTCCCGTTCCACCGGCCAGTCCGGTCGTCTCGGTGTCGAGAAAAAGCAGTTGCCCGGGTGTGAGCGCGGGCGGGGCGGCCGCCGAAAAGATGTCGGTCAGGTCAGGCAGTTTCCAGGCAGGCGCCTCGTCGTGGGATGACACCGTGGCACACGGCGGGTAGTCACGTGTCCAGACCGTACCGGCTGTCTGCGGTTGCGGGGACAGCCCGAGATCGCGCAAGGTCGCTTCCCGCGCGCGTGCCGTTGCGGCACCCGGCGACTCGCCGGTCGGATCCACCTGTCGCTGATCGCTTCGTTTCCGGTGGGAGAGCTTGTCGAGGTTGGCCAGACGCTTCTTCAGGTCCATGGGGCCACTCCGCGGCGGCTCACCGCTCGCCGCCGGCAGTCTTGGCGGCCGCGCTGTCCGCCCGCGCGAGTAACCACGCCGCCCCCCGCTTGGCCGTCCCCCCCACTTCCACCGAAGCCCCCACGCACGAAGGGCAACCGTCCGGGCAGGGGCAGCGATCGAGATGGGCCGCCGCCGCCTGCCGGATCTCGATGAACTGTTGGAAGATCCGGCGCGCATAACCCACACCGCCGGGTACGGCATCGTAGAGGTAGAGCGTCGGGTGCCCGGTGAACGGCGAACGGACCATGGCCTGGGCGTGGATGTCCGCGGGATCGGCCATCACGAACACGGGCGCCACCTGGTTCATCAGGTGCGCAACCCCATTGAGCGCGTCGCCGAGATCGAGTTGTCGCGACGCCATCTCGCCGTGCAACGACTCCGGCAATTCCCAGGTAAAGGCAATCGTGTCCATGGGCATCTCGGGCAGTTGCACATCGCCCGATCCCACGTTCTCGTGGGTGCGCAACTTGATCTTCTTGTAGATGCTCACCTTCGAGATCAGGCTCACGTCGCCCACACCCAGGCCGCCGAGGGTGGCGGGGGCCTGTTCGTCGGTCGTCAGGGTCTTCAGTTCGGTGATGCGCTGGGCGTCGGTATAGTAGTCCACCTCCACCGGCTGGACGTAGGCCTCGCGCCGCTCCCAGTCGAGCTTGTCCACGTGAAACTGGGAAGCGCCGTGGATGTAGATGGCCTCGTCGTGCAACATTTCCTGCGCGCTGAACAGGTCCATTTCGCCGATGATACGGCCGCCTTTCACCGAGCGGTCGATGATCACCACGTTGTCGGGAGCGGCGCTGCGCAGGCTCACGTCCACCGCCGGGTAGGTGTCGGCCATCCAGTGGTAGCGTCCGTCGGCCTTGTGCAGCACCTCCTGCTGCACGAGATAATCGAGAATCTCGTCGATGCGCTGGCCACCATAGCGTTCGTCCTCGACAAAGGGCAACTCGAAGGCCGCGCACTTGAGGTGGCTGACCAGGATCACGAGATTGTCCGCGTCGAGGGTTGCGTACTCGGGCGAGCGACCGAAGAAATAGTCGGGATTGTTGATGATGTACTGGTCGCCGGGATTGCTGCTGGCGACCAGCACCACGGCGCTGATGTTCTGCCGTCGGCCCGCCCGGCCGGCCTGCTGCCAGGTGCTGGCGACGGTGCCGGCGTAGCCGGCCATCACGCACGCATCCAGCCGGCCGATGTCGATACCCAGCTCCAGGGCGTTGGTGCTGACCACGGCCCGCACCGAACCATCACGCAGTCCACGCTCGATGGCGCGACGCTCGCCGGGCAGGTAGCCGCCGCGATATCCGCGCACCTCGCCCTGCTTGATGCCGACGCGACGGCCGGCCTGTTCGAGATAGGTCAACAGCAGCTCGACGCGCATGCGGCTACGGGCGAAAACGATCAGCTGCGTCCGGCTCTGCAGGAATCGCTCGGCGATGGCCCGTGCCTCCTTGACCACCGATCGCCGGATACCCAGTTCCTGGTTGACCACCGGCGGGTTGTAGAAGATGAAGTGTTTTTCGCCGCGCGGCGCGCCGTTCTGTTCGATCTCCACCACGGGCTCGCCGACCAGCGCCGAGGCCACCTCGCCGGGGTTGGCGATGGTCGCCGAGCAGCAGATGAACTGCGGGCTCGCGCCGTAGAACCCGGCGATGCGGCGCAGTCGCCGCAACACGTTGGCCACGTGGCTGCCGAACACGCCGCGATAGTGGTGCACCTCGTCCACGACAACGTATTTCAGATTCTCGAACAGATTCACCCACAGGGTATGGTGGGGCAGGATGCCCTGGTGCAGCATGTCGGGATTGGTCACGACGATGTGCCCGCTGCTGCGAATGGCGCGACGTGCCGTTTCCGGTGTGTCGCCGTCGAACGTGAAGGTCTTGATGTCGACACCCAGGTCCGTGACGATCTCGTGCACCTCGTGCATCTGGTCCTGGCTCAGCGCCTTGGTGGGAAACAGGTAGAGCGCCCGCGCCTGGCGATCGCGCAGGATGGCATCGAGCACCGGCAGGTTGTAACAGAGGGTCTTGCCCGAGGCAGTGGGTGTGGGAACCACGAACGAGGCGCCCTGCGCGGCCAACCGACAGGCCTCGAACTGATGGCTGTACAGCGACTCGATCCCGCGGCCACGCATCACGTCGCCTAGCCGCGGATCGAGTTCCGGCGGGAAACCAGCATAACTGCCGGCGGTTGGCGGCAGGGTTTCCCAGCGGGTCACGTGTCGCAGGAATTTCTCGTCGCCCTTGAGACGATCCAGCAGTTGCGCCAGGTTCACGGTGGTCTCCGGAGGACTCGTGGTCCGGCGGACCACTAGGAATCGCGGGGCGGATCGTCCTTGATGTCGCGGGCGGCATCATCGAGTTCCCGCTTGACGTCGTCGGTGGCGTTGCGGGTGGCGGACTTGAACTTCTTGATGGACTTGCCGAAGGACTCGGCAATCTCGGGTAGCCGCCGGGGGCCGAAGAACACCAGAACCAGGGCGAGAACGACCAGGAGTTCCTGCCAGCCTATTCCTTGTAAGAACGCAAAAAACGGTGTCATGAAATCTCCCCTGCTCCTGCTAACGATACCACCGCAGCATCTGCATGGCAATGAATACGCCGACGACGCTCATCAGGTTGAAGTGAAGCTGAAACCCAAAAGTCAGATCAATGATCACGAGATTCCAGTGCATCACCTCGGGTCCAATGGTCACGTAACGGACAAAGAGCTGCTCGGCGACACTGCCCTCGTTGAGAAATAGCCCGATCACCTCACTGAAAATCGCGCCGATCAGGACGCCGAGAATCGCGGTCAATACCACCGAACCCAGGGATTTACGCATCAACCCTCAACTTTCATCCCGATATCGTATGCGGCCGGTACACTCCATGGGCGACCACCGACCATAGTAAGCGCAGCTCCGCACGGAACCAACAATAAAATCGCGGGCTGTGCCGCGAAGCGCGGGCTGGCCGCTCGCGGCTCAGCGATCCCGCCGGCGGACCTGGTCGAGACGCCGCAGCAGGTGTTCGTGATCCTGTCCGAGCACCAGAACGGCGTCCTCCGTGGTCCGGCTGTCCGCTTCGCGCAGTACCGGCAGCCCGCCCAGCCGCCCGGCCAGGGCCGCTGCCGTCTTGCTGTCGAGACGCCGGTTCACGAGCAGGCTCCGCGCATGGTCGTTGTGCGGTGCATTGCCCACACGCTCGACGACGCAGCCGAGCAGAGGCAGCACCAGGCTGACCTCGTTGGCCAGTCCCGACTGGTCGGTCCCGTTCAGAACGACCAGATGGATCGTCGCCGGCGGCGGTGGCTCGTCGGCACGTCGGCTGTCCGCGGCGGCCGGCAGCTGGGCAATCGGGGCAATGGTCCCGCGTCGGGTGTCCGCAATCGGCGCCGGCGCTCCGGCTGTCGGTTCCGCGCCGCTGCCGCGCCAGGACAGCAGGGGCAAATCGAAACCGCCGCGCTCGCCCCTGCCGTGCCACACGGACACCGCACAGACCACCACCAGAACCAGTAACAACAGATTCACCGGCCGCTTCATGTTTGCGGCGCCAGAATCTCGAGCAACACGGGTTTGATCATGGCATACGACTCTTCCAGTGCTTGCGGCATGACCCGCGTCCGGCCCACTGTGGTCATGAAATTGGTGTCTCCTTGCCAGCGCGGCAGAATGTGGATATGCAAATGTTCCGGTATGCCGGCGCCCGCACTGACGCCCCCATTGTAGCCACTGTTGATCCCCTGGGGATTCATCGCTTTACACAGGGCCTGCTCCATTGCCGAAAGCAGCGGTCCCATCTCCGCGAGTTCCTCCGGTGTACAGTCGCTCAGCGCTTGCTGGTGGCGATTGAGCACGAGCAGCAAGTGGCCGTTGGTGTAAGGATAGAGATTCATCAAGATGTACCAGTGGCGACCCCGGTACAGCACGAACTTCTCCTCGTCGTCGCATTCGAGGCGGTTGCAGAAGACGCAGCCATCCTCTTTGGTCTGGCCAGTCACGTACTCGAACCTCCAGGGAGTGAAGAGCCTGTCCATCGGCATATCCTCTTTTCGCGGGAAGCCCCGCTCGCGCGTCAGTCCGCGCGGGAACGAAAGAGCTGCTCGGCGGCTGCCAGTTCCGCCACGGTGTTGATTCCCACGACCTCGTCCGGATCCTCGGTGATCACGGCGGCCACCACCTCGCCTGTCCCCACCAGATAGGCCACCGTATCGGTCAGGTAATACTCACGTTGGTCGTTGTCGGCAGTCAATGACCCGAGCGCCTCGATCAGCGATTCGGTACGGAAGCAGAATATACCTGTGTTGTATTCGCCGATCGCCAGTTCCTCATCGCTGGCGTCGCGAGCCTCGACGATCTTCGACACACGGCCGTCTCCGTCCTTGACGATGCGTCCGTAGGCGCCGGCGTCCGGCACGACACAGCTGAGCACGGACGCCGCCACGGACGTCGCCATGGTCTGGCTGATCAAACGCCGCAGCGTATCGATTCTCAGCAAGGGCACGTCGCCGGCCAGGACGACGGTGTAGCCGCCGGCGCGCAGCGCCGGTGCGGCGACCTGAACCGCATGGCCGGTACCCAGCTGCGGCTCCTGGATGACGAACTCCAGATCCGCCGCCGCGCTCGACTCGCGGACACGCTGCGCCTGGTGACCGACCACGACCACCGTGCGCTCGACGCCGGCAGTGCGGACAGTTTGCAGGACGTGATCGAGCAGGGTCCGCCCCGCCAGCGGATGCAGGACCTTCGCCAGATCGGATTCCATGCGGGTGCCCTTGCCGGCAGCCAGCACGACAGCGTCCACGGTGTCATTCGCTGCGGGATTCATGGTCCTCCTCACCCGGAGTTTTTTTCGCGACGTCGTTCAGTCGTTCAGCAGCGAGGCCTCGCGCACCTGGCCCGCCGGTCCGACCTCGAGCACGATATTGTCGATCAGCCGCGTTCGGCCGACCGTCGCCGCCACCGCCAGCAGGATCCGACCGGCGACGGTCGCCATCGTCGTCAGGTCGGGGACCCGTCGCAGGTCGGCGTACTCTATACCGTCGGCGTCCGCCAGTTCAGCCTGCAGGCACTCGATCACGCGTGACGCTTCGCGCTCACCGTCGTCGATCGCCCGGCGGGCTTGCCTCAGCGCTCGCGACAGGCACCGCGCCCGCCGACGTTGCCCCTCGTCCAGGTAGGCGTTCCGCGAGGACAGCGCCAACCCGTCGGCCTCGCGCACCGTGGGCGCGTCGATCAAGCGGATCGGGAATTTCAAATCGTCGACCATCTCGGCGATCACCAGGCACTGCTGGGCGTCCTTGCGCCCGAAGACCGCCGCGGTCGGTCGGATCAGGTTGAACAGCTTGGCCACCACGGTCAGTACCCCGGCGAAGTGTCCGGGTCGTGACCGACCGCACAGACAGTCCGCCCGCGCACCTGGCCGGATCGCCACGCCGTCCTGCTGGCCGTACATGGTCGCCACCTCGGGGCAGAACACGGCAGCGACACCCAGCGGCGCGAGCAGTTGCAGATCGCGCTCGAGATCGCGCGGGTACCGTTCGAGATCTTCGTCGGGCCCGAACTGGGCCGGATTGACGAATATGGAAACCGCGACCGGCCCCAGCTCACGGGCCCGACGCACCAGATGCAAGTGTCCCTCGTGCAGCGCGCCCATCGTCGGCACCAGCGCCAGCCGGCCGCCGGCGCGCAGCGAATCGAGAAAAGCGAGATCGGACAGCGACCGGAGTACCTCCACCGCTTTCAGACCTCCGGATTGTCGAGTGACGCCAGGTAGCCCGCCGGCGGGTCGGCCGGATCCGCCGTTCCAGACTCGGCTTCGGCGGCCGGCGCCGCCCCGGCGGGTTTTTTCCCCGCCGCGTCCTCGTAACTGTGCTCCGGTCCGGGGAAGACGCCGTCGCGGACCTCGTCGGCGTAGCGGCGTACCGCGTCGACGGCCAGCTCGCCAAGGTCCGCATAGCGTTTGACGAATCGAGGCGCCAACCCCTGGAACAGGCCGAGTAGATCGTGGAAAACGAGTACCTGGCCGTCACAACCGGGACCCGCGCCGATACCGATGGTCGGAATATCGATGCTCTGACTGATCCGTCGGGCCAGTTCCACGGGGATGCACTCGAGCACCATGGAGAAGCAACCTGCGGCGGCCAGAAATTGTGCTTCGTCGAGCATCAGATCCGCCGCACCGTGGCCGCGGCCTTGTACCTTGTAACCACCGAATTTATTGATGGACTGGGGCGTCAGGCCCAGGTGCCCCATGACCGGGATCTCTGCGGCGAGCAGAGCCTCGATCATCGCTTGCCGCTTGCGCCCGCCCTCGATCTTGACCGCCGCGACACCCGCCTCCTTGACCAGCCGCAGCGCGTGCCCGACCGTCTGCTGCGTGCCGACATGAAAGCTACCGTAGGGCAGGTCGGCGATGACCGGCACACCGGGTCGCGCCCGCTGTACCGCCCGGCAATGATGCACCATGTCGTCCACTGTCACCGGCAGGGTATTCTCGTGGCCGAGCACGACCATGCCGACGGAATCGCCCACGAGAATCGCGTCGACGCCGCCCGCCGCCGCGATCGTGGCGCTGGTCAGATCGTAAGCCGTCAGCACGACGATCTTCTCAGCCTGCCGTTTCTTCTGTCCGAACACGCTCAGGGTAGTGGGTTTCTTCTTCGCCCGCTGCCCAGGTTTGTTTCTGGACTTGCTCATGCCGTCCTACCTCTCTCAGTCACCGGTGCTTTCCCCGGCGAAGAAGCGCGTCCCGGTAAAGCTCTCCCCGAGCTGCTCGTAGAGCAGATCGAAATCGCGCGGCACATTGACGAAGTCGAGCTCGTCGGTGTTGACCACGAGCAGCGGCGCGTCGTCGTAGTGGTGGAAAAAATAACTGTAGGCGCCGTTGAGCGCATCGATGTAGGCGCGATCCAGGTCGCGTTCGTAGTCCCGGGCGCGCCAGGCGATACGCTGCATCAGAATTTCCGTGCGTGCCTGCAGGAAGATTACCAGGTCGGGTTTGAGCACTCGCTGCTCGAGAATCGTCGCCAGCTGATTGTACAGCGTCAGTTCATCGTCGCTCAGATTGAGGTTGGCGAAGATCCGGTCCTTGGCGAACAGATAATCCGAGACCAGCGTCGAGCTGAACAGATCGTGTTGCAGGAGGCTCTGCTGCTGACGAAAACGGCTCAGCAGAAAAAAGATCTGGGTCTGAAACGCATAGGCGGCGCGATCGCTGTAGAACTTGGTCAGGAATGGGTTCTCCTCCACCACTTCCAGGTTCATGCGGGCGCTCGCCCGGGTCGCCAGCAGCTTGACCAGGCTGGTCTTGCCGACGCCGATCACACCGTCAACGACAATGTACCGCCAGGGCAGCACGCCAATCCTCCTCGCTCGTCGCTTCGCCGCCGGGTAGCAGGACACAGTCTTCGCGGACCGTGACCCGGTGGATTTTCTGGCGGCGGATTCTCTCACAGGTGGCGGCGACTGTCTCCCCCGAATCCGGGAATACGCGTTCGGGCGCAATGTCCCGCAAAGGCTCGAGCACGAACCCGCGCTCGTGCGCCCGCGGATGGGGTACCGTCAGCTGCGGCTGACGCTCGATCAGCTCGCCGCACAGCAGGATGTCCAGATCGATCGGTCGCGGCCGCCAGTGGGAATCGGGGCGCCGGCCGAGGCGTTGTTCGATTCCCTGCAACACGCAAAGCAGGACCCGAGGCGCCAGCCAGGTGCGTGCCTCGAGACAGGCGTTCAGGTACGGCGGCTGCTCACCCGGTCCCACGTACTCGGTCTCGTAGACCCGGCTGACCGCGGTGACCCGGATCTCGGGGTGCATCAACATGGCGAACAGAGCGCGGCGCAGGTAGTCGAGCCGATCGCCCTGGTTCCCGCCCAGACCGACGTGGACCGTCAGTTCGGTCAGGTCCGGAAAACGATGCGCCTCGTAGTCGATCACCGCGACTCCTCCGGTCGCGACGTGTCCGACGGCGACTGCTCCGGCTGCGCACGACCGGGCTGCCCCGCCAGCCACTGCCGGTCGCGGGCGAAGGTCACTGACGCCTTGCCGAGAAAGTTGGGAATCGGCGGATTGGGTTTCTGAACCGTGACCACGACACGCTCCAGGTCGAATTCGCGCAACAGGGATTCACAAAGAGTCGCTGCCAGCGCTTCGATGAGCTGAAACGACGTCGTGGCGGCAACCCGGCAGACCAGGCGGTGGACCGCGGTGTAGTCGAGAGCGTGGTCGAGCGAGTCCGACAACGCCGCCGCCGAGAAGTCGCCACACAGTTCGAGATCGATGACGAAGCGCTGGCCGAGTTCCCGTTCGGCAGGATGCACGCCATGGTGGGCGTAGACGTCGATCCCCGCCAGACTGATCTTGTCCATCACAGACTCCCGAAACGTTCGGCCGCGGTGGCGATGCGTTCGTCGGCCGCCGTCAGCGATATGCGGAACCAGCCCTCACCGCCCGGACCGAAACCGACGCCGGGCGTGACGACGACGCCCAGTTCATCCAGCACGCGACGGCAAAAGCTTACCGAATCCTCGCCTGCCGGCACGCGCGACCAGACGTAGAAGGTCGCGTCGGTGGGAAAAACCTCGATACCGGCTGTCGTCAGCGCCTCGACCAGAAGTCGGCGGCGGCGCGGGTACGGCGCCAGGACCCCGGCGAGCAACGGCTCGAAGGCCTCGCCGAGGGCGTATCCCGCCACCTCTTGTACCGCGGTGAACACACCGCTGTCCATGGTCTCCTTGACCCGCGCCAGATCGGAGATCACCTCGTGGTGGCCAACCGCGAATCCGATGCGCCAGCCGGTCATGTTGAACATTTTCGAGAGACTGTGGAATTCAACCACGCGCTGCCGTCGGTGATCGGCCACCGCCAGCAGACTCACCGGCCGCTGGTCGGCCGGCGCCACTTCGAGATAGGCGGCGTCATTGATCACCGTCAGACCGTCGTGCGCGCTCAGCGCGGCCAGTTCACCGAGCAGTTCCGGCGCTGCCGACGCGCCGGTGGGATTGTTCGGGTAGTTCAGAAACAGCAGCCGTGTGCGCGCATCGACGAGCGACGCCACCTGCTGCGGGTCGGGCAGAAAGCCGCCGGCCGCCGGTAGCGGGAAGCAACGCGGCGTGCCGCCGGCCAGGATCGTTGCCTGGCTGTAGACCGGATACCCGACGTCGGGCACCAGCGTGTTGTCGCCCTCCTCGACGCAGCTCAGAGGCAGGTGTCCGAGCCCTTCCTTGCTGCCGATCAGGAGCAGTACCTGGCTTTCGGGATCGACCGCGACGCCATGCCGACGTTCGAGCCAGTCGGCGATCGTCCGGCGCAGAGACAGCTCTCCCCGACCGACGGGGTAACTATGGTTCGCCGGTCGTCGAACCGACTCGGCCATGAGGTCGAGCAACGGGGCCGGCGTCGGCAGATCGGGATCCCCGACACCCAGATCGACCACGTCGACACCCGCCGCCAGGGCGGCTCGCTTGGCGGCGTCGATCGCCACGAACAGATACGGAGGTAGCTTGTCCAGGCGCCCCACGTAAGCCCTACCTTTCGTTCAGATCGTGCGCCGTTTTGGTTGCGGACGTGCAGCGCCCCGCGGAGTCGCTCCCGCGGGGCACAGTATGCCATATCATCTGCAGATCTTCTAGAACAGCCTGTTCGCCACCGTCGTGACCCGGCGCGGTCGTCACGCCAAAGATGGACGAAAGCGGCGCGACCTAACCCTGGGCCGCTTTCCGCTTGGCGGCCTTCTCGCGGGCGATGAATCCGTCCATGCGGCCCACCTCGGTTCGCGCCTGGGCGATCCAGTCGGTATCGCCGCTGGTGATGTACTCGTTGAACTTGCCCTTGGCCGCCTCGTAATCCTTGGTGCACTCGAGGGCCTTGCCCCAGGCGTAGTTGACCTTGGCCACGGCCTTGCGGCCCTTGCCCATGTTCTGGGCCACGGCAGATGCGGCTGCAGTCTTGGCGGCGGAGCACTGACCGGCTTCGATCATCACCATGACCATGTCGGCAGTCACGCGCAGATCACCGGGCTTGAGTTCCAGGTACTTCTGGAATGCCACGACACTCGCAGATTTCTGGCCGACCTGGTCCTTGCAGCGTGCCAGATTCAACCAGGCCGCCGAGTTGGTGGGGCTGCCTTCGGCGACCTGCTGGAAACAATTCGCCGCCTCGGCAAACTTCTGCTGCGTCATCAACGTCTTGCCGGTGGCAAACAAGGTCGAACCGCCGGCGGAGGAACTGTACTGCCGGGCGAGTTGTTCGTAGCGCTCCGCCTCGGCCACGTTGCCGCTGCCGCGCTGGTTCTTGGCCGCCTGCTGGCAGGCCTTCGTCAGTTGCGGCAGAATCTTGTCCTTCAGCCGCGGGCAGACTTCCAGCGCGTGCTCGAAGGTGTCGACCGATTGCCCGTAGACGCCGGCCGCGTTATGCAGAACACCGAGATTGAACAGCACGCCGCAATCATCGGGGGCCAGTTGCTGCGCCTTCATGAACTCCGCGCGGGCTTCCCGGTACTGCTTGAGCTTGGAATACGCTTTGGCCAGATTGGCGTAATCGGGCGCCTCGACATCGTCGGCGCGTATCTCCACGACGCGCTGCAGTACGTTCTTGCCCATCTCGTGCTGTCCGGAATGGACATAGGCCAGCCCGAGCGCGCGCAACGACACGACGTGTTCCGGGCACACTTCCACGATCGATTGCAGTCGCGGGATCGCCATATCCCACTGCTGGGCATCTATGAACTGCTTGGCGGACGTGTAGGCCCGGTTTGCTTCCTGCATCTGACCCGGCGTACACTCGGCGGCAGCCTGGTCCCAGGCGGTCGCTACCTGGAACACCATCAGCAACGCCATGATCGACCACGTGGAACTAAAACTGGTACTTCGTCTCATGCGCACGGGGACCTCCAAAAAAGCGGGGATTCCTTATCGTAGAGCAGACGGGCAACTGAGCTATCCCGGCCTCCACTAAATAAATCATCTAACACCAGCCGTGTCAATTACTAAGCCGGTTCAAACGCCGGTCCCGCACCCGATCGTTTACCGATACCTGCCTGGGCCAACGATACCGTTGCCGACAATCGCCGCCGCCGTGCGGCTTTAGCTCAGCACGGCGTGATCCCGAGTCTCAGCAGGGCCTCCAGCGCTCCGCCCGCTACGGCAAGTGCTTTATCCGAAACAAGTGTCGGATCGACGGCGCTGCCGCGGGGATCCACGTCTCCAACTTTATCGCCGACAGAAAGTTCCGTGTCGGGGTGGATCAGACCACGTAGCAAGCCGTCCAGCGCGCTGACGACCGGTGCACCGGCGATCTCGCCGACGATCTGGCCGGCACGGACCAGATCGCCGATTCGGCGCCGCGGCTCCAGGTGGCCGGCGCGGGGCGCCCGCAGCACCCGTTGCGTGGTGTGCCCGTCAATGGCTCCGGGTACGCCGGTCGCGGGCAACGCCTGTCCGGTGTCGAGCACGGCACCGAGTCGGGCGTCGCGGTGAGTCTCGACGATCAGCGCCGCATCGCGGCCGCAGCGGAATCCCGGTCCAAGGCCGATCACGGCTGCCGGCCCCACGGGCAACGGCCGGGGCGGGCGCTTGGTCATCCGGGCATCGATGACCGCGGCGGGCGCCGTCTCGATAATGGCGTCCCCGTCGGGATCGATCACGACGGCGACCTCGTCAGCACCGGCCGGCAACGCGTCGCTTCGACACAGACGGCCCGGAACACCCTCGACCAGCGCCGATCCGCTGAACACCGCGTCGCAGAAAACCACCAACCGCCGCACGGCACGCGGCCGGGGCACCTCGGCCATGACGATCCGGTACCCGCAGCGAAAGAGTCGCACCGCCACGCCCGATGCCATCTCGCCGGCGCCCTGGATCCAGACCGGCCCCGGTCGGTCAGCGTGCCCTGACGCTGCCGTCATCGCGGCACCTCGCGGTGCAGGTAGACGCCGATCGGTCGACCGGTGTCGTCGACGACCGCCGGCACCTCGCGCAGCACGGCGAGTACCTCGGCCAATATGCTCAGCGCGATCTCGGACGGTGTCTCGGCACCGACGGCGAGACCGACCGGCATGCGCACCCGCTGCAGGCGCTCCGCGCGCTCGGGTGTGCTGCCGATCTCCTTGCGAATCCTGACGCTCTTGCTCCGGCTGCCGATCACACCGAGATAGGCCGCTTCATCGCCCAGACGCTGCTCGGCGGCGAGGACGGCGTCCAGGTACGCAGCGTCCAGCTCGTGGCTGTAGCTGGCGATCAGGATCGCCGTGCCCGGAGTGATGGTCAACGCTGCGGCAAGCTCGTCCGGTCCGGCTGCCAGGGTTTCGACAGGTTCCAGCCCGGCCAGAAAGTTCGGGCGATCGTCGACGGCCACGAAACGGAAACCCAATCCCCGACCCAGTCCAAGGATCGCCCGCCCCACGTGACCCGCGCCGATCACCCAGAAGCTGGCGGCCGTGCCCAGCGGCTCGAGAAAGACCTCGAGTTCTCCTCCGCACGCACCGACGTCGCCGGTCAGGACCACGCGCAACCGCCGGCATTCTCCAGATCGCAGCACCTCGGCGGCCGCCTCGATGGCCAGGGCTTCGCAGCGACCGCCACCGATGCTGCCGGTTACCTTGCCGTCGACGTGGACCAGCATCTTGGCGCCCAGATGACGCGGTGTCGAACGCTCGGTCGCGATGACCGTCACCAGCACACCCGGCGTGCCTGCGGCAACCATCCGGGCCAGTATGGCATAGAGTTCGTCCTCACGGCCGGCCTGCCAGTTCGTGGGCTTGTTGTCCATGGTATTCCTCTTCTATAAAATATCCAGCGCGACGAAGCATCCTCGTCAATGTACTGCGTGTCTACTCGCGGCGCCGGATCGAACGGGGATCGTCGTAGTCGTCGACGACACCGACGTCCGGCACCGGTACCCGCTGCAATATTGCCAGCGGCGCTTCGCTCGCGATGCAATGGGTGCGCAGGACGTCACGCATGGCGCCCGATAGCCGTTGCCGCGCGAGACCGCGAAACGGATCGACGGGCAAGACCACCGGGTGACCGGGCCGGCTGTCGTATTCCGGTACCAGGACAGCTCCGTCCGCCGCTCGCGACCGCGCGTACAGGTCCGCAATGGTGGTCCGGTCGACGACCGGCAGGTCGACCGGATGCAACCACAGGTGGCTCGCCTGCTGCGAGAGGGCGCGCAGGGCGATGACCACCGTCTGTGCCGTTCCCGCGCCGGGCGGCCCGGTCAACCAGCGGTCCGCCGTTCGGTCACCGACCGCCACAGTATATTCGCGCGCCAGCTCCGGCGTGCAGACCACCGCCACATCGAATCGCTCGCCGTGGTAGAGGTCCGCGATCCGCTGCAGAAAACACCGGGTATCGCCGGGCAGCGTACACAGGCCCTTGGCCCGGCCCATGCGCCGCGATTCGCCCCGAGCCAGGATAACCGCCCAGTCGGTGCGCTCAGCCATCACCGTTCTCCTCGCTGTCGCGATACACCGTGCGCAGATCGGTTCGGCCGCCGCGCGCTTCGCCGATCACGATCAGCGGCAGCGCCGCCTCGTTCATAACCCGAGCCACGAAATCGAAGAGCCCGAGGGTGTCGTCGATGGACGCCAGCTGGGTGATGGCCAGCAGCGTCGGCACACCGGGCGGCACTCGAGACAGATATCCGCCAGGCGTGGTCAGCAGCCGAAACATGTGCTGCCACGTCCATTCGTCGTCGTCGTGCAGCTCGGTCAGCTGCGACGCCGGTAGGCTGTCCCAACGAAAAAGCACTTCGCCGACGGGCCGGCCGAGCGCCCGCGCGCCCAGAACAGCCACGGCCAGGGAAGTTCGCCGCGGCCACACCGGTTCATCGTCACGGTGCAGCTTGACCGGATGCTTGGCGGCTCCGTCGACCTCCGCGAGCACGACCCGGTCGGGCAGCAGGCGGCCGAGCGCGTCGACGTCGCGGGCATCCGGTCCAAGCCACTTGCCCTGCGGGTCCACGCCGTCCCGCAGAAAAAAAACGTCGGCGGTCGTCGGATCGGTCGCCGTTCCCGCTGCCAGGTCGCGCCACTCGACGACCGGTAAGCCGGCGACGGCGAGCGGCTCGGTCCGCGTTGTCGTGGTCAGCACGACCGGAACGCCCTCGTCGCGGTAGACCTCGGCGCAGGCCAGCAGGAGCGAGGTCTTGCCGCCGGCGCCAAACAGGGAGACGATGTGTCCGCCCGCACGAGGCAGAAACTCGTGCCAGGTCGGCAGGAACAGGAAATCCATCGTTTCGAGTCCCGGTTCGCGAACCCGCGGGCGGTGCGCGGCAGATTAGGTGGCCGGTTTCGGTTCCCGGCGCAGGAAACCATAGTCCGAACGATCTAGGCCAGCAAGGTGGCGTACCAGTCGACGAGCCGGTCGATCATTCGTTCGGCCGTGAAGTGCTCGATCACGCGTCGGCGTCCCGCCGCCCCCAGGGCCCGGGCCAGATCCCGATCGTCCCGGAGCAGGCGCACGGCAGCCTGCAGGTCGGGCCGGCTGCCCGGCTCGGCCAGCACACCGGTTTCGCCGTCACGGCAAACCTCGGCGACGCCGGTCGGCAAGCGCGAGGTGATAACCGGTAGGCCGGCGGCCATCGCCTCGAGTTGCACGACGCCGAAGGTTTCGCTCCGGTCCAGGCTGGGCAGAACAAGCGCCTGCGCCGATCCCATGAGCTCGACCATGCGTGCCGACGAGACTTCGCCGACCAGCTGGATCCGGTCGGCCACGCCGGCCCGGCGGACGCGCGCCGCAAGCTTGGCACGCAACGGTCCCTCGCCGATCACGACCAGCGGCGTGTCGTCCAGTTCGACGAAGGCGTCGACGAGCAATTCCAGACCTTTGTAGGGTACGAGTCGACCGACGAACAGAAACGGTCCGTCGAAACTGCTGTCGACCTCGCTCCACGGGTTGACTTCGATACCGAAGGGTATGGTCGTCACCTTGTCGCGACAGGCGAGCAGGTCCGCAGATCCGTCGGCGAGGCTGGTCGACGACACACAGATCCCCCGCGCCTGCGCCAGACACGAACGGACCAGCGGCGCTACCAGCACCTTGCCCAGTCGCTGGCGGGTGATGTCGGCGTGGTGCCAGATCGCCAGCGGCGGCATGGCGTGCCAGAGCGCCAGGGCGAGCCAGCTGAAACAGGCAGCCGGATTGGGCAGGTGCACGTGGACCAGATCGGGACGAAACTCGCTGAGTTCCCGGCGGAGCAAGCGAGGCAAACCGGGAGTCAGCGGCTGGGAATTGAACACGCCGAGCGACGCCGCTCTGGTCAGTCGGCCACGCGCGGCATCGGTTCCGTCGCCGTCGGTGACGGCGTGATCGTCGACGCCGACCGCCGCGAGAGCTTCATGGCGATCCAGCCAGCTCCGGCCGGCCACGATGACCCGGATCTCATGGTCGCGCGCGAGCAAGCCCTCGCTGATGTGCTGCAGTACGGTCTCCATGCCGCCGCGTTCGGGCGGGTAGTATTTTCCCAGATGCAGAATTCGCATGGCTCGCAGTGTACGTCCGATCCCGGCGGGTTGAAAGCGGAGAAAACGGCGGCCCTCTGCCGGGAAGACCCGGGAGGACCGCCGTTGATTCAACCGCACGGCGCGGCGAGACGGGCTGCTACATCATGCCGCCCATGCCGCCCATGCCACCCATGCCGCCCATGGCGGACGGATCCGGCATGGCCGGTTCCTTCTCGGGCTCGTCGGTGACACACGCCTCGGTGGTCAGCAACATGGCCGCGATGGAGGCCGCGTTCTGGATCGCCGAGCGCGTGACCTTGGCCGGATCGATGATACCGGCAGCCATCAGGTCCTCGTACTCCAGCGTGGCAGCGTTGTAGCCGAGCGTCGCCTTCTTCTCGTCGCGCAGACGCGCCACGACCAGCGAACCTTCGAGGCCCGCGTTCTCGGCGATCATGCGCAGGGGCTCTTCGACGGCGCGGGCGACGATGTCGCGACCGACCGCTTCCTCGCCCTCGAGATCGAGCGCCTTGATGATCTTGGCTGTGCGCAGCAGTGCCACACCGCCGCCGACCACGATGCCCTCGTCCACGGCAGCGCGAGTAGCCGACAACGCGTCCTCCACCCGGTGCTTCTTCTCCTTCAATTCGATCTCGGTGGTTGCGCCGACCCGGACGACCGCAACGCCGCCGGCCAGCTTGGCCAGCCGCTCCTGCAGTTTCTCACGATCATAGTCGCTGCTCGTCTCGTCGATCTGGGCCCGGATCTGGCTGATCCGCGCCTTCACGTCGCCGGCCTTGCCCTTGCCGCCGATGATTGTGCTGTTGTCCTTGTCGATGGTGACCTTGCCACAGCGGCCCAGATCCGCGGTGGTGGTGTTTTCCAGCTTCAGACCGGCATCTTCGCTCATGACCCGACCACCGGTCAGGATGGCGATGTCCTCGAGCATCTGCTTGCGGCGGTCACCGAAACCGGGCGCCTTGACCGCGGCGATGTTCAGGGTGCCGCGCAGCTTGTTCACGACCAGCGTGGCCAGGGCCTCGCCCTCCACGTCTTCGGAGATGATCAGCAACGGCTTGCCCATCTGCGCGATCTTCTCGAGGATCGGCAGCAGGTCCTTCATGTTGCTGATCTTCTTGTCGTGGATCAGGATGTAGGGGTCCTCGAGCTCGACGCGCATCTGCTCGGCGTTGGTCACGAAGTACGGGCTCAGGTAACCGCGGTCGAACTGCATACCCTCGACCACGTCCAGTTCCATCTCCATGCCCTTGGCTTCCTCGACGGTGATCACGCCGTCCTTACCGACCCGGTCCATGGCGTCGGCGATGATCTTGCCGATCTCCTGGTCGTTGTTGGCGCTGATCGCCGCGACCGAGGAGATGATGCTGCTGTCCTTGACTGGCTTCGCCTGCTTCTTGATGGCGGCGACGGCCGTTTCGGTGGCCACCTGGATGCCCTTCTTGACGAACATCGGGTTGGCGCCGGCGGCCAGGTTGCGCAGTCCCTCGTGGATCATGGACTGGGCCAGGATCGTGGCGGTGGTGGTACCGTCACCGGCGACATCGTTGGTCTTCGACGCCACTTCCTTGACCATCTGGGCGCCCATGTTCTCGAAGGCCTCGGACAGCTCGATTTCCTTGGCGATCGTCACACCGTCGTTGGTCACGACCGGCGCACCGAATTTCTTGTCGAGGATGACGTTCCGGCCGCGGGGGCCGAGGGTGATCTTGACCGTGTTGGCCAGGGCGTCGACACCACGCTTGAGCTGGTCGCGTGCCTCTTCGGTAAATTTGATCATCTTAGCCATTGTCTTGACTCCTTTTATTTTCATGGCTGCCCGCACGCGGCGGACAGAAGCTCACAGAAAACGCAGAAACAGTGGGCATCCTAGAGGATGGCCAGGACGTCGCTCTCGCGCAGGATCAGGTAGTCGGCGCCTTCGACGCTGACCTCGGTACCGGAGTACTTGCCATACAGCACCACGTCGCCCTTCTTGACCTCGGGATCGATACGCTCGCCGGCATCGTTGGTCTTGCCGGGGCCGACAGCAACGATCTTGCCCTGCTGCGGCTTTTCCTTGGCGGTATCGGGGATGATGATCCCGCCCTTCATGGTCTCGCTCTCCATGGGAGCAACGATCACCCTGTCAGCCAGCGGCTTGATGGAAATGGCCATCTTCCTTCCTCCTTTTCCTGGACTGTCGCCAGGTTCAGCCAACGGTTCCCGTTGGCCAACGTGTTTCCCGGTTGAAAACATCTATTAGCACTCTCGATGAGCGTCTGCTAATCGCGGAGGAATATAGTCGAAGTCCGCCCGGGCGCAAGAGAAAAAATCGGGTTTTTTGCAACGGCTGACACAGGTGTCATTATGGCAGTATCCGTGCTGCTCAACCGTTGTTTTTCTTGATATTCCGAGGGGTCGATATGTCAGTCAACGGGTAGATTTTTCGCATCTATTCGTCCTCACCCCTGGGTGACTTCGAAGGGTTCCTCGATCAGCAGTCGCCGGTCGAGGTAGACGCGAAACATATAGGTACCGGGTTCCCGTGCTTTGTCCGCCGAGATGTTCAGTCGCGCCGGCAGGGAGAACGTCGGTTCGTCCGACTCCACCGTTTTCTCCTTCAGGTAGTGAAGGAACTCAGCTTTGAGCCAGCGAATCTGCGTCTGGTAACTCGTCGCGACCTCGGTGCCCTCTACCTCGGTGACCTCTACCTCGGCGTACTTGCGGAACATCTCCTTGCCGCCGGGCTTGATCCACACGAGATGGACCGGATACACACGACCCGGCTCGACATTCTCGAAATCCACGACGCCGTTCACGTATTGCTTCTTGGCCTTCTGGCCTTCCTTCCACGGTGCTATCTGAAAGGACGTGGCGATGCCGATACGTTTGCCGGTCTTCTTGCCCACCTTGCGACAAAGCGTCACGCGGGCGTCGAAGCCGTCGTCGGGGAGCGGATGGTCGTCATCCGCCGCCAATGCCGCGCCGCGCGCGATGAATTGTTGCGCCTCTTCGCTCTCGCAACCGGCCAGGCCGACACACAGACACATGCCCAGACACACAACGGCCAGCGAGGACATAAAAAAAACACGACTCTTCTGCGCTGGTGGCAACGGCTTCACGATGACTCCTTCACGATCAGTGAACGTTCGCACGTCAGGCGATGTCCGTACGAGTTTACCCTCCGGGAGGTCGTTACGCAAGTCCCGCTATGGAACGGTCGGGCATTCCGGCGGCTCTTCGGTGGGTGGAACCAGGATAATCACATCGATATCCATGTACCGAGACAGCATACGCAAGCACATAATTGTATGTCATATTATCGTATAATACGGCTCGTGATGCGATTTATCACGGAAAAGTGATAACACCGGAATGGATCGGGATGCTCCCATCATGTTATACTTATATGACCAACTCGGCAGACTGTGACGCATTCCAATGACAGCGCACAAAAGCAACAGCGCACTATTGCTTTCAGGGGAGGATCAAGACAATGGTCAAGAAAATCCGTTTGCTCATCCATTTCGTCCTGGTACTGGGACTCATCACCGTAGCCGCTGGCGCGACGGCAGCCACGATACATGTTCCCGGCGACTACCAGGAGATACACGATGCCGTGCAAGCAGCCGAAGAGGGCGACGTGGTCCTGGTCGCTGCGGGCACCTACAATGATTGCACCCACGAGACCGAGGGGCCGGGTAGCACACCGGCCTGCGTGATCATGAAGTCGGGCGTGACGCTGCGCGGCGCCGGTCCCGACGACACGATCATCGACGCGGAGTTGCTCGGACGCGGCATATTCGTCGAGAACGTCGAGAAATGTTCCATCGAGGACCTGCAGGTCACCAACGCCTTTGCCGAGATCTACGGCGCGGGCATCCTGTTGCGCCACGTAGGCAACTCGGTTCGGATCGAGAACGTCAAGATCGTCGAGAACGGGGACGGCGGTATCATCTGCATCAATGAGGCTTCGCCGTTCATCAAGGACGTCGTGATGATCCGCAACTATGGCAAGCAGGGCGGTGGTCTGGCCATCGAGGAGAATTGCCACCCCAGCGTGTACAATTGTCTCGTCGACGACAACGCCGCGCCGTCGGGCGCGGGCGTCTTCATTCGCAGCGGCTGCAGACCATTGATCGTCGGTTGCACCATCTCGAACAATGTCATCGACGCCGACTTCGGCAACGGCGGCGGCATCACGATCCAGAGTTCCGAGCCCATCATTCGCGACTGCGATATCATCAACAACATCACTCTCGGTAGCGGCGGCGGCGTGGCCTATGTGGATGGCGGTGGCGGTGTCATGTATCACTGCCTGATCCAGGGCAACGACGCGGCCGGCAACTACAGCTACGGCGGTGGTGTGTCGTGCAGCCAGTCTGATCCCGAACTGAGCCACCTGCTGATCCTGGACAACACCTGTTCGGGCTTCTATGCCGAGGGCGGCGGAATGGACTTCGCGTTCACTCCCTCTCCCACGGTCCGCAACTGCACGTTGTCCGGTAACGCAACAGGTGAGAATGGATTTGCTGGAGGCATGTACTGCCAGTTCGGCGCCAATCCCGTCATCGAGAATTGCATCATCGCCAACTCAACCGCGGGTGAAGCGATGGTCTGCGCTTCGGGCGGTAATCCCACCACCTCGTGCAGTGATCTGTACGGCAACGCGGGCGGCAACACCTTGTGCGGCGTCGACGGCGGCAACAACTTCTACACCGCTCCGATGTTCTGCGGCAACGCCGGCATCGAGTATCACCTCGACGAGGCCAGCCCTTGTGCGCCGGAAAACAGCGGCGGCTGCGGTCTGGTGGGCGCCGAGCCCGTGGGCTGCTCCTACGATGTGGCCGTCGAGACCACGCCGCAGGCCCACCGGGCGCTCGGCAATCGGCCCAATCCCTTCAACCCGAAAACTTCAATCTTTTTCGTGCTTAACGAAGCCGGACCTGCTAACGTGCGCATCTACGACGTGAGCGGTCGCACGGTCATGTCGTTTTATCGAGACGAGCTACCGGCGGGCGTGGAGCACGAGTTCACCTGGAATGGCCGTGACCGCGCGGGGAACGAATGTCCCAGCGGCATCTACCTGTACGAGCTGGAAGCCAACGGTCGGATCACCACCAAAAGGATGAGTTTGATCAGATGAAGCGAAGCTTGTTTGCCCTGAGCCTCGCAGTCTGCCTGATCGCCTCGGTCGCCGCTTCGGCAGCCGAGGCGGTCTCCGGATTGCCAGCGCTACCGACGTCCACCGACGTCGAAATCCTCCCCGATTCGAGCATCATCACCTTCACCCTGAACACAAACGATGAGCCGCCAGCCGCTCTACACGGCTTGGTGGCGGTCCCCCCCGGCACCGCGCATTTCGAATTGCAGCTGGTATCGGGTTCGGCAGCCGAGATCAGCAGTCCCACAGGATTGCAGATCCTGCGCGGCCAGCCTGTAGTCTCGGTTCTGGTCACCGAGCCGGGCCCGGAAGAGGTTGCGGTTGCTGTACGGCACGACGGTAGCTGGTTCGCCAAATCGGATCGATCGCAGAGGTTGATATCCAGTGCTCTGCACGGGGTGCTCGGTCAACCGATTCCCGATGATGGTACCAAATCGACCATCTGGCCCGGAGGCAGCTACGTCATCGTGAGCGATCCCGAATTCGAGGCCGCGGCGCAGGTGCTGGCGGACTGGAAAATGCGCAAGGGTTTCCCGGCAACCGTGGTCACGACAGCGACCACTGGAGTCACGAGGGATGCGATCAAGGCGTGGCTTCAGGACGCCTACGACAACTGGGACAACCCGCCCGAATATGTGACTCTCGTCGGTGACGTTGACCAGATACCCACCTTCGAAATCTCGGAAAACGTTACCGACCTGCCCTACAGTCTACTCGACGGTGACGACTGGCTGCCCGATGTGATGCTCGGTCGTATCTCGGTGGAGAGCAGCTACGAGGCCGAGACGGTCGTCAACAAGATCGTCGGCTACGAGCGAACGCCGTTCGTCGAACCGAACAACGAGTGGTTCATCAACTCGCTGATGGTCGCAGGGTTAAACGCGGAAACGCCGACCCACACGGTGCAATTTTGCGGCGAGCAGCTCGAAACCATCGGTTTCAATCCCGCTGAACCGATTTATTCGCCCCCCCTTCCCCCCGGTGACACGTGGCAAACCATCAACAGCATTATCGATGGCAATGTTCTTGATGGCGGCGTTTCGATGCTCGTCTACCGTGGCTGGGCGTACGGCGCAGCGGGCTGGGATCCACCGCTTTACACCGTCGATGACATTCCCCATCTCGACAATGGCGCTCAGCTGCCCGTGGTGATGAGCTTCGTATGCCTGAACGGTAATTACGACAACGGTGGCGTTCCATGCTTCGGTGAGGCCTTTTTGCGCCATGGGACCCCTACCGAACCCAAGGGGGCGGTGTCCTTCATCGGCAACGGCGAGCACTGGTCGCACACCCGGTATAACGATGCCATTGCCATCGCCCACTTCGAGCGCATCACCGACCCGGGCATCACCGATCTGGGAAGCCTCCTGGCCGCGGGCAAGATCCGTATGCTCGATTACTTCCCCTCGCAGATAGAAGCCGAGTCCGAAGATGATGAGCTCTCGGTGGAGTTCTACTTCCACATCTACAACCTGCTGGGCGATCCGGAGCTCAACTTCTGGAAACAGATGCCGACCGAGCTGAGCGTCAGCCACGCAACGCAGGTCAGTGTCGGCGCCAACTATCTCCTGGTCGAGGTCGACGAGGCGAACGGCACAACACCGCTGGCTGGTGCCCGGGTCGGCGTGGTGCAGGACGGGCAGCTCCTGGGGTGCGGCTACAGCGATGCCGCTGGTCAAGCGGGCGTACCGCTGCTCGGCGTAGTTTCGGGCAGCGATGTAGAGATCACTGTCACCTGCCCAGGCCGCCTACCCTACGAGGGCACGGCGACGACAGCAACCGCCGAGGTCTACACAACGGTCTCGGCCGTGGTGGTGGATGACGATGCCGACGGTGCCAGCGACGGCAACGCCGACGGTGTCGTGAATCCTGGTGAGGCTATCGAGCTACTGGTCACCATGCAGAACAGTGGTACCGACCCCAGCGGCATCTTCGACGCTGCGCTTGCCGTCACCGGACCGGCCTCAGTGACCCACGCCTCGGTCACCGATATCGCGTCCATCGACGGAGGCACGACCGGTGCGGCAACCGAGAGCTTCGTGATCAGCGTCGCGGACGACGCGATCGACGGTGCAATCGTATCTGGTGAGGTGACGGCCGATCCGGGCGGTCGCGACGACCTCTCCCAGTTCCAGCTCACGGTTTCCGCGCCGAACCTGGTCTTCACACCGGTTTTTGCCGGCGATGGTTTCGCCGATCCCGGCGAGACGGTCGGCTTTGACCTGAGTATCGTCAACAACGGCAGTGCCGGTACCGCCGGCGGCGACATTACCGTCAGCGCCAGCACAGCCGGCGTGACGATCGACGACGGTGACGGCAGCTTTGCGGCGCTCGCCGCCGGTGCACAGACCATCACCACCGATGCGTCCTTCACCCTGTCACTCGACGCGACCATGCCCGTGGGTAAGGGCGTCGAGCTGACGGTCGCTGTTACTACCCAGGAAGGCTATACCGGCGGGACCATCTGTAGCCTGATCGTGGGCAACGTCAACATAACCGCGCCGGTCGGACCGGACGCGTACGGGTACTACGCCTACGACAGCGCCGATCTGAACTATCCGGCCAACCGTCCGCAGTATGTCTGGACCGAGTTGAGCACGAATCTCGGCGGAATCGGCACCGAGATCGAGTGGAACCGTCCCGATAACGACGCTTTCCGCTTGGGGTATCCGATCCCTGACCCGATCACTATTGCTCTGCCCTTCCCCTTCACGTTCTACGGGCAGACCTACAATCAGCTGCAAGTTCGGGACAACGGCGTGGTCTCCTTCGAGACAGAAAATCAAGTCAACTTCTACAACTGGACCATACCGTCCGAACACGGTCTCGACGCGCTGATCGCACCGTTCTGGGACAACCTCACACCACCTGGTGTCTGGGATCTGAACGGCGATCCGGTGGGCCTGGATAGCGACGGCATGTTCTCCTACCACGATGTCGACGGCAGCAAGTTCATCATCGAGTGGAGCCGCATGCGGCATTACTTGAGCGAGATCACCGATCTGCAGAGCTTCCAGATGGTGCTGTTCGATCCGTCCGTTGCCGAGTACGAGACACCGACCGGCGATGGCATCATGGAGTTCCACTATCGCCAGGTCAGGAACAACGACCACGAGCGCATGTATGCCACGGTGGGCATAGAATCGCCCGACGGCACAGACGGGCTGCAACTGACCTACGGCAACGTCTACACCGACGGCATGGCGCCGCTGGGACCCGGCCTCGCGGTCAGGATAACCACCGAGGAGCCGGTCCACGTACCGTACACCCTGGCGACCTTCTCGGCCAAGGCGGCGACCGGCGGCATCCAGCTCGACTGGGCGCCCATCGACGAGCGGCCGGTTAACGGCTGGCAGGTCTATCGCCTGGTGGACGGCGCGAAGGTGCCGGTCACTCGCCAAGCGCTGCCCGGCAGCAGTCGCGGTTTCCTCGATCCGGAGGGCAGCCTCGACGAAGACCATGAGTACGTCATTCTCGCCACTCACCCGTACGGTGTCCGCAGTGAGCTGGGAAGCTTCACCTACCGGGCATCCGAGACGGGTATCACCCGCGTGGCGCTGTATCCGACCTTCCCGAACCCGGCCCAGGGTTCGGCGCAGATCGGCTTCGCCCTGCCGCGCGCCGGCAATGCACGTTTGCGTATCTACGATCTGGCTGGTCGTTGCGTACGGACCCTGCTCGACGGACCGGTTCCCTCCGGACCGTCGCTGCAGATCTGGGACGGCCGTGATCAGCGAGGTCATCTGGTTGCCGACGGCGTCTACCTGTACCGCCTCGAAGCAGACCGGGAAACCCTGACGCGCAAGTTGTTGCTGGTCCGTTAGGACCATGAACATCTCATGGACGGAGCCGCCTTCACCGGCGGCACCGTCCAGCCGGGAATGAACGGCATGAATCTGATAGTGCTCCTGTTGCTGCTGTTGACCGGGCTCGGTCTGTGGGAAATGATCCGGCACACCTGGCATCGCCGGCGCATTCCCGTACGGATCCACGTCAACGGCAGTCGGGGCAAGAGTTCGGTAACGCGACTGATCACGGCCGGGCTGCGCGGCGGCGGCGTGACGACCTTCGCCAAAACGACCGGCTCGGCGGCGGCGATCCTGCACACCGACGGAAGTGAATCGCCGGTGCGACGCCGTGGCGGTCCCAACATCCGGGAACAGCTCGCCATCGTCAGGCAGGCGGTGCGTGAGAACTGCGAGGCCATGGTCATCGAGTGCATGGCCGTAAGACCCGACTTGCAGAGGATCTGCGAGCACAAGATCGTCGAGGCGACCCACGGGGTGATCACCAACGTGCGCCCGGACCACCTCGAGGTGATGGGACCGACCATGGCCGACGCAGCGGCGAGTCTGGCGGGAACGGTGCCGCGGCGGGGTCATCTGCTGACCGCGGAACAGGATTTTGCGGACTATTTCGCCAAACGCGCCCGCGACCTGCGATCCGAATTCTCGCTGACCCGTCCCGACGACGTGAGCGAGGCGGACCTCGAAGGTTTTTCCTACGTGGAGTTCGCCGAGAACGTGAGCCTGGCGCTGGCCACCTGTGCGGCGGCCGGCGTGGAACGTGAGCAGGCGCTGCAGGGCATGTATAAGGTGCGCCCTGACGTGGGTGCCCTGACGCGGTGGTTCTACCGCGAGGAGCATGAGGACCAGGAAAAGGAAATCGAGTTCGTCAACGCCTTCGCGGCCAACGATCCGGTTTCCTACGTCAAGGTCTGGGAACGTCTCGGACTGGTCGAGCGCGAGGACGAGACGATTCTGCTGATGAACATTCGCGCCGACCGGCAACGTCGCAGCAAGGATCTGGCGCCACTGTTCGGCCGCGAGTTGCCGGCCGCCTACTACGTGCTCGTCGGCGAGCAGACTGCGATCTTCGCCGATATGCTGCGGCGGCGAAAACTACCTGCCGATCAGATCGTCGATCTGGGCAACGCTGCCGCCGAAAAGATCTGGCGGAAGCTCGTGCAGATCGCGCCGCCGCGGACCACCGTGGTGGGGATCGGCAACATCGCCAACGTGGGCAACGCGCTGCTTGCCCTGCTGCGGGCGAAGGAGACAGACAGGTGATCTATCAATCGATCGGCCTGGGGCTGGTGGTCAGCCTCGTCTTCTCGGAAATCCTCGGCCTGGCCGCGGGTGGCCTCGTCGTGCCCGGATACATCGCCCTCTATCTCGACCAGCCCCTGCACATCATCGGCACCATCCTGGCCTCCCTGGTCACCTTTGCAACGATCAGACTGCTCAGCCGGGTGATCCTGCTCTACGGTCGCCGGACGATGGTCTTCTGCGTCCTGGCCGGATTTCTGTTCGGCTACCTGACCCGTTATCTGCTCGTGTTCAATGCGGCGCTCTCGCTGGATGTGGACCCGGACGTCATGCGTTCGATCGGCTACATCATTCCCGGCCTGGTCGCCTACTGGATGCTCAGGCAGGGCATCGTCGAGACCTTGTGCACCATGATCATGGCCGCCTTCATCGTCCGGCTGGCCCTGGTCGTCGCTCACGGAGGTAAGCTCATTGAGCTGGCGATTGGATAGCCGCCGAAAGTGGATCCTGCTCGGGCTGGCCGCCTGCGCCCTGCTTCTGCAGGGTCTGCTCGACATGACGCGGACACCCATCAGGCAGCGCGACTACGACTTGAAGCTCGAGGCCGCCGAGCTGGCCGACCGGGCGTTCGCGGCCGTCCGCCACCATCGACTGCTCGAGGGGGCGATACTCGACCTGCCGAACGATCCGGCCGGAACCGGACTGATCGGTCCGGAGTTCTCCATGATCACCAACGCCCGTGGTGATCTGGACGCCAAGCTGACGAGTTTGAATCCCAACTTCGCCGGGCTGTTCGTCCAGTTCTTCCGGCAGGCGGGCTTGAAGGCCGGCGACCCGGTGGCGGTGGCGTTGAGCGGTTCGTTTCCCGGCATCAACATCAACCTGTTCGCCGCCCTGGAAGCCCTGGAACTGAACCCGGTGGTGATCACCTCCATCGGCGCCTCCATGTGGGGCGCGAACGATCCCGACTTCACCTGGCTCGACATGGAAAAACTGTTCGCCGACCAGAAGATTTTCGACCTGCGCAGTGCCGCGGCCACCTATGGGGGCGGAGACGACATGGGCCAGGGCATGGCGCCCGAGGGCCGCGAGCTGATCCGGGCCGCCGCCGACAGCAATGCGGTGCCCATGCTCGACAGCGACAACATCGAGGATGCGATCACCAAGCGCATGGCCTTTTTCGAAGAACAGGTTCGCGGACGTCCGTTTCGGCTGTACGTGAACATCGGCGGTGGCGTGGCCAGTCTGGGCAGCAGCCACAACAAGGCGTTGTTGCCCCACGGCTTGAATTTCGACCTCGGTATACACAACTTTCCCCGGAAGGGCAATCTGATCCTGATGGCGGAAAAGGGCGTGCCGGTCGTGCACGTGCTGAACATCGTACGACTCGCCCGGGAACACGGGCTGCCCACGGTTCCCGAGTACGATTATTTCGCCGCACCGGGCGAAGGTGAGATCTTTGTGCAGACCGAATACCGTTTCCCCCTGGCGGCCGCGGTCTTCGTGGTCTACTGCCTGCTGTGCGTGTTGATACTCGCCCCGGAAGTACACCGGGGTATCTTCGATCGCTTGCCCCGGCGCAGACAGCTGTTTCGTTCCACCTAGGAGCAGAACGAGCCGGGCACCGGGCCCGCGACGAGACAAGGAGCTGATCGTTTTATGAAACGGACGACGTCAGAACGAGGGAAACGGCGCCTTGCGTCGGCGAGACTCGCGCTGTTCGTTTCCTGCTGCGTTCTATGCGGGCTGGCGACCGCTGCGAGTGCGGCCACCAACTGGGTTTCGGTCAAACGGGACGCCGGCCCCGGCGATGTCTGCCTCGATGTCTCGGGGCGCCAGTTCGACTACGCCCTGCTCGACGCGGACGATGCCACCGTCTTGACGGTGCGGGGTCCGCGCAAGGTGAAGATCGTCACCCGTTACCTGTTCTCGGCGAACGAACCCAACGAGCAGCAGTACCACCTGATCGTGCAGCTTGACGGCAGCCCGATCCTCGACAAGGCGTTCACGGGCCACGTGCTGGAGGGCGTCTCCCGCTGCAGCGCAGCGGAATCCGGTGTGGCCGCACTGCGCAAGACCACGATCAATGTGGGCACCGGCCTGCACGAGATCGCCATCACCGCGACCACGCGGGGCCAGGGGCAGGTGGCGGCGCGTGTATTCCGCGAGTCGAAACGACGGGACGACCGGTACGTCACCTACGCGCCCGACGCCTACGACGCGGTCTACAAGCTGCAGTTCGAAAGCGGCGCGCTCTCGACCTACTACCACTTCAACGTCGAGCAGCCGCTGGCCTTCACGGTCACCGGGCCGACCACGTTGCAGGTCTACACGCGACTGGACTTCGATCATACCATGAACGGCAGTCAATCCTATTCCCTGGAAGTGCTGTGCGACGGCGATTCCTGGCAGATATTCCACTATCACGCCAAGAAACTCAGCTCGGCGCACTTCGTTGAACGCCCCGATATCCTGCCGGGGGCCCGCAAGACCATGCGGATTCCGGTTCCCAAAGGGGTTCACCGTTTCGAGATTCGTTGTGTACGACCCGAGGCCTGCGGCATCACCAGCCAGATCCGCATCCCCCGGTCCGACATCAGCCGTGACTAGGTTGTGCGCACAGGCGAGCAATAGTTGACGAGGACAAGGAAGGTTATGAGACCAAACACACCACCGTCGAGAAGACCTGCATCGAGGACGGCGCCGGGCGAACGGATCACGCACGCCTGGATACGAGTGCTACTGCTGCTTGCGATCCTGCTGGCTGCGCAGGCGGCCATTGGCGCATACGCACCATTGCCGCTGGGTTCGCCCGAGACCGTCCCCGTGGGGAAAGCAGCCAAACCGTACCTGGTCGTCAGCGGCGACGCCGTACAGATCCCGCTGGTGGGCCCCGGCCTGCTGACGGGTTATGCGCGGGTCGCCTACCTGCCGGGTGAGACCGCCGCCAAGTCCGGTGTCCTGAACCTGGCCGGCGTCCCAGGCGCCCCGCCGTTGCTATCCTTCGATTTCAATACCTCCAAACGCGCGGTGTACGGCGACGCCCGCCCCGGCGCGCCGAGCGGCGGGCGCAAGATCTCGATCCCCATACCGGAAGGCGTGTTCACCCTGTCCGTACAGGGCGAGGCGCCCGACGGGTCGAGCATGTTCGTGATCCTCTACTACGACGGGCCGGCGCAGCCCGTCGTCGCGGGGCTGGCTCGACAAGAAGAAGCCGAGTCCAAGAAGTCGCCGTGGTCGTACAGGGCCAGCGTCGGGATCGACTTCATGTACGACGACAACATCACCACCGTCAGCGACGAAGACCTCATCGAATTCGAACTCGGTCACGACGAAGACGGCGAGCTGGTCGATCCCAACAAGTTCAGGATCAAGACCTACGACGACTTCATCGTCTCGCCGGGATTCGACATCGAAGCGCGGCGTAAATTCTTTTCCTTCGGCAATACGCGTTTCCGTTTCAAGTTCAAGCGCTTCATGTACACCACGAACCACATCAAGACCAATACCGATTTCCATTATTACATCCGCCAGGACCTCGGCAAGGGACGCAGTCTCGAAGCCTATTACGGCTGGGCGCCGGAACAGTACATCCGGCAGCTCGGCAGCGAGTATCCCTACATCCCGGACACCTACGAGCGTCGGGAGTTCCGCTTCACGCGCAACGTGGCCACCTTGACCTACCGCCACAAGCTGCACAAGAAGCTTTCGGCCAAGATCCTGGGCGAGTTCAACGGCCGCTACTACAACCGGATCTTCGTGGAGAACGACATCGAGGCCTGGGAGGTCCGCGGCAATCTGAGCTGGAAAGCGCTCAAGCGGCTGACCCTGAACTTCGACTACAGCTACGAGGACGGGCAGGCGCGGGCGCGCAACACCATCGAGGAAACCCGCGAGAACAGCGACGAATCCGATCCTTCGTACCTGCGCGATCTCTATCGCGTGGGCGTCACGTGGAAACCCAAGTTCATGAAGAAGATCGTCAGCCGGCTCGATTTTAGCGCCCTGTACATGGATTATTACTATCCGACGGGCAAGTGGCTGAACTTCAACCAGGGCCGGCGTGACGAGATATACAAGTTCACGTTCTCGGTGGGGCGTAAGCTGACCAAGAAGGTCAACATGACCGCCGCCATTCGCTACACGGAACGTCTCGTCGATTCACCTTCGCAATCCGTGACCACGGACAAGCCGTTCGATCAGCGCCGTTACTGGATTGCTTTGACCTACAAGCTGTAAGGAGTGAGGAATGACTTCGGTCTCGAAAAACAACGGAATCGTGAAGGTGGCGTCGGTACTGGCCATGCTGCTACTGCTTGCCGGCTGCGGCAAGCAGGACCTTTACGCACCGCCGGGTGCACCGGTGGAGATCGTCGGGCGCCTGCCCATGCCGAGCCAGAGCTTCGGCGTTGCTGCCTTCGGCGACTATGCCTTCGTGGGCGGCGGTCAGGCCGGCCTGCACACCGTCGACATCAGCGATCCCACGAACCCGGTGCTGCTGGCAACCGTGGGCACCAACAAGACGGCCGAGTACACGCGCTGCGTGCGGACCTTCTTCAACAACCAGCTCCAGGACTTCGCCCTTACAATGGAGGAAAGCGAGGGCTTCCTGGCCATCGAGGTGACCGACCCGATGAATCCGGTCAACACCGGGTTCAACACCCAGTCCTACTGGGGTTACCGCTTCGCTGTCGACCGCTCGGCCGACGCAACCGAACCGTACCGCGTCTTTGTGGCCGAGGGCTATGCTGGTATTCGCGTCGCCGAGGTCATCGCGGACAACTCCGGTGGACATACCCAGGGCATCCTGTCGTCGAGTCTCGGCATCGCCAAGGGCCTGGATATCGTCGACAACTGGGTCTACGTGGCCGACGACGAGATGGGCCTGTCGGTCATGGACTTCAGCGAGGCGAGCTACGATCCGTCGCAGGGCTATCCGGTGGTCGCCAACGCCGACAGCCCGGGCTGGGCCGAAGACGTGGCCATCGAAGGCGACTACGCCTTTGTCGCCGACGGCTGGGAAGGTTTCACCGTTTTCCGGATCGATGCGGGCGAGACGCCGGTCCTGGTGACCAATCTCGACCTCAGCGGCTACTGCCAGAACATCGAGGTGCGCGACCACCTGGTGGGCCTCGCCTCGCGCAACGGGGGCACCCACTTCCTGGACGTGACCGATCCCGCGGCTCCCATCCTGCTCGGGACGATCGTCACCTCGGACGCCGCCGATCTCGCCTTTGGCGAAGACGGTCTGGTCCTGGTCATCGACCGTGACGAGGGCCTGGTCGTGCTGGGCGGCCGCGGCGCCTTCACCGACCATACGCCGCCGTCGCCGATCATGTCCCTCGAGGCCGAGGGCGTGAACACGACCGCCATGTACCTGAGCTGGTACGCCACCGGCGACGATTACATGATGCGCCCGGCGACCTCGATCGAAGTACGTCGTTCGGCGACCCCCATCGAGGACGAGACCGCCTGGGCCGATGCGACCCCGGTCGACGCCGCCATCGTGCCCGAGGCACCGGGCGAAGCCATGGCGCTGCAGGTCGACGATCTGGACGTGGGAGCCGTCTACCACTTCGCGGCCAAGGTCACCGACGACGCGGGCAACGTTTCCGCACTGTCAAACAGCGCCTCGGACACGACGCTGTCGGGACTGGTGCTGATGAACGGGCAGGTCGACGTACAGATCGGCACCGTGGACGACACGTACACCTACGAGGTCATCTACCTGTTCCCGGAAGCGCCCGCCGTGGCCAAGGTCTTCATCGACGACGACACCGAGGGCGAGGACATGACGCTCGACACAGCCTACGACGGTTTCGGCGATCGTTACATCCATGCCACGACCCTGTCGCAGGGCGGTGATCACACCTACTACTTCTACTTCGAAGCCACGGGCAGTGATCCCTACCGGCTGCCGGTGGACGACGGCACGACCTTCGAGGGCCCGGGCGTGGGCGCGGTGGCCTTCATGATGGGCAGCCCGGACACCGAAGTCGGCCGCGATGCCGACGAGACCTTGCACCGGGTCGCCTTTGCCGCCGGCCTGCTGGTGTCGCCACACGAGGTGACGCAGGCGGAGTGGGAAGCCCAGGGTTTCACGAACAACTCGGTGCACGTGGGCGACGATCTGCCGGTGCAGAACGTCTCCTGGCTGGAGGCCGTGCAGTACTGCAACGAACTGACCGCCAACGACGACGACGTGACGACGGCCGCCTACGACATCAGCGGCGACATAGTCACTCCGGTCGCCGGCGCCGACGGCTGGCGCCTGCCGACCGAGGCGGAATGGGAGTACGCCTGCCGCGCCGGTACGGCAACCGCGTATTACGACGGTGACATCACGTTCCTGAACTGCATCGGGGACGACGTGCTCGACGGTATCGGGTGGTACTGCGCCAATGCCGGGACGGCGGCGCACGAGGTCGGCGGGAAAACAGCCAACGCCGACGGGCTGTACGACATGTCGGGCAACGTACGCGAGTGGTGCTGGGACTGGTACGGCGAGTACCCGGAGGAGCTCGAGCTCGATCCCAGGGGTCCGGACAGCGGCACGCGACGCGTGGTTCGCGGCGGCAGCTGGTATGTCACGAGTCAGGATTGCCGCAGCGCCGCGCGCGAAGGGTACTATCCCGACTCGACGGACGACACGATCGGCCTGCGCGTCGTGCGGACCGTCGACGTCGACTGATCGTCGGCGCAAAAACTAGGCCGCCGAAAGAATAAATAGCCCCCAAAAAACCCCC
>CAYLIV010000002.1:117142-226869 GCA_964384055.1 uncultured Fibrobacteraceae bacterium
GGTGTGGCCGGTCCCCTGTCGCCGTCTCCCCCCCCCCCCCCCCCCCCCCCCCCCCCCCCGACCCGGTGCTCGGCAACTGTGGGCAGCGCCTGCAACGCAGCGAGGAAATCAAGGAAAGGGATCCCTTCATGGCAGAAGCGAAAAAGAAGAATCGGTACGCCTTCATCGACGAGTTCCGCGGGCTCGTGGGCGTGATGATGGCCCTGGGCCACGCCAACTACTATTTCAATTCGGCCTGGCTGACCCTCGATCCCATCGATCCCTTCTTCAACAACACGCCCCAGTTCCTGCTGCGCTACATGGGCTACCTCTGCGCGCCGGGATTCCTGATGATGAACGGCGCCATGGTCTACTTCGCCTACTGGCGCCGTCGCAAGCACGGCGCGAGCGACTGGTCGGCCCGCTGGGACTATATCCAGCGCGGCCTGTTCCTGATCGCAGTGCAACTGCTCTGGGTCAACTCGTCCTGGGGCGCTTTCTCCCGTCTGCGTCTGAACCACTTCGGTATCATCGCCACCATCGGCGTGTCGATGATCCTGATCTGCTTCATGGTCAAGCGCTCGTGGAAATTCCGCGCGGCGGTGGCCGCCGTGACGGTGCTGGTGCACCCTCTGCTGTTGAAGATCCCCTACAGTCACGACTCGTGGGTGCACTTCCCCATGCAGTTCTTCATCGACGCGGGCGACTACAACAAGTACCCGCTCCTGCCCTGGTTCGCGTTGGCCGTTCTCGGCTCGGTGATGGCCCACTTCTGGTTCTCGGTCTGGAAGGATCCGGACGAGCGGGCGCGCAAGTCGATGCTGGTGGGCGTCAGCCTGATCGCCGCGGCCTGGCTCGTACGCTTTGCTCAGAGTTACGGCTCCATCTTCCCCTTCGACACTTTCTTCTCGTACTCGTTCTTCCTCGTCCAGAAATATCCGCCCAGCCTGGCGCATGAACTCTGGTTCGGCGGTCTGGTCATTTTCAAGGTCGGCCTGTTCAGCTATATCGATGCCCGCTGGAAGATCCTGCGGCCGCTGGCGGTCGTCGGGCGCGTCCCGATGTTCTTCTATGCGGTGCACATCCCCCTGCTGGCCATCTTTACCAAGCGTCTGGGCCTGTTCTACCGTGAGGGCGCCGTGACGGAATCGCTGATCGGCTGGGTCGCGCTACTGGTGGTGATGTATCCGCTGGCGATCTGGTTCGGGAAGGTGAAGCGGCGGTCGAAAGCCTGGATCATCAGGATGATCTAGGTCGGAGGTGTTGCGCCGGCGCGACGCTGCGCCGGAGTGAGCGAAGCGGATAGACGAAAAACAGTTTGCGGGCCGGGGGATTCCCCGGCCCTTTTTTATCGGCGCGCTACCAGAGGTTCTTGACCGCACCCCAGCTCAGGTCACGTGTCGCAGAGTATTGCAGATCGGCGTTGATGGCGGCGCAGGGTAGAATTTCGCCGCCGGGACCGTAGCCGGTCGAATTGCGCAGAAGGATGAAATTCGTCAGGTCCTCACCGTCGACATAGATGGGCAGGTTCTCCGGCACGGAGGGCGTCTCGTAGGGACCGACCAGGAAGGTCGTGCCCTGGGGTTCGATCATCATCGCCGTGAAGGTCATCAACCAGGTCGCCGTCTCCGCGGGCAGGGGCGCCGGCAGACCGACCGAAAAATACGGATCCTGCGGGATCCAGATCCCACCGCCGTTGAAGATCCAACCGGTGACGTTCAACGCCGCGTTCGTATCGAACTCCAGCGAGCACTCCCAGCCGCCGATCGAGGCCGCCGTGGGATTGCTGATGACCAGGAACACGTCGACCATACCGAACAACGGGACCTCGACAACATTGGTGTCGGCCGACAGCTCGAACCAGATGCCGATGCCGTCCGGATCGGGATCGGCGACGGCAAAGGCCGATCCGGCGATCGACACGAAAACGAGCGCAAGCACGGCGTTCTTCATGGCGTATCCCCTTTGGGTCGGATGTACGGTGCCGACCGGTTCTGGTTGGTATGGCCAGCACATGATGCTTCCGCGTAATGATACATATCAGGATACGGAACCTTACATGGCAGTGGGGAACAAGTCATTCGGTTGCACGCACACGCGGGTCCAGCCGTACCGCCGCGCGCCTCAGCCCAGCACCGCCATCCCGCGCAGGGTCCAGTCCGGATCATGCAACCAGCCGCTGCGTACGAGGAATCGGCCGAGGCCCCCGGTGATCACCACCGGCATGGCGCCATAGCGGGTCAGCAAGGCCTCGATGGTGCCGATCACACCGTTGCAGCCGACGTGATACGCACCGCCCTGCATCGCCATCGTTGTATTGGTCCCCACCGCCACGGGGCTCTCGGTGAAGTGGGCCGGCGCGAGGCGAGCGGCGGTTTCGCCCAGCTTCTCGGCCGCAAAGGCCATGCCCGGGGCGATCAAGCCGCCGGCGAAGACGCTGTCGAGCAGCAGGTCGAAGGTCGTGGCCGTACCGGCATCGACGACCAGGGCCGTTTCCCAGCCTGCGGCACTGGCCGCGGCCAGGTTGCAGTAACGATCGGCGCCGACCGCCCCCGGTTCGTCCACCGCGACGGCAAAGGGGAAATCGGTCGTGCTGTCGATCTTTCTCAGGTGGTTGAAATCGGCCGTGAAATAGCCGTCCAGCCGCGGCACGACCGAGCTCAGAACCAGCTGGGTCGCTCCGTATTCGGCGACGAGCCCGCGACAGGCGGATTCCAGGTCGTCGAGCTCGACGTCGTTGTGCGGCGTGGCTATCGAGAACAGTCGCCGGACGCGCGGCGGCGTCCGGTCGGCAGCGAGCCAGTCGGGGTCCGGTACGAGATCGTCGGCACTCTCGGGCCAGCGCGCCGCCACGATCCGGCTGTTGCCGATGTTTACCAGCACGGTTTCCATGACGATCTCCTCTCGGGTGGCCTCCCCACCGTCCCCCGCGCTTCGGTTCTATTCGTTCGCCAGCTCACGGCCGTTCCTCGACCACCATCCGGGTGTGGGTGACCTCGCCGGCATGGTAGGCGTTGCGCCGGCCGCTGTCGTCCTCGAGCAGCAAGGCGCCACGCTGGTCGATGCCGGCGGCGCGGCCGGTAATCTGCTCGCCGCCGGCCTCGAGGGTCACCTCGCGCCCGAGCAGGCAGTCGCAACAGGTGAGCTCGCGCTCGAAGGGCGCCCAGCCTTCCGCGCCGAAGCGATCGATCTCGGCGTCGACGCGGGCCAGCACCGCTCCGGCGAGAGCCGCCGGGCGTATCCGCTTGCCCGTCTCGATCAGCAGGCTGGTGGCGCATCCCTGCAGCGGCGGCGGGAAGTCCGCCGGCCCGGTGTCGAGGTTGATGCCCAGACCGGCGACGATGTTCGCCTGCTGACCGGAACCCAGGCTATCGAGCAGCAGACCGCCGAGTTTCCGGCCGCGGGCGAGGATGTCGTTGGGCCACTTCAAACGCACGTCGACCCGGAAATCCTCGCGCAGCGTGAGCACGACCATCAGCCCGGCCCAGACCGAGAAGCCCAGCGTGAACGAAGCCCGGTGTGCCGGCACGACGCACGACATGGCCAGGCCGCCGCAATCGGTCCACCGCCGCCCGTGCCGGCCGCGTCCGCCGGTCTGGCGCCGCGCCACGACCAGCGTGCCGAGGGCGGGAACCGTGACCGGCGACATCTCGGCCAGGGGTCGTCCCTCCCAGCCCCAGCCGTTCCACTGGCAGTAGCGGCCATAGGCCGGTTCGCCGCGCCCGAGCAGGAAGTCGCTCGTACTGCCCACCTCCTCCAGCAGATAGCAACGGGCGCCGTCGCGGGTGAAGCGCGGGCCGGGCCAGAAGTCGGCCAGGCCGAACCAGTCGCGATGGGTGGGCGGATTCACGAGTCGACTCCCGGCTGCGCGTCGGTGCCAAGATCCATCTCCAGGGCGATATCCAGCGCCGGTGCGGAATGGGTCAACCAGCCGACCGACGCCGCGTCGACGCCGGCCTGCGCGTAGTCGGCGATGTTCTCCAGACCGATATTGCCCGACGCCTCGAACAGCGTGACGCCGCGAGCCGGCGACTGCTCGCGCAGGGCGACCGCCGAGCGGATCTGGGCGGGTGTGAAATTGTCCAGCAGGATCCAGTCCACGGCCAGCGGCAGCACCAGAGACAGCTGTTCGAGATCATCCACCTCGACCTCGATCTGCAGATCGGGATACTCCCGGCGCGCTCGCGCGACGAGCCTGGCGATGGCTCCGTCGGCCGCCGCCCAGTGGTTGTCCTTGAGCATGACCCGGTCGTAGAGACCCAGGCGGTGGTTGTGCCCTCCCCCGGCGCGAACGGCGTACTTGGCGAGGGCCCGGTAACCGGGCAACGTCTTGCGGGTGTCGAGCACGTGGCAGCCGGTGCCCGCGGTACGGGCGACAAAGGCTGCCGTCGCGGTGGCGATCCCGCTCAGATGCTGCAGGAAGTTGAGCGCGGTTCGCTCGCCGCTGAGCATGGCGTCGGCCGGTCCGTCCACCCGGGCGACCACCGTGCCCGTGCGCACGGCACTGCCATCCGGTTCGAGAACATCCACCACCAGTTCGGACGACAGCTGCGCGCAGACCTGCGTGAGCAAAGGCAGACCCGCGATCACACCGTCCTGCCGGGCGATCACGCGGCCGTGCGCCGGGCCGCCGGCCGTTGCCGTCACCGCCGTGGACACATCGCCCGTACCGATATCCTCGGCGAGGCTCTGGACGACGAGTTGCCTTATCCACTCGTCGCGCGGAAACTGCAGGTCGCTTTCCTGACTCATCGTTGCCCCTCTCCGTCGGTCCGGGACACGCCCCACTGGGCCTTCAAATCCTCGATCCGGTCGCGCAGGGCCGCCGCCTTCTCGAACTCCAGCCGCGTAGCCGCCGCTTCCATCTCCTGTCCCAACATAATAATCATTTCCCGGGGCGAGAGATCCTGATCGAGGATTATTTGCCACGGCTTCTCGTCGACGTCCGTCGTGGCTGCCGGCTTGCGCTCGCCCGCCACGGCCGTCGACTGCATGATCTCTTCGTGGCTCTTCTGGATCGTCCGCGGCGTTATGCCGTGCTCGGCGTTGTAGGCGAGCTGTTTCTCGCGCCGCCTCTCGGTTTCGGCAATGGCCCGGCGCATGGAGTCGGTCAGGCGGTCGGCGTACATCACGACCCGGCCGTTGACGTTGCGCGCGGCCCGCCCGGCCGTCTGGATCAGGCTGCGCTCCGAACGCAGAAAACCTTCGCGGTCGGCGTCCAGGATCGCCACCAGCGACACCTCGGGCAGATCGAGCCCTTCGCGCAGCAGGTTCACGCCGACCACGACATCGCTCTCGCCGAGCCGCAACTTGCGCAATATCTCGATGCGGTCGAGTGCGGCGATGTCCGAATGTAGGTAGGTCACCTTGACGCCGGCCTGGGCCAGATAGTCGGTCAAATCCTCCGACATCTTCTTGGTCAGGGTGGTCACCAGCACCCGTTCGTCACGGGCGGTCACCTCGCGTATACGATCGAGCAGGTCATCGACCTGGTGCTCGACGGGCAACACGGTGATGGGCGGATCGACCAGCCCGGTCGGCCGGATCACCTGCTCCACGATCACGCCCTCGCATTTCTCCAGCTCGTAATCGGCCGGCGTCGCGGAGACGAAGACCGTACGCGGCATCATCTGTTCGAACTCGCCGAAGACCAGCGGCCGGTTGTCCAAGGCGCTGGGCAGGCGGAAGCCGTGCTCGACGAGGTTCATCTTGCGCGAGCGGTCGCCGTTGTACATGGCGCCGATCTGCGGCACGGTCGCGTGGGATTCGTCGATGATCAGCAGGAAATCGTCCGGGAAGTAATCGAGCAGACAGGCGGGGCGTTCGCCGACCTGACGGGCATCGAAGTAGCGCGAGTAGTTCTCCACGCCCGTGCAGAAACCCAGTTGCAGGATCATCTCCATGTCGTAGCGCGTACGGGAGGCCAGGCGCTGGGCTTCGAGGGGCTTACCGGCCTCGTCGAGCTCGCCGAGACGTATCTCGAGATCTCGTCCGATCTGGTCGACGATGCCGTCGAGTTCCGACTTGTCGGTGACGAATTGCCGCGCCGGGTAGACCACCAGGTTGTCGAGCTTCCGCAGTGAACGACCGGACAGGGGCTCGACGTGGGACAGACCTTCGATCTCGTCTCCGAAATACTCGACGCGCAGTATACGTTCCTCGCTGGCCGAACAGATCTCGACCGTGTCGCCACGCACGCGAAAGGTGCCCGGCCGGTGCTCGATGTCGTTACGTTCGTAGTGCACCCCGACGAGTTTCTGCAACAGCTCGTCCCGCTCCAGCAGCTGCCCCACCTCGAGGGAGAAGATGTTCTCGCGGAAGGAGCGCGGGTTGCCGAGTCCGTAGATGGCCGAAACGCTGGCGACGACGATCACATCCTGCCGCACCATCAGGCTGCTGACCGCACGCAGGCGCAGGCGATCGATCTCCTCGTTGATGCTCGCGTCCTTCTCGATGTAGGTGTCGGTCGCGGGCAGGAAGGCCTCGGGCTGGTAGTAGTCGTAATAGGAGATGAAGTACTCGACGGCGTTCTCCGGAAAGAAGCCCTTCAGTTCGCCGTAGAGTTGGGCGGCCAGGGTCTTGTTGTGGCTGAACACCAGTGCCGGCACGCCCAGCTCGGCGATCACGTTGGCCAGGGTGAAAGTCTTGCCCGACCCCGTCACGCCGAGCAGCGTCTGATAACGGGTACCGCGCCGCGCCGCGGCGACCAGCGCAGCGATGGCCTCCGGTTGGTCGCCGGTCGGTGAGAAGGGCGCATGCAGTGTAAAGGTGTTCACGGATCGAGCGAATCCCTGTTGAGTAGAATCTCGCCGCCGAAACGATAATCGCTCACGGCCTGGGCGACGCCGTTGAGCCTGATCTCGACCCCATCGACGGCGCCGAGCTGCAGGTAGATGTTGTCATCGGCACCCCAGTAGACGACGTAGCCCTCGCGGACGGCATAGGGTCGACCAGGCACGACATCCTGCGCCGGCAAGGGCGAGATATAACGCGCTGCGGTCCACTGCACCGACTGGGGTGCGGCGGCGCCGTCACGCCGCAGGTTGATGGTGCGTTCGAAGGGACAGATGACGCGTAGCACCAGCGGGAACTCCTTGCCGCCGGCAAAACGCAGCGTCGGCACCCCGGCCGCTGCGTTCGGTAGTTCCGGTGTGTCGGGGATCCGTTCCGGAACCGCAGCTTCGGCGGGTGGCGCGGTATCACCGGACGGCGATATCCCGGCAGACGGCGTTGTCGCCGGCGGCGTCGCCACCTCGGTCGACGATTCCAACCAGGAACCAGCCAGGCTGTCCGAACCCGGTGGTGTGTCGGGCGCGCCGGCTTCGCTCACGCCAGTCTCGACGCCGGTGCCGCTCGCGGCCGACGAGTCGGCGCTCTCACCGTCGCGGAACATTATCCGCCAGGCTCCGAAACCGATCACGACCACGACCAGCGCGATCGCCAGGCCGCGTACGAGCAGACGTGCGTCGCCGGTGATCTTCTTGACCTCTACCTCGTCTTCGCTCCAGACCGCACCCGGGTTGGCGAGGGCGGGCGGCCGGCTGAACTTCTCCTCGTCGCGTCCGATTACCGCACGGCCGACGGCGCCGACGCCGTCGGCGAAGGCCCGCAGGAAACTCCTGATGTACAGGGGACCGGAGATCTGCTGGTATTCGTCCAGCTCGATGGCGCGCAGCATCTCCGCCGGAATCTTCGTGATGTCCGCGAGACCGTCGATACTCATGTCCCGGGCTTGACGTGCCTCCTGCAGCAGCTCGCCCGGCGTCTTCTGATCGTCACGCACAGCCATCAGCTTCCTCGATCTCTCGACCGCAACACCTATTGCAGGGCAGCCAGACGCTGCCTGAGTTTCACGGCCTTGGCCTCGTTTTCGGCCAGCAACTCGCGTTGCTTGTCGACCACCGCTGCTGGTGCATTGTCCACGAATTTCGCGTTGTCCAGCTTGGCCTGGCAGCCCTCGATCCAGCTCTCGATCTTGGCCAGTTCCTTGCCCAGCCGCGCCCGTTCCTTCTCCAGATCGACGAGCCCGGCCATGGGCAGGAAGATCTCGACGCCACCGGCAACGCCCACGCCCGCCGGCGCAGGATCGTCGCCGCCGTGGACGACCTCGACGGTCTCCAGCTTGGCCAGCAGCGCGATCCGCTCGGCGTCGGTCTGCAACGTCGCCACCTCGTCCGCCGGAACCCGCAGCACCGCGCCGCCACGCTTGCCCGGCGGCACGCCCAGTTCGTTGCGGAGATTCCGGATCACCGCGACGATTTCCTTGCACTGTTCGAAGCGCGCCTGCTGCGCTGCCAGCACGGTCGCGCCGGTGTAGGTGGGGAACGGCGAGACCATCAGGTAACCGCTGCTGGGCGGCAGCCAGCTCCAGAGCTCCTCGGTAATGTACGGCATGACCGGATGCAACAGCTTGTAATTCAGCGCCAGGTTCAGCACGGCGATCACGAGCGCCGTATCCCGCTGTTCGGCGTCGCGCAGGCGGGGTTTGATCGCCTCGAGGTACCAGTCGCACAGCTCGTGCCGGAAGAAGTCGAAGACCTCGTAGGCGGCGTCGTTGAGGCGTCGTTTCTCCAGGTTGCGGTTGCATTGGCTCACCGTCTTCAGCAGGCAACCGATGATCCAGCGATCCTCGAGCGGCAGGTCCTCGTCGTGCAGTACAATCGGCGGCGCCGCGCCGAAGGTCGCCTGCCAGATGGCGGTCACCGCCGCCGCCGGATGCGCGTCGCAATCCACATCGGCGAGCACCGTGGCGAGTTCGAGCTGCCCCGGCCTCGGCGCCTGCGCCGCCGCTGCCGCCGGCAATCCCGCCTCGTCCCAGATCCCGAGGACCAGTTTCGTCGCCTGGAAGATCTTGTTGCAGAAGTTCCGACCGACTTCGAGGCTCGCCTCGCTGAAGAAGATGTCCTGCCCGGTCGGCGTCAGCATCACCAGCGAGCAACGCAGCGCGTCGGCGCCGTACTGGTCGATCATCGCGATGGGATCGGGGCTGTTGCCCAGCGACTTGCTCATCTTGCGGCCCTGCTCGTCGCGCACGATGCCGTGGAACAGCACTTCCTCGAAAGGTCGCTCGTCGAGAAACTCGTAACTGGCCATGATCATCCGGGCGACCCAGAAGAAGATGATGTCGGCCGCGGTCACCATCACGGTGGTCGGGTGGTAGCGCTGCAGATCGGCGGTCTCGTCGGGCCAGCCCAGTGGCGAGAAGGTCCAGATCCAGCTGCTGAACCAGGTGTCGAGCACGTCCTCGTCCTGGCGCAACCTGGTCGACGCGCACTGCGGGCACACCGCCGGCGCGGCGGTGGCGACGATCTGCTCGTCGCAGTCGTCGCAGTACCAGACCGGGATCCGGTGTCCCCACCACAGCTGCCGCGAGATGCACCAGTCGCGGATGTTGCGCAGCCAGTTGTGGTAGACGCCCACCCAGCGTTCGGGGAACAGGGAGATGGTGCCGTCGTCCACGGCCGCGATGGCCGGTTCGGCGAGCTTGTCCATGCGCAGGAACCACTGCCGCGACAGATACGGTTCGATGATGTTGCCGCAACGGTCGTGGTGCCCGACCTGATGCTGGTTCTTCTCCGTCTTGCGCAGCAGACCTTGCTCCTCGAGAGCGGCAACCGCCTGCTTGCGGCATTCGTCGCGGTCCAGTCCGGCGAACTGTCCCGCCTCGTCGTTCATCACGGCCTGCTCGCTCATGCAGATCACCTGCGGCAGCTCGTGGCGCCGCCCGACCTCGAAGTCGTTGGGATCGTGGGCCGGTGTGATCTTCACGAATCCGGTCCCCAGCTCGGGATCGGCATGCGCATCGCCGATGATGGGGATCTCGCGCCCGGTCAGCGGCAGCTTGACCAGCTTGCCGATCAGCGGGCTGCGCTCGGGATCGTCCGGGTGCACCGCAACGGCGACATCGCCGAACAGGGTCTCCGGCCGCGTGGTCGCCACGGTCAAGCAGCCGTCACCGTCGACGAAGGGATAGTCGATGTGCCACAGGTGCCCCTGCACTTCCTGGTAGTCCACCTCGTCGTCGCTGATGGCGGTCAGACACACGGGGCACCAGTTGACGAGGTAGACGTCGCGGTAGATCAAGCCCTTCTTCTGCAGCGCCACGAAACACTCGGTCACGGCCTTGTTGCGGGCCTCGTCCATGGTGAAGGCTTCGCGCCGCCAGTCGAGAGAACAGCCGAGCCGACGCAGCTGCTGGGTGATGCGCCCGTGGGTCTTTTCCTTCCACTGCCATGCGCGCTCGAGGAAGGCCTCCCGCCCGGCCTGACGCTTGTCGACGCCATCGGCGGCCATCTGGCGCGAAACCACCTGTTCGGTGGCGATGCTGGCGTGGTCGGTTCCCGGCACCCAGAGCGCGTCGCGCCCACACATGCGCGCCCAGCGGATCAAGGTATCCTGGATGGAGTTGCCCAGACAGTGTCCCATGTGGAGAATGCCGGTGACGTTTGGCGGCGGCAGTGTGATGACGAATGGCTCGCCCGGGGCATCGGGATCGGGCCCGAACAGGCCGTCCTCCTCCCATGACGCGTACCATTTCTCTTCGATGCCCTGAGGTGCGTATTTCGTCAGCTGCCTGATCTCGTTCACTCGCTGTCTCCTCGTGTGGTTCTCCGCGCCCGACTTCAGGAATCAGGACCGTAAGAGCAATCCAGCAATGTAACACCCGCTACCAAAGAGGGTCAACCCGAAGCGGTTCGACTCGCAGCGCGCCCGGTGGCCGCACGCCCGCAATCATGAACGGCGGCCGCGACATCGCCCGCGGCATCGGTCGTGCAACGACTGTTCGTCAGGTGATGTTGAAACGGCGGAGTCGCCGGTAGAGCGTCGCGCGAGAGATCCCCAGGCGGCGTGCTGCCTCGCTGCGATTGCCGGCGGCCTCGTCGAGCGCCAGCACGAGCCGCGAGCGCGTCAGTTCGCTGGAGGTGGCGGCGCCGGCGGCGGCGTGGGCCGCGAGATCCGGACCCGTGGCCGCGGGCGAATCCGGCTCGCAGCCGATTTCCACGTACACCTTGCCCGTGGCTTTCATACTGATGTTGGCCCTACTGGCGACCATGGCGACCTCTCGCACGTTCCCCGGCCAGCTGTGCCCGAGCAGGGTTTCGATACTCGGTTCGTTGAAATAGTCGGTCGCGCGCACCGAGCGCCCGACGGCCAGACTCAGAAAATGGTCCAGCAGCGGCACGATATCGTCGACTCTTTCGGTCAGCGGCGGAATGTTGATCTCCAGAATGCGCAATCGGAAATAGAGGTCCTCGCGAAACCGGCCGTCCGCCACCCGCTGGCGCAGGTCGGAGTTGGTCGCCGCCACGAGGCGGATATCCGTCTGCTCCTGCCCCGGATGACCGAGCGGCGTGTAGGTACCGTCCTGCAGCAGGCGCAACAGTTTCGGCTGTGCCTGCCGGGGCATGTCACCGATCTCGTCCAGGAACAGCGTCCCGCCATGGGCCAGGGCGGCGTACCCGGGCACGTCTTTTTCGGCACCGCTGAACGCTCCCTTGCGATGCCCGAAGAACTCACGTTCAAACATGGAATCCGTAATCGCCGTGACATTGACCGGCACGAAGGACTTTCCCTGCCGGCTGCTCTTCTCGTGGATGCGCCGCGCGATGACCTCCTTGCCCGTCCCTGTCGCGCCGGTCACGAGCACCGGTTCGTCGTAGGGCGCAAAGGCGTCGCAGATCCGCAGCACTTCCCGCATGGGCTCGGAGACGGCAACGATGTCCTGCTCGGGGTCGAAGTGTTGCCGGTCTGCCGCCGTACGTTGCCGGTACCGCGCTTCCTGCAGCCGACGCTGTCCGATGCGTGTGAGCAGCTGCTGCGATTGCTCCAGCCAGTCGTCGAGGTCGAGCCGAACGAAGTGGGCGTGGGCGGACAGCGCGTGCAGCCACGCCTTGTCGCACAGCGGAATGACTCGGTCCTCGTCGTGTTTCAGGTTGCTCTGTTCCAGCAGGATGCCCGCGGCACGCAAATGCGCGATACCGAGTTTGTGTCCGGATCCGGTTTTTTCGAATTCGGCGATCGCCTCCTCGCAATAACGCCGGGCGGCTTGCAGATCGCCGATGCCGACCATGCAATCACTGAGGCACCGCAGCACCAGACCGTTCTCGTTGCCGTCACCCAGCGTTCTGGACAGCGACCGGGCCCGCGTCAGGGCCTCGATGGCCGACGCATACCGTTTTCTGACGACGTCGACATCCCCCTGGCGGCGCAAGATGCTTGCGGTCAGATCGCCCGGGTGTTCCAGAGCGCCGGCGACATCGAGGCAGCGCGTAAAATAACGGTCCGCTGTCGCCAGCTTACCGTCGTCGAAGTCGACAGCTCCCAGGAATTCCAGCGCGATGCACTCTTCGCGGACCCACTTGCGCCGACCCGCAAGCTGCAGCGACGCCTGAAGCGTGTTGCGCGCTTCCGGAAACCGACGCTGCAACCGCAGCACGTTTCCCCAGGCGAGATCGGTACGGCACAGATTCAACTCGTCGCCTGCTGCAGAGAGCAACCGGCGGGCGGTGGTCAGTTCGGCGGCGGCCTTTTCGTACAGGCCGCTCTTGTAGAAGGCGATGCCCAGGTTCAGGCAACCGTGGCCGAACCGCCACATCAGTCCCAGGTCCCGGAAGATTTCCTTGCTCTTGTTCAACCAGTTCTCCGCGTCACCATAACGCGACTTCACGATCATCATGATGGCGCAGTAGAGACAGGCCTCACCCTGGTCCTTGCGCATGCCCACCAGTTTGAAGACTGCCTGCGCTGTTTCGTAGTCATCGAGAGCACAGTCGTACCGGCCCAGGCATTCGTACGCACTGCCGCGCAGAAAAAGAAAATTACCGACCAGCGGATCCAGCTCACGAACGAACCGTTTGATCCACTCGTCCGCCTTCGCGATGACGGACGCGTAGCGCGCGTCGTAGAAGCCGAGCCACTGCTCGATGAGCACCGATCTGGGATCGGGCCGGCGGTCTCGATACCGCCGGTAGTAGAAATCGAGCACCACGCGACAGTGGCGCAATTCGCGTAGTTCGAGGTAGTTCCAGGCGGTCAACAGCAACACGTCGTCATGCTGATACGCCGAGCGCTCGGGAGCCGGCCGCGGCGTGCCGATCAAGCTGTGAATGGCGTTCAGCGACGCATCGTAACGGCCGTTGGAAAAATGCTCCCTGGCTGCTTCGAACTCGGCGTTCGGGATGCACGGCTGCGCGCATTCCTTCACGAAACGAAAGAGGATATCGGGATCGGTGGCCAGATTCATCCGGATCGTCCTTCTGTCAATAGACCAAATACGCCCAAACACGGTCGTTCGCCGGGGGACTCCGTTCGCTACCAACGCGATATATCCGAATACTTTTTGCAGCTTCCTGGGAGGGGGAAGGGTCAGTGCTACGATTTAATCGGTTTCTTGATTCATTGTCAACAAAAACCGATCCAACGGGTCGGGTTGGTGCACTGTGTTGCGCAGTGGGGCGGATTCGCGCTGGTGCGTGCCGGGGTATGGCTGGTAGTTTCAGCCCGACCGCTGGGGCGCCGATGGGATTTGAGAAAAGGAACACAACATCGTGGTGCAGCAAATCCGTTATCAGACCGTGTCGCAGGTCCGATCTCGACGTTTCGCCAGCTGCGCGGTCGGAGGCTTGCTGCCGGCGCTGGTCGCCTTGTTCGCCGTATTCGTCGCGGATGCGGCGCACGGGAGCGACACGGAATCATTCCCGCAGCGATGGCGCACACCGTACGGGCAGGCCGCCTTCGACGCGGCGCTGGACCGTCTGACACGGATCGACCCGGATACGCTGCTCACGCCTGCGATCTGGGAAAGCGGACCCCGGTTGCCGGCCGTCCCCGTCGGGGGCGGCATCAACCGGTTGCGCCTCGACATGGCCGCCGAGATCGCGATCGACAGCGGTTGGCTACCAGGACAGCTGCCGGCGGCCGCGGTACCGGCGAACAGTCTCGTGACCGTGGACGATACGCGTTTGCGCTGGCGCCAGACGACGGGGCTTTTCGCGCGACTGGCGCGCGGTTGGTCGGTGTACCAGCGGGCGGTCATCGATTCCGAACCGTCCGGTGATCCCACGCGACGGGCCCCGCAATACCGGCAAATCGACGCCGCCATCGAGATTCCGACCGCGGTCATCCAGTACGAGAACGGCCCGGTGACCGCCCACTTCGGCCGGCGTTGGCGGCGCTGGGGTCCCGGCTGGGGCGGCTCGCTGCTCCTCGACGCAGCGCACGCAACCGGGGACGGAGTCGACCTCGCCTACAACCGACCACGCTGGTCGGCACGCTGCTGCGTCGAGCGGCTGGACGATCAATTGCAGCCGCCGGCACCGGCCGATGGTATCAGCGGCGACAGCGCGGCGGACACGCGGGGTACCGTGTTCGCGCGGTACCTGAGCGCGCATCGGCTCGACATTGCCGTGGGCGATCGTCTGCGTATCGGCTTCGCCGAAACCGTGCTCCTGGCGACACCGGGCAACCCACCGCTGTGGGCGCTGAATCCGCTGTTGCCCTGGGTGTTGACCCAGCAGGAACGAGGCGCCGGCGACTTCGTGATGAACGGATTCTGGTCCGGCGACGTCACCTGGCAACCGGCGGCCGGCTGGTCCTGCTACGGACAGTTTCTCCTCGACGATTACATGATCGACCTCGAGGATCGGGACACCTACCCCGACCAGCTCGGCTGGCTGGCCGGCATCGTCAGACGGTCCGGCGAGACGGGGCCGGCGGCCAGTGTCCTGCCGGCCGTTACCGAATACGAGGGTCGCGATCGCGGCTCCCGGCCGCTGACCGCCGTACTGGCCGGCGTGGAATACAGCCGTCTGCACACCTGGACCTACATCCACCGATCGGCTCTGGTCCGTTACCGGGCCTGGGGCGCCCCGCTGGGCCACCCGGCCGGTCCGGACAGCGAGACCGTGACGGGTTTTGTTGAAATCCGGCGTCCGGCCGCGCCACAGCGCTTGCTTTGCTGGGGACACTGGCGCCGCCACGGCCGTATCGACCTGGACACCGGCGAATCGTCGGTCGGCCAAACCGACGGCGGCTTTCCCTCGGCGCCGGTCCGCCGCACCGTCCAGGCGGGATTGACCGTTGTCTGCAGCGGGCCACGGGGCAGCCGCGGCGAGTTGCGAATCGGCTGGTCCCACCGCAGCGGACAGCAATCGTCGGGCGACGGCGCCGACGACTTCTGGATGTCCGTGTCCGTCACCGTGCCGCTCTTCGCCTGGTGGGCCACCCTGTGATTTCCATTTCGCTCCACCTCCGGCCTCCGCCAGCGATGGTTTTTTAGGAATCCTTGCATTTGTTCGGGATTTAGGCTTTGCTATAGGCTGAAAATCCTGTCGTCAACGGCCCTCAGCCACCTGAGACCATGATCGCCGCCGTTCTACAGCAACCAACCGTGTTCCAACGCCTGACCAGGCTGGTCGGGCTCTACCTCCTGTCTCCCACGCTCCTGATCATGACCATTCCGGTGGCGGTGCATATCACGCAGAACCCGGATTTTGGTGTCTCGATACACCAGCTGACGGTGGTTGCGGTCGATGCCGGCGGGCCCGCCGCCCAGGCCGGCCTGGCCAAGGGAGATCAGGTCCTCGCCGTGGATGGACAAACGACCCCCACGATGATCGACTACTTCGTGGCCACCTCCGGCAGCTACGATCTCCGGGCACGCACCTACAGCCTGCGCCGCGAGGGGCGTGTACATACCGTTCAGGTCCAACCACGCCGCCCGCTGCAGTCGCGCATGATCCGCGACTACAGTCTGTGGGTGGCCGGTCTCGCCTTTCTGGTCATGGGCTGGTGGGTGCTGTCGAAGGGAAACGATCCGGTCGCGCGCAACTTCTTCGTGCTCTGCTTCGTGTTCGCGTTTTTTCTCGCCGACATTCCCAACTGGCCATCGCATTTCTACATGACCGTCAAGGAGAACGTGCGCTATCTGCTACAGCTGCTGTGTCCGGCGTACTTCCTGCGCTTTTTCCTGCATTTTCCCACCACCACGCCCGCCTTCTCCCTAGGCAGGATGAATCCGCGCTTGCTGTTGTTGCCCATCCTGCCGCTGTTCTTGATGTACGTGGCAATCCAGCTGATGGGCCTCGACCTGGCGCAGTCGCCCTTTGTCATGTTTGCGCAATATGCGTCGATCGCCTATTTCGTCCTCTACTTCCTGGTGGGCCTGTTCATCTTCGGGCGCCGCGTGTGGCGACGCGATCACCGTATCCAGCACACCAAGATGCGGGTCGTGCTGTTCGGTCTGCTGTGTGGACTGCTGCCGTTTCTCGTGGCCATGTTGCTCGGCAGCGTGCGTCCCGACTCGCCGGTGCCGCAGTGGCAATACATGGGATTCTCGTTGCTGCTCGTCCCCCTGAGCTTCGGCGTGGCGATACTGCGCTATGGCGCGCTGGACACCGCCTTTGTAGTCCGCTCGAGCCTGATCTACGGTCTGCTCTCCATCCTCCTGCTGGCGGCCTATTTCATCGGTGTCGGGTTGCTGGGGAGTTTTCTCGCCGCCACCTTTCACGTGTCCACGAATCCGCTGCTGATCGTGACCGTGGCCGCGTGCTGTCTCGCCTTTCTCCCCTTGCGGCGCAACGCTCAGCGGCTGGTCGACCGCACCTTCTATCCCGCCCGGCAGGCCAACCGGGCGGCGATCCTCGAACTCGGCCAGGACCTGACAGGACTGATCGAACAGCGCAGCGCCACCGACATCCTCCTGCGAAGACTGTTCCACCTGTATCGCCCGACCCGCATGTCGCTGTTCCTGCGCAGCAACCCGGACGCCGAGACCCTCGACGAGGTCGCCGGCATCAGCCACGGTGAGCCGGCCAAACCGGTCTATGCCATCGGCACCGAGAGCGGGCTGGCCGACTTCCTGAACCAGATGCGGCGTCCTGTCTTCGTCGAGGAATTCGAGGGCCTGTTGCTTGCCGCCGTGGCCGACACCGAGTCGCACTCGTTGCTGATTCGCCTCGATTGCGAGTTGCTCGTCCCGCTGGTGACCGGCAATCGGCTGTCCGGCTTTCTCTGTCTCGGGCCCAAGAGCGACGGCGCCCTCTACAGCCAGGAGGATCTGGCCAATCTTCGCCTGCTGGCAGTGCAGGCGGGCGCGCTGCTCGAGAGCCAACGCCTGTATCAGGAGAGCCTCAGCCGGCGCAAGCTCGAAACCGAACTCGCCGTGGCCAAGGAGATCCAGGCCCGCCTGTTGCCCACCGAACCGCTGGTCATGGCCGGTGTGCAGATCCACGGACGCAACCAGCCGTCCCGCCATGTCGGCGGCGACTACTTCGATTACTTCCCACTCGATAGCCAGACCCTGGGCTTCTGTATCGCCGACGTGGCGGGCAAGGGCATCCCGGCCGCCCTGATGATGACGACCCTGCGCGTGGCCTTCCGCGCCGAAGCGATACGCGGCCGGGAACCGGAGCGGGTCATCACCCAGATGAACCACGAGGTGCTGATACTGACCGATCCCGGCCAGTTCGTCTGTTTTTTCTACGGGACCTTCGACTGCCGCAGCGGACAGCTGAACTACTGCAACGCCGGCATGGATCCGCCGGTGCTGTTTCGCAAGCGGCGCTCGTACGTGGAAAAGCTCAAGAAGGGCGGGCCCGTGCTCGGCGTCAGCCCCGAACACCGCTACCGGCGCGGCACGCTCTCGCTGGAAGCCGAGGATCTGCTGCTCGCCTACACCGACGGCATGACCGACCAGACCGATTCGGAGGGTAATTTCTTCGATCTGGATCGCCTGATCGACGCGCTGCGCGCCAACAAGAACCGGCCGTTTGCGACCATCCCTGACCGGATCCTGACCACCGTGGAGCAGTTCGGCGGCGCACTCGATTCCGACGACAAAACGGTCATGGTCCTGCAGTTCAGCGAGTTGGCGCAGGAATCTACCGGTTGATCTTCACGTCCATCATACGGCCTTCGAGTTGCTCACGATGTACGTGGAGGCCGGATCATGGAAACCTATCCAACCCCATCCCACCAACCGCACACCATATTTCCTAAAGAAATATCAGCAACGGCCGAAGTGTTTACTACGGATGGAACCTATCACCCTCGTCGTAAGAAAGGGGGAGATAATGCCTGCCGAGATCGTCATCATAACGGGGCTCGCGGTCATTGATCTCTTCTGGTGGCTGAGGAAATGACCATCGACATCTAACCCCTGGTTGATAGGTCTGACACGCCGCAACCAGGGGTAATTTTTTGCCCACCGCCCGCGACCACCAACCGCTTCCGGTCAAAGCAGACTCTTGATCGCCGATTCGTAAATCGCCTTGTCCTTGTAGCCGATCCATTTCTTCGCCACGACACCGTCACGTCCGACCAGGAAGGTCGTCGGGATGCTGCGGATTCCGCCGAACTGCTGGTCGATCTGGTCGGCCGGCAGCACGATCTCGAAGGTCAGGCCATTCTTGGTCACGAAGGGCTTGACGATCTCGGCACCCTGGCGATCGGTGGCAATTCCGACTATGACCAGTCCCTCATCGGCATATTCGACGCTCAGTTCCTGCAGATGCGGCAGGGCCGCGCGGCACGGCGGACACCAGGTGGCCCAGAAATCCACCAGGACGACCTTGCCCTCGTGGTCACTCAGCTTGAAGGTGCCGCCGTCGAGATCCGGTAACTCGAATCGCGGCGCCTGGTCACCGACGGCGCCGCCGACCTTGGTGTCTACATCGGGCGTCGGTTGTTGCTCCGACGAATCGGAACCGCAGCCAGTCGTCAGAGCGGTCCCCAGCACCAGCAGAATGGTCACCAGCAAACGGGGGAATATCTTTTTCGCGGATACGCTGTGCACGGACAATCCTTTCCGCCGGAAGCCGTTGGCGACCGACTTCGGAGCAATCGGAATCGGGTTTCTGCTAGGCCAATATATCGAATAAACGCAGGTTTACCTAGTGTTGAATGCGCGAGCCGGCCGCCGGCGGCGCACCCAGACGAATAAAACACGGAACCCACGACTCAGTCCTTGGTTAATTCCCCTTCGACCTCTATTTTGGATTGGTCCCCAAACTCTTGCAGTACGCGCCGCACGCTGCTTCTGCGACAGTCCATTTCGGTGGTCACCTCGTTCGCGGCCAGCAATGGTTACGGGCATCCGCTCGTTCATCGGGTCGAGTTTTCCAGGAGAGGAACGATTCCATGCATTCGAGACACGGAAGCAGCCGGATACCGGCCATGTCGCTCGTCGTGTTCATTGTCGCGAGTGTTCTCTGCAGCACGCAAGCGGCGATCGCCACGCAGGCACAGCTCGAGGTCGCACCGCGGTCCGAGCTCACGGAGATCGGCAAGGATCTGCTGCTCGAGGTGAGCCTCACGCCGCCGGCGGGCAGCGCCCTGGTTGCCGGCAGCGTCGAAGTCGTCGCGACCGTCGCGGGCGAGGACGCCTTGCTCGACGAGGCGTATCCCCTGCAAGCGACAACCGAAGCGGAGGGCGGTTTCTTTCGCGGCAAGACCACCTTCGAGTGGGCGGCGCCCGTACTACCGGACGCGCAGCCGGCGAGCCGTGACATCGAACTGCGTGTCTCTTACCAGCTCGACACCAGCAGCGAGGTCCAGACAGCGACCTGGCAAGGCACGCTCACGGTCGATTTCGGCGAGGAGTGGACCGCCGACAAGATCACCGACTTCATCAGCCGCAAGGGCATCATACCCTTTCTGGTGATCGTCTTCGGCTTCGGCCTCTTGATGAGCCTCTCCCCCTGCATCTATCCCATGATCCCCATCACCCTCGCGGTGATCGGTACCCAGAGCCAGGAAAAGGGCGTGGCCCACGGCCTGATGCTGTCGGTCACCTACGTGATCGGACTGGCGCTCGTCTACGCGATCATGGGAGCGCTGAGCGCCACGGTGTTCAGCGGTATCACCGCCTTCATGCAGAGTCCGCCGATCCTGATTCCCATCGCGGTTCTCATGCTCGTTCTGTCGTTCGGCATGTTCGGTGCTTTCGAGCTGCAGGCACCCGCTTTTCTGCGCGACCGCCTGCAGGGCCCCGGCGCCAGCAAGGGTGGCCTGGTCGGCGTGTTCGTCATGGGAATGGTGGCCGGCCTGGTCGCGAGCCCCTGTGTGGGACCGTTCCTGGCGGCGCTTCTGGTCTGGGTGGCGACCACGGGCAAGTGGTTCCTCGGTTTCTGGACACTGTTCGTCTTCGGCATCGGCATGGGCATGCTGCTGATGGCCGTGGGTACCTTCCCGGGTATGATGAAGTCGCTGCCCCAGAGCGGCGGCTGGATGGAATCGATCAAGAAAGGCATGGGCCTGCTGCTGGTGGCCATGGCCTTCTACTTCGTGCGACCGGGCATGGTGCTGCCGGAGACCGTCTTCTTCATCCTGCTGGGCATCGCCACCATCCTGGCGGCCATCTACATCGGCGCCTTCGACAACGTGGCACCCGGCTGCCACTGGTGGGACCGGGCGCGCAAGGGCATCGGTTTGATCGCCCTGGTCTTCGGTCTGTATTTCCTCGGCGGCACGCTGCTGCAAAAGGGCTTCCTGCTGCCGCCGTTCCAGACCGCCGGCGCCGCGGGCGTTGCCATGACCGACGCGGGCCACGTTGCCGCGACCACGCCGGCGGCGAGCGATGCCTTGGCTGCGGCGACCGCGCAGGAGCCGAAACTCACCAAGGTGCCCTGGACCAAGATCCACACCGGCGAAAATGTCCGGGCGTTTCTGGACGGCAAGATCGAGGAGTCCAAGGCCACCGGCAAGCCGATCATGATCGACTTCTGGGCCAACTGGTGCAAGATCTGCAAGATTCTCGACAAGAAGGTCTGGAACCAGGCGCCGGTCGTCGAGGAGTCGAAGCGCTTCATCGTCATCAAGGTCGATGCGACCGAGAGCGACGACGAGATGGCGGCGATCTGGGAGGAGTACCGTATCGGCGGACTGCCGGCGATCATCTTCATCGATTCGCGCGGCAAGGTGTTGCACGGCCGTACCGTCAGCGGCTTCAAATCGCCGGAGGAGATGCTCGAGGTGATGCAGGGAATTCGCTGACGGCGCCACGCCGAACGCACTGTAGGTTGGTTACGAGACTGCGGCCGCCGTGAAGGGATCACGGCGGCCGCTGGCGTCAGGCGTACTTTTCCGCGCTGCTCACTGGAAACGTTTCTCGTCCCGGTTGTCGATCTCGAAGATACGCAGCGGCGTGCCGGGGCTTTCGGTGAGCACTTCCAGGACGCCGTCGCCGTCGAAGTCCAGCAGTTCGATCCGCGACCCGAAGACCTCTTCCTCCCACTCCACGTCGCCGGATGCCGCGTCGATGACCTGACCCGAGTTCAGCACGATCTCGATCCGGTCGTCTCCGTCCACGTCACCACACAGAATCTGGGTGGCCTCGTATTCCTGCATGCTCGTCCAGTCGCGGGTGAACGCATCGCCGTCGATGTAGTAGATGTGCCGGTCAGCGTTCACGACCAGTTCGACGGCGGGATCGTCATCCATGTTGGCCGCGGTGAAGCAGGCGATGCGTTCGAAATCGTTGGGCAACGATTCGTAGATCAGATGATAGTCGTCCATGGACCAGACGTAGATCATGCCTGCGCTGGTGCGGGCCACGAACGCGTCCTCGAAGCCGTCACCGTCGAGATCCACGGCGAGCACTTCCTCGACGTTGCCGTTCAGGCTGCGGCTCGTCCAGACCCGCTCCCCGGCGTCGTCGGTCAGGTAGTAGACGTGGACCGTGCCGTAGCGGTCGCCGAGCACGAGATACATCCCGACCTGTCCGGCCTGCGGCTCGTAGGATTCCGCGCTCTGGAGCCGGTCCGCGGTCAACGCGAGACGACGATACTGCTCGTAACTCAGCTCGTCCTGCGCCACGAGCACCGACGCGCCCGTCAGCAGCACAACCAGCGTGGACAGGAGGACGAGGCGCCGGGGGGTTCCGTTTCTGTGATCACCGTGATTCATCGCGATACCTCGAGCTTTTCCGGTTGGCCGCCGTTGCAATGCGTCCGGTTTCAACCGTGGCGCTGCAAAAAGATTCCGGGAGTAGCAAACATACCGTCAACGCCCTCGGGCGCCAAGAAAAGGTCGGAAAATAATGGAACGCGGCGGGCGAGGCGATCACGGCCGCGACGCCTGTGTAGCCGGCGGTGCCGGCGGCGCTCACCAGGGCAGCGGAATACCCATGTGGAACTGAAGCGCGTATCCCGAGTAGTTCTGCTCTTCGTGGACGTAGCGGCGAAATTGCGCCTTGAGGACCATCACCATGCCGGGACCCTGCTTCCACTCGTAACCTGCCTCGAGCAGGTACGAGAACCATTTCTGGAACGCCACGGTGGTCCCGTCGAGCGGAATGGTGATCTCGCTGCCGCCGAGACCGGCACCGACGAAGCTGCTGCCGACGCCGGCGTGGCGCCGCATGTTCTGCAGGTATCGCCGACCGATGATGTCCGCCGACAGGATCCGCCGGCCGGCCCCGTCGACGCGCTGGTAGTCGGCCTGCAACACCAGGCCCGTGTTCCAGTCGTAGAGGCTGTCGAGAAACTCCGCGGCGGCTTGCGGCCGGAAAACGATCGACGCGCCGAAACCGCCGAAGAACAGACCGTATTCGTTGGTGCCGTTGATCGACAGATGTCCGGTCAGGAATCGGGGACCGTCGCCGATTGGTCGGCCGATCCGGGTTCGCGGCAACTGTTCGGCCGAGCAGTTCGCGGGGCGGCTCGTTACGCAGCCGGCAATCAGCGCGAGGACGACCAGCAGGACGGTGATCGGCCGCTGCCTCGGGCGGCGGCAAGCCTGTCGCCTGGTGTTGCGATCGTGGCGCTGTGTATTCATGACGCATCCTCTCCAGGCGATACCGATCCGGATATCCGGTCGGTAATGCAAAGGTGGTGCCAGCCCGCATGGCGAAAACCCGCGCCGGCAACCGAGGTAATCAATTGCCACGTAACCAAATGACGGTTATGCTGAACTGCGTTCGCAAAGGCGGCTTCTCCCCTGAGCTGGTGGGTGATAGAAACCCGACCAGGTACTAGCCCGGGTGACACCATGTCCGAAACAGCCGATCCCGGCGACAGCATCCTGACCCTTGCCGGACCCGCGTCGGCCGAGCTCAAGGTCCAGCGCTCCCGCTTCCTGGCCCGGACCGCACCGGCCGGGGATGAACAGGCGGCCCGCGCGGTGGTTGCCGCGATGACCAGACAGTACCACGACTGCCGTCATGTCTGCTACGCCTGGCGGCTGGGTCGGGAGCCGGCGGTGGCTGAGATCCGCAACGACGCCGGCGAACCATCGGGTACGGCGGGCGGGCCCATACTCAAGGCCATCCGGCAGGCGGGCTTGACCGATTGTGTGACCGTGGTGGCGCGGTATTTCGGGGGCGTCAAGCTGGGCACGGGTGGATTGAGTCGAGCCTACGGCGATGCCGCGCGGGCGGCACTGGACGGCGCGCCGCGCCGGACCGTCCTGCTCGGTCACGATTTCGTCTGCCGCTTTCCCTACTCGCTGCAGAAGACCGTGGCCCACCTGCTGGCCGCGCACGACGGTCGAACCACCAACGAGAACTACGCACAGGATATCGAGTGGGAAATATGGTTGCCCAATTCGCGGTGGCCGGCATTCGCGGCGGCATTGCGGGAAGCCACCGCCGGTGCGGTGACGATCGCGCCGTTGGACGAAACCACGTAGCCTACCGTTGAAATAAAAGCTCCGGTGTCACCACCGGAGCTTTGCTCTTCTGAACGAATCGATATGGTACTAAACGACCGAGCACACGCCACGGCGCGTCAGCTCGCTCGACTCAGTTCGGCATAGTCGTGCATGTAGCGGAAGGTCTTCGACGTGCGAATCTTGTCGAAGGCCTCTTCCTTGATCTGGCGAATGCGCTCGCGAGTCAGGCCCATGATCTGGCCGATCTCCTCGAGGGTCATTTCCTTGTCCGAACCCAGACCGTAGTACAGGCGCAGTACCTTCGCCTCGCGCTCCTTCAGATCGCCGAGCATGCGTCCGATGCTGCTGTTCAGATCGTCGTCGAGCACCTTGTTGTCCGGGCCGACGCTCTTGGTATCCTCGAGGAAATCCAGATAGGTGCTGTCCTCGTCGTTGCCCACGTAGTCGTCGAGGAAGAAGTTGTCCTGCATCAAGGGCAGGGTGTCCTTCACTTCCTCGATGGACAGGCCCAGCCGAATCGCGATCTCCTCGGGCTCGGGCTTGCGCCGCAGCGACTGCTGCAACTCGCCGGACGCCTTCTTGATCTGGTTCAGCACCCGCGCCCGGTTCAGGGGCATGCGCACGATCTTGGAGTGGTTGGCCAGCGCCGCCAGGATGGACTGGCGGATCCACCACACGGCGTAGGAGATGAACTTGTAGCCGCGAGTTTCATCGAAACGCTGGGCGGCTTTCAGCAGTCCCAGGTTCCCTTCGTTGATCAGATCTTCCAGCAACACGCCGTAATGGGCGTATTCCTTGGCGATGGAAACCACGAACCGGAGGTTTGCCTTGACCAAACGGTGCAGCGACTCGTTGTCGTTGCTGTGGATGCCGCGCGCCAACTCGCATTCCTCGTCCCGCGAGAGCAGGTCGTAGGCTTTCACTTCCTGGAAATACAGATCCAGATTGCTCATCAAGTGGGCCGCGGCGGGCGCCTGTTTTTCTTTTGTTTTCTTCTTATTTGCCATTTGGCTACCTCGCTTAGGTTCTTGTCATCCACCCCGAAAGTCGGCGGATGGATCGCGCTGGGCACCCCCCTATAACAAGTCCCATTCCAGAAATGAGTGAAACCGAGTTTTTCGCTGAATGGCGTAAGAGGCTGTCATTATGCATTTTACGCTACTTGTTATTTTAACAAATCGTAACATCGACGAAACCAGTCCGAGTTTATCGACATTTTGTCAAAACAACGAATTCGGGCCAGTCACTTTGTCATTGCGGACAGAGACAGTTGAGCGCCTGCCGTCACCATCGCGCGCGGCTTTTCTGTTGGCTCCTCGTGACGCACCACGTAGATTATCCGGATGACCAATCTGGAATCGGACACGCTGCCGACCGCGCGTCGGCCGTCGCCCGCGCGCCTGCGCGGACTCGCCGTGCTGGCGGTCCTCGTTCCAGTTGTGGTTACGGTGACCCTGGCCCATCACACCCTCTCCGACCTGGATATCTGGCTGCACGATCGGGCCGGGGAAGCAATACTCGCCGGCGACGGCATCCCCCGCACCAACGGTTACAGTTTCACCGCGCCGGACCAGCCGTGGATCGATCACGAGTGGCTGTTCCAGATCCTGGTCACGGTCACGGGCAATCTCGGCGCGACCGATCCGGCGGACGTCCTGCAGCGCGCTCGCGGCTGGAATCCGTTGCGTATCGGTCTGGCGACGCTGCTGGTGCTCGTGCTCCTGCTCGGCGATCGCGCCTGGCCACACGGCCGCGGCCGCGGCAGCCCGGTTCCGCGTCTGGCTTTCCTTTCCCTGCCGGCCGTCGTCGCGCTGATGCTGATATGGCCGCGTCTGACCATCCGACCGGAGTTGCTGTCCTACCTCTTTTTCGTACTTGCCTTGCGCTGGATCGAGACCGCTCTCGACGAGCGGGCGACGGCAACGCAGCGGCGCACCGCTGCCACCGTGTCGCGAAGCAGCAGCCGACCACCGCTGGCGTTGGTCGACCCGCGGCATCCGGCGGGCCGCGCCTTCTGGATCACGGTCCTCTGGGCGCAGTGCCACGGTTTCTACGGATTGGTGGCACCGATCTGGCTGCTGGCCTGCGTGCTGCTGCCGCTCCAGAAACGATTGTTCGCCGACCCAGGGATCGATCCGGCGAGCGTTCGCGGCGAACCGGCGGGTGCGCACACGAAGGTACTGGCGCCTCGCTGGCGCCTGGCGGCGATCGGTCTGGCGATCCTGGCCGGGTTGCTCACGCCCAACGGACTGCCGGGCCTGCTGTTCCCGGTGAAGGCGATTTCCCACCTCGGCGCGGCCGGTGTCGACCTGCGTACGACCATCGCGGAACTCGTCCCCTTGCTCCAGACGCCGGAAGCGCTCGGCACCACGATCCGGATCTACATGCTGAGCCTGGTCTGGGCAGCGGTGTGGGTCGTCGCGACCTGGGGCAGGGTGGGGCTCCTGCGTATCGCCATCCTGATTCTCGCGGCCTGGGGCGCCTGGCAGACCCAGCGGAACATCGCCTTCTACGGACTCGCGTTCTTCCTGGTGCACTCGGGCTACCGGGCCGAGCGGCGACTCGCCTGGGAGCGCCTGGGCCGGCTCCGGAAGTTCACGACCGGCGAACGGAATCGACGTCGGTTGGCATGCGCGCAGCGGTTGCTGGGCTGGACTCTGCTCGGCGCGTCAGCGATCGCGGCAGCGTTCTGGCTGTCGGCGTTGCGTTCGGACCGCTTCTACCTCGGTGAAGGCGTCGCGCGGCGTTACGGCGGCGGGGTGACCCCCGCCCAGTACCCCTTCGTCGCGGCGCAGCGATTGCGATCACGAACCGGTGCGCGGCCGTTGCGGGTAGCCAACAACGTCGATAGCGCCGCCTTCCTTGTCCGTCAGCGGGCGGGGCTGGTTTACATCGACGGCCGGACCGAGGTCTATCCCGCTGCCATCTGGCTGGAGTACGAGGCGCTGAAGGGCGGTGGTGGAGCAGCGCTCGAGATCCTGCAGCGCAGACGAGTCGATGCGGTGTGCCTGGCCCATCGGACGCAGGCGGTGCACGCGCTGATCCAGACCCTTTTCCACAGTCCGGCCTGGCGACTGGACACCGCCGACGAGGCCGGCGTGCTGTTCGTCCCGGTACCTCCCGAGCAGCAACGCAGTGAGCCGGACGATCCTCCCGACAGGGAGAATCTCGCGCGGGCGGTCGCAGCGCTGACCGACGCACTCCCGGCTACGGCGGCGGGCAGTGTCGGCGACGGGGACCGCTGCCTGAGCCTGGCGGCCCTGGCGCGGCTGGCAGGTCTCGAGTCGCACACCGAAGCGCTGCTGCGCACCGGGCTGCAATTCGCACCCGATCACCCGTCGTTGCAGCACAATCTCGGCAACGTCCTGCTCGCGCGCAGCCAGTTCCAGGCAGCGCTCCCCCATTTCGAGAACGCCGCCCGCCATAACCGTCGCGCCAGTGGACCGGTGGTCAATGCGGGGATCTGCCTGCTGCGCCTCGGGCGGCACGACGAGGCGGCCGCCACCTTCGCCAGGGCCGTGAAGCTGGCGCCGCGACGCGCCGAAGCCTGGGTCAACCTCGCCGAGACCCGTCGGCTGCTGGGTGACCGCGCGGGCGCCCTGCTGGCCTACGAACGCGCCTGCGCGTTGCTCCCTGACGACAGCAGGCTGCAGGGGCGCGCTGCAGCCTACCGTTCGGATCGTTGATACTCCGGGGCCGGGGCGCCGAAGCCTAGAATCGCACTTCTACCTGATAGGTGAGCACCGTTTCCCCGTCGGCCGGAACCGGTACCAGGAACTCGATCTCGGCGGCGCTGATCGTGTTGTAGGGTAGCGACGAGCTGAGCACCGTCCAGTCGCCACCGACATTCTCGAGCACTTCCACCGTGACGTCTTCTTCCTTGTGATTCCGGATCGTGATCTCGTAGCTCGTCCGATGGACGCGGTCCGACACTCGCGTGTAGTCCGCGCGGACCCGCTCGGCGACCAGGTCGAACGCGGTACCCACCTGGAGCTCGATCTCCTCCTTGACCGGCGTGTGGTCGATCCGATCCTCGCCGAGCAACTGCCGGCTGCCCGAGGCCGCCTGGCCGTACACCCGGAAAACACCGGCGGGAAGCGGAATACCGAGCCCGTTCTGCTCGCGATTCTCGAAGGAGTAGAACATCTGCACCTTGTCCTTGCTCGGCTGCTTCCCGCCCCCACGGAAATATCCGGCGTGCGCTTGCAGACGGTAGTGCCGCACCGTCTCGATACCGTCCGCTTCGAACATGGAGATCTGCTTGATCTGATTCATCTTCAAGGTGCTGCGCTGGGGCAGGGTGTAGAGATGATAGTCGTACAGCGACTCCTCGACGACACCGCCGTAGCGCACCCCCTTGGTTGCCGGCGCGGCGTCCATCATCATCACCTCGCCGCGACCCGGCGCCCGGTGCACGTCACCGGCGATGAGCAGTATCCGCGCGTCTTCGTAGGCGGCGCCGCTCTGGTTGTTCATGCTGACCCAGGCCTGCAGTCCCGCCCACGTGCCGGTGCTGTCCAGTTGCAGTACATAGTCGGTGCTCCACGACAGCCCTGCGGTCAGGTACGAGGTCTCGACGGCAGTCTGCCCCGCGTGCTGGCTCTCGGCCTTCCAGACCAGGGTCGGCCGCGCACGCAGGTTCTGCGGGAGCGATGGCAAGACAATCCGGCCCGGCACGGAGAAAACCACCTCGCCATCGACCTCGTACACCGGTCCGTTGGCCAGCCCCAGCAGGCGACCGGTGACGCGACCGCCCTCTTCCTGGAGCCAGGTGATCTCCCGGCCCACGTATTTCTCGAGTACCTTTTCCTTGGACATCAGGTCGAACTCGTAGTTCTGCTCGAGAATGTGCAGCTCGGATTTTCCCTGCGCCTCGACCCGCAACGTGGTCGGTCGAATGCGTGCCGGCACATCACGGAATTCGAGGAAGAACACGCCTGCCGGCAACGCCACGTCCCGCACTTCCCTGACCAGCGCCAGGTCGCTGTTGTAGACCGTGAGATCGAGGGCCGTGCGTTGCTCCGCGCTGGCGATGACGGGCGCTTCACTTGCCGACGCGACGGCGACGAGCAGCGTGACGAGCACCAGGGCGAACCCGGTTGCGCTCGTTCCCTTGACCGCGGTGGACTGTATCCTCAACATGACAGGCTCCTTTCGTTGACCTCTGCGGGCATGCCTCATGTATGACCAGCATTTGGTATCCGGCGACATCCTAGCGCGTATGGAAACACGACCATAGGAAAACGTTCCCGCGCCGAGCAGATTCACGATGTCGCCGGCCGCGGAATTCTGCACATCTACCGCCACAAGAATTCGCATAATATGCATAATCATAGCTAAAGAGAGCCTGGGTTGCGTCGATCATTTAGCTTACGCAGACAAACAGGTTGGTGACCGGCTTTCGTCGACATGCAACCAGATGATACACGGCGGAGCGGAACAGGTGCTCCCGGGCAGCTCGAGTACCGGTTCGCCGATCCCAGGGCAACTGGAGGTGGTGATGAGCAACACCGTACTCATCGTGGATGACGCCGAATTCATGCGGGTGACGCTCAAGGATATCCTATCGACCATGGACTTCTCGGTCGTCGGCGAATGCGGCGACGGACGGCGGGCCGTGGAACTCTACGCGGAACTGACTCCCGACCTGGTGCTGCTGGATATCACCATGCCGGAAATGGATGGCATCGAAGCACTCAGACACATCATCGCCAGTAACAGCGAAGCACGGGTGGTCATGATCACGGCGTTGGGCCAGAAAGAAGAGGTCCTTGCCTCCATCAAGGCCGGGGCGCGCGATTTTGTCGTCAAGCCCTTCGATCAGGAGCGCGTACAGGAAACGCTCGACCGGATTCTCCAGCCCAGTCCGGCCTAGCCGACCGGCAACACGGGGTTAACGCGGCAGCCGGCTGCAAGGCCGGCTGTCTGCTGTCTACTACCGCAGCAGAACCAGCACCAGCACACCCAGTGGTAGACAGTAGAAGCCGAACTTCCAGAAGTGGTGCTGAAGAACCGCTCGGGCCGTCCACTTCAAGGCGAGCAATCCGACGACGAAGGAACCGACGACCGCGATGACCGGTCCCACCAGCCCGCCGCGAGTGGTGAACTCGCCGCTGCACACTTCCAGCACCAGAGCCCCGCAAATCGCGGGTACCGACAGCAGGAAGCTGAAACGCGCCGCCTCCGCCCGGGGCAATCCTGTCCAGAGGGAAGCCGCGATGGTGGCCCCCGACCGGCTGATCCCGGGTGCGATGGCCAGGGACTGGGCCAGGCCGATCAGCAACGCCCTGAGCGGCGCAACCGGACGGGGCTGCCAGGGCTCGTCGTTGCCGTCGCGTTCCGTCATCCTGAAGCGCGTGGTGAAAAGTATGGCGGCGGTCACCAGCAGTCCGACCGCGGCGAAGGACGAATCGTGGAACAGCGCCGTGATCCGTCCGCGCAGCAGGCCACCGGTTACCACAGCCGGCACGGTGGCGAGCGCCAGCGATCCCATGTAACGGAGCGCCGGGCGATCGCAGCGCAGCAGGCGTCCGATCTCTCGCCGGTACACGAACACCACCGAACCCAGCGTCCCGCAGTGCAGGATCACGTCGAGAAACAGGTCGCCGTCCTGTCCACCGAACCACTGCTGCAACAGCACGAGATGCCCGGAGCTGCTGACCGGCAGGAATTCGGTCAGTCCCTGTGTGATGGCCAGCAGCAATACCTGGATCAATTCGAGCATGACACCCTCGAGCGTTGCTTAGCTGATGATTCCCCACAAGACGGTCAGACCGCAGAAGCAACCGATCTTGAGCAGGGAACCAGGAAGATGGCGATCGCGAAGGGAGCGACTGCGTATCGCGCCCAGCGCACCAGCCAGGACGATCAGAAAGGCGCCGCCGGCCAATTGACCGAGACGCCCGGCCCAGACACCCCAGACGGCCAGCATACCCACCGCCAGCAAGGGTAGCGACAGGCCAAGAAGGCCGGCCCAGCGTTGTGAATGCTCGGCGGCGAGACTGCGGTACCCGGCGTCGATATCACCGGCGGTGTCCTCGGTAATCTTTATCAATTCCCTGAAGAAAATAAAATAACTTATTGCAATAAAAATCAATACGTCGGCAATACGAACGCCGGCGTCAAGGACCCCGGCCAGGTAGCAGCTGCCGATGACCACAGCCGTCCAGCACGGCGCGATCCATCCCCGGCCCTTGGCGAGCAGCGAATATCCCGGACCGCAAAGCGCCCAGAACAACCACCAGGGCCACCAGCCGGGCACCAAGGCCAGCCCCAGGGCCAGTCCTCCCGCCCAGAACACGAATGCGGCCTTGCGGGCCAGCGACGGCATGAGGGTGCCGGCGGGTAACGGACGAGACGGTCGGTTGGTCCGATCGGCACCGAGATCGACGAGGTCGTTGACCAGGTGCGCCGCGCTGCACAGCAGGACCACCGCCGTAGCGATGGCGCCGCCGAGTTCCAGGTCGCGGCCACCCCCACGCCAGTATCCGGCAAGCGCCAGCAATGCGCAGGCGAGCCCGTTGTGCGGCCGCGCCGCGTGCAGCAGGGCAACACCCACCATCGATCAGCTCCGCTCGCCGTGGAAACCGGATTCGGGTTTGGCGCTCCTGGCCTGTCGGTAGTGTTCGCGGGCAGCCTGAGGCTGCTTGAGGGAGTCGTAGGTCAGGGCCAGCTGGTAGTGAATGCGGGAATCTTCGGGGAAGTATTCCAGCGCGCGTTCGAGGGATTGACTGGCCTCGGCGTAGCGCTCCAGCTTGTGCAGGCAGACACCCAGATGATAGTGGGTGCGCACGAGCTGCGGATGCAGTTGCAGCACTCGCTCGAATCGGTCGATCGCTTCACCGTAGACGCCGTTCTTCATGATGCACAGACCGGCGAAATAATAAGCGAGGTAGTAGTCGGCATCGAGTTCCAGGCTCGACTCGAAACAGGACAGGGCGCGTTCGTAATCGCTATTCGAATAATGAACGAGCCCGAGATTGTGGTAGCCCTGCGCATCGGGTTCCACCGCGATCGCGGCTTCGAACGAGCGCATGGCGTCGTCGGTGCGGCCCTCCTCGGCATAGATGGCCCCCAGGTTATTGTACGCTTCGGCGCTCGAACCATCGTTGAAGATGGCTTTCTGGTAGGCGCGTATCGCGCCGGTCCGATCACCGAGCCGGTCGAGGGTAACGCCGAGATTGGTCAGGTAGCGCCCGGCGGATGGCTCCATTTCGACGGCGCGCCGGAAGTGCCGTTCGGCGTCTGCCGGTTGATCCTGCTTCAGGTTCACGCAGCCGAGCCGGTAGAACCAGCTGGCTTGCTCCGGATCCAGCGCGACGGCCTGCTCGTAGTGCATCTGCGCGGTCGCGAAGTCGCCGGCGCTCTCGCACTGCCGCCCTTGCGCAAAGCGCTCCCGGGCAGACGTGTCACCTCGTTCGATGGGTTCTGCTGTTTCTTGCGGGTTGGTCATGGACGGAATGTATATCAGATCCGCCGCACGGTCAATCGACAAGCCTGATCTCGAGGACGATATGGGCGTTGCCGTTTTCGTCGAGGGCGTGGCGGGGAACGTAGACCGGCACGCGCAACGGCGGCTGGACTCCGGCGGTTTGCGCCGTATCCGGTGTCTGGGCGGGCACCGAGAAAGTCGGTTCCGGTGGGGCGGTAGCCAGCACCGGTGACGAGGCGACCGACACAGAGGGACTCGTCGTGGCCGGATGCGGGGTCGCCGCCGTTCCCGGCGCCGCTTGCCCGGGCATGCCGGCGGTCCCTTGAATCGGCGGTCCCGAATCGAAGCCGGCCTGATTCGTCTGTTGCGGATCACCTGGAATCGGATTCTGCAACAGATGGCTGATGCTCAGGCTCAGAATGGCCTTGAGCGTCTCCTTGACCCCCTCCCCCCGCGCCGAATTGGCGGGAAACGAGAGCAGACCCCAGGGATTCAGCAGACTCTCGAGACGGTCCACTGACAGGATCTCCTGCGCGGCCGACTGGTTGTACTGCAAAACCACCGGTATGGACATCAGGTCGTAGCCCCAGGTATCGAGATAGGTCTTCAACCCCTCGAGAGTGCTGAGGCTCTGATCAAGGGTCGACTTGTTGGCGTTGACGACGAAGACGATTCCATCGAACGGCACTGCCTGTTGCGAGCCGGCGAAATTGTACTTCTCCCGCCCGGCATCGACTGCCTGTACCAGGACATTCCATTCCCCCTGGTCGCGATTGCGCAGACGAAAGGCGATCTGGCATTGCGGATCCTCGGCAGCCAGCGCGAGGCGATGATCCTCGGGGATGGATTCGACGATCTGGCCCAGGTTTTCGCGCTTACCGGTTCCCTCGGCCCCGAAATACAGGAGCCGACAGGTGCGGGTCACGATTTGGGTCGAATTCGGCACAGACGTCCTCCTGCGTCACGTCAGAGTACTCCGCGACGAAACAATGCAACAATCGTGCCATCCGCTCTCAAGGTATCTTCATATATATCAGAGGGTTACAAAAATATTGCGGCCAGCCCGTTACAAGGCAAGCATTTTGCAAGCCGATCGAGCAAGAACAGGTATGTTCGCAACGTTGTGGCACCTTCTGGCGCCTTCTGGAGAACTTTGAGTTGAAACGCCACCCCGTGGGAGCGGTCAAATGGCAACCAACACCGACAAGATTCTGAAGACCATGTTTTCCCGCTTGCTGCAAGTGGAAGTCGACGAAGAGATGACGGACAAGCTGGTCACGGTGATCGACAGCGTCACCGAGCGCGTGGGCGGTAATTTCGATCTCGAGACGGTACAAGGACAGAATACCTTCAGGGCGCTGCTGTGCTCGATGGTGGTTCACGGCTGGGGCAACGGCATGCACCCGTTTCACAACCCGGGCGCCAACCAGGACGGCAATCCCCTGGAGGTCCGGGTCAGCCGGGACATCCTGATGTCGATGGGTGATCTGAAAGCGCTGCGCTACGTCAAGAAAGACAAGGAAGGCACGGTCAGAAAGGCGCTGTTCGAACCGGATCAAAACGTGAAGGTTCGCCAGCAGATCGACGATCTGCTGGGCGAGATCAGCGCGAACAAGTGGAAATAGCGGGCAATTGGAATTAGCCGGTCCGAGAACTCGTTGCACGACCTGATCGTCGCGGGCTGTACGCTCGAGCGGCAGTGCGTGGAGCGAGTTCTCGTCATCCGGCAACAGCAGGCTGGTAAAAGACTCCCGCTAGAACAGTTTCTCGCCGTCGGCCAGGATATCGTTCAGGGCGTCCCGGAAATGGGTGGTACTGTTGGCCACCTCCGGCGTGACCTTCTCCTTGTACAGCTCCCACGATTTCTTGATCTCGCCGCCGAGGGCTTCCAGGAGGTTGCCCTCCGCCAGCGCCTTGTCCCGGGCGTCCTGATTGTACACGAGAATATCGGAGACCAGCGCCCTGGCGAGCATCTCGGCCTTGTCGCGCTTCCGGCGCGGACGACTGGCTTGTTCGGCCGGTGCCGCGTCGGTCGGTGCCGCACCGGTCGTTTCGGGCGTCGCGACCGCCGGCGCCGCCTCCGTCACCTCCAGCACTGTTGACCGATCGGACTCCGGATCAGCCATGCTCGGCGTCCCGTTCTCCAGGCCGTCCAGGGTCGCCCCCCCCTCGACGTTGACCGGCGCCGCCGGCGCCGCCGGCGCCACGGCGGGCGCTGGCGCGGAAGCCGGGGTCGCGTGTGCGGTATGATCACTCCCGTCGGTCATCGGCTGCGCGGCGGGCGACCTGTCGACGCGGGCCGCCGCCTGTGTGCCGTCCAGTTTGAAGACGACTTCACAACGCGGACAGCGGACACGGATGCGTCGTTGCGGAACCTTGCTCGCGTCGAGACGATAGCTGGTATGGCAGCCGGTACAGGTGGTGATCATAGCCGTGTTCCTCCTCCTACAATCCAAGACGAGTCCCCTGACGCGTACGTCGACCGGTCCCCAATGCCGGGCATCCTTCAGAGGTTCATCTCGTTGATCGACTGCCGGGAGGCAACCTTTACTGCAAACTCGTGTTGCGCTCGGATTGTGGGCCGGGCCGCGCCTGCGCACGGCGAGCGTGCGCCGTCCCAGCCGGCGCCGCCGGGGTCATCCCGCCGCCAGCGGCAGGATCTGTCCGAAATCACGGTCGAGCGCGTGACGTACCACAAAGTTGGACGCCGAGGTCAGCGTGGGATCGATCTCGAGCAGGTGGCGCGCGTCCTCGGCACAGGCCTTGACCAGGTCGGGTTGCCGAAGCGGATTGGCCAGACGAAATCCCGGCCGACCGTGCTGCCGTGTGCCGCCGATCTCGCCCGGTCCGCGCAAGCGCAGATCCTCTTCCGCCAGTTGCAGGCCGTCGTGGTGCTCGGCGAAGAAACGAATGCGTTGGTAGGTTTCCTCGGGCAGGTAGCGATCGCAAACGAGGAAACAGTGAGCCTGCCCGCCCCCGCGCCCGATCCGTCCGCGCAACTGGTGGAGCTGCGCCAGACCGAAACGTTCCGGGTTCTGGATGACCATCACGTTGGCGTTGGGCACGTCGACGCCGACCTCGACCACGGTGGTCGCCACGAGCAGGTCGATCTCGCCGGCGTTGAACGCCGCCATCACCGATTCTTTCACCGGCGCTTTCATCCGTCCGTGCAGCAAGGCCACGCGCCGGTGGGCGAACAACGTTTCGCCCAGTCGTTCGAACTCGGCGGTGGCCGCCTTCAGGTCCTGTCCCGCGGTCTGTTCGATGACCGGATAGATGACGAAACCCTGATCGCCGCGCGCGAGCATGTCGTCGACCTGACGCCAGACGTCCGGCACTTTTTCGTCCTTGACGATCGTCGTCGTCACGGGCCGGCGGCCGGCCGGCAGTTCGTCGATGATCGACAGGTCGAGATCGCCGTACAGGGTCAACGACAGGCTGCGCGGAATGGGTGTGGCGCTCATGACCAGCACGTGTGCCTGCCGCGCTTCCACCCCGTCGGTACGCACCGACTCGATGCGCTGCCTGACGCCGAACCGGTGCTGCTCATCGACCACCGCAAGCGCCAGCTTGGGCAGGTGCACCGCGTCCTGGATCACGGCGTGGGTACCGATCAGCAGATCCACCTCGCCCTGACCGGCACCGGCGAGGATGGCGCGCCGGGTCGCGGCCGGTGTCGAACCGGTCAACGTCTCCACCGCGACACCGAGTCCGGCGATCAGGCGGCCGATAGTCTTTCCGTGCTGCTGGGCCAGCACTTCGGTCGGTGCGAGAAACACCGCCTGGTATCCCTGCTCGATGACGAACAGGGTAGCGACGAGGGCGACGAGGGTCTTGCCGCACCCCACGTCGCCTTGCAGGAGCCGATGCATGACTGCACCGGACCGCAGGTCCGCCAGTATTTCCGCGAGCACCCGGCGCTGGGCGCGGGTCAGTGCGAAGGGTAGCGACTCGACGAGTCGACGAGTCAAGTCACCGGGTTTTACGAGCTGAATGCCCTCGCGTTGGCGGCGACTGCGGCGCCGCAGCGCCATGAGCATCTGCACCAGGAACAGTTCCTCGTAAGCCAGACGCCGCACCGCCGCGTCGCGCTCCCGCTGGTTCTCAGGATAGTGGACGCCGAACAGGGCTTGCCGGCGGCTGCACAGCTCGCGTAGCGACAGCAGCTCGGCCGGCAGCGTTTCGGCCATGACGTCGCGAATCCCCGTCAGGCAATCGTGGATGAGCCGTCGCAGCCAGTGCTGACCGATACCGTGGGTCAGCGAATACACCGGCACGAGCCGCCCCGTGTGCAACCGGGCGTCCTCGCCGGAAAGCACCTCGAAGTCCGGGTGCATCAGCTGTCGACGCCCGTTGTGCGTCTGTACCCGGCCGCTGGCCATGACGCGCATGCCGTTGCGCAGCTGTTTCAGGATGTAGCGTTGATTGAACCAGACGCAGAAGATCACGCCGGAACCGTCGTCGATGGTCACCGTCTGCAGCGATCCGCCGCGACGGGTCTTGCGATCGCCGGCCGTCATCACCTCGCCCACGATGGTGGCGTCGGCGCCGACGGTCAGCCGGCCGATGGCGGTCGTCTCGCTCCGGTCGAGATAGGCCCGTGGGTAGTGCCGGAGCAGATCCCCCACCGTTTCGATCCCCAACCGAGCCAGCGCCCGGGCGCGCACCGGGCCGACCGTCTTGAGGAACTGGACCGAACTGCTCAAATTGATTTCCGGTTTCATTTTTCTCGTTTCGGCGGCAAAAACCTTGCTGGAGCGGTTTTCAGATGTTAAATTGCCTCGTCTTGGATTTCAACGTCGACCGGGAGGAAACCATGAGCAGGAAGTGCTCTGTTTGCGGCAAAGGCCCCCAGTACGGGAACCGGGTGAGCCATGCCCATAACTTGACTCGTCATCGCTGGCTGCCCAATCTGCAGAAGATCAAGTTCGAGATGGACGGAAAAGTGCAGCGCGGTTATGTCTGCACGCGTTGCATTCGTTCCAACGCCGTCCGCAAGGTCACCTGAGCCACGCAGCCTGCCAGCATGATCGCTGCGATCTTTGCGGACCGGCGCAACGTGCGCGGCGTCCGGGCGTGACGATGACAGCTATCGAGCGCGTGGCCGCATGGCAGCCGGGCGCTAGTTGATACGCCGGAAAAAATGATACAGCCCACCCGCCTCGATGGGGGGGCTGTTTTCGTTGACTGCCAACCGTTCGATGGCGGACCGCAGCGGTTCGACCATGTCCGACGGCGCGATCCAACCGATGTCTCCCCCCTGAGCCGCCGTCGAACCCGTACTGAATCGGGTGGCCAACAGGGCGAAGTCGACACCCTCGGCCAGTTCCTGTTCGATCTGTTGCGCAGCCCTGGCGTCATCGGTGACGATGTGCAGCAAGCGCTTCTGCCCACGTTCGCCGGCGACCTCGATCTCACGCTGGCGCGCGAGCAGCCGCTCGTGCCAGTCCAGGACGGACGCGCGGTTCTCCAGTTCCATCGTCTGCTGGTCGAGCAGGAAAGCCACCGCGGCCGCGGCTTCACCGTACTGCCCCAGCTTCTCGTGCAACTGGGCCAGCACCACACGCGCCTCAAGCAGGTCGGCGTCCAGCCGGACCGCCTCCTGGACCTGGTCCAGCGCGTCGTACGGACGCAGCAGTTTTTCGAGATGTACGCCGTAATTGAGGTGACCCAGCGGATCCAGGGGCTCCATCGCTACGTAGGTCTGAAAATGGGTTGCGGCCTCGTCGCTCAGGCCGAGCAGTTCGAGGTTGTTGGCGAGATTGAAACGGTGCCGTGACTCGTCCGGATCCAGTTCGACCGCCTGGCGCAGGTAGGTCAACGCCGAGTCGTGCCGGCCCAGGGCGAAGTGGATTTCGCCCAGACCGCCATAGGTGGCCGCGCCGGGTTCCAGCGCGACCGCGCGGCGGCAATAGTCGATCGCCTCGAGTTGTCGACCCGCCAGGACGCTGAGTTCACCGGCGATCAGCAGGTCCGCGCCCGTCTCCCCTTCCCGGATCATCAGATCCTGATGATGGGTCAGCGACTGCGCCCACAATCCGCGCCGGCGAGCGAGATCGGACAGCAGGCGGTACACCCAGCCCTCGTCCACGCCGAGCATCTGCAACTGGGTGAGCAGGCCGTAGGCTTTCTGGTCTTCCCCGCCCTCTATCGCCAGTCGCGCCAGGCCCTCGAGTATGCCGGCGTGTTCGGTGGAATACTGCAGGCCGGTCTCCCACTCGCGGGCAGCGCCGGCGACGTCGCCGGATTCGAGCAACACCCGCCCGAACCAGTATCTCGCTTCGGGATCCTGCGGCGCGGCCGCCACCGCCCGTTCGCCATAGCGCACCGCGCTGTCCAGCTGACGCAGGGCGCTGCCGGCCACGGTCAGGCGGATCAAGGTGCCGGGGTCCTCGCCGACGCTTTCGAGACAGCGTTCGAGCAGTGGCTGCGCCGCCTGGAAGTTCCGCGCCTCGAAGTACTGGATGCCCGCCGCGCAAGATTCTCCGGACGCTGTCGGCGGCGCCTCGGTCGCCGGCTGCGCCGCACAAATGCCGAAAGCCAGCATCACGGCGCACCAGCCGGCGGACACGGCGACGACGTAGCGCTGTACACCCGTCGGAGTTCGGCCAGATCGTTGCTGAATCATCGGTCTCTCCGCGCTGGTTCCAATTCGTGCAGCGCCGGCGACGCTGCCCAGGACAGCGGCCGTCGTGGCGATGGCCGCATCGGAAGAAATATACGATGTGCGCCGGGCCTGGACCAGCAACGGGCGGCGGCGGTGAGCGATTCGCGGGGCCGGCTGGACGACCGACCCGGCTCCGGCGGATTAAAGTCGGCCCGCCCGGTGACGAAGAAAAGACAGGAACCTCAACCGGCGCACCCGGTCGTGCGGCGCAACCGGTACCCGGCGTCCACAGATACACGGAAGGGCTTGTGCCCATGATCCAGCTCGACAAACCACGAATCCTGGTCGTCGAGGACGAACCGGAACTGCGCCGGGCGCTGGCCATGCGCCTGGTGGCCGACGGCTACGCCGTGCACCAGGCGGACGATGGCGAAAAGGCCTATCGAGCCATCAGAACAGAGTTACCCGACTGTGTCATCCTGGATCTGATGATGCCGGTGATGGATGGCTTCGGCCTGCTGAAGCGCATCCGATCGCTGGATGCGACACGCGACATACCCGTCATCGTCCTGACCGCGTCGCGCACCGAACGCAATCGTATCAAGGGTCGGAAATACCACGCCAATGCCTACCTGACCAAACCTTTCAAATGGCAGCGCCTCGCCGCCGTTCTCGACAAGATGCTCGTATTCCGTTGGCCGTGAGCCGACGCGGCGGCGGCACACCGGTACACGCGGGATCGACTCAGCAGATCCAGTCGCGTACCGGATCGATCCAGAATCCCGGCGACAACCACGACCAGACTAGTTGCGTCGGGTGTACCATGCGGCGCACCTCGATCTGCTTACGGGGATCGTCGGCGTTCCGGTGGCGCGTGTTGCTGTACACCAGACGCGGTAATTGTACGTCGGGCGTCACGCGAGGCGGCGCCCAGTCGGCAGGCACCACGGAGATGCCGTCAAGCTGTTCCGCGGCGGTACATTGCAGCTGCACGCTCTGCTGTGTGGCCAGGCCGGCCGTCGCGAGCCGCGTGCTGTGTCGCCAGCAGCCTGCCCAGTCCTGGTTCGCTGCCGCCTCGCGTGCGGTCTGGTAGAGCGCCGCGGCTCGCCACGGTGACGCGTTCCCGCGCAACGCGGCGTTGCCGGCCGGGAGTGGTTTCCCCGCGGCCAGTGCACGTTCACCCGCCAGCAACTGGGCATAGCCGTCTGTCTTTTCCCGGCCCCCGGCGGGCCACCGGCCGAGGACCTCGCCGACCTCATCGAGACGCCCGTCACGCAGCAGGTGGCAGGCGTAATAATAGTGGAAATCCGTGTCGCCGGGCCACAAGGTCGCGAGCTGCCGCAGGCGTTGTCCGCTGGCCGCGATGTCGCCCTGCACGTCCTCGGCGGCGGCGAGCAGCAACTCGGCGCGCGCGAAGCTGGGGGCCAGGTCCGGCCAGGGCGCGAGCTGTTCGGCCACGGCGCTCGTCCGGCCGGCCAGCAATTCCAGCACCCCTCGCAGGTACGCCATCAGCAGTTCCTCATGGGACGTGGTGTCCACCGGGCGCCGGGTGGCGAAGGCATCCCGCAACAGGTCACGCGCGGCGACCAGGTTGCCCTGGTCGGCCAGCACCAGGCCACGCAAGTAGGCAGCGGTCCGGTAGTCCGGATTCAGGTCGAGCGCCTCGCCGACCTGAACCAGCGCCTCAGCATTGCGCCCGACCTGAAACAGCGCCGCGGCGTACTGGACCCGATAATCCGCGTAGCGCGGATTGTGCGCCACGAGTTCGCCGAAACGCTGCAGGCCTTCGTCCCACCGACCGGATCGGCACAGCGACGCCGCCCCGGCCACGTCCTCGGTCTGACTCCGCCCACCGGCCGCTTGAACCAGGTGTTCGACCAGTTCCTCCGGCAGGGTGGTCTCGTCGTAGCCGTTTGATCTGGACAGCTCGTTGATCAACCAGTGATCGACGCGGCGGCCGGATTCGAGCAACGCATTCAGGCTCCGGGCACATTCCTGCTCGCGTCCGAGTTGCTGCAGGGCGCAGGATTCGAGTAAACGCGCCTCGCAATAGTCGGGATTGACGCGGCCGGCGCTGCGCGCCGCCACCAGCGCGGCGTGCCATTCGCCCACCAGACCCTGGGCCGTTCCCAGCAAGAACTGCAGGTCGGGGAATCGCGTCCACTTGGTGGTCGCTTCCAGCAGGTGGGGCAGCGCGGCGGCCGCTTCGCCGCGACGAATGAGCCGCCGCGATTCGTTGATCAGGGCTTGGCGCAGATAAAACGAGGCGAGGGAACAGACGGGTGAGGACCGCGATCCTTGCGCGGCTATGCGGAACTTGTCGATGGCGGCGGCAAAGGCATCCTGCTCATACAGGGCGATACCCTGGCGGTAGGAATCCTGATCCCCACCTCCGAAGAGTCTGCTGAAGAGCGACATGCGTCAGTCCATGTATTTTCGCGTGTAGGCCGGCGAGTGCATGTCGTCCACAACAAGCGCGTCGCTGCGGAAAACCGCCGTGGCCGGTCCGTGCGAATGGGTGTTTTCCGGGAGTTCGACCTCCTCCCTTTCCACTACGGGCTGAACTTTAACCGGTTTAGAAGCAACTGGTTGTGTAGATACCGGCCGTAAGAACCGATGCAGCGCGCCGACCTCCGAGGACTGGGTCGGACCCGCGGTCTCGTTAGCGTCCGTGCTGACCTCGCTCCCGCCGGCAGCGGCCATCTCCCGCAAGGGCGCCGCATCCGGCGGTACCGTCTCCGCTGCCACCGGTGCAACCGGTGTGTCGACGACCGGTTCGGGAGCCGCGCTCGCCGCGAGCGTGGCGGTCGTCAAGGGCGCGGCGGTCGCCGCCGCCACCCGCGCTGCCGCGGGCGTCACCGTGACCGGTTCGGGCGGCTCGGGCACAGACGCCGCCGGGATGTCTTCCATCCCCGGGGTTTCACTGGCCCGCGCCGGATTGCGGCCGTGCTGGAAACCCGTGGCGATGACCGTTACCTGGAGCGTATCGCCGAGGGAATCGTCGATACCGTAGCCGAAGATGACGTGCGCCTGGTTGCCGACCGCCTGCTGGATGTGGTGCATGGCGGCGCTGGTCTCGGCGATACCGACCTTGGCGCCCAGCACGTTGACCAGCACACCCTGGGCACCGTTGATATCGATGTCCTCGAGCAACGGCGAGTTGATGGCGGCCTGGGCGGCGGTCACCGCGCGGTCTTCGCCCTCGGCGCGTCCGGTGCCCATGAGGGCTACGCCCATGTCCTTCATCACCGCTCGGACATCGGCGAAATCCAGGTTGACCTGGTGTGCGTGGGCGATGATGTCGTAGATGCCGCGTGTGGCTTCGCACAGCACGTTGTCGGCCATGGCGAATGCATCCTGGATGCTCGCGTCGGGCGGCACCACATCGAGCAACCGTTCGTTGGGAATGACGATGAGCGTATCGACGGCGTCCTGCAACGCGGCGACACCATCTTTCGCCTGCGCGACGCGCACGTCACACTCGAAATGGAAGGGCTTGGTCACGATGCCGACGGTCAAGGCGCCTGCCTTGCGCGCCAGCCGGGCAACGATCGGCGCGGCGCCGGTACCCGTACCGCCGCCCATGCCGGCGGTGACAAAGACCATGTCGGCGTTATGGAGGCACTCCGCGATGGTGTCCTCGTCCTCCTCGGCCGCCTGCATTCCTGTGGTGGGATTACCACCCGACCCGAGGCCTCGGGTCAGCTGGGAACCGATCTGCAATACATGATGGGCGCGATTTTCCTTGAGCGCCTGCAAATCGGTGTTGATGGCGTGGAATTCGACGCCGGAGAGCCCCGCGTCGACCATGCGGTTGACAGCGTTGCCTCCTGCGCCACCAACCCCTACTACTTTGATGTTTGCTAACTTCTCGAAGTCATCCGCGAATTCGAACATCATGACTGCCCGCCTCCTCCTTGAGATGGGTCGTGCCAGTTGCTTATCTGTTGCTATACCTAACACACGAGCCACACTACGCCAACGTCAATTTACGTTTCTGCCGAAATATTTTCTCCTCCCGATCGCCCCCGGCGGAAAATACCGGACAGCTTGTCAAAAAATCCCACGGGAGTGTCGCGCCGGTCGTCCGGCGGGGAATCGATCGCCGGCACCGCGCCGGCGGCCCAGATACTCAGGCCGGCGGCCGTGGCCCACTGGCCGTCGCTCAGACGCCGACCGCCGCTCAGACCCGCGGCCTCGTGGCGACGCGTGACCGGCATATCGAACACCTCGTCACAGAGTTGCACCGAGCCCCGGCAGCGACTGCCGCCACCGGTCAATACCACGCCGGCGCCCAGGGTGGACAGCGGCCGCGAATCACGCATATCATTCTTGACCAGACTGAAGACTTCTTCGAGACGCGGTTCGAGAATCGCCGCGATCAGTCCGGGCGTGATTTCCGGGCACGCCTCCTCGAACAGCACTGCCGTCGACACATCCTGTTCGAGACTGCGCAGGACCACGCCCTGTTCGCACTTGATCGCTTCGGCTTCCTCGGCCGAGACGCGCAATCCGTGAGCCAGGTCGCTGGTCAGGGTGCAACCGCCCCAGGGCACGGTCCCGTTACCGGCGATCCGGCCGTTGCGGAAAACCGCCCAGTTGGTGACCTGGCCGCCGACGTCGATCAGCAGAACGCCGTGCTCCCTCTCTTCCGCCGACAGCAACGCGTAGGCGGTACCGAGAATGTCGACCGCCCGCCCCGCCACGTCGTAGCCCGCGGTTTCGATGGCCAGTTCGACATTGCGCACCACACTGCGCGATCCGGTGATCAGGTGCGCTTCCACCTCGAGTTGGCTACCGATACGACCCCGCGGATCGATGATCCCCTTGACCCGGTCGACCGCGTACTCCACCGGATTGACCGCCAGGATCCAGTTGTCGAAAGGAATGACGAGACTGCGCGCCTTGGCCAGCACCGCGTCCAGATCACTGTTCTTGATCACCCGCGGACCGGGACCGATCTGTACCTGTCCGCGCGCCCAGACCGATCGCAAATGCGAACCGGCGATGTTGTAGGTGAAACCGCTGATATCGATTTCCGCCGCGGTCTCGACCTCCTGCAACAGGCGCGCGATGCAGCGACTGCCGAGCCGCAGGTCGACAAAATCGCCGTCGGCGAATCCGGCGCTGGGCAGTTCACTACAGCTGACGAACTCGAGTTCGCCGGACGGCAGCAGTTCGGTGACCAGGGCGCGAAACGTGGTGGTGCCGAAGTCGCACGCTACGATCAGCCTACCTCGACTCATGGCTGCTCCTCGTCGTCATGTCCGTCATCGTTGTCTCGACCGGTCGCTCGCCACCGGCGGCACGGCCGGTGGTTGTTGTGGCCGTTGCACGGCTCGGAAACGAAATCCGGTCCTGGAAGCGCAGATCGACATCGATCGCGGTGGGCACGCGATCCTGGACCATCAGATAGCGTTGTATCCGGGCGACGTAATCCTCGTTGCCGATGCGTAGACGGCTGCCGCCATCCTGCAGGACGATGGTGAAACCATCCGGGCCGGCGAGCAGGAAATCCACGGGGTGTGCCGCCTCGAGGCCGCTGTCCTCGATGGCGTGAATCGCGTGCAGTACTGCTTCAGTCGTCGCCGGCGGCAGACGCCAGACGCCCGGCGCGGCGACCGTGAGCTCGAGTCCCACCAGCACCGGCAGGCCGGGCATGGTCAGGTGCGCGGGGAATGCCACGACGCGACCGTCGTCGAGTAATACGAAACCAGTGTTCCCGGCCGCCGCACCGGCCGGCGGCGCCACGGCGAACAACGGCCGCCATTCCCGGAAGTCGACGACGATCGTGTCGGGCAAGCGCCGGTTCACGCGCACATCGCGCACCCAGGGCAGGACACCCAGTCGCCGCGCTATCTCTCCGGACGATAGGGACCAGATGTTCGCGCCCAGAAATTCCGTGAGCGCCGCATCGACCTGTTCCGTCGCCGTGAACCGGAACGATCCCGATTCGACGCGTTTGATGGCGAAGGTCGGCGCGGTGAGCAGCCAGTACCCCAACAGCGCCAATCCGGCCACCGCCAGAGCCGCCGCGGTCGACCAGCAGAGGATGCGCCGCCAGGACCGTTTCGCACGCCGGCGCCGCGCGAGTCCCTGCCGCCCGATCGAGCCGAATTCGCCGATGGTCATCGTTGCTCGGTTCATGTCGCCTTCCTGCTTGCGAGATGTTCACAGATGTTCTGGACCTGACGACCGATGTCGCCCGCGCCGAGGGTCAGCAGCAGGCTGCCGGGCGCGACCGATTCGTCCAGCCAGGCCGGCACGGCATCGTGACCGGCGAGCAGCGCCACGTTGGTGAGACCCTTTTCCTCCAGCGCACGCGTGATCAAGCCACTGTCCACACCCGCCATCGGCTCCTCGCTGGCGGCGTAGACCGGCAGTAGCCCCACCGCGTCGGCGCTCGCCAACGAGTCGGCGAACTCCCGCCAGAACCGTTCAGTCCGACTGTAGCGGTGCGGTTGAAACAGGACCGCCACCGGCCGCTCGTAGCCGCGGGCGACCTGCAGGGTGGCCAGCACCTCGGTGGGATGATGCCCGTAGTCGTCGAGCACCAGCACACCGCCGTGCTGCCCTCTGTCCTCGCACCGTCGCCCGACACCGCTGAAGGCGGCGAGCCCGGCGGCGATCGCCGCGAAGTCGACGCCCAGCTCCATGCCCACCGCGACGGCGGCCAGCGCGTTGAGCAGGTTGTGCAGACCGCGCAGGGGAAGCGCCAGCTGTCCGAGTTTCTCCCCGCCGCAATAGACGTCAGCGACCTGGCCGTTCGGCGTCGGCGCGATGGTGTCGCGGCGAACGTGAAAATCGGCGTCGGCGCTGGTGCCGTAGGTCAGGACCTTGCGATCGAGACGGCTCGCCAGCGCACGCACTTCCGGATCGTCGAGACACAGCACACACGCACCGTAGAAAGGCACCCGCTGCAGAAACTCGGCGAAGGCGGACCGCAGATCGTCGAAGTCGGGATAGAAATCGACGTGTTCGTGGTCGATGTTGGTGACCACGGCGACGGTCGGCGTCAGGCGCAGAAAGGTGCCGTCGCTCTCGTCGGCTTCGGCCACCAGGTACTCGCCGCCTCCGAGCACGGCGTTGCTGCCCGAGGCGAGCACCCTGCCCCCGACGATGACCGTGGGATCGAGTGTACCCTCGGCCAGCACCGCGGCGATCAGCGACGTGGTCGTCGTCTTGCCGTGGGAACCGGCCACGCCGACGCCGTACTTGAGCCGCATCAGCTCGGCCAGCATGTCGGCGCGCCTGATGACGGGGACCCGGCGGCGGCGCGCGGCCACGATCTCGGGGTTGGCCTCGGTAACGGCCGTCGAGTAGACGACGACGTCGGCGCCGGCGATCTGCTCGGCGGCGTGCCCCACGAAGATCTGCGCACCCAGTCGCGCGAGTCGGTCGGTGGTCGGCGACGCGAACAGATCCGAGCCGCTGACCTCGAAGTCGAGGTTGAGCAGGATCTCGGCGATCCCGCTCATGCCGATGCCGCCGATGGCGATCAGGTGGATATGTCGTGTGTTACGAAACATCGTTTGCCTCTGCGGCGCGTGTCGGCTCGGCCACACCGGCGAGTCGGAGCACGTCGTCCGCGATGGTTTGCGCCGCTCGGGGGCGACCGAGTTCGGCGGCCGCCCGGCCCATGCGCTGCAATTGCTGTCGATCACGGCGGAGCTGATCCACTTCTCGGACCAGCGTCTGGCCGTTGCAATCCTCATCGTTCACGACCCGGGCCGCGCCGACCGCCGCGAGATCACGCGCGTTGGCCCGCTGATGATCGTCGGTCGCATGGGGAAAGGGCACGAGCACTGCCGGCCGTCCGACGACCTGCAACTCGGCGAGGGTCATGGCCCCCGCCCGGCATACTACCAGATCCGCCCAGCGGAGGGCAGCATGCATACCGTGGATGAACGGCGTGATCCGTACGCGCTCGGCGGGATAGGCAGAGTAAGCTGCCGCGACCGACGGATAATCTTCCTCGCCGGTCTGCAACCAGAGCGCCAGTTGCGGCACATCCCGCCACCGTTCTGCCGCTTCAGTAACCGCCTGGTTCAAGGTCCGGGCGCCGCGACTGCCTCCGAACACGAGTAGTCGCAAGGCGTGTTGATCTTCCGTCGCAGGTTGCGGCGGCGTCTCGTCGGCTACCGCTGTTTCGCGGCCGTCACGGAAGGCGGCCCGCACCGGATTGCCCGTCTCGAGGCACTGCCGTCCCGCGAAATACCTGGCCGCCGAGCCGAAGCCCAGATAGATGCGTTGCGCCCAGCGTGCCACCAGGCGATTGGTCGATCCCGGCATGGCGTTCTGCTCCTGCAGAGCGCAGCGGATACCCAGCAGTCGCGCCGCCAGGACAACCGGCGCGCTGACGTAGCCGCCCGTGCCGAGCACGACGGCCGGCCGCCAGCGTAGCAACAGGCCCAGGCTGCGCACGAGTCCGGCGCAGAAATTCACCACGAAACGCAGGCCGCCCAGCAATCCCAGACCACGCAGTCCCGAGGCGGGCACGGTAAAGAGGAAGAACCCGGCGCGCGGAACGGCGACCGCTTCCAGACCGCGACTGGTGCCGGCGAATCGCACCTCGACCGCGATGCTGCCGTCGCGCAACGCTTCGGCGACGGCGAGTCCCGGATACACATGGCCGCCCGTGCCCCCCCCCGTGATCAGCACGCGTAGCGGGCACGTCCGCCCGGACTGTCCGAGGGTCTGCGGTGACGCGAGGGCAAACACGTTCTAGCTCCTGTCCCAGCGCGAACGCCACTGCCGGTACGAGCGTCCGTGACGATCGATACTCAGCAGGATACCGACCGCCGCGAGGTTGGTCACCAGCGCCGAGCCGCCGTAGCTCACGAAGGGCAGTGGTACGCCGATGACCGGCAGCAGGCCGGTCACCATGGCGATGTTGACGACGACGTAGATGAAGATCAGCGAGGTCAGGCCGAAGCCGACGATCCGACCGAAGGCGTCGCCGCAGCGCTGGGCGATGGCGAAACCGCGCAAGGTGAACCACATGAACACGCCGATCACGAGCAGCGTGCCGAGCAATCCCATCTCCTCGCCCAGCACGGCAAACACGAAGTCGGTGTGGGATTCCGGCAGGAAGGCGAAGCGCTGGTGGCTCGATCCCGGGCCCTGGCCGAACCAACCGCCCGCGCCCATACCGATCAAGGACTGCTTGACCTGGTAGACCGAACCGTCGCCGGCAATGCCCGCGAGCCAGTCGCTGACTCGCGTCTGCACCTTGGGCACCCGGTAATACGCCAGCACCGCCAGCCCGGCCAGCGGCGCCAGCATCGAGCCGAGCCACACGAGGGGTATCCTGGCCAGAAACAGCAGGATCACGGTCACCACACAGGTAACCAGCACGTTGCCGTAATTCGGCTGCATGACCAGCAGGATCGCCAGTACGACCGGACCGCACAGCAGCGTCCGGCCCAGGCTGGCTTTGCTCACGTGGGTACCGTTGCGCACGCTGGTGAGCCGCTGGGCGAGAAAGAACACCAGCGCGATCTTGGCTGCCTCGAGGGGCTGCACCGGGAACTTGCCGAAGAGGGTGATCCACCGGTTGATGCCGCCGCTCATGAAGGCGGGAATGGCCACCAGAGCCAGGCAGACGGCGAACAGTCCCCAGTTCAGATACCGTTTGCGCAACACGCGATAGTCGATGTGGGCGCAGACGACCAGCGCCACCAGCCCGAAGGCCAGTCGAAACAGGTGATGTACGAGGAAGTGCGAGTTGCCCAGCGTACCGCTGACGGCCCGGGGATGATAGCTGCCGGCGCCGAAAACCATCACGGTGCCGAACAGGCAGAGAATGAAAACCGAGATCAACAGACCGGAATCGTACTCGTCCACGCCGGCCAGCGCGCCCCGCAGAAGTTTGCTCATGGCGTGTCCCCCTCCGAGCGAGACCCGGTCGTCGCACGACCGTCGATGGTGATGGCGCCCAGTCTATGGGCGGCCTCGGCGAACGCCCGGCCCCGCTCGCCGTAGTTGCGAAACATATCGAAGCTGGCACAGGCGGGGCTGAGCAGCACCGTGCCGCGCGGCTGGGCCAGCTGAGCCGCCCGGGCGACGGCGCTGTCCAGCGAGTCGGCGGCCTCGACCGGCACCCGGCCGGCCAGGGCTTCCGCGATGGCCGGTCCCTCTTCACCGATCACCACAACCGCGTTGACCGACTCGAGCACCTCGGCGAGCGGGCTGTAGTCTTCGCCTTTACCGCGTCCGCCGGCGATCAGCACGACGTCGTCCGGATACCCGTCGAGGCAGGCGCAGACCGCGTGCACATTGGTCGCCTTGGAATCGTTCACGAAGCGTACGTCGTCCAGCCGGCCCACCAGTTGCTGCCGGTGGGCTAGCCCCTCGAAGCTGCGCAGCCCCTCGGCCAGTGCGTCCAGATCCGGCTGCAGCGGCAACAGACAGGCCACGGCGGCGGCGGCATTGAGCAGGTTGGGACGGGTTTGCAGCGGCAGCGAGGCGACGTCGATCAGTGCGCGCGCCTCCCCTTCCCGATCGATCCGCAGGCAGGCGTCCTCGTAGAAGACCTCGGCGCCGCGGTCCCGGTCGCCGAACAGGGAACGTCGGGCGGTCGGCCGCCAGGCGCAGGCTTCGGGACAGCCGGTCCAGGTGACGAAGGTCCCAGTCGGCGGTAGGATCCGGGCCAGGCGGCCTTTGGTGTCGTAGTAGGCCTGCAGGGACGGATAGCGGTCCAGGTGATCGGGCGCGAGATTGAGTACGGCGCCCACCTGCGGCCGGAAATCACGGATGGTTTCGAGCTGAAAGGAACTGACCTCGAGCACGACTACCGTATCGGTGTCCAGGGTATCGGCGTGTTGACAGAAGGGCCGGCCCACGTTCCCGAGCGCCATGGCCCGTTGGCCCGTCGCGCGTACCAGGTGCGCCACCAGTTCGGTGGTGGTCGATTTGCCGTTGGTGCCGGTCACGGCGATCATCGTCCCGGAAAAAAAACGAGCGCCCCATTCCAGCTCGCCGAGCACCGGTACCTGCTCGTTCAGGGCCGCAACCCGCGGATGGTCCAGAGGCACGCCAGGGCTCAGCACCACCGCGTCGGGCAGGCGAGCGGACAGGAAGTCCCAATCGCCCCCGGTGAACAACTCGTCGTACGCCGTCGCCGCGAGTTCGCTGATGTGTTCGGCCGCCCAGCGGGCCTCGACCGTGTCCAGCGGAGCGTCATCGACGCCGATCACGCGGGCGCCCTGGCGACGCAAGAGCGCGCCCGCGGCGCAGCCGCTGCGCGCAAGCCCGACCACCAGGATCAGCCTGTCCCGAAGTGTGTCCACGATGCGCTCCGTCTCCTCGTGACGTGGGTGTCCATCCGCAACGACTACTGCAACTTGATCGAGGAAATGCTCACCAGAAGCAGCAAGATCCCGATGATCCAGAAACGAACCACGACCTGGGTTTCCGACCAGCCTGCCAGCTCGAAGTGGTGGTGCAGGGGCGCCATGCGGAACAGGCGCTCGCCCTTGCGCCACCGGAAATACAGCACCTGCAACATGACCGACAGGGCTTCGATGACGAACATGCCGCCGATCACCACGAGCAGAAACTCGCGTTTGACGAGAATCGCCACCGTGCCGAGCGCACCACCGAGCGCGAGGCTGCCCGTATCGCCCATGAAGATCCGGGCCGGGTGCGCATTGTACCAGAGGAATCCCAGCCCCGCACCGACCACGGCCCCGCAGTAGATGGTCAACTCGCCGGCGCCGGGCAAGTACACGATGTTCAGGTAGTCGGCGAAGATGGTGTTGCCGCTCAGGTAACTCAGGATGGCGAAGCCGGCGAAGGCCAGCGCACTCAGGCCGATGGCCAGTCCGTCGAGACCGTCGGCCAGATTGACGGCGTTGCTGGTGCCGGTGACGACAACGATGACGAGCGGAATATACAGAAAGCCGAAATTGAACAGCACGTCTTTGAAAAACGGCACCGAGGTGCTGGTGGCGATCTCCGGCGCACCGGGATCCAGCACCAGGATCAGTCCCAGCAGAAGGCCGTAGCTGATCTGTCCCACCATCTTGAAGCGGCCGATCATGCCCTTGGGCCGTTTCTTGATCACCTTGAGATAGTCGTCGATGAAACCGATGATTCCCATCCAGACCGTGCCGGCCAGCGCCAGCTGGACAAAGCGGCTCGTCAGGTCGGCCCAGAGCAGCGTCGGCACTACGATGGCCGCCAGCACGAGTACGCCGCCCATCGTGGGCGTTCCCGCTTTCGCGCTGTGGTGCTGCGGTCCGTCAGAGCGAATCGTCTCGCCGATCTGCATCGATTCGAGCTTGCTGATGACCCAGTTGCCGAAGATGAAACTGATCAGCAAGGCCGTCACCGTGGCGTAGGCTGCCCGGAACGAGATGTACTGAAAGACATTCAGAATCGACCACTGGTCATGGAGCGGATAGAGCAGGTGAAAGAACATCAGTTTTCCTTGGCCGGCGTCCGTTGCGTGGCCGACGTACGTTTCTGGTTCGATTGCAGCTGCTGCTGCAGACGATCGACGATGGTCTCCATGGCGGCGGATCGCGAACCCTTCACGAGCAGCCGGTCACCGGCCACGGTGTTGGCGACCAGCCAGCGGACGGCGGCATCCCGGTCCGCGCAACGCTGGATCCGACCACCGGCAGCGGCGAAACCGTCGGCCAGGGGCGCCGCCGCCTCACCCACCGCCACCAACAGGTCGATGCCGAGCCGGGCCAGCTCGCTGCCGGTCTCGTGGTGTTGCCGGTCACTGTCCCGCCCCAGTTCCGCCATGTGGCCCAGCACGGCGATGGTACGCCCGTCACCGGGCAGCGCCAAAACACTGGCCGCGGCGCTGCGCATACTCGCCGGGTTGGCGTTGTAGCTGTCGTCGAGCACGCGACGGCCGCCGCACTCGAGCAGCTTGCCGCGGTGCGGCGACGGCGTGAAGGCGGCCAGGCCGCGGCGAATGGTCGCATCGTCGACGCCGGCGGCTCGAGCCGCCAGAATCGCGGCTACCAGGTTGGCGCCGTTGTGGCGGCCGGGCAACGGCACCGGCCACACCTGATCGTCGAATTCGAGGCGCCCGCGGTCGTTCGCCGGATCGGGTCGCCAGTGCCAGCGACAGACGTCGTCCGCGTTGTCAGTGCGCGGGTCCGTTACGTGCGCGACACCGGTATCGCCGGCGTCGTCCCCGACGGCCTCGTTGCCGTCGACAGCGCGCGCGGCGCCGAAGCTGACGACCCGGCAGCGGGCCCGTTTGCACCAGTCCGCGTAGCCGGGGCTGTCGGCGTTGAGGATTGCTGCCCCCGCGGCCGGCAAGCTGTCCAGCAGTTCACCCTTCCCGCGGATCACACCGTCGAGATCGCCGAACTCGGCCAGGTGAGCCGGTGCCGCGTTGGTGATCACGCCGATCGCGGGTCGCGCCACGGCCGCCAGCGAGGCAATGTGTCCCACGGCCGAGGCACCCATCTCGACGGCGGCGAAGTCGTGCTCGGGCCGCAGGTCGAGTACGGTCAGCGGCACACCGAGCTCGTTGTTCAGATTGCCGGCCGTATGGCAGGTCGGTCCGGCGGCCGTCAAGGCGGCGGCCAGAAAATCCTTCGTCGTCGTCTTCCCGTTGCTGCCGGTCACCGCGATCACGGTCGTCGACAGCCGCGTTCGCCAATGGGTTGCCAGGGTGCGAAACGCACGTCGGGGATCGGGACTGACGAGCACCACGCCGTGTGGCGGAGCAGCGACCGCGCGCAGCGGGTCGTCTTTTTCCGCTCGCCAGACCCGGGTCAGCGCCGACGCACCTGCGTTCAGCGCCTGGGACACGTAATCGCGGCCGTCCGCCTGATCGCCGCGCAACGCCAGGAACAGGGTCCCCGGTTCCGCGGTGCGAGAGTCGAGGGTCGCGCCGACGAAACTTCCCGGAATCGTCCGTTCGGCGGGCGTGGCATCGGTTACCACTCGCCAGGCGCCCGCTTCGGCCACCAGCACATGGTCCAGCAGGCCGGCCGCGGCCAGATCCGCGGCTGCTTCGCTGAGATGATACGCCTGCTCAGTCATCGCTCCCTCGTCGCTCGATCCAGTCGTGGACGATCTGCCGGTCGTCCAGGTCCAGGCGCTGCTGCCGCACCAGTTGATAGTCTTCGTGCCCCTTGCCGGCGATCACGACGATGTCGCCGGCGCCGGCCGTCGCCAGGGCGGCCTCGATGGCCTCGCGCCGGTCCACGACGATCCGATACCCCGACGCCAGCGGCTCCGGCTGCGCGTCGAAGCCCTCAGCAATCTCAGTGCATATCGACGCCGGGTTCTCGCTGCGCGGATTGTCCGACGTGATCCACACCACGTCGGCGCCCAGCGCGGCCACCGCTCCCATCAACGGACGCTTGCCGCGGTCGCGGTCGCCGCCGCAGCCGAAAACCACGATCAGGCGGCCGTCGGTCAGCTCGCGGCAGGTCGTCAGCACCGCGGCCAGCGCGTCGTGGGTGTGGGCGTAATCCACGACCGCCAGGCCACCGCCGGGCAGGTCGATCCGCTCGAGGCGGCCGGGCACCTGCTGCACCCCGGCCAGGGCGGTCGTACAGTCGTCGGGATCGTAACCGAGCGCCAGCCCGGCCGCCAGCGCCGCAGTGAGATTTTCCACATTGAAGCGACCGACCAGGGGGCTCGTCAGGACCAGCGTCTGTCCGTGGTACGCCAGTTCGATCCTCGTACCGGTCATGCTCAGCTCGCTGTCCGTGACCCGCAGATCGGCCGGGCGTGCCGGTTTCGTCGCCGGATCAGCGGCGACCGCATCGAAGCGCACCGTCGCGAGCCCACCCGTATCCAGTGTCGTGAAGGTGGGATCGCCGACGTTGAGCGCCACGCGGCCCGGCGCCTTGGCGCGCAGGGGACCGGGCGCCAGCAAATCGAGCAAGGTGCATTTGGCCGCCAGGTACCGCGCCAGGTCACCGTGATAGTCGAGATGATCGCGACCCAGATTGGTGAACACGGCCACATCGACGGTGAGTCCGGCCGTACGTCGCTGTTCGAGGGCATGGGACGAGGCCTCGAGGGCTACCGCCCGGCATTCGTTGTCGACCATCTCCGCCAGCAGTCCGTAGAGCTGGGGCCCGCCGGGCGTCGTCAGAGCCGCCGGTCGCTGATCGCGGCCGTTTGCGTAGTAGATGGTTCCGATCAACCCGCACCGGCCGACCAGCGTCGACAACATCTGCCGCACCAGAAAAGCGACGGTCGTCTTGCCGTTGGTGCCAGTAACGGCGGCAACGACCAGTCGCTCGTCTGGGCGGACATGCAGTTCGCGAGCGAGCAAGCCGGCCAGGCCTACGGTCTCGCCGGCGACGATCAGTCCGGCCGGCGCTCCCGGCCGACCCGCTTCGGGGAGCCGCCCGCGTTCGGCCGCCAGCAGCGCCACCGCGCTGCAACCGCCGGCGACCGCCTGCGCGCAGAAGTCGTGTCCGTCGGCACCGCTGCCGCGGGCGGCCACGAACAGCGCGCCGGGACGGGCCTGTCGCGAATCGGCGATGACGCTCTCGATGGGCAGCCCGCTCCCCGCCTCGACCACGAGATCGGGCCAGGGAGCGCAGAGCTGTCCGAGAGTCAGCGTCACGATGCCCCCGTTCTCAGCCGCGCCATCTTCACCCGCACGCCGGTCCGGTTCAGTGCGACTCCGGGCGCCGGCGTTTGCTGCGCGACGTAGCCTGCTCCCTCGATGGCGACCGGCAGGCCCAGGCGTGCCGCCAGCGCACGCACTTCCCGGTTGCTCATACCGCGCAGGTCCGGGCAGACCGGCGCGGGGCCGCCGGCGCGCGGTTCGTTGCTGGCAACGGTCAGACGCACGGAGGCGCCGGCGCCGCACAGACTGCCGGGGCCCGGGATCTGTTCGACGACGACACCGTCCTTCTCGTCGCCGGTCGCGGTCAGGCCGGCGTGGCGCAGGATATCGGCCGCGCGCCCCGCCCGCAGATGCACCACGTCCGGCACCGCCAGCAATTCGCTGTCGGCGGTCGTCTGCACCCATTCGGTCCCGCTGCCTTCGAGACCATCCAGCCACTCGGTACAACGCCGGATCTCCGTGATCACGCGGGCGAACAATGGTACGGCGCTCTGGGCGGCGTAGTGGCGAAAACCCGTGGGCTCGTCGAGGGTCGTCAGTACGACCAGACGCGGCGAGTCGATCGGCACGCATCCGGCGAAACTCGCCACGTAGCAACCGGGCGTGTACCCGTTGCCGTCTCGACTCTTCTGCGCGGTGCCGGTCTTGCCGCCGACCGCTACCCACGGTAGGTCGGTGCCGGCGCCCGTGCCTTCGCGCACCGCCCGGGCCATGGCCTGGCGCAGCAGATCGGCCATGGGCGCGGTCAGCACCCGGCGCAGCATTTCGGGAGGGATACGGTCGACCAGGCGATTGTCGCGATCCCGGATCTCCTTCACGATGCGCGGAGCGTAGAGGTAGCCGCCGTTGGCCACCGTGCACACGGCCATGGCCAGCTGCAGCGGCGTGACGGCGATTTCCTGCCCGATGGCGATGGTCGCCTGCGACCGGCCGGACCAGGATGCCGGTGGTCGGAGAATTCCCTTGGGCTGGCTCGCGAAGGGAAAACGCGTGCGCTGGCCGAACCCGAACTCCACCAGGTCGCGGTAAAGCTCTTCCGGGCTGAGATTGGCGACCGCACGGGCGATGTAGATGTTGCTCGATTTGGCGAAGGCCTGCATGAAGCTGAGTGGACCGTACGAGTGGCCGTCGTCGTTGCGGATAGTGAAGCGGCCGAAATCCGTGTCGGAGCAATCGTAGACCGTCGTCGTGTCGATGGCCGCGTTGCTCAGCAGCGAGGCGGCGCTGAATATCTTGAAGACCGAACCGGGTTCGTACTGACAGGTGAAGTTGCGGTTGTTCCAGACTTCGGGGTTCCGCCCGGGTTGCCGCCGGCTGGCTACCAGCGGCCAGCTCGCCGCCGCCAGCACGTCGCCGTTGGCGGGATCGACAATGAGCACCGAACCGCCGATCGCACCGCTTTCGGCCACGCTCCGGTCGAGCTCGTCCTCGCATATCTCCTGCAGGCGCGCATCGAGCGTCAACACGAGATTGCTGCCGTGCACGGCCTGCTCGACCACGACGCTGCCCAACGACTCGCCGGGCCGCGCCGTTTCGAGCAGCCATTCCCGTCCGACGTCGCCGTCGAGATGGGACGCGAGACTGCGCTCGAGACCGGCCGCGACGGTGGTGTTGTCCGGTTCCTGCCGGAAGCAGCCGATCAGCGACGCACCCAGGCCATCGAGAGGATACACGCGCTTGGTCAGCCGCTCGATCTCGACACCCGTGATGCCGGCGAGCGCTTCGCGGATCTCGCCCGCGAGCAGCGCTTCGCGCAGCACGACTGTATAGGCTCCCTGCGCGGCACCATCACCGGCTCCCAAACGCTTGCCAGCTGTTTGGCGCTTGGCGCGACGCAGCCGGCGTTCCAGGTCCTCAGGGCCGAGATCCGGCAGCAGGTCGGGACCGAGAACCTCCACGATCGCGGTGGCGACAACCGCCGGATCGTCGATCAGGCTGGTCGCCACCCCGACGCGCCACTTGGTCACCGACAGCGCCAGAGGCCGGCCGCTGCGATCGTACATGTTGCCGCGTTCGGGTGCGGTTTCCTGCAGGTGCTTCCACTGGCGTTCGGCCTTGGCCCGCAGTTCGTCGTGTCGAAATACCTGCAGGTGCACCAGTCGTCCGCACAATACCAGGCCGACCAGCAGGCAACAGATTTCGAGTCCCAGAACGCGCCAGCGCGGCGTCCTGATGCCGGTCATGGTTTTTCCGCCGGAATCATGGCCGCCTGGGCGACATCGCCGGCACCTACCGCTCCCAGTACCCGGCGCCAGACCGGCACCTGACGGGTCGCCATCTGGCGTGTCAAAACGATTGTGGGCCCCGGTCCGTCCGGAGTCACCAGGCCGAGTTCACGTTCGGCGCGCGCGATGACCACCGAACGCGTGGTCAGCTGTTGCCAGCGCGCGGCCAGGTCGGCGATGTGGCCGTCGAGGTACGCACCCTCGTCGTGCAAGCGCGCGATATCCCCGCGCAGGTTCACAACATTGTTGGCCAGCATGACGAGCTGCGCCAGCGCTGCCGTCACGGCGATGCAGCCGACAAGCGAGAACAGAACCGGGCGACCGGCGAGGCGGCGTCGACGTGCCATGACGCCGGTCCGCCGCCGGGGAAAGGGGCCATCAGACCGGAGGTTCCGGTTTCGCTTGTACCACACGACAAGCTCCTTTCCTGTTCAGTTCCTGACTGTCATTTATCGGCCCGGGCAGGCAGCGTGGCGCAATGGCCGCGCTCCGCGCAGGCTGCGGCCCGCCTCTAGTGAGCGAGCCTTTCGGCGGCCCGCAAACGTGCGCTCCGGGACCGCGGATTCTCCTTCTGTTCTGCCGGTGAGGCCTTGACGGCGCCCCTGGTCAGCGGCTTCAGCCGCCGCGTGTGCCCGCAGCCGCATACCGGCAGCTCCGGCGGGCAGACGCAATCCCGCTTTTCACGATCGAGCCAGCGCTTGACCAGCCGATCCTCCAGCGAGTGGTAGGCGATGATCACCACCCGGCCGCCGGTATTCAGGCAGTCCGGGATCTGCTCGAGGGTATTCGCCAGTGCGACCAGTTCCTGATTCACGGCGATACGCAACGCCTGGAAAACGCGACTGAGCGTGGCCATGGTCTTGGCGCCGCGCGGCAGAGCCGTTTCGACCGTCGCGCGGAGTTCGCCCGTGGTCCGGATCGGTGAACCGCTCGCCTTGATGGCACGGGCCAGCCGGCGCGAATGCCGTTCCTCGCCGAACTCGAACAGAATCGTAGCCAGATCCCGTTCGGCGGTCGCGTCCAGCAGACGCCAGGCCGGTTCGCCTGCCTGCTGGTCGAAACGTAGATCGAGGGGACCGTCGGTACGGTAACTGAAACCCTTGGCGGGATCGTCCAGCTGTCGGGAGCTGACGCCCAGGTCGAGCAAGATCCCGTCAGCGTGTTGCCACCCCAATGACGCCATGGCCCCGTCCAGGTCGCGAAACGACATGTGTCGACAGTGCAGAAGCGGAAAGCGGGCGGCGAGTTCACGGCAGGCGGCGTGCGCCTCCGCGTCCAGATCCAGACCGAGTACTTCGGCTCCGGCGACCAGCAACGCCTGGCTGTGGCCGCCGAAACCGAAGGTGCCATCGATGATCCGCTTTCCCGGTCTCGGCTCGAGCAAGCCGATCGTCTCATCCTTGAGCACCGGGAGATGCGGAACATCGGTCATGGCCGCTGGCCCGTTGACGTCCCTGTCAACACGCGCCAGGCAGCCGGATACCGGGATCCTGGATTCAGCTCGCCGTCCCAATCCTCCATCGAGAGAATGGCCTTCAGATAATCGCTCCAGTCCGCGAGGTACAGCTGATGCCGAAAGGTACGCAAGCTGCGGTTCCAGCGGAGCAACTCTCTGATCGTGCGGTAGTCGATATGCATCAGACGCGAGCCTTCCAGGACGACTCGAAATCCGCGCGCGCCCAGCCGCGGCGCCACGCCCGCAATCAACCGCTCCAGACCGATCCGATCGAGGATACCCGAGAGAGTGACCCAGACAGTGCCGCCTTTTTGCTTGATCGCGTAATCAAAGGTGTCGCATGACGGGTTTGCTGTTCTTGCCTGCCGGGTCGACTCTCTCGGCATCAGGGCTCCTTCCCTGTCACGTCGCCCCTCCCTGGGCAACTAGCGGAAAAACTCGTTCAGGAAGTCCGTATCGGCGTCGCCGAGACCAGTCTCGTATGCGGCGAAGCGATCGGGATCCCACAACTCCAGATAATTTCCCATCCCCATGACGAGCACTTTCTTGCCGATGCCCGCGCGACTGAGAATCTCGGGAGAAACCGCAATGCGGCCCTGGGCGTCGGGCTCGACCACGCGGCTGTTGACACTCATGCGGCGCAGCTCGTCACGGAGCGAGCGGTTCGGCTCGCGCTGCCGCATGCGATTGAAGGCCGCCATCCACTCGGAAAACGGCAGCAGGTTGAGGGTGCCGTCGGGACCACCGGTCACCATGTAGCGCTCCGTCCCCTGCGCCGCGCCGGTGCGACGGAACTGGAAGGGAAGGTTGAAACGACCCTTGGCATCGACGGCCCTGACGTGCGAACCGTGAAACACGACGGTGGTCTCACTCGCTGTCATGTGCTGTGCTCCATCTGCCACGTCGTCGTCGCTCCGCTGATCGTGGTGATATCGAAATATCACCTATATTAACCAATTTTCCCCACCAATCACCACCGGACTGTAACCGCCGGAAAGCCCCATGTCAACAGGGAAAATGGTGTTAGTTTTTTAGAAACCCGCAGAACATATAAGGGATTTCCCTAATTATGGCGCGATTTTCTCATAAATAGCGGGTGGGGAGCGTGCCGTAAATCCCGGCTTTGATACACCTTGCGGCTCAGCGTCGGAAATCGTTGCGGCGCGGCACGAGGAGAACGGACCAGCCCAGGCCCGTTTCACGGCGGAAGCGCTGGATCATCAGCGTGGCGCCGACGGCGTAGGCCAGCGAAGAAGCCAGCGAGGCGCCGACGGCCCCCAGACGAGGAATCAGGATGACGCCGACCGCGATATTCGCCACGACGGTCAGCAACGACGCCTGGGCATTCCAGCCGGGATGGCCCCGGCCCACGAAATCGCCAGCCAGGATGTGGGCGGGCGCCATGGCGACGATGCCCGGCAGCAGCGCGCGCAGGGCCGGTCCCGAGGCCTGGTACGCGCCGCCGGCCAGTAACGGCAGTAGCGGTATAGCGATCAGAAAGACCGGCACGGCCGCCGCCAGGGTAACGGCCAGACCGACCCGGACCGCGCGCGCCGCCTCCTGATCCCGATCGCTGCCGGCGCGGTCGTCGGCCGACGAGTGCACCAGCAAGGGGTACAGTGCACGCGGCAAGTAGAGCAACATCTCCCCCACCAGCACCGCGACCGAATAGATGCCGACCGTCGCCGCGTCGTGGTAGTACTCGACCAGGTATTGATCCAGACGCATCAGCAGGATGAACGATACCACCGATACCTGCCCCACCCAGCCGTGGCGGAAGCAGCGGCCGATCAGCGTCCAGAGCGCCGGCGCCGCCGGGGAGTCGGCGTTCGCGGCCGGCATCGGTCCGCGACGCGCCTGGCGTACGACGACCACGGCCAGCGCGGCGACGGCCAGCGCCTGCGCCAGCGCGAAGGCGCCGACCGCACCATCGAGGGAGATCGTCGTCGCCACCAGCAATGCGCCGACCAGCATCAGGTTGATCACCGTGCGCAGGAAATTGAAGAACGGACTGACCACCAGGCGGCCCATCGCCTGCAGATCGTAGGTGAAGATGTCGAACGCGATCAGCGCCAGCGCACCCAGGGCGACCGCAAGCACGGTCGTGCCCGACCAGTGCAACGGCAAGGTCTCCGGTCCGGCCCCGTATGCGCGGCGCAGTACGAAGGCTACCACCAGCAGCAGCATGGCGACGACCACGAGCCACAAGCCCTGCGCCCGCAGTACGCGACCGAGCGAGACCTCACCTCGTCGCAACAAGGGCACCGCCGCCAGACCCAGACCGCCGTTGCCGATCGCGGCGACGATCATGATCACGGTCAGGGTCATGGTAAACAAGCCCTGCCCGTGCGGACCGAGATATTTCGCCAGCGCGAGCAGCAGCGCGGCGTTGAACGCCACGCCGCCGACGTTGCACACGAACACCTTGCCGCCGGTGGCAAACAGTTTCACGAGCCGCCTCCGTCGCGACGCAGCAGGTCGCGGCACTGCCTCAACGAACGATACCAACCGCTGACGAGGCTGTATTGCCCCCGTATCTCGGGTTCGGCGCCCATCAGCTTCTTGAAACGGGACAGGGATGAGATGCCGGCGCTACCGCCGAGATCGAAGTATGCGGCCCCGCGCCGACACGATTCGACGATCGATTGCCAGTTGACCAGGGTGGCGGGAAACAGACGTTTGTTGTGTTCGGGTTTGCTGGCGCCGTTCCAGGCGATCACCCGATCGCCCCAGTGAACATTCACGTAACCGCCGATGATCTCGCCTTCGTAACGGACATAGACCAGAAAGGCCCGCCCCTCTCCCTCGGCCAGCAGTTGTTTCAGAAAGCCCAGCGGGGTCGCCTCGCTCCCCCACTTCAACGTCATGTCCCGATAGATGGGATAGTAGGCGTCGAGGACATCCGGATCGTCGGTCACGTGGGCGGTGCAGCCGCGTTTCACGGCGCGATTCCGTTCGTTGCGGCGATTGTTGGACAACACGTCCGTCTCGACGAAATCGATCCCACCGGCCAGGGGCACCACGGCGCCGAGCACCGCCTCGCGCGACCAGTTGGCGTCCCGCAACACGGGGCCGAATTCCCTTTCCTGGGCAGCGTTGAGGCTGACCGTGGCCGCCACGGTGCGGCCGCCCAGCAGACCGGCGTAGCGCCGGAGCAGCAGGCCGTAGATCTCGTGCCGCTCGGCGCGCGATGCATCCGGCGCCACCAGCGGTCCGCCGCTCGTGCCATCGATGTTGCTGGCGAGATAGCTCAGGCCGCGGCGGCGGCGACGCACGGCCGGCAGCGCACCCAGCAACCGGCCTTCACGCCGGGCAACCAGCCAGACCGCCGTCGTGTCCGGAAAATGACGGCAGGCGGCCCGGGTCCACAGTTCGCTGCGAAAGAAGTCGATGTCGGTACAGGCCGCCAGCAGTTGCGACCATTCCGGCGGCGCCCCGGTCTCGATCTGCACCGTCGTCGTCGCCGCCTGGCCTGCCTGCGTACGGCTCACCGGCTCCGCTCCCCGACGCTGGCGCGCACGGCGGCGATCACGTCGTCCACATCCCGATCGCTCATGGCCGTGAACAGGGGCAGGCTCACAGCCTCGCTGTAGTAACGATCGGTTTCGGGCAGCCGGTCGGCGTAGGTGGCGGCGTAGCTCTCGAATGCCGGATGGTGGTGCAAGGGGATGAAATGTACCGAGCTGCCGATCCGCGCCCGGGTCAGGTCGGCGATCAGGCCGTCGCGGCCCTCGCTGATATGGTCGCGGTCCAGTCGCAGGACGTAGAGATGCCAGGCGTGCGTCACGTCGGGCGCGGCGGCCGGAACCGTGACGCCGGGCAGGTCGGCAAAGGCCTCGTTGTAACGCTGCGCGATCTCGGTGCGGCGAGCCAGGAAATCGTCGGCGCGCGAGAGCTGCACCAGACCGAGCGCCGCGGCCGGGTCGCCCAGATGGAGTTTGTAGCCGACGGCCACCACCTCGTAATACCAGTTGCCCTTGTCGCTGTACCGCTGCCAGGCGTTGCCGTCCATGCCGTGGAAGCTGAGCAGGGCGAGTTCGTCGGCGATCTTCTGATCGCGGGTCGTGACCAGTCCGCCGTCACCGGTGGTGATGCACTTGGTCGCGTAGAAGGAAAAGACTGTGGCGTCGCCGAAACCACCGATCCGCCGGCCATCGACGGCGGCGCCGAAGGAGTGGGCGGCGTCTTCGAGCACCTTGATGTCTTTCGCGTGCGCGAGGTCGATGATCTCGTTGATACGACAGGGATGTCCGGCGATGTGCACCGGCAGCACAGCCCTGGTCCGCTCGCTGACGGCCGCCGCGAAGGCGTCGGGATCGAGTCCCAGGTTCGCCGGATCGAGGTCCGCCAGCACCGGCGTGGCGCCGCAATGGAGCACCGCCGTCAGAGTCGAAACGAAGGTCAGCGCCGGCAGGATCACCTCGTCGCCCGGCCGCACGCCGAGCGCCTTCAAGCCGAGGAACAAGCCGGCCGAACAGCTCGAGACCGGCACCGCACAGGGTACGTCCAGGTAGGCGGCGCAGGCATCGCCGAATTCGCGCACCCGCGGGCCGTAGGTGAGCCAGCCCGAACGGATGACGTCACCGACCGCCTCCACCTCGGCATCCCCGACATCGGGTTTGAAGAAGGGCAGAAAGGACTCTCGTGCCGGACCGTTCGCGCTCGTTGCCATATTCCACTCCGGGGCTATTCGTCTGGATGGTTGTTCCGCAATCGGTCGTTCTCCGTCGCGCCGTGGCACGCGCTCGGTCGCCAGGACAGCCCGAGCAAGTCCGCCGTCCGGCGCCGGAGCCGCTCCTGTTCACCGGCCACTGCCAGCGCCAGCAGATCGGACACCGCATCCACGACCGCGAGCGTCGACTCGTCGCTGCACACGGCCTTGTTGATCAGCGGATTTTCACTCCGCTCGAGTTGCTCTCCGTCCTCGACCAGCGCTTCGTGCAGACGTTCGCCGCTGCGCAGGCCAGTATAAACGATCCCGGGACCGGTATCGCCATTGTCGGGATCGAATCCGGACAGCGCCAGCAGGTTCTTGGCCAGCTCCAGGATCGAAACCGGCTCACCCATCTCGAGAATATAGGTCGCTCCGGCCTCGCCCAGCACCATGGCCTCGATCACCAGCAACGCAGCTTCCTTGATGGTCATGAAATATCGCGTCATGCGTTGATCGGTGATCGGTAGGGGTAATCCGGCGGCGATCCGGCGCTGGAAAAGCGGCACTACCGAGCCCCGGCTGCCCAGCACGTTGCCGAAGCGCACCGTCATGAACCGGGTGCCGTCGCCGCCGCCGTTGGCGGCACGTACGAGGATCTCGGCGATCTTCTTGGTCGCCCCCATGACATTGGCCGGATACACCGCCTTGTCGGTCGAGATCATCACGAATCGCTCGGCCTCGATCCAGTGCGCGAAATCGATCAGATTGGCGGTCCCGCCCACGTTCACGGTCACCGCTTCTTCCGGATTCTCCTCCATCATGGGCACGTGCTTGTGCGCCGCCGCATGCAGGATCAGGTCGGGTCGCAGGCGCCGGCTCAGCACCTGCAGACGCGGGCGGTCGCGGATATCGGCCACCACGGTGGTCAAGCGAACCGACGGGGCGAAAGGCGCCAGTTCAGTTGCGATCTCGAACAGACTGTTTTCACCGCGTCCGAGCAGGATCATTTCCCGTGGCGCTAGCCGCACGAGCTGGCGGCAGAGCTCGCCGCCTATCGATCCGCCGGCGCCGGTCACCATCACGGTCTTGCCCTCGACCACCTCCCGGGCGCTACCCGCCTGGAAGGTGACGGACTCGCGTCCGAGCAGATCTTCCGGCGCCACCGAGCGGATCTGTTCGAAACTGACGTCGCCTTCGATGATCGCCCGGATTCCGGGTACGATCTTGAAGGGCAGGCCGGCACGGCGACAGAGAATGACCAGGCGACGTACCAACGAGCCGGGCGACGACGGGATGGCAATCAGGATTTCCTCGGCCTGGACCTGGTGGGCGACGCTCACCAGATCGGCGATGCCGGCCAGGACCGGCAGGCCGCAGACCTGCGTACCGATCAGTCCGGGATCATCGTCGACGAAGGCCACCGGCAGTACGGCCAGGTCGGATTCCTGGATTTCCCGGACCAGGGACTGTCCCGCCTCGCCGGCGCCCACGACGAGCAATCGTGTCTGCCGGCGGCGGCTTTCCTGGCTTTTCCGATCCGCGACCATGCTCTTCCTCTCGGCTCCACCCTGCCCGCGACGGTGAACGACGCCGGCGATGCCTGAATTGCAGCGTGAGCGGAAACCGCTAACGCACGACCGCCAGTGTCCTGTACACGATCTCGCCGGCGAGTTCCACCCGGACCCTGTACAGACCCGAGCTTACCGGTTGGCCCGATCGATTCGTTCCGTCCCAGAATCCCGTCGCATCGGCCACATAGCTGTTCCGGTATACGAGCTGTCCTTCCAGGTTGTAGATCCGGACCTTGGCCGGGTTCTCTTCGTTCGGGTCGGCATTGATGCCGCCGAGCTTGAGCTGCGTATCGCCCCCGGCGACAAACGGATTCGGAAAGAGATACAGCTGAGCCAGTTCGTCCGTGACCGAGACCTCGTAGGGTTCGATGGTCAGCAGGGCCGCGCCGCGGTCCGAGCCGACCGCGATCCGGAAGCCGTCCAGACTGCGGGCGAACTTGTAGTAGGTGCCACCGGGCAGGCTCGACATGATGCCCACCGAGTACAGCCTGCCGATATGGGAGTGTGCGAAGTAGTTGACCGGATCGGTGAAGGCATCGATCTCGAAGGCACCGCCCAGCCGCCGGATCCGATTGATCCCCGCCTCGGTGGTCACCCAGGCATCACCATTGCCGTCGACGACCACGTCGCCTACGCCGCCCGCCAGGAGGCCCTGGCCGCCGGTGCCGATATTCTCGCTGAACGAGGCCACGTTCTCCGTCGTACCGGAACCGCTGGATGCCGGCGCATAGGTGAAACGAGCCACGCCCGGTCCGCCGCCGGCCCAGATCGCGCCGTCGGGCGCCAACGCCAGACCGCGGGTCTTGCGGGGATCGAAAGATGATCCACTGAGGCCGGCCAGCGGTTGTTGCCAGTCGTCGTCGGTCTGATCCAACCAGGTCAACGGATCATCGGGACCAGCGGACAGTCCGTTCAGATCCCAGCGCACCAGGCCCAGGTCCTGCACGGCAAACCAGATCACGTCACGCCGTTCCGCCAGCGCCGCCCAGACATCCGCGCCGCCCAGCGTGGAGCCCACGTAATCGCGCGGGTAGATCCAGCTCTCCGGATTCCGATAGTGCTCGGGATCGATCAGCACCTCGACCAGACCCGCGTCCTTGTTGTCGTGCAGGAAAATCACCGCGCCGTCGGGATGCGCGGCGAGGCGCACGATCGAATTGCCCCAGCCGACGAATTCGGCCATCCGGTTGTTATGATAGCGGTAGTTGCCTGGCGAGCCGTCGTCGGCATCGGGATTGAACGCGATCTTGCCGGTCCTCGTTCCCCAGCCGTATTGCGCGAGCCAGACGTCGCCGTTCGCCGCGGTGACCATGGACAGGATCGCGCCGCGGTTGTTCCACAGACCCGTCGAGTCATCCGCCGCCAACTGGTAGATGTTGGTCCAGTTCTCGCCGTCGTAGCCACCAATGGAGACGTGTTCGAGATCGCCCATCCACACCGTATCGTTGTTGTCGATGGTCACGCCTTCAGCGACCAGCACCAGCGGCTCGTTGACGATCCAGGTGCTCCACACGGCATCGGTGCGCCGACCGAGGAAGGTCAGATAGCAGTCGCTGGGCATGGTATCGACATCGCGGTATCGCCCGCTGTAGAAAATCTCCCGATCGACCACCGCCAGGGCAGAGCCCTGTTCGAAACCCGGTGCCGACGGACCCGCCCAGGCCCATTGGTCTGCCCGCCACCAGCGCGCGACCAGGTTGAAACCGCCGGAGCCCCGCGCGACGGCCCAGACCTCCGGTTCGGTGGCATCGAGCGCGATGATCGGCCAGTCGACGGTGAACAGCAACTCCCACTGCTCGGCCGTCCCGTCCCAGCGCGCGACACCCGCGTCGGTTCCCGCCAGCAGCGAACCGTCGAAATCCAGCGCCAGCACGTTGACGTTCAGGTCAGGCAATCCCGTATTCTGGTCGCTGAACAGGTTGTCGGCGAAGCGCGAGATACCCGATGGGGTCGCCACGAACAGCTCATCGCCCCAGAAGAGCAGATCATTGATCCGGTTATCGATCAAGCCGTGCAGTTCAGCCGTGTAGACCTGCCCCGGAAAGCCGTCGTTGACGACGCCGACGCCGGCGTCGTGTATGCCGTAATATACGCGCTCATTGCCCTCGATCACCGTGCCGGTGACCGCGGTCAGCTTGAGCCCGCCCAGGGAAAAGAAGTGACGGAATTCGGGCTCGGCGTCGATGTTGCCGATCCGGGTGAGCCCGCCGCCATCGGTCGCCGCCCAGATATGTTGCCCGCTGTTGCTCAGGTCGACCACGGCGTTCGACGACAGTCGATCACCCGCGAACCAGCGCTCGTACTCACCCGGGTTCTCGAGATCCCAGACGATGATGCCGCCGCCGCCCGACCTGGTCGAACCGTCTTCGGGATCTGCGGCCTTGTAAACGCCACCGAGAATATGGCCGTCCACCGGCAGCAGAACCACCGTATCGGGCGCCCAGAGCAACGGTTCGAAATCCACCTGTTGCGCGCCGACGCCCGCCGGCAACGCCATGATCACCAGCCCGATGATAGCGAATCTCAGTACGATGTTATGATGGCGATTCCAGGTCATTACGAGTCGTCCTCCTCATCCGGATCGGATCGGTCGCCGGCCGTCACGGCGGTTGCTGAGATCGGAATCTTGACGAATCCGCCGGGATCCAGTACCAGCCGCCCAATAATACCGGTCAATATACGCAGGGTCGTCGCCAGCGGAAACCGTGACCGTGGGGCTACCGGCTCGGCGCCTGGGCCGTATCCGGAATCGAATCCGTAGGCCGCGCCGGTTGCGTCGTCGGCGCAGCCGGGCTGTTCGCAGGCCCAGCGTCCCGTCAGTCCGGGGCGCTGGACAGCGCCGCGCCAGAACGCCACGGCGGCGGCGGGCTGCGGATCCGCGACCGGTTCGTCGGCCGGCGCCAGACGTGAGCCGTATACCTGCAGCCGTCCGCTGAGCAACGGCGCACTCAGCGCAAGCTGGCACCACAGCGGCAAGAGAGAGCCGTCGGGCGAGCAGACCACGTTTAGCGTGACCGGATCGCCCCAGCTACTGCGACAGACCAGCGCAACCGCGTGCGCCCGCTGCCTCGGTAACGCCCAGATCTTCAACCACAACCAGGGCAGGACGCCGACCAGCGCCAGACACGCGCCGCCGAGCACACTCAACAGGCGCAGGCCGAACGCCGACCAGACAGCACCCAGGTCGGGCTCGAGCACGCCGCTGGCCTGGCCGCCGAACATCTCGGCCCGGGCACCGGCAGCGAGCAACCAGGCTTCGTCGATCCGCCAGCGCAAATGGATCCGCCGGCGGCGGAGCCAGGCCAGTATCTGGTAGTGGGTGGCCGTCAGCCGCGGCTGATCCCAGAAGACGACCTGCGAGACGCGATAGCGCTGCACGACCTGCGGCAGGTCGGTCCACCAGCCGCACCAGGGTATCTCCCCGCCGCCAAGTGGTGGCAGAGGCGTATCGCCGGCCGGTTCCGGCGCGACATAGCCGACCACGTCGATGCCCATCAGGTGCAGGTCCCGGGCCTGATCCAACCACGACTGTATCACCGCCGGCGCACCGACGAGCAGGGATCGTTCGAGCGACAGGTACCCGCGTTCCATCCGGCGGCGCAAGGCCATGAAGAGTTCCTCGCCCAGCGACGTCATCACCGCCAGCAACACGACGAACATGAGCAACACGGCCCGGCTGATCACCTCCTGGTGCCCCAGGTACGAACTCGCCAGCACCAGCAGCGCCACCGTGCCGATCTGCTGCCAGTGCACGAGCGCCGGAGTTCGACGCCGGTGCCGACTGCTTCGATAGCGGCCGGAGAGCAAGAAGGTCAGTGTCGCCAGCAACCCGGTGAACAGCAACATCGGGCTGTACTCGCTCAGGGGATAGAGCGGTTCGGGGAAATAGCGCCCGCCGAGCGCGCGCAGGCCGTAGGCGCCGAGAAACGCAGTCGCCAGGGCCGCCATGTCCAGGAACCAGAGCAGCATCACCACCAGCGGGCCACGCCACTTCTTCAACAGGTAGACCAGCAGACCCCACTTTTCGTAGAAGGAAATCAGGCTGGCCAGATGCAACCAGAAACTACGGCTCAGGGCGCCCTTGGCGCTGTCGCGCCGGTGCCGGTGCTGGAAACGCGCGTCGGGCGAATACAACACCTCCCAGCCGGCTTGCCACATGCGGTAGCACCAGTCCACGTCTTCGAAATACAGGAAGAAGCGTTCGTCCATGGGGCCGGTGCGCTGGATCGCTTCGCGGCGCACGAGAATACAGCCGCCCAGTACCCAGTCCACCGCCCGCGGCGACTGGTGATCGAAATCGCGCATCAGGTGTCGATCGACGGTCCGCGAGTTGGGGAAGAGCTTGCCCAGGAAGGTCCGGCGCAGCAGCAAGGTGCCGAAGGTGTAGAAACGGCGGCACGACTCCTGTAGCGATCCGTCATCATTCAGCAGCTGCGGTCCGACGATGCCCGCCTTGGGCGAGGCGTCGGCGAAACCGAGCAGGCGGTCCACCGCGCCCGGCTGGACGACGATGTCGGGATTGAGGATCAGGTAGTAATCGGCGTCTACGCTGGCCAGGCCGAGGTTCACGCCTCGGCTGTAACCGCTGTTCTCGGTATTGAAGATCCAGCGGTGGTCCGGGAAGCGTTGTTGCACGGCCGTCAGGCCGGCATCCTGCGACGCGTTGTCGACGATGACCACCTGATGCTCGCAGGTCGGCCCGTACGTCGCCAGCGACTCCAGGCACCGGTCGAGGTCGCCGCTGGTGTTGTAATGTACGATGACGATGGCGAGTTTCACGCAGTCTCCCTGCTACGGAATCCTCCGCAGACGCAGCGCCCAGACCATCCACATGGCTTCCCAGACGATTCGCTTGGACATCTTCGAAATCCCGACCTGCCGGTCGACGAACATGATCGGGATCTCCTTGATCCGGAAGCCCCGCCGCCAGCAATGATAGTTCATCTCGATCTGGAACGAGTATCCGTCGCTCTTGATCTTGTCCAGCGGCAGCGCTTCGAGCACCTCCCGCCGGAAACATTTGAACCCACCCGTGCTGTCCTTGAGCGGCAGGCCGGTCACGACGCGCGCGTAGATGTTGGCCCCCACGCTGAGGATCAAACGACGCAAGGGCCAGTTGACCACGGTGACGCCGTGGAGGTACCGACTGCCCAGTACCAGATCGTGGGTTTCGATCTCTTCCAGGAACTCGTCCAGGGCCTCCGGATCGTGACTGAAGTCCGCGTCCATCTCGAACACCGCGTCCACATCCGGTTGCCGCAGCAGGTGCTGGAAACCCGCAATGTAGGCCGCGCCCAGACCGGCCTTGCCGGGACGTTCGAGCATCTGAATCCGGCCGCCGTAATCGGGCAGGGTCTTGACGATATCCGCGGTTCCGTCCGGAGAATTATCGTCGACGACCAGCACCGACAGACGCGGATCGCGGGCCAGGATCAGGGGAATCAGCCGACCGACATTGTCCGCTTCGTTGTAGGTCGGGACGACCACGACCGCTTTGCTTATCTGCCGATCAGTCATCGGACGAGTCCTCACGTGGGCGTCTGGCCAGAGGCAGCAGCAACAGTAGCAGCACACCACCGATACCGGCCAACGAAATCGCCAGGCCGGCGCGTACCGAATCGTCCTGGTAGACGAATCTGACCTCGTGCTCGCCGGGCGGCACAGCGACCGCGCGCAGGATCAGATCGGCGCGCAACACCTCGGCGGGTTGTCCGTCGATGTCGGCACGCCAGCCGGGCGCGTACATGTCCGCGAGCACGAGCAGCGTCGCCGTCGGCGCCGCGGTGCGCAGCACGACCTCGTCGAGCGCATCGCGAACGTAGACGGGCGACGGCAGCGGGCCGTCGGTCGCGGGCGGCTGCGGCCGGGGCTGCGGATCGTGCTCCAGCAGGACCTGCTCGGCGACATCGATCTGTCCCGCCTGGATAGCGTCCAGGAAGGGACCGAGAGCACCGCCCTGCGGAAGCGTCTCGACGAGACGATATTGCGATACGAGCCGCGCTCGCGGCAACGCCGACCGGTTACGGTACACGGTCGTGGCGGCGCTGTACAGCGGTTCGGGATCCAGCTCGAAACCCAGTTCGGCCACGATGGGCATGGCTTCCGCCGGTAGCGGTTGCTCGAGGACCACCGCTTGCGCCGCCAGCCAGGACGCGATACGTCCGGCGGGTCGTTCGCTGTTCAACCGCCGGCGCACCTGTTCGAAACTCGCCAGCTTCGCGGCATGATAACCGCCCAGGGAGCGGAGGCCCTCCTGCAGGTAGCGGTTTTCCAGGGCCGGCTGCCCCAGGGGCCAGACCCGGTCGTGTCCCACGGCTGCGCGCAAGACCGGCAGCGCGGGATCCGGGGCAAACAAGCCCAGCGTCGGTCGATACGGCTGTCCGGGCGCGCCGGCGCGGGCAAGCGTGGCGCGTCCGTCCGGACCGGCGACCACCTGCAGCAAGGATCGATCCGGCGAGACGATCCGCCGGTCGACGCCATGCAGATCCACCAGCAACAGCAGCGCCAGAACCCACAGCAGACCGCGACGGCGAAACACCGTCTTCTTGACGCCGTACCACAGCGCCGCGCCACCGGCGAGCAGAATCAAACCGATACGCACCAGGTCGGCGGTGTGCAAACGCCAGGCGGCCGCCAGCAGATCCGGATGCGCCGACTTGCCGCCCTTGGCAGCCAGATCGCGTAGATTGCCGGTAAAAGCACCCTCACCCAGTCCGGTGATCCCGCCGAGCAGTAGCATCCCGCCGCCCGCCATCAGGATCAGCGACAGGATTCGCGACGGCCGGTCACCGTCGGCGGCCCGCGCCAGTCTGGCCGCGCCCAGGGCGGCCAGGATCGAGACGGCAAAGGCCGGCACGATCAGGATCATCGAAGGCACGCGGAACTTGTTGAAGAAGGGCAACAGATCGTAGAGCAGGCGGTAAAACGGCGCATGCCGCCCGAACGACACGAGCAGAGCCAGCAGGCTCATGATCGCCAGCACACCGAACAGCCGTCGCCTGCCGGTCCACCAGGCCAGCACCGCCAACGACAGCAACAACCCGCCGAAGTAGTTGGGATAGTCGTTGAACGGCATCATACCCAGGTAGGACGCCTTGCCGAAACCCGCCGTCGACGGTAGTACGAAGGTCGACAGCTCGGCAGGCGCCATGCTCCAGTTCGTGGCGTATTCGAAGCCGGCGCCACCGCCACCGCCCGTGTCCTGACCGCGTATCGACAGGCCGGCGTAGTGATGCACCGGCAGCAGCATGATCGCCCCGATGGCGAATCCGATCGCGATGGCCAGGCCCAGCAGCGCGACACGACGCCAGCGGATCGATGCGCTGACGGCGCGGCTCGGTTCGCTCAGGGGCCAGACGCCGTTGCACGCGGCGAGCCAACCCAGCAGCAACAGCGTGTAGTAGGTGATCTGCGGGTGGCTGCGCAGGAACTGCAGTCCCAGCAACAGGCCGGTTATCGCAACGGCCCGCGCGCCGCGCCCGTCGAGCACCTGCCAGCCCCAGGCAACGATCCAGGGCAGGTACATGGCAGCGCCGAGCTTGGAGCCGTGACCGAGCACGCCCCAGGCCACCACCTTGGGAAACATCACCCAGACGAGGCCGCCGAGAATCAGCGCCGCCACCGGCAGACGCCAGCGCGACAGCAGATAGGCGACCCCTACCCCGCCGACCAGCAGATGCGCCAGTAGCCAGGTCAGCGGCGGAAAACCGAGCTTCTGTTGCAGAAAATTGAACAGCGCGGTCGGCGGATAGAGAAACTTCACGTAGGCGAGCGAACCGAAGGTCGGCATGCCGGCGAAGAGATACGGATTCCACAGGGGATAATGCCCCTTCGCCAGCGATGCATCGCCGACGGCGGCGAACACGTCGGCGTTCTGCGCATCGGCGCTGACGAACGTCTCGCCGCGCAGGACGGCGCCGGGCAACACGATCGTCAGGACCACGAGCAGCGCGGCGGTCACCACCAGCGCGGTGCGCCAGGACCAGGTAGTCCCCGTCCAGGTCGTCCCAGACCAGACATTCGCCGACCCGTCACCGCCGTCCGCCGTCGCGAGCGCGGCATGAGCGGGGTGGTTCCGGCGACCACGGTCGGCCGCCCGTGCGGTCGAGTCGCGTTTGCTCTTCCCTCGTCTGGACGTTCCCAACAAGACTCCTTTTCGCCACCGACGTCGCCAGGGTCACCCGTCGATCGAGCGTAGCATCGAATCCGTTTGACTGTCCATAGCGCCCGGCGCTACCCCGACAGATCGATCGGCGCGCCGCGCAACTCGTCCAGGGCGCCACGGGCGACGGCCAGGGCCGTCGTCGTGCGTCCGTGCCACAGGTGCCAGACCGTCAGCGCACCCAGGTAGGCCCCGACCGTCACGGTGAGCAGCGGCCGCCGCGCCACCGGCCAGTGCCGCCGCAGCAGGTGGATATGACTGCGGCTGCGCAGATAGACCTTGTGGGCGCTGTCGCTGCCCAGCGCGGAGCTGACCTTGTGCAGGACCAGCGCCCGGGGCACATGCAGGATGCGCCCGCCGGCGGCCGTCGTGCGCAGGCAGTAGTCCGTATCCTCGCCGTAGAGAAAGTAGCTCTCGTCGAGCTCGCCGACCTGCGCGAGCGCCTGCTCACCTAGCAGCAGCGCGCAACCGCTGCCGAAGCTGACGAATCGTTGTGCACTGTCGAGACGACCGGTCAGCATCCGCACGCCGTGATGTCCCAGCCAGCCGGTATAACGACCGACGTAGCCGCCGTCGTACCAGGCGCGCGCCGGATCGTGGGCGAAGCAGATCCGCGGTGTGGCGAGCCACGCCGTCGATTCGGCGTCCAGGGCCTCGACCAATCGTTCCAGGCTGCCCTGGGGTACGATCGTATCGTTGTTCAGCAACAACAGGTAGCCTCCGCCGAGCCCCTCATCCTGAACTCGCCGGATGGCCAGATTGTTCCCGCCGGCCCAGCGAAGATTTTCGGGCGAGCGGATGATCTCCACGGTCGGATAGTGCCGCTGCACGAAATCCACCGAGTCGTCCGTCGATCCGTTGTCCACCATGAGGACACGCAACGGATCGTATCCGGATTCGGCGAGTGAACCGAGACAGTCCGTCAGCAGGTGACGCCCGTTCCAGTTCACGACGGCCACGGTCAGTGGCGGTAGCTGCGAGGGTGGCGTGGGCTTGGGGGACAGACGCGATGCCGAGGCGGCGCTGCCGTCAGATGCGCCGGCGAACACGGTACTCCTTTTCCGGATGGTGGCCCGAGATCACCAGTTCGGCGACCAACCCCAGGCTGACGAACTGCAGGGCCAGCATCAGCAGCACCAGTCCCAGGATCATCAAGGGGCGGACGTGAAGCCCGTGGCCGAGCAACCAGAGCACGAGGAAATACGCACAGATACCACCGCCGACAACTGCGGAAGCCAGCCCGATGCGACCGAAAAAGTGGAGCGGCGAGGTCGATCGGGCATTCAGAAAAAATACCGTCAGCAGATCGAGCAGACCGTTCACGAAGCGCGCCGGCCCGTACTTGGTGACACCGTAACGACGGGCGTGGTGGCGGACCTTGATCTCTTTCACTCTGAATCCGGCCATGTGCGCCAGGGCCGGCACATAGCGGTGCATGTCGCCGTACAGGCGTACGGTCCCGGTCACCCGGCGCCGGTAGGCTTTCAAACCGCAATTGAAATCGTGTAGCCGCAGGCCACACATACGGCTCGTCGCCCAGTTGAACACCTTCGAGGTCTGGTTCTTGATGAAGCTGTCCTTGCGGTCCTGTTTCCAGCCGGACACCAGATCGTAACCCTCGTCGATGGCCGCGAGCAGATTGGGGACCTCCTCCGGGTCGTCCTGCAGATCTGCGTCCATGGTGACGATGAGGTCGCCGACAGCGGTGTGGAAGCCCGCCGACAGCGCCGCCGCCTTGCCGAAGTTCCGGCTGAACGAGATACCGTGCAGTCGCGGCCGCGTCGCCGCCAGTTCCGCCAGGGCGTCGAAGGTGCCGTCGGTGCTGCCGTCGTCGATGATCAGGATCTCGTAATCGTAGCCGAGCGGATCGAGCACCTGCTCCAGGCGTTCGATCAGGTGCGGCAATGAATCGACCTCGTTGTAGGCCGGGACGACGACGGAAAGATCCTTCCGTACCTCGCTGCTTGCGGCGAGACGATCGATTTCCGCCAGACGATCAACCACCGTCTCGCCTCCTCTGCAAAGCCCATTTCACCTGGCGCGTCAGCCCGGTTTCGAAATCGACGCTCGGCCGGTACCCGATGACCGCTTCGACGTGGGAACGGTCGGCAAAGGTGTCGCGCACGTCGCCGAGGGCCATCTCCTCGTAGATCAGTTCCGGCCGCAGTCCGTCGCGGTGCTCGGCGAGCAGGCGCTGGAGAATCTCCAGGGCGTCGCGCAGGGCGATGCGGGTGCCGCCGCCGACGTTGAAAACCTCGCAGTCCGTTTCCGGTGCCACCGCCAGCAGGTTGGCGCGTACGGCATCGGCCACGTAAGTGAAATCGCGGGTCTGGCTGCCGTCGCCGTAGACCTTGAAAGGCCGGCCGTCGAGGGCGGCTTCGATGAACTTGCGGAAAGCCATGTCGGGACGCTGTCGTGGTCCGTAGACCGTGAAGTAGCGCAGGCTCGACGTGGGTACGCCGAAGTTGGCTGCATAGAGCACGGCCAGATGCTCGCCGGCCATCTTGGTCACGCCATAGGGCGAACGCGGCCGCGGCAGCGCCTCCTCGCCCACGGGCAGCGCACGCTGGTCGCCGTACACCGAGCTCGAGCTGGAGTAGACGAACCGCACGAGATCCCGGCGCACCGATTCGTGTTTACTGGCTTCGAGCAGGTGCTGCGTGGACAGCACGTTGGCGTCGAGGTATTCGGTGAAGTACTCGCCCCAGCTGGCCCGCACACCCGCCTGCGCGGCGAGATGGAAGCAGGCGGTCGCGCCGGTCAGCAATTCCACCGCATCGACCGCCAGCAGGTTCTGTTCGACGAAACCGAAGGCCTCGTGGTCGCGAAAGCCCGCGAGATGTTCGCGCTTCTGGGCCGGGTCGTAATAGTCGGTCATGGCGTCCACGCCGACGACCCGGCAGCCCAGGGCGAGCAGCGCTTCGGTCAGTGTGCTGCCGATGAACCCGGCGCAACCGGTCACGACCACCGTGGCGTCGGGCCGCAAGATCTCGGTGACGCGGCTCGGCAGCTCGGCGAGTATTTCCCGTAGCTCGGCATCGTTCATCGAATGTTCTCCAGTTCCTCGCGTTGACGTTCGTCCTCGTTTTCGAGCGCCCGCTGGCGCAGCGTGCGCAGGGCCTCGGACATGGCCTGGTCGGTCTGACCGCTGATCTGACGCCAGCGCTCGATGACGCTCTCGCAATCATCGAGCCGGCCGAGCAACTGGTACACCTTGAAAGCCAGCTCGTAATAGAATTTCCGTCGCGGACTGTCCTGCAGGCGGGCCTCGACCCAGGCGACCGCCGGTTCGGGTGCGCCGACCCGCACCATACCCGTGATCGACTCGTAGGTGGTGCTCTCCTCGAGTTGCTGGCCGACGTGCCCACGCATGTCTACCAGGTATTCCAGCGCCTCGGTGTTTTTGCCGCGGTCGACGAGCAGCAGCGGGTAGAATTCGGCGACCTGGTCGTAGTACGGCTCGAAGCGGGTCGCGAGTTCGAAAGCCGCCAGCGCCTGCCACATGGCCCGATCGTAGGAAACGCTGTCCTCGAGGGCTGTCTCGCGCGCCTGGACGATCATCTCGAAGCCGGCGCGCACCAGCGCCGCGGGATAGTTGCCCAGCAGGTGGACCGTGTTCCGGTTGCGGAATACGTCGTACCGGTTTCTGCCGATCTGTTCAAAGACCTCCTCGTAGTCGATCACCGGCTCGACACCTTCGATCTCGAGTCGCGTCGCCGGCCCGGCATCCAGCTGCTGCCCCTTCAGCTCGTCGTACTTGGCTCGCCGCTGTTGACTGTTGCCCGTCAGCAGGGCGTCGTACTCGTACTTGCCGAGCATGTTGTCGAGCAAGCGCTGCGCATCGGTCTTCGGATACCCTTCCGGACCGGGTGTGCTGGTCAACCGGTAGGCGAGCCCCTCCATCTGCAGGTGGGAGAAGTAACGTTGCATGTTGTCCTGCGGGATCGTCACGGCAAAGAAAACCGGTCGCGGCGTGGCCGACTGCAGGTTGGTCACTATGATGTCCTCGACCACGTAGTCGCGCACGTAGATGAGGAAGCGCTCGCCGGTCTCGGGATTCTCGATGAGCCGGGCCTCGAGCTGATCGACCTGCGCGTCGCTGTAGGTCAATGACAGGGGTGGTTCTCGCGAACGCAACTGCTTGGTGTACCACGCCAGATTGATCAGGGACAGATTCACCACCGTCACGTCGCGCCGGAAACGCTCGACCTCCTGCAGATACCAGATGGGGAAGGTGTCGTTGTCTCCGTTGGTGAACAGAACGGCGTTCTGATCGAGCCCGGCCAGGATGTTGTAGGCGTATTCGTAGGCGATCCGGTTGTCCGACCGATCGTGCTCGAACCACTTGCTGTGGCCAGGCTGTATCAAGGGCAAGGCGGCGATGGCGATCAACATGACCGCCGCCAGCTTGGCCAGCCAACCCGCACGCACCGGGACGACCTTCTCCCCCTCCGCCAGCTGCGCCACCGTCTTGCCTTCCGGTCCCGCCGCATAACGCAACAGCGCCGATACGCCGATACCGATGAACACCGCGAAGAACAGGAAGGCCGCGAAGTAGAAATAATCGCGCTCGCGCACCTCGTGGTCGGTGAAGTTCAGATACAGGGTCAGCAACTCGCCGTTGACGATATAGTGGCTCAGCAGCATCAGGAAGACCGGCCAGGCCCGGCGGATACCGTGGAAAACGCCCAGCAGGCCGAGAAAGACCGGGCCGATGAAGGTCGCTATGTACATCAAGCGGGCCGAGCCCGAGCTCAGGAAGGAGAATTGCTCGATGAAGAAGTTATAATAGTACTGGAACTGCCAGACCAGCGGCGCGCGGCGCACGAAGGGATCGATGGGCGGATACTGCTCGCGACGCAGCACCTGCATCAGGGTGCCGAAGGTATCCGGATCGGTCTGATTGATCGCCGGTTCCGGCACCGCCCCCGCCCGGATCAGCATGATCAGGTGCACCGACAGCCCGAGCAGGAAGAGCAGGCTGCCCCAGAGGACGAAGCGCCGCCCGGAAAGCGTACGCACCACCACGAAACCCACGTAGACGAGCAGCAGCAGCCAGAGCAGGTTGTTGTTGCGGGTGATGGTCGAGAACAGGAACAGCCCCAGCCCGCAGCTCATCACCAGCAGATCGATCAGCGGCAGCTGACGGTTTCTGGCCAGCAGGATGAGCAGAAAAATACCCGGATACACCAGCAGCGAACCGAGATGGAAGCCGACGCCCAGCCCCAGCAGGTAGACGATCAGCAAGAGCAGCTGATCGCTGCGACGTTCCTGGCAGGTCTCGTACCAGCGCAGCGTGAGCCAGGTCAGGCAGGTCATGTTGAAGGCAGCCAACCCGTAGACCTCGGCCTCGATGGCGTTGTTCCAGAAGGTCGTGCTGAAGATCAAGAACAGGGCGCCGGTCACGCCGCCGGCGTGGGCCAGCCAGCCGGCGTCGGGATCAGCGCGGCGGGCCACGCGCAGGACGATCAGGTAGACGAACATCACCGCCAGGGCGCTGAAGAATCCGGACATGAAATTGACGGCCCAGGCCGTACGCAGTGACGGTGACTCCAGATCGGCCGAACCGAAAACGATATCGAAGATCCGGCCGACCAGCACGTACAGCGGGGTACCCGGCTGGTGGGGCACGCCGACGATGTGCGAGGTGGTGATGAACTCGCCGCAATCCCAGAAGTCGATGGTCGGCCCCATGGTGGCGACGTACACACCGAGCGCCAGCGCGAAGACGCCCAACCCGATCCAGAGCTGGGGTCGTTGAGTGAGTAGTGCGGGCAAGATCTCCCCTATCCAATATGGCGGTGATCAGGTTGCGTGCTAGCCGGTGCCTCGCTGGTCGACACGGGGACTGGTCACCGCGCAGACTCGCAAGCCGCAGGCGCGCGGAGCACGGTGGCCAGTCCCCGTGTCGACCAGCGACGCCTCAGGCCAGGACGCTAAACCTGGGAAACCTAACACAGGTAATCGCTGGCTACAACCTTGTCTCTGCTTGAGTTCCAGATTCCTCCGGCGGACTTTCCGGGGCGACGGTGGAGCGGCGGCCGCGCAGGAAATAGTAGCCGCCGTACAGGCTGAATGTCACCTGCACGAGAAAGGCCACCAGTTCCATGGCCACAACGCTCGGCGCGGTAAGTAACGCGAAGGTCAACAGGTACGCCGACACTGTCTCGCGCAGTCCGATACCGTTGACAGTGATCGGCAGGGTCAACGAGATCGCCAGCATGGGCACCAGCACGAACAGCTGCACGATCTGGGTGAAATCGAGCTCGATGTTCAGTGCCCGAGCCACGACCACGTGGGTCAGGATGCGCAGAAACTGTACGCCGCACGAGAACAGGAATATCGCGCTGAACCAGCCGGGCCGCCTACGATAGCGGCGAAACTCAGCGATGATGTTCGCCACCTGGTCGGCCAGACCGTCCAGATGGACAGCGCGCAGTACAACCAGCAGACGCGTGCTGATCCGCGCCGACAAGAGCAGCGTCAGACCCCCGAAAAGCACCACGATCACGCCGAACAGAGCCAGCGCCGACATGGGCAGGACGACGCCGCTCGTGACCGCCGCCGTGGCCACCACGAGCGCCAGCATGGTCAGGCTGCTCAGGCCGATCAGCCGGTCGAGCAGGGTGGCGCAGAAAACCTTCATCGGCCGCCGGCTCTGGCGCCCGAGATCGATGACCTTGTAGGCATCGCCGCCGATGTTCGCGGGCAGAAAATTGTTGAAGAACAAGCCGATGTAGTACAGCCGGCGCAGCTCGCGGCGAGGCGTCTGCAGTCCCGCGACGCCCAGGATCCAGGACCACTGCCAGGCGCCGCCCACGGCGGAGAGACCGTAGACGGCCAGCGCGCCCAGGAGCAGCATCCAGCGCGGGCGGCCAACGGCCTGCTTGATGTCCGCCAGCGAATGCTGGGACAGCACCAGCCAGATCAACAGCGCACTGACGATCACCTTGAACAGGAAGATGAGCAACGGTCTCGTTTTCACGAACGCCCTCCCCCCCGGCCGCCGCGCCGCCCGGCCACCTCGGCGAAGATCGCCAGGGATTCGTCCACGCAGCGCTGCCACTGGAACCCGTCGGCCCAGCGTCGAGCGGCCTCGCTCTGGTCCCGCCACAGCTGCTGGTTGCGCAGCAGACGCAACGTGTGTTCGGCGAAAGCGTCCGCGTCGCCGTAGGGAACAAGGTATCCCGTTTCACCGTGGCGCACCGAGTCGCGCAGTCCGGGTCGGTCGCTGGCCACGACCGGCAGACCGCAGGCATTGGCCTCGACGACCGTGAGGCCCCAGCCCTCCTTGGGGCTGGTGTTGAGGCAGACGTGACACCGCGACAGGAAACGAACGAGTTCGTCCCAAGGCAGATAACCGTGGAACTCGACCTGGTCCTGCAGGTCGAGCCGGCGTACGAGTCGGCGCAGACGCGGCTCGTCCGGACCGCGACCGATGATCACGAGGCGCGCCGCCGGCAGTTCCCTCTGGATGCGCACAAAGGCCCTGATCGCCACGTCGATGCTCTTGTAGCGGCGCAGGCGGCTCCAGGTGACGACCAGCGGTTGCGGCGAACGCGGCGGCGGATCCGGCAGGGCGAAGCGTTCGTGTTCGAGGCCGCAATACACGGTGCGGATCCGCTGCCCGTCCAGGCCGCGATCGACAAGATCGTCTTTCGTCGAAGGGCTGATCACCTCGAAGTCCACGTCGCGGTAGAACCGAGGTATGAGCCGTTCGGCAGCATACACGTAGGCGGCAGCCAGCGGATTCGTCTCGCGAAAGACGGTGGTTCCGAACAGGTGCGGCACGATGGCGAGCACCGGCACGCCGCGACTGTAGCAGGGCGTGAAGAAGGGGATCTTGTTGATGTCCTCGATCAAGAGGTCGAAGTCGCGCTCGCGCAGGAGGCGACGCACCAGGCCGGGCAGCACGTGGTTCGCCACCAGCCAGTGGCCCCGGCGGTGAATGTGCACGCCGTCGATGGTCTCGGTGGCGCCGGCGCCGGCGTAGCCGGCGGCGACCAGGTCGACGTGATGTCCAGCCGCCGCTGCGCCCGCCAGGATCGAGTGCAGGTGGAGTTCGGCGCCGCCCGCGAGGGGATCGGCAATGTCACGCCAGTTGACCGCCAGTATCTTCAGGACACTGCCTCCGGCTCGGCTGACGACCTCGTCGACGACGCCATCGGCGTGAGTGGTTTGCGACCGATCACGCCGATGGTCGGTGTCGTGTACAACGCCAACCGGGTCTTGCCGAACCAGCGACGCCAGGCGGCGCCCAGACGGCCGAACAACGGCACGGGATCGGGATACATGGGCAACCGGAGATCGAAATGCGTCAGCAGAAATTTACGCATACCGCGGTACCAGAGTCCGGGCACCATCCAGTCGCCGTAGCTGCGGACGATATCCAGTCCCTGGTCGGCCATGAGGCCCTCGAGCTCGCCGACGCTGAACTCGGTCTCCCAGCCGGCGAACCAGCGGTCCAGCCGGATCAGGATTCGTTTGGCCACGGTGTACGGATGATAGCGCTGGGGGACGTCGACTACGAGATAACCGCCGGGCTTGAGAACGCGGCAGTTCTCGCGCAACAGCGGCAGCGGATCGCGGAAATGCTCGAGCAATCCCTGGTGAAAGACCACGTCGAAGCTGTCGTCGGCAAAGGGCATGGCCAGGCCGTCACCGGTCACCGGATCGATGGTCACGTCAGCGGCGCGCGCGGCTTTGACCGTCAAGGTCAGCGAACCGACCACGTAGTCGAGGGTCGCGACACGGCCGCCCAGATCGGCGAGGGTCACCGCGTCGCGGCCGGTACCGGCGCCTACTTCGAGAATGCGCCGGCCGCGGCAATCGCCCAGACGGGTGATCTCGCGTACCAAGCGACCGTCATTGCCGTACACGTCGTTGAGGTCGAGCACGCCGGCCTCGTCCCAGAACTTCTGCCAGTGATCGGGGGTCGAGGCTCTCGGCTCGTTGGCCGAGGATCTGGTTGATTGCGGATTGCTTGCGCTCACGGGCCGGCCTCTCCGGACGCATCCGGAACATCGTCGCGCACCGCCTGCGCCGCGCGATCGAGCACCCCGTTGACAAAGGACACGGCGTCCTCGTCGCAGTAGCGCCGGGCCAGCTCGCAGGCCTCGTTGATCACGACGCGCCACGGCACATCCGGGCTGTGCTCGAGCTCGGTCAAGGCGAGGATCAGGATGGTCTTCTCGAGCACACCGAGCCGTTCGGGATCCCAGTTGTGAACGAGTTCCTTCAGCCGCGTTTCGACCTGCGTCCGCCGTTTCCCGATCTTCCCGGCGAGCTGCCGTGCGAAGTCGGCGGTCTCGTCGGCCGACTCACGCCGCGTCAGCTGGTCGTCGAGACACCGGTCCAGCGGCGCACCGCTGATCAGCGAGGCATAGAACGACTGGAGAACGATCTCCCGGCCTTTTCTTCGTTTACCCACAAGACTTCCCATCGCGGCGCAGCGAGCCGGTAGCGCCCGCTGCGGCATTCATTGCTCATCGGCGCTGATCAACCCTCGTCGATGCAGGCGCACAGATCGATCATTTCCAGGGCGGTCATCGCTGCATCAAAGCCCTTGTTGCCCGCCTTGGTTCCCGATCGTTCGATGGCCTGGTCCAGGTTCTCGGCGGTGACCACACCATAGACCACGGGGATCGACGAATCGAGTGCAACTTGCGCGATGCCCTTCGTGACCTCCGACGATACATAGTGGAAGTGGGGCGTGTCGCCCTGGATGATACAGCTCAAGCAGATGACCGCCGCGTAGCGATCGGTCTGCACCAGCCGTTTCGCGGCGATGGGAACCTCGAAACCGCCCGGCACCCAGGCCGTGTCGATCTGCTCGTCGGTCACGCCGTGGCGTCCGAGACAGTCCCTGGCGCCATCCATCAACTCGCGGGTGAAGAAGTCGTTGAAGCGGCTGGCGACGATGGCGATCTTCTTGTCTCGCGCGTCGAAACGTCCAGCGAAGGTCTTGCCCATGATTGCTCCTCGTTCGCTTGCCGGCGTCCTGCCGGCGGTTCATGCCGGTGGCGGCTAGGATTCCAGGTGGTCCAGCAGATGGCCCAGCCGCGCCTTCTTCGTGCGCAGGTAGTTCAGGTTGCGGACATTGGGCCGGATCTCGATCGGTAGGCGCTCGACCACTTCCAACCCGTAGCTGTCCAGACCGACGATCTTGCGGGGGTTGTTGGTCATCAAGGCCATCTTGCGCACGCCCACGTCGCGCAGGATCTGCGCACCGATGCCGTACTCGCGCAGGTCGGCGGGGAAGCCCAGCTTCTGGTTGGCCTCGACTGTGTCGGCCCCTTCGTCCTGCAGCCCGTAGGCCTTCATCTTGTTGATCAGGCCGATGCCGCGTCCCTCCTGGCGCATGTACAGGAAGACGCCCTTACCCACGTCCTCGATACCCTTGAGCGCGGCTTCCATCTGTTCGCCGCAGTCGCAACGCAGGCTGTGGAACAGATCGCCGGTCATGCACTCCGAGTGCACGCGGACGAGGGACGGTTCGTCGGGCGAGATCTCGCCCTTGACCAGCGCCACGTGGATGGCGGTGTCAACCGAGGTGCGGTAGGCCAGCATGCGGAACAAGCCGTAGCGCGTGGGCATCTCCACCTCCGCATCGCGCTGGACCAGCTTCTCGTGGCCGCGCCGGTAGGCGATCAGATCGGCGATGGAAACGAGTTTCAGGTTGTGCTCGTCGGCCAGCCGGCGCAGTCGCGGCAAACGGGCCATGCTGCCGTCCTCGTCCATGATCTCGCAGAGGATACCGGACGGGTAGAGATCGGCCGCCGTGCACAGGTCGATGGCCGCCTCGGTGTGCCCGGCCCGTTGCAGCACGCCACCCGGTTGCGCTTCGAGAGGAAAGATGTGACCTGGTCGCGCCAGATCGCTCGGCTTGGTCCCGGGGTCGATGAACACCTGCACCGTCCGCGCCCGGTCCGGCGCCGAGATCCCGGTGGTGACTCCTTCGATGGCGTCCACCGAAACCGTGAAATGGGTGCCGAGGCTGGCGGTGTTGCGGGCGACCATCGGCTGCAATTCGAGTTCCTGGATGCGTTCTCCCGTGGCGGCCAGACAGATCAGGCCGCGTCCGTGCGTGGCGATGAAGTTCACCGCCTGCGGAGTGACCTTCTCGGCCGCCATGATGAAATCGCCTTCGTTCTCGCGATCCTCATCGTCGACCACGACGATGATCTCGCCCCGGCGTAACGCGTCCAGGGCTTCGTCGATGGTATCGAGTCCGATATCAGCCATGTCTTCCCCAGTCTGCTCGCAGTGATTCCGGGCTTCTGCGCGCCGGCCTACCGTCCATGTCGGCGGAAGCCGCGACCCAGAAGCTTCTCCATCGTCCATTTCGTAGCGACGGCATCGTCAATCTCGCCGGGCGTCGCCCCCGGGGTGCCGGTATGCTCCGCCGTTGTGCTATGTGCTGCCTTGACAAGTATATCCATCTCGAGGTTCACGGATTTTCCAACTTCCAGCCGGCCGAGTCGGGTCTGCTCCAGCGTGTGCGGAATGATGTTCGCGGTGCAGCGATCGACAAAGGGACCACCGTCCACGGTCAAGCTCACGCCGTCGATGGCCACCGAGCCCTTGGGCAACAGATACCGGACGAGCTCCGCCGGCACCTGAACGGTCAGCAGCAGGCTGCGTCCGGCGCTGCGACGGCGCAGTACGCGGCCGGTGCCGTCCACGTGGCCGAGCACGTGATGTCCCCCCAGGGGGTCTCCCGCGCGCAAGGCCGGTTCCAGGTGCACGCGATCGCCGCGCCGCCACCGGCGCAGCGTGGTCACGCGCCGCGTTTCAACTGCCGCCTCCACCGTGACCGTCGGCCCGGACAGCCGCGTGACCGTCAGGCAGATCCCGTTGACCGCCAGGCTGGCTCCCAGTTCCAGATCGGGCGCACACTGCGGCGCCAGCAGATCGAGCCGCGTCAGCCCTGATTGCTGGCCGATGGCCTTGATGGTGCCGATTTCTCGAATCAGTCCGGTAAACATCCGCGCGCTCCTAGTCACTCGATTCGCCGGTAACCCGGGTCAGCGTGTCGGCAAAGTTCAAGCGGTCGCAAACCAGGCGCAGATCGTCGCCGACACGATCGCTGCGCGTCAGCGAGAAGCCACGCACCGCTTCGGCCAGCGGTGGCAGATCACGCGGCCAGCGCACGCCGTTGCCGAACACCGTGGGCGCCAGGTAGCGTACCCAGCGGTCGACACAGCCGGCCCGCAGGAACGCGGACGCCAGCCGCGGACCGCCCTCGACCATGACGGTCCTCAGGTCCAGCTCGACAAGCTGTTCAAGCAAGGCGACCGGATCCACGTGACCGTCGCGCGTTGCGCAGGTGACCACCGTGGCACCCTTTTCCGTCACGAGGCTACGCGATCGCTCCGGGGCGTCTTCACCGGCGAAGACGTAGTATGCGGATCGGGGCAGACCGGCGGTGTAACTCGAATCGGTGTCCACGTAGCCGGCGGCCGGATCGGCGTCGGGACAGACGTCGTCGGCCGTGACCAGCCGACCATCCAGCGCGGGACGGTCCTCGCTCGCGGTCCGTTCGCCGACGAGCACGAGGTCGAGCCACCGCCGTCGCACATGCACGTCGCGGCGCGCGGGCAGACCGGTCAGGTAACGCGCGCCGACCGGCTGCGCCGCCGGCCGCGCGCCCGGGGTGAAGCAGTCGTCCAGGCTGGTGGCTGTTTTCAGCTCGACGAAGGGTCGCCGAAAGGCGTCTGTGACGACAAAGGGCCAGATCAACTCCAGCGCCTCGTCGCCCCGGACGCCGAGACACACCTCGATACCCGCCTGACGCAGGACCGATGCGCCGGCGCCGGCAACCTGCGGATTCGGATCGCGGACGCCCAGCACCACGCGGCTGACGCCGCTGGCGACCACCGCCGGCGCGCAGGGGCCGGTACGCCCGGTGTGGTTGCACGGTTCGAGAGTGCAGTAGAGCGTCGCCCCCCGGGCCGCTGCACCTGCCTCGGCCAGGGCAACCCGTTCGGCATGGGCTTCGCCGGGTCCGTGGTGGCAGCCCCGTCCGACCACGCGGCCGTCACGGACCACGACCGCACCGACGGGCGGATTGGGCCAGGGCCGCCGCGGAATACGGCCGGCCACGGTCAACGCTTCGCCCATGAAACGCTCGTCTTCGGCTCGTGGCCCGGCGCGGTCGCAACCGCCCCCATTACCTGCTGCAAGATCCGTCACAAAAAAACCTCGCCCGGGATCGGGAGAGGTAGAGGGTATAGCGGCCCACCGATACCGCTGCTCTTGCGCCCGAACGATTCACCGCGGAACCTCCGGTGCAAAACCAAACAGAACGGCACCCACCGCCCCAACTTCTCCCATCCAGACTCTCACTGTCGGCTCCGGAATTGCACCGGATCAGCCCCGGAGGGCTCGCGGGCTCTTACCGCCGGTGGGGACTTCCACCCCGCCCCGAAGTTGTGGACACTTCGTCATATTCTCGGCGCGCCGGCATTCGGTTGCGCCTCGTTTTCGCAACTTCAAGCTAGGAAAGCGCACCACATTAGTCAAGATGATACTCGGCGTGACCGCCCGCTAGACCTTGATGAAACGGGCAACTTCCTGGGAGAGCTCTTCGGTGCGGAATGGTTTGTTCAGGTAGCTGTATACGCCTTCCTGCAGCAAGCGCACTGCCGTCTGGTTCTGGCTGAAGCCGGACGCGATCACGACCCTGACATCCGGTGCGATCTCTTTCATCTGCCGGAAAGTCTCTTCGCCGCTGAGCTTGGGCATGATCATGTCGAGCAGGACCAGATCGATCTCGGCGTGGTGGTCGCGGAAATACTCCACGGCTTCCAGACCGTTGGCGCACATCGCAACCGTGTAGCCCAGCGAACGCAGTGCTCTGGCCGCAAAATTGCGGACGATCTCCTCGTCGTCGACGACCAGGATCGTGCCTTCGCCGCGGACGAGTTCGGGCGTCACCGCCGCCGGCGGTTCCTGGTCGACTTTGCTCAGGAGTCGAGGCAACAGCACCTTGATGGTCGTGCCACGACCGACCTCGCTGTAGACCTGGGCGATGCCGCCGTGGCTCTTCACGCAACCATCGACACTCGCGAGTCCCAGACCGCGGCTTTCCCCCTGGTCCTTGGTCGTGAAGAACGGCTCGAAGATCCGCTCCTGTGTCTGCTGGTCCATGCCGATGCCGGTATCGCTCACCGCCAGTTCGATGTAGGATCCCGCCTCGATATCGCTGGGCAGGCTCTGGCAGAACGCTTCCTCGAGTTCGACTTCGCGGGTCGTGAAGGACAGTTCACCGCCCGCGGTCATGGCATCGCGCGCATTGACCCCCAGGTTCAGCACCATGTTCTGTAGCTGGGTCGGATCGCCGAGCACCTGGGCGTCGGTCGCCTGATAGAACGTCTTGATCTCGATCCGGCGATCGATCGTTCGCGCCAGCAGTCCATGCACCTCCTCGATGACCCGGTGCAGATCGACCACGTTCTCGCGCTGGTCGCCCTTACGCGAGAACGCCAGCAGCTGCCAGGTCAAGTATGACGCACGTTCAGCCGCGAGCATGATCTGCTTGGAGAGTTCAAGCTGTTCCTGTTGATCCTGCAGATCGTTGATCAGCAACTGGGCATTGCCCATGATCGGCGTGAGCAGATTATTGAAATCGTGCGCGATGCCCCCGGCGAGTTGGCCGATCGCTTCCATGCGCTGAACCTGCCGCAGTTGTTCCTGCATGGCATACTCGTCGGTAATGTCTCTGAAGACGAGCACCACGCCCACGATTCCGCCGTTGCGATCGCGAATGGGTTCGGCGCTCGCGGAAATCTGGTGTTCGTTGCCGTCGCGGGCCAACAAGGATGTATGATCGTCCGGCAGGACCGCCTCGCCGGCGCCGAGGATCCGGTCGACGGGGCTGTCGACATCTTCCCGGGTCTCGGTGTCGACGATCCGGAATACCACCGCCAGCGGCATGCCGACGGCATCGGCTTCGGACCAGGCGGTCAACACTTCGGCCGCCTTGTTCAGGCCGGTGATCTCGCCCTGGTTGTTGGTGGCGATCACGGCGTCGGCGATGGAATTGAGGGTGATCGCCAGGTTTTCCTCGCTGGCGCGCACACGCTCGACCTGATCCAGGGTTCCCTCGCGCAGGACATCGAGGCTGTGGGCGATGTCGCGCAATTCCCGACCACCGCCGACTTCCGGGAGCTCCGTATACTCGCCGGCCGTCATGCGGGCGGCGACCTGTCGCAACCTGAGCAACGGCCGATAGAAGGACCGTACCAGGAAGCAGCACAGCGCCACACAACCGAGCGTCAGCAACACGCACACAGCCAGCGTGCGTACGACCGCCGTTCGTACCGCATCGGTACGGGTGCCGTCAGCAATGCCGGCCGCGAACGCAAAGGGCCGCCCTCGCTCGTCGCGGCCCGGCACCAGGGCCATTCTACCGGCGCCCCAGATGTCGCCATAGTTTCCGAAATCGACGGCCTGAGACGTCAACGCGGTAGTGTAGGCGACCGGATCGGCATGAACCTGCAGAAAGGCCACGCTATCGGTGTTTGTCCCGTCCCGCTGCTTCCCCGCTGCCGAGGTGAAGACGACCTGATCGTCGAGCAGTAGAACACTGCCGAGAAAGTCGACATCGAGACGCCGCGCGAGATCGTCAATGGTATCGATGATCCCCGTGTACGCCTCCGTAGAGACGGAATCGGCACCGTTGATTCGATCGTGATAGGTGTCGCCCAGCAGGGCGCAGGCACAATGCGCGGCCGTCAGCAAGCGATCGTCGAGGCCGCGAACAACCAGGTTCCTCTGGGCCCGCACAGCGAAGGTACTCACGACGGCGGCGACCATCAGCAGCGGCACAACCAGCAGCCACAACACTCTGGTCTGCAGACGCTGGTTGGTGAGCATTCCCGTCTCTCTTCCGCAGGAGGGCGATCGGCGGAGAGGTTCCGCCGGTGGACCGCATTTTACCGCGTTGCGGGCACGGTGGCAAGCCAAGTGAGGTAGTCAACCATGGTAGTCGAGCAAGGTAGTCTAGCGAGGTGGCTATTCAGCGCGGGCGCGCGCCTGGGTCCCCGTTCGCTCGAGGACGGTGGTCAGTCGTCGGCATCAGTGGTCCCGGCGCCTTCGCCCTCTTCCTCGCTCCACTCGGCGAACAGAGCGGCGGCGAAGACTTCCGGATCGAAGACCGCCAGATCCTCCATCTGTTCACCCATCCCGACATACTTGACCGGCAGGCCGATGCTCTCGGCGATGGCAACCACGATCCCCCCTTTGGCCGTGCCGTCGAGTTTGGTCAGGATCAGCCCCTCGACCGGTATGGTTTCGGCGAAGATGGCGGCCTGCGCCAGGCCGTTCTGCCCGGTGTTGGCGTCGACGACGAGCAGGGTCTCGGGCGGGCACCCGGTCTTCTTGCCGATGACCCTTTCGATCTTGCCCAGCTCATCCATCAGATTGGTCTTGGTGTGCAGGCGGCCGGCGGTGTCGACGATGAGATAGTCGATCCCGCGTGCCTGAGCCGCAGAAAGCGCATCGTAGACCACGGCCGCCGGATCGGCTCCCGTACCCTGGCGGATACAGTCGACCCCGGTTCGTTCGGCCCACACCACGAGCTGCTCGACCGCGGCTGCCCGGAAGGTATCGGCCGCCGCCAGCATCACGGTCTGGCCCTGGCTCTTGAGCAGATAGGCGAGCTTGGCGATGCTCGTGGTCTTGCCCGTGCCGTTGACGCCCACGACGAAGATAACGTGGGGCTTCGCCGTCGCCGACGCCGGGGCCTCGCCGGCGGGCGTCGCTTCGGGCTCGGCCTGACTCCGCTTGCCACGCTTCTTCTTCTTCTTTTTCTTCTTGCTCCCGCCACCGGTCTGGCCCTCGCGCGCCGCCAAACCCGCCTTGGGTTTGGCGTTGACCAGGATATCCCGGACGTCGCCGCGAATCACCTGCAGCACCGATTCGAGCGTCGCCTCGCCGCCTTCCTCCTGCAAGCGTTTCTCGATATTACGTGTGATGGCCAGACTCGACGAGACGCCGAGGTCGGCGCTGATCAGCAGCTCTTCGATCTGATCGAGCGTCTCGGTATCCAGGCGCACGCGATGGCCAAACAGCTGCTGCAACCGGCCGACGAAGCCGGCCCGTGTCTTGGCGAGTCCTCGGCGAAAACGGTCGAACGCTCCCTTGATCAATTCTGCGCCTCCAACCGGTCGGTGGGTTCGTCGTCGGTGTTCGGTTCCGGCTGCGCATCCGCGACCACCGGTTCCTCGGCGGCCGCCGCGTCCTCGACGGTCGTCGGCGCCGCTCGCTGGTCGTCCCGGCCACCCTGGTCATCGGCGGCATCGGGACCATCGTCTGCGTCGTCCAGACTGAAGCGCATCCCGACGTCCGCGGCTTCCTTTACGGCCGTTTCGTCTCGAACGCCACCCATGGTGAAGCGCACACCCGCGTCGGTCTCGTCATCGGCGAGCAATTCCCGCACCTTGACCCGCTGATCGAGGCGCTGGCGGCGATTCTGGATGGCCGCGGCGAGTTCCTCGTCGCTCTGGGTTTCGGATACGTCGTGGAAACTCACCGAGACGATGCTGCTGCATCCCTGTTCCATCATCGTCACGCCGTACAGATGGTTCGCCGTTTCCATGGTCAGCTTGTTGTGGGTGATCACGAGGAACTGGGTGTTCTTGGAGAACTCGCGCAGCATGCGCACGAAGCGCCGGATATTGGAATCGTCGAGCGGGGCGTCCGCCTCGTCGAGCAGGCAGAAGGGCGAGGGTTTGACCAGGTAGACCGCAAAGAGGATCGACAGCGCCGTCAGGCAGCGCTCGCCGCCCGAAAGCAGGCTCACGTGATCGACGACCTTGCCCCGCGGCTGGGCGATGACGTGGATGTCGCTTTCCAGCGGATCGTCGGTGCGGATCAGCTGCAAGTCCGCCCGACCGCCCTCGAAGAGGGTCTGGAACACGGCGATGTAATTGCGCCGCACTTCCTCGAAGGTCGACATGAACAGCTTCTTGGCCGTGCGGTTGATCCGGGCGATGGCGGCTACCAGATCGTCCTTCGCCTTCTCGACGTCATCTCGTTGCGCCTCGAGAAAATCGAGACGTTCCTTCTTGGTCTCGTACTCCTCGAGCGCGAGGTGGTTGATCGGCCCGAGGGCGCCGAACTTGTTGCGTTTGTTCTCGAGCAACTCCGCCGCCTGCTCCGGCTGGAAGACGTCTTCGTCGCGTTCGAGTTCCCTGGGTATTTCTTCCGGCGGCAGGTTCGCGAGCAGATCGGTGAAACGGCCCTTGTACTGTTCCTCGATGCGGTCGGTCAGGTTGTTGCGCCTGATCTCGAGGGTCGCCAGGCCGGTCTCGATTTCGTGGATCTTCTCGCGACACGCGGCCCGACCGTCCTCGATATGCTTGACTCGATCGTGCCACTGCGCGGTTTGCTCGTGCAGCCCCTGGATACTGTCCGCCGCCGCGCGTACGATCTGCCGCCGGCGCTCGCGTTCGGCGAAACTGCCGGCGAGCTGTTCCTTGCGCGTCTCGTGCTCCTGCGAGAGGTTCTGCTGTTCCTCGCGCGCCAGGTCGATATCCTGGACCAGCCTTTCCTGACGGGATGCCAGATCCGCCAGCGTATCGCGCAGATGGGCCAGCGCCGCATCGGTTTCCCGTCGCTGACCTTCACGTCGCTGCTGGATCAGCCGCAGTTCCTCGACCTCGGCGCGGCACTCGTCGCGGTTGAGTTCGGCGGACTCCACGATCTGTCGTAATTCGTCACGCTTGACCGTGCTTGCGTCCCGTTGTTTTCCGCTCTCGTCGAGGCGGCTCAGCTGCTCGTTTTCCGCGGCCACGAGCTCGGCCAGTTCTTCGCCCAGACGCGACTGTTCGTCGGTCATCTCCACCTGCCGCCGCTCGGCGGTCTGTTGCCGGTCGGTATGCTGGGCGAGATTCACCTGCAGCTGCCCCAGCAGTTCGTCGATCTGCGTCAGCTGCTCGCGACCGTCCTGCAGTTGCGCGACCAGCTCCCGTCGGGCGACGCGACTGGCTTCGAGTTTCTGCTCGATCCCGGCGAGTCGTTCGTTCTGCCCGGTGATCTCGTCGGCGAGCTGCTGGAGTTTTTCGCCACGGCCCAGCATGCTGACCTCGGCCTGCTGCCCCTCGCCGCCGCGCACCACACCATCGCTGGAAACCAGCAGGCCCGATCGCGACAGGCAGAAAATCGGGTTCGTTTCCCGGTGCGCCGAAGCCGCAGCGAGCGCCGCTTCGTCGCTGTCGAAGATTGCGGTCGCGGCGAGCAGGCGCTGCAGATACGGGATCTCCGCGCCCTTGACCGACGCCACCTCGAACGCCGGCGTACCGTCCGCCGGCAGCGCCGTCGCGGCCGCGGTCATGTCGCCCCCACCGCAGAGAAAGCTGGCCTGTCCCAGCTTGCCCTGCCGCAGCTCGGCGACCAGGTCCATCGCCGTCTTCGTTCCTTCCACAACCACCGCGTCGAGCACCTGCCCCAGCAGAGTTTCGAAGGCGGCGGTGTATTGCTCGTCCACCTGCAGGCAGTCGGCCAGCCCGCCAACGACCCGGGCGTCATCGCCGTGTCGCTGCAACACGCGTTGCGCGCCCTGGCCGTAGCCCTGGTACTCGTTCTTGATCTTCTCGAGCAGCTCGTGGCGCGACTTGAGCGCCTCGCGCCGGGCGGTCAGCTCGGCGATCTCCTGCTGCAGGGATTCGGCAGCCGATCCGCTGTCGTCACGCCGCCGCTCGAGATCGCTGAGCCCCTTGAGCAACTGCCGTCGCTCCTCGAGCCGCTGCGTGCGCTGCCGCTCCAGGTCGACCAACGCCGCGGCATGTTCCCGCTGTTGCTGCTGCAATTGCCGCTCGGTTTCGGCCAGAACGTCGAGTCGTTCCTGCCGGTTCTCCTGCTTCACCTTCAACTCACGCAGTTCACTGCGCCGGTCGGCATCGTTCTCGATGAACTCCAGGTTGTGCTGGATGGCGGTTTCGAGCGCGCCGCGGTCACTGTTGACCTGTTCGTCGACGCTGGCCAGTTGTTGTTGCCGCTGATCGAGCATCTGTTGCGCCTGCTCGAGCTCCTCGGCGGTCGACACCAGGTTCTCCTGCAGTCGCGCCACCTGGCCGTCGATTTCCACGCGCCGCCGCTTGATCTCGGCCACGGTCTGGCTGTTCTGCTCCGTCCGGCGTTCGTTTTCCGCGCTGCGATGTTCGAGCAGCAGCACCTGTCGCTCGCTCTCCTGCAGTTCTTCCTCGAAGGCCTGCAGCGCTTCCTCGAGCTGACGGCGTTCCGCTTCGCGTTCATCGATTTCCGGCCGTGCGGTTTCGATCCTGGCGCGCAGTTCGGACAGTTCGCCGACATCGGTCTCGAGCACCGCCCGCAGCTCGCCGAGTTTCTCCCGGTCTGCGCTGTCCTGCCCTTCCAGATCCTTGTACATGCGGCCGGCGAGCAGCAGATCCAGCGCCCGGATCTCCTTGAAGAGTTTCTGATACCGGCGCGCCTTGCCCACCTGGCGCTTCAGGGACCGCACCTCGCGTCCGATCTCCTCGATGATGTCGTACAGGCGCAACAGATCGCTCTGGGTCCGGTCGAGTTTCCGCTGCGCTTCCTTGCGCCGCGCCTTGTACTTGGTGATGCCCGATCCTTCTTCGAGCAGAATGCGCAGCTCCTGGTTGTTCTCGTTCAGGATCTGCTTGATCATCGATTCCTCGATGATCGAGTACGAGGTATTGTTGACGCCGCTGTCGTAGAACAGGTCGCGCAGGTCTTTCAGCCGGCACACGGTACCGTTCAGGTAATAATTACTCGTCCCGTCGCGGTTGATCCGGCGTCGAACCGCCACCTCGCTGAAATCGATGGGCAGGCCCCGGTCCTCGTTACTGAATACCAGCGTCACCTCGGCCATGCCGACCGGCCGGCGCTTGGTGGTGCCCTTGAAGATCACGTCGTCCATGCTGCCACCGCGCAGTTGCTTGGCCGATTGCGACCCGAGCACCCAGCGCACGGCGTCCACGACATTCGACTTGCCGCAGCCGTTGGGACCGAGAATTGCCGTGATGCCCTCGTCGAACTCGAGCCTGGTCTTCTCGACGAAGGATTTGAATCCCTGTAGTTCGATACTCTTGAGTTTCACTCGGTCTACCTTCCGGTGCAGAAACTTCGGTTTCGCGTCAGACACGCACAGTAGAATCGCTTGAATTGGTGCCGGATCAGAATGGTTTGGGCATGGCCCATTCCGCGCTCAGTCTCGCTTTTACCGCCGGTACGCTGGCCTGGGCAGATCGTCGATCCGGGAAACTCCCCACATAGACGCGGTACCAGCGGCCCTTTTCGGGCATCTCGAACGCGCGAAACACGGCGCGAAAACCACGCCGTTCGAGGGAGCGTACTTCCGCCTGAGCCAGACTGCTGTCGGGAAACGAATACAGGTGCAAGGCCCAGCCGCCCTCCCCGACCGGACCGCTGAACGGTTCCATGTCCAGCAGTGGCGGCGGTTGATCGCTCTCGCCGGCGAGCGCATCCACGACGGTGCCGGCATCGGTCTCGCCGGTCTGTCCGGCCTCGTCGTCGGGTATTGCGGCGGCCTGTCCGTCAGCCGCTTCGTCGGCAACCGGCCGACTGCTGTCCCGCTCGCCGCCGGGCTGGAATCCCGGAGCCTCGTGTGGCGTTTCGCCGGCGCCGGGCGGCGTCACGACGTCGCCTTCGTTCATGGTCGCTACCGAGAGCGTGTCGGACCGGAAACCGCCGGCCGGTTCTCGTAGCACCACGTACCAGTAGCCGCCGAGTCCGATGGCGACAATAAATAAAACGGCGGCGAAGGCCACGAACAACGGCGAGCTGCGTCGCGGCTTGTTCTCGTTTTGCCAGGCCAGGCTGGGATACTCGGCGACCTCGTCGCGATCCGTGGTCGCAAGATCGGCGGCGGCATCTTCACCGCCGGTGAACGGGGCGCTCACCGAGATGCCGGTCGAGATGCTCTCCTCGTGATCGACGGGCATCTCCGTTCGCGGCTCGAGCACATCCGCCGTCTTCGCGGTCGGTTGCTCATCTCGAACGGCTTCCTGTACGGTGTCGGGCGTCTCGTGCAACGGGCTGAGTTTCTGCTCCACGACCGCTGCTTCCAGGTCCGCGAAGCCGATCAGGCCGGTGGGGGCGCAGTCGTTGCTCTCGAGATCGGCGATCAGGGTGGCGACCGCCTCGCGCCCACGCGTCGCGCGGTCCCAGCAAAGCAGCCGGATGTCAGCATGACGACTCCAGGCCAGACCCGCCGCGTCGGTCGCGGCGACGATGAGCAGGTCGTCCGCCTGACGGCGCAGGCGCTGCAGCAGTTCCGAGATCTCGGCGGGAGTCGCATGGGTCGGGCTGAACGAACCGACACCGACCAGATAGGCTTTCTTGCCGGGGAAAGGTAGATCGACGCTGCTGGCGAGCAGCGACGCGCCATATCGGGCCATATCGATCCAGCCGTCGAGCTCGAATCGGCCCGCCCAGCGCGTCAGTTCGCAGGCGCCGTCATCACCGTCGAGGACAACGACCGTTTGCCCCCGATCGGACAGGGTACGCGCGGCCGAGATCGCCGCCACCGCGTTGGCGAGCGTGCCGCCCGGCTCGTCCAGAAACATCCAGACCCGGGGTGACGGATGGCCACTGATCGCATCGTCGATGTGGTGTCGCAGACCGGATTCCTCGGTCAGGCGCTCCACCGTTGCCGTGAAGTCCCGTGTGAGATCCCGCGCGGGGTCTCGATCGTTGCCGATATCCAATCCGGCCAGGTACAGACCGGTCTCGAAATAACGCAGATTTCCGAAGCTCTCCTTCGCCTCGAAATCATCCATCGTACATCGCCTCCCCGGCGTAAGAATCGAAAAGAACCCGATCGCTGCGTCGGTGTCCTCGGCCCCTAGGCGGCCGGGGCGCGCCAGACCGCGCGGAACGCCGTCGCCACCAGCGGCAACTCAGCCACCGTGATCGTCCGCAGATCGACGGCGAGACCATCCTGGCTCATCCTCGTCACCAGGGCGGGATCGCCACAACGCAATTCCGTATGGCACTGTTCCAGCGCTTGCTTGTCGCCGCGCCAGAGCAGCAAGCAGGTCGGCACCACGGCGTTGGAAAAGCTGCCGCCGCCGACGGTCGCTTCGCCCTCGACTACCTCGCCGTGCCAGCCCTCGGGCGCTGCCGGCTGCAGTTGCCGCAGCAGATCGTTCGCCCGCTGCGCCAGTTCCTCCACGCTCGTCGCCAGCAGGTCCAGCGTGGGCAGCGCCGGGCGGTCCGCCGCCTCCAGATAGAGCGTGAGCACGGCGTCGAGAGCCGCCAGGGTGGTCTTGTCCACCCGGAACGCTCGGCGCATGGGATGCGCACGCAGGCCCGCGATCAGATCACTGCGGCCGAGAATCAGGCCCGCTTGACAGCCGCCGAGCAGCTTGTCGCCGCTGCAGGTGACCAGATCGACGCCGGCGGCCAGATCCTCGTCGAGGGTCAATTCACGGGGCAGGCCGAAGCGTTCGAAGGGGTACAGGGCGCCGCTGCCGGCGTCGTAGATCAGCGTGTGGCCCTCGCTCCGGCACAGCTGCGAGAGTTCGGCCAGCTCGACCTCTTCGGTGAAACCCTCGACGGCGAAATTGCTACGGTGCACCTTCAGCACCACCGCGCCGGGCGCGAGCGCTTGACGATAATCGTCCAGGCCGGTCCGGTTGGTCGTACCCACCTCCACCAGTTCGCTACCGGTCTCGGCGAGAATCTCGTGCATCTTGAAGGAACCGCCGATGGCCACGACCTCGCCACGCGAGAGCACGACCTTGGCGCCGCGTGCACAGTGACGAACCGCGAGCCAGATCGCCCCGGCATTGTTGTTCACGATCAGCGCATCCTCGGCACCCGAAAGCAGGGCGGCCTTGTGTTCCACCTTGCGCCCGCGGTGTCCGCGCCGACCGGCGTCGAGTTCGAACTCCAGATCGCAATTGAACAGGGCCGCCTCGCGTTGCCACAACACGGCACGCTCCGGATACAGGCTGCGGCCGAGGTTGGTGTGCACGACCACGCCGGTACCGTTGATCACCCGCCGCAGACTCGGTCGGAGCAATCTCGCGCGCCGGGTCTTGATCTCGGCAACGGCTTCTGCCAGCAAGGTCTCGCGGTCCACCGTTTTCGGCGGGAACCCGCGTCGGTTTTCGTCGCGCTGGATACGCCTGCGCAGGTCGTCGACAACCTCACGCACCAGGCGCGTGAACCACGCCTGCTGGCCGGCCGTGGCGAGGGGGACGATTTCCCGGTGTTCGAGTAGAGCGCTTACGGAGGGAATCTCGCGCAACTGCGAGTGGGACATCGGCTAGCTGCCTCACCTTCGGTTAAATCCAGCGGTTTCAGAACGACGCATAAAGTACCAGAATGCTCGCCCCCTGTCCAGACGGTCACGTACTGGTTGCTGGACACCCCGCGGCGGCTCTCGTATCCTACCGCGGGAAAGGGAGGGTAAAATGCCATCATCAAGGATCTTACGTTGCAGACGGGCCGCTGCGACAACGTCGCTGCTGCTCCTGCTGATCGGCATCGTTTCCTGCGGCACACCGCCCCGCCCGCCGGAAACCGAGATTCCGGGTTATCTCCACCTCCAGGAGGCCGTCGGGAACTACGACTTCTCGCCGCTGCGTGGCCGTCGCATCGTCGTCGATCCCGGTCACGGCGGCCATTTCCGCGGCGCCGTGGGCCTGAACGGTCTGACCGAAGCCGAGGTCAACCTCGGTGTCGCCCTCTACCTGCGCGGCTTGCTCGAATGGGCCGGCGCCACGGTCCATCTGACCCGTACCGCCGACTACGATTTCCTCAGCGCCGCCGATTCGACCCTGGCCCACGACCTGGCGGCCCGGGTGGCTCTGGCCGATTCGCTGCAGCCCGACGTCTTTCTCTCCATCCACCACAACAGCAACGCCAGCCTCGATCGCGACCTGAACGAAACGCAGACCTACTATCCGGTGGGCAGCGACGGCGCCAGCCTCGACCTGGCTCGCGCCATCCACAAGCACCTCGTGCGCAACCTGGAAATCGAACCGGCCAAATTGATGGCGGGCAACTTCCACGTATTGCGTAACGCCACCGTTCCGGCGGTACTCGGCGAACCGGCGATGCTCTCGAATCCGGTCATGGAAAACCGGCTGACGCTGGCGCGCAGCCACGAGCTCGAGGCCAGCGCGTACTTCCTCGGCTTGCTCGAATATTTTGCCGGTGGTACTCCTTGTTGGACATGTGATTATGGCGATACGATAACAGTCGACATCAATGCGTCGCGCGCACTGCACTGGCACTTCGAGCCCGGTGGCCCCGACGCCCCGCTGCTCGATCCGACAACGGTCCGCTTGCAGGTCGATGGCGAAGCACGTTCGTGGTCGCTGGCACCCGACGGGCGGGGCGTGACCTGGCACCTCGCGGCGTCTGACCTGGATCGGGACCACCGGATCGAACTGTCGGCGCGCAATCTGCGCGGACATTCGACACCGGTCTGGCGTTCCTGGCTGCCGGCGCAGCAACGCGGCGGCAAGTTCCGCGCGGAACTCTGGCGTCCGGCGGTCGCAACGGAAGAAGGGGCGAATCCGAACCTGCTCACCTGGCGCCATACCGGTCAGGCACTCGCGGATTTCCTGCAGCCGCGACTGGTTTTCGCCGGTGCGGAACACGAGTTGGTCCTGCCGGTCTTTCCCGACCGGCGCGGCTGGCTACTGCTGCCCGATTCCGCGCTGCCCGGACGTAGGTCCGGGTCGTCTTCCGGGTCGACGTCATCTGGCGCCGAGACCCTCCCGGCCGCGCTCCACTGGCGCGACAGCGACGGCACGCCGCATGAGCAACCGCTCACCGTGCTCCAGCTGCAGACGCCGCCATCGTATCGCTGGCGTCGTCTCGAGCTCGCACCGGGTTTCGCTCCCGGCACCGTGGTACCGGGTGAGCGATGGCAGCCGCGGCGGCTGCCGCAGCCTGCCGCCGCGACGCCGCCGGCCGGGACACAGTTCCTCGACACGACGGCACCGGTCGTGCTGGCGCCGCAGGCCGGAGTACTGTGGCTCGAAGCGCCGGGTGCGTTTCCCATCGTCGCCGGCGCCGACGTCGAGCCGGCCGAAGCCGCCGGTCTGGTATGGCGACCGCTGTTGCCGGATATGCTCGGCAAGGTGATCATCATCGATCCGACGGGCGGCGGCAGCGACACCGACGGCACCGGCCCCCTGGGCACGCGGGGCGCCGACCTCAATCTGGATATCGCGCGCCGGACGGCTGACCTGCTGCGGGGCGCCGGGGCGACGGTCGTGCTCACCCGCGAGGACGAGACCTGGTGGCCGCCGGAACAGAAGGTCCTGCGGGCCAACCGCTGCCGGGCCGACCTGTTCCTCACCATCGGCCGGTCGGCCGCGCCGGATATACGCTACGCCGCCGCTCATCACCACGGCAGCCGTAACGGCCAGGCCTGGGCCCGGTACTTCGCGACCGCCTGCCGTCCGTTGCTGGCCGCCGGCGAATCGACGCAGATCACCGCCAGCTACGCGTACCTGTTGCGGCACACGGCGTGCCCGGCCTTGCAGGTCGGCCTCGAACTGCCGCGTGACGTGGACAGCGAAGCGCGCCTGAACACGCCCGCGCACCAGCAGGCCGAAGCGCGCGCCTTGGTGCTTGGTATCGCGGGCGTCCTGTGTGGTCCGCAGGTCATGGACCGGGCACTCGATCCGGCGCAGCTGATCGCCGCTGCCGGTCCGCGCATGCTCGCCGCCGAACGCATCGAATGGGCGCGACTGGACGGCAACCTGTTCTGGTTGCCGCCGCGCTGGTCGAAACCACCGACCGGTTCCCAAACCGGCGCTTCTGCCGTATCATTAGCCCAGCGGTGGCGTCCGGGTCCGGGCCTGCCGTCCCTCGCGGACGTCCATACCCTGGAGGTCCACGCCGGCAGCGCCTGGCAGCTGTGGCAGGTGCGACTCGACGCCGACGCCGCACCGGCAATGGACCTGTTGCTGGAAAACCGATGACCCGACCACCGACGATCGCCAGCGGAAGGATCGATACTGACACCGCGCAGACACCCACCCGACATCGCCGATTCGGGCCTGACCGGCTCGAGCGAGCAGCCGCGGCGCCGATCTGTAACGGCGCAGCAGCGAATCCGGCAGCGCGGCGCCCGGCGCTTCCTCATCGCGGGTGGGATGGCGCTCGTCGGGATCGTGCTGCTGATCGTGTTCGGTCCCGACCGGGAAGAGGTCAAGCGACGCTTCGAATTCTACGGTGCCGAAGGCGATCTGAAGATCATGCCCGAACTCTCCATCGACGACGGTGACGACGCCGTCCACCAACTGCCGAAATACTTCCAGGATACGCCGCCGCCGCCACCGCTGGAGATCCTCGACGAGGAACCGGATCCCGCCGCGGTCGAAGAGATGCCCGTCGTGAAAGAGACTTCCGAGGTGGAAACCGACATCGTCGGCCAGAACGTCGATGCCGATCCCGACCTCGACGCGGTGGATCAGGTCGAGTTGACCTTACCCCAGCAAACCAGTCGCGACTGGCGCATCGTCTACATGGTGCGCCCCAACTATCCGCTCGATGCCACGGAAACGGAACGGCGCACACCGGTGATCACGGTGGAGGTTGCGATATTCGTCAATCCCGACGGGCGCGTGGCGGCGTCGATGATCACCAGTTCCACCGGTGGTCCTGCCTTCGCCAACGTGGTGCTCAAGGCGGTCGAGCAGTGGCTGTTTCAGTGGTTGATCGGCGATGGCCGGCCGGCGAGCGGACGCTGGATCGAGATGACCTGGAACTTCAAGAGTCCGTATTTCACCAATTTCAACGGGCTGGAATGACCCGCGTGGCAAGACCCACGCGATGGGCGAAGCAGGCGACGGGGCCGGTGCACGGGCGTCGCGACGGCGGACCGGCGAATCCGTCATGGCGATTCAATCGGTCAGACCACCGGGCGCCGGTAGATCAGCGGATTCGACGAAACCGCCCGGCAGCGTGTCGGCGGCGGCGGCCCGCGCCAGATCGACCCGCCACGCCTCTGTGTACAGCGACGCCGGGAACGCCACGATCTGCTCTCCACGAAACATGCGTACCATGGACGCGAAGGACTCCGGGCCCTCGGTCTCGACTTCCCGGCTCGCCAGTCGTCGTTCCAGCGCTTCGGTCAGCTGGTAACGACGCTCCAGTTCCGTGCGCTCGAGGATATCGAAAACCAGACGCGTGGTCTGATAGGCCCGCAAGGCGAGCGGCGTCGCCTCGTCGGGATACTGCATGCCCGACCAGCGGCCGAAGAAATCGTCGGTCCACTCGGCGGGAAACAGGGCGTTGTCGCTCGGAAAGACCGCGCGTTCCAGCACGGCACCGGCCCGCTGCAACAAGCGGGGAGAGTTCCAGCTGCTGGGCCCCAGGATCACCGCACCCACCATGTAGAAATCGAGCTGCGGACCGAGCAGTACCATCTGATCGACCGAAGCCGGGACGAAGATCACCTCCGGCCTGGCCAGCTTGATCTCCAGGATCGATTCCCGGAAATCGGTCGCTTCGGTGGGAAAGTGAGCCACTCCGACGACCTCGCCGCCGCCCAGGACGACTTCCTCGGCGAAATTCCGGTAATGGCGTTCGCCTTCGGCCGTGTTCGGATACAACACGGCATATCGTTTCTTGAGCAACACGCCGGTCGCGAGTTGCGCCAGCAATCTCGCCTCGAACAGGCCGGTCAGGTTGGTCTGGAATACGCCCGGTCCCAGTTGCCAGATCCGGTCATTGGTCGCGGTCGGTGAAATCAGCGGCACACCGAAAGCATCCGCAACCACGGCCGCCGAGGCGGTCGGCGCGCTCATCAGCCCCCCGATGATACAGACGCTGCCGGCTTCCCGGCACAACCGGCGCGCGGCCAGGGCCGCGGTTACCGGATCGCCGGCGGTGTCTTCGACCTTCAGTTCATACCCGCGTTCAACGAAAGCCGGCGTACTCTCGAGCGCCAGCAACGCGCCGTCGTAGAATGCGTTGCCGAGCACCGCGTAGCGGCCGGTCAGCGGACACAGGATACCGACCTGATTCGTCTGCGGCACACCGGCCGGGAGCCGACCCGGCGCGCCTTCGATCGCCGTCGGCCCGGCGGCGAGCAAAGCGGCCAGGGCCTCCAGTGTCGAAGTGTCGACGACGGCCGCCTGCAAGCGGTCGGAGACCTCCTCGGCAGCGGCGTAGCGCCCGGCAGCCACCAGGCGCTGTGCGTACACCAGGCCAATGGGACCGGCCAGATCACCGCGCAGTTGCTGCTCGAAGCAGATTGCCAGCGTTGGCAGCGCCAGGTCGTCGAGCAACGCGACGAGCGCTTGCCTGGACGCCACGCGGCCGGCGGCGTCCGGCAGTCGGCCGTGCCGCGCAACCAGCAGATCCACCGCCACGACCGAATCGCCGGCGGCGATCTGCAGATCCGCTCCGGCCGCCAAGGCCTCGGTCAGCAACGGGCTGCCGCCGTGTTCCCGGCGCAGATCCGCCAGCAGCTCCGCGCCCTCGTCGTAGGCCTGCAACCGCCGCGCCGAACGGAGCGCGACCAGCAACGCCTCATCGGTCGCGCTGAAGCCTGGATAGTCCGCCCGCAACTCGTCGGCGAGTTCGAGGACCTGCCGGTCCCGGTGCAGCGAGTGTTCCATCTTCAGCTTGCGGAGCAGCATCAAGGCCTGTTCGTGCTGCTGCTTGCTGAGCGACGGTGTCCCGCCGCGCGGCCCCTTGCCCAGCGATCCGCAGCCGCCGATCCCGAGCGACAGGCCGGCAAGCGCCCCCGCGCTCAACAGGATTATCAGCCCCCAGGCACAGAGTGAGCGCGGGTCGCCGTGACGCCGCGCTCCTTTGGTGTAGCGTGTCAATCCTCGTCTCCTTCGCTGTCCGCTTCGTGCTCGTCCGTTTTTCGGGGCCAGCCATAGAGGTCTCGTGTGGATTTTTCGTCCAGCGTCAGCAACCGATCCTTGACAGCGCTGACAACCTCTTCGACGACGAAGATCGGGGCTTCACCACGCAGCGCCAGCGCCACCGAGTCGCTGGGACGGGCATCGATACCGATGACCTGCGGTCCCCGCTCGATGTACATCTTGGCGAAATAGGTGTCACCACGTTGTTCGGTGATCACGACGCGCGAGAGGCGGCCGTCCAGACCGTCGATCACGGTCATCAGCAGGTCGTGCGTCAGGGGTCGTTCGAACTGTTCCTTCTGCAGCGCCAGGCCGATGGCAGCCGCCTCGCTCGTACCGATCCAGATGGGCAGGTACTTGTTCACCGGCGGAACGTGCAATAGCAGTATCGGACCACGCGTGTGCTCGTCGAGGATCATACCCGCCACGGATACTTGAATCATGACCTATCCAATCCTGCTCGTGAAATCGGTTCCGATCAGATGACTTCAAACGATGCTGTCGCCAGCACCTCGCCGTTTTCGTCCAGCACCTTCACTTCCCAGTGGCCGGTCCAGGACGGTAGCAACCGTTTGGCTGAATAGGTGCGCCAGTTGGACGATCCCACGCGCAGGATCACCTTGGCCTTCGTCTTGCCCTCGTGATACCAGATGTGCGTGACCTGCGTTTCCGTCTTGGCACCCACGATACGCGTCAGGCAGAAGATCCGGTCGGTGGCGGCGGGGAACTCCGTCGCCGGACCGATCACCGTCAACCGCTCCCGATCGACATCGGTGCCGAACACGACCTCCGGCACGCTCAGTTCGAACTGGCCCGTGGCCGGTGGCGTGACCGCGGGCGCGGTCGACCTCGCCGCCACATCATCGTCGAGCTGCGCGGCGGCGTGGCCGGCGAAAGCAGCCAGGAACAGCGACAATACCCATAATCGACAGCGGCAGGTAGTGTTGACGATAAGAGCAGAAAACATCGCAAACTCTCCCGGAAAGTGGGCACGGGTCGTGAAGAGGGCGATTCGATCCGGCGCCGAACCGCTCGCCGGTCATTCTCACTCAGTCTAACAAAGCGCGGGAGGGTGTCAACATCCCCTCCCGCGTTCAGCACTTTACGTTGTCGCCGTGTCCTAATTCTTCTGCAACTCTTCGATGCTCGTCGGCTTCTCGAAGTCGACGCTGTACATGTTGTCGATCATGTACTGGGCGTCTTCCGCGTATTCGCTCGTCGGGAACTCGTCGACCAGGCGTTGCAGGTAGGCGCTGGCCTGCCGTCGATCGCCGAAATCGTCCAGCATGATATTCCCGGCGAAGAAGAGTGCGTCGTCGGCGTATTCGCTGGTCCCGTAGTCGTCGATGATCAGGTCGAGAAAGAGCAACTTCTGATCGGTGTCGACGACGGTCATGGCGCGGCTCAACAATTCCTTGGCTGTTCTGCCCTCGCCCGGCCGGTAGTCCCCGAAGTACTCGACGGAGGTCTGCACGCGCGCTTCGGTCAGGAAACGGTCGAGGATCTCCTGCTGAAAGATCGGCTTGTAGTCCATGAGCACCTTGTCATACGCCTCTTCGAGAGTCTGGGCGCGCCCGTACTCACGCTCGAAGACTTCGACGATGTGCCAGTAATCGCCTACCTGGAGCGGTTTGTGCACACCGATATCGAGATGCCAGACAGCTTCGGTGAATTCTCGACTTTCCTTGATGTAGGGCACGAAGCCGCCGCGATTGAACCAGCCGACGTCGCCCTCGATCTTCTTGGATTCGCGATTGGTCGAGAAGTCGCGCACGACGTAGTTGAACTGCGATTCGCGGCCGGTGCCCTGCAGCCGTTCCCAGGCGGCGTCGGCCTGCTGTTTCGTGTCGGTCTGAACATGCCGGATGTGCATGCGCCCCTGTCGGCGGTAGTCCTCGCGGTGCGCCTCGTAGTACTCGCGAATCTGCTCGACGCTTGGTTCCTTGTCCTTCAGCAGGCCGATATTCTGCATGGCCGACTTCATGACCTCGCGCCGATACATGATGTACGACCGCGCGACCGACGTGTCGTTGTAGAGTTCCAGGTCGTAGGCCGCCTTGATCATCAAGGCTTCGTCGACCATGAAACGCAGCAGCAAGCGCTTGCCGGATACGTCCCGGAAACGGTTCTTCTGGTCATTGGTCAGCTCTTCGAAGCGCATATCCAGGTCGTTCTGGGTGATCGTCAGGTCGCCCACGGTGCAGACGACCGGGGAACTATCGCTGTACTGGTCACCGAACAGGATGGAATCGTCGGGCCATCTGCTCTCCTGTTTCACCTCCTGGCACGCGGCCAGCAGGACCAGGGGTAAAAGCGCGACCAGAGCGAATTTCGGCTGTCTCAAGATGAAATAGCGTGGCATGGGATCGTACTCTCCTTTTCTATTGCTGTGCGCGTCGGGTCGAACCCGATTCGGCGCTACCGGACCGCTCACAGAAATTCCTTGCGGTCCATATTCTCGAGTCGGGTGATGACCTCGCGTAGACGCTGGGCGTCTCGGCTGTGACAGACGAGCAGTGCGTCGCCGCTGTCGACGACTATCAGGTCGTCTACGCCGACCAGTGCGACCAGCTTGTCCGGCGAATGGATAATGTTACCGCGGCTGGCGACAGCGAGCAAATCGGCCTGGCCGCGATTTTCCTGGCCGAGATCTTCGGCCAGTTCTCCCCAGGCGTCCCAGCTGCCGAGATCCGACCACCGGAAAGAAGCCTTGATCACGGCGAAGGCCGCGACTTTTTCCATGACTCCCACGTCGATCGACACGGCCGGACACGCTTCGTACGCCGTGGCCAGCGCGTCGTCGAAATGCGGCGTACCGTACGCCGCCACAGCCGGCGCGATCAACTCGGCCACCTCTGGCAGGTGGCCGGCGAGGGCCTCCGCGAACGACACGCTGTCCCAGACGAACATGCCGCTGTTCCAGAAATGGTGGCCGCCGGCAACATACTGCTGCGCCCGGTTCAGATCGGGTTTCTCGACGAATCCCAGGCCAGGCGCTACCACGTCGTCGCCGGCCTGTTCTACCTCGATGTAACCGTACCCTGTGGCGGGGTTCGTGGGTGGAATGCCGAAGGTAACGACCTGACCGCTCGCGCCGGCGTGGTCGAAGGCGATTTCCAGTTGCTCCCGGAACAGCACCGGGTCGGGGATACGATGATCGGCCGGCAAGAGCGCCACCGGTCCGTCGCCTTGAAGCTTGGCGGCGACACCGATACCCAGCGCCGCACAGGGCGCCGTGTTGCGGCCGATCGGCTCGGTGATGACGTGCTCGGCAGGTAGTTCGGGTAGGTCGGCGTGCACGGCCTCGGCGAGATTGCCGCTGACCACGACCAGCACCCGCTGGGGCCCGACCAGCGGCGCCACCCGGTCATAGGTCTCTCGGAGCAAGCTGCGGTCAGAGCCGAGCGGAAGCAATTGCTTGGGCCGGTCCGTTCGACTCAACGGCCAGAACCGCGTGCCGCGGCCCCCGGCCATGATGACACAGAAACCCTTGCTTCCCGTCTCTTCCCTACGACTGCTCATGGGCGGCGACTCCCTGTCTACGCTGTTTGCCGAGGACAGGCTCTATGCCTTGACCACCCAGACCTTGATCGTGATCGCAACCTCGGCATGCAGCTTCAGCGGGACGTTGTAAACGCCGAGTTGCTTGATCGGTTCCTCGAGTTCGATCTGCTTGTAATCGTAGTCGTATTCCTGATCGTCCAGCGCCGTCGCGATATCGCGGGAGGTGACCGAACCGAACAGCTTCTCGTCGTCGTCGGCCTGGACCGAGATCGTACAGGAGATCTCCGGCAATTCGGCAGCCAGTTTCTCGGCGTCCGCCTTGCGCTTCAGATCACGCGTCTGGTTCAGGCGCATTTTCTCCTCGACGACCTTGTGTGCGCCCGGTGTGGCGAGCGCAGCCAGGCCTTGAGGAATCAGGAAGTTTCGGGCATAGCCACGGGCCACGGAAACCACCTGGCCCATCTGCCCGAGATTGTCCACGTCTGCCATCAGGATAATGTCCATCACAAACCACCTTCGGTCTTGCTCGAGTTGCGATACGCTTCGCGCGGCGTATCGGCGTCCCGCTCACTGTTGAACTCCGTCGTCGACGGGAACGTTGTGCAACTTCCGTAGATCCAGCCACTGGTCAAACAGGCCCAGCAATACGGCCGCTGCCAGGACCAACGGCGCGAAGAAAACACCGGCTATGGCCCAGAACAGCACTCGCAACCAGGGCAGGGCCACCCGACCCACGAGATTGATCTGCACCGCCAGGCCCTGAATACTCAGCAGGCTCGCGGCGATCAGGATCAGGTTGATCCCGATCTGGTAAAAAACACCTGCCCGCGCGGCAACCAGGGCCAATCCGGCCGCCAGCACCCAGACCAGGTAGAAGGGTACCTCCCACCGGTGGAACGGCGGCAAGCCGCGCAGCTCGACCGCGGGACGCAGGTAGCGCGCCGACAGTCGCACCAGCAGCAACACGACGGCCGCTTGAAAGATCAGGCCCAGCAGCAGCAAACCCGGCCAGATCAGACGCATCAGCGCCATGAAACTGTCGAGACTACTCTGGTACGTCGCCAGGGCCGCCTGTCGCGTCGCAGCATCGGGCTGCGCGGCCAGGCCCTGCTCCAGGACCGCGGCGAACTCCCCTTGCATCTCATCGAACATCTGGTCGGCCGGTATCTGCGGCAACAACCAGGCCAGTATCAGGGCCAGCGGTAGCAAGGTCAGCAACAGGCACCGATCCGCCCGCAAGCCGTTACGCAGCGACCAGCCGCCTCCGATTCCCGAGGCGGTGTACGCGAGAAAGCTCAACACCACCTCACCCGGTACCGCCGCCAGCCCCACGATCAACCAGGCGACTACGGCGCCGAGCAACGGTTGCAGCGATCGGCTCGCCAGCAGTGCCATCCCCCACAGTGCAGGCACGACAAACGGCACGATCATGGTCGCCAGGCCGCCGAGACCGCCGGCCGCTTCCATCACTCGCCACAGCAGCACCGAGGCGACCGTCACCACCGCCGCAATCAGCGGCGGAATCAACCGGGCAGCGGACAGGGCCACGGATGCCTCCCGAACCTATCGGTAGTACTCTCTCACGAAAGGCAGCAAGCCTATGTGCCTGGCTCGCTTGATAGCGGTTGCCAGCAACCGCTGATACTTCGCACTCGTGCCGGTATTGCGCCGCGGGGCGATCTTGCCGCGCTCGGTGATGAAACGCCGCAGGAACTCCTCGTCCTTGTAGTCGATGGCGACCATGCCGGTCTTGGTGAAGTAGCAGACCTTGCGTTTGCCAGGTCTCCTCTTCTTCTTCTTCTTCTTCTTCAGCCGCAGGTTTTTCCTGGCCATGCCTCATTCTCCTTCTGGAACCGCGCGTGAAGCGATCCGGTCGTTTCGTCAGGTCGCCGATTTACGCGGGTCGCGCTGCTTCGTCATCTTTCTTGCGCTGCCGCTGCGCCTTGCGGTTTCGTTCTTCCCACTCGTCGTCGCGCACGACCATGTGGCGCAGGACGCGATCGTCCAACCGGAACAACTTGTCGAGTTCCGTGACAGCTGTTCCCTGGCTGCGGAACTGGACGAACATGTAGTTGCCCTTGTTCTCATGAGCGATCTCGTAGGCCAGACGGCGCACTCCCCAGTGGTTCTGCTGGGTGATTTCACCTTCGTGGGCGGACAGAATGGACTGCACCTTCTCGATGAGGGCTTCCCGGACGCTCTCCGACGCGGTGACCTTGAGGATGAAGATGAGTTCGTACTTCTGCACTGGATACACCTCCCCTCGGACAGGATGACCCGGGTCTCTATTCGCCAGCCCAGCGCCGTTTCGGAGCGCCTGCCGCGTCAGCCCGGGTAGGGATGTGAAGCTCCCAGCTCGATATGCTGGTATTCGACTGTCGTATTCGTTTTTGCCATGCGCGCATGGCAATCGGGCAATATATCGTCTCACCCGTCGTCTGGCAAGGATGAACCGGGAATTCTTCGGCAGTTGAAACTGTCGGCCGCGGCGGCCGGACCCGAGACCAGTACGCCCTCGACCGCGTCGGCTGCGTAGCGGACGATCATCTCGACGAGTTCGGTTTCCTGGCTGTTGAACTCGCCCAGCACGTAGTCCGACCAGTCCTCCGTGGGCACGGTCTCACCCGTCGGGGCAACACCCAGGCGTACCCGGGGCATGTGCTCGCTGCCGAGCAGCCGTACGATCGACGCGAGCCCTTTCTGTCCGCCGGCGCTGCCCTTGCTCCGAATCCGCACCGCCCCCAGCGGCAGGGCCAGGTCGTCGCACACGACCAGCGGCGTCACCGGTGGATCCTGCGTCCGGTCGTCGTCCGAGCCGGCGCCGGGATCCTCGGCAGCGGCGACCAGCTGGCCCGACCAGGCCGACCAGGCCGCCAGCGCACGATCGCTGCGATTCATGTAGGTGAGTGGCTCGAGCAGGACAACCGATCCGGCGTCGGTCACGGCGGTCGCTACCCGGAACCGCGGATCCGGCTCGCTGAACGCGACACCCCAACGCCGCGCCAGGCATTCGACCACCCGAAAGCCGAGATTGTGTCGGGTCGTTTCGTAGGCAGCGCCGGGGTTCCCGAGTCCGATCACGAGCTGCAGGTTCATCTTCGTCCACCGTCCCCTGGCACACGGCGTAAAAAGCGAGGTGAGACAGCGGCCTCACCTCGCTCAACAATCGCTCGCCGGCGGCGGTACGGTCATCGCCGACCGGCCCGAAACCGCAGTGTCGGCTACTCGGCTTTCTTGTCGTCGCCTTCGGTCCCCGGCTCCTCGGTAGCCTTGGCGCCCTCTTCGCCCTCGGCTCCCTCTTCGGCGGCTTCGCCTTCGATGCCCTCTTCTTCCTCTTCTTCCTCGATGAAGACCACCGGCGTCTTGAGCGACAGGACCATGGCGTCGCCGTCGGTCACGATCTCACCGGCCGGCGTCTCGAGGTCCTTCACGTATACCTTGTCGTTGACCTCGAGCCCCTCGATACTGACGGGGATGCTCTCGGGCAATTCCCGAGGCAGGCAGCTGATCTCGACGCTGTCGATGACCTTGGCCAGCGTGGCATCGCCGCGACTGATCGCCGCCGATTCGCCCGTGATATCGAGTATCACGTCGACGTTGATCGGCACACCACGAGGAATCTCGAACAGATCGATGTGCAGTATTTCATCGGTGACCGGATTCGTCTGCATCTCGCGCAGCAGCGCGATGGGTTCGTCGTCCGCGCCTTCCTGATGCAACGCGAAGATGACGCTGCTGCCGGCCAGCGCGCTCATGATCCTGCCGAATTCGTGGTCATCGACTTCCACGTTCACTGTATCCCTGTCACTCCCGTACAACACACCGGGGATACGGCCGCCCGCCCGCGCTCGTCGGTTGGCGTTCTTACCCTGGGTGGACCGGGGAAACACGTTCAATGCTACGAGACCCATGCCGTCGCCTCCAAAAAATAATCCGAACCGCAAAATGACCGGTCAAATAAACATGCATCGCCGCGGAAGTCAAGCAGACCCGCCACTTTCCCCACCGCAGAGTAGAGATCAGCGCCGGTTAGGCTGGCCCGTCGTCTCGGGGTGGGGGGGGGGGGGGGGGGGGGGGGGGGGGGGGGGGGGGGGGGGGGGGGG
>CAYLIV010000003.1:0-177620 GCA_964384055.1 uncultured Fibrobacteraceae bacterium
CGGCGACGACGGAACATCCGCATAGTTGACGCAATCTTGGCCAATGGAGAGCGATTTCAGGCTGAGGATAACGTTAGTACCCCAGATAGTGCGAGCGTCGCAGAACCAGCTGGAAGACATTGTGACTCCTCTCCGTTCCATCGTCATAGTTTTGATATACACGTTCGATAATCGCTCTTGGTATTCTCACAACACCGCAGTATAGCACATTATTGGTAAGCCCTTATCGTTTTCTTCGATCCATGGAGACGGGTAGTGCGATTTCATGTCCAACAGACAATCATTGTACCTTCTTGAATCGGGACGGGATACAGACGCGTCCCCACGCTGAGGAAGTGTTGCGCCGGCGCAACTCATAATTCACCAAAAAAAAAAGGGCATGCATTCTCGACTTGACGACAGTGGGAAGCCAGAGCAGTGGGGGGAAGTGCCCCCCGGGGGGACAATTCCGTCATTCGTTCCGGCGGTCCCGTGATTATCCCCGAAACCTGGCCTCGCTAGCCCCCCATCCCCCGCGCCAAATCCCCCAGCACCTTCGGATACAGTTCGCACTCGGCCGCGAACACCCTGTCCGCCAGCGAGTGCACATCATCATCAGGCAACACCGGCACCTTACACTGTTCAACGATCTTCCCATGGTCGTACTGGTCGTCCACGAGATGCACCGTGCAACCACTCTCTGTATCCCCCGCCTCGAGCACGGCGCGATGGACGCGGTCGCCGTAGAAACCCTTGCCACCGTACTTGGGCAACAGCGCCGGATGAATGTTCAAGACCGGGCCGTCGAAACCGGTGGGCGGAATGTAAAAACACAGATACCCGGCCAGCACGATGATCCGCACCTCGTATGCCGCAAGCCACTCGTTGATCGCCGCGTTGTGCTCGGCGATCGATCCGTAATCCTTGCGCCGGAACACGCCGCAGGGAATATCCGCCTGCTCGGCGATCTCGACGCCGCGCACATCCGACCGGCTCGAAACGACAGCAGCGATCCGCACCGGCAACTCGCCGGCGTCGATCTTGGCCAGGAAGTTCTCCAGTGTGCGGCCGCTGCCGGAGAGCAGGACGGCAACGGGTACCGGTGAACCACTCATGATTACTCCTCTGCTTGCGCTTGTTCTGGCGCTCGTTCTGGGCCCCGTTCCTGCGCCTGCATCCGACGCCGCGCCATTGCCCAGACCAGCACCACCACGATCCAGATTCCTAGCAACACAAAAACCGGCCCCACACCGTACCTGACAAACAGCGTCCGCTTCGCCACCAGATCCACATCGGCGATCACCAGCGCACGCCGACCCAGCCCCGCACTCGCAACAACCTCGCCCCGCCGATCCACGATCATGCTGATGCCGTTGTTGGCGCAGCGGATCAAGGGCACCCCGCACTCGGCGGCGCGCAGGCGGGACAGGGCAGCGTGCTGGCGCGGGCCCGCCGTCTTGCCGAACCAGCCGTCGTTGGTGATGTTCACCAGCGCCTGGGTGCCGCGCTGGACCGACTGGCGAGCCAGCCCGGCGAAGATGGACTCGAAGCAGATCAGGCCCGAAAAGTAGAAGGTGCCGTGGCGCGATGAAACAGCGATGGGCGCCGGCGGATCGGCCGGCTGCCACTCGGCCTGCCCCACGTCCACCTTGGCCAGGAACGGCAGGTACTGCGAGAAGGGCATGCGCTCGCCGATGGGCAGCAGATGGTGCTTGGCGTACTGGTCGATCAGCGCTCCGCGCGGGTCGAAAAGGCCGGACGAGTTGTACTTGAGCACCTCGCCGTCGGCCTGGCGCGTGGCGTCGGGGAAGCCGGTGAACAGAAACACGCCATGATCACGCGCCAGCCCGCGCACCCAGTCGAGCAGCGTGGCTTCGTAGCGCAGATAGGCCGGCACGGCGGTCTCCGCCCAGACGATCAGTTCGGCGCTGTCGGCGGCCGCGGCGACGGTCAGGCTGGTGTACGGGTTCACCGTCGAATCGATCTTGGCGTCGTCCCACTTGTCCCGCATGGTCACATTGGCCTGGACGGCCGCCACCCGCACGGGCGCCGACCGTGATGACGCACCATCCAGGACACCATCAACCGATACCAGAGCCGACGCGGGGGTCGATGCGTCTGCGATCGCCATCACCGGCGGCGGATCCGTTTCCAGTCGCGCCCCCACCGCCAGTCCGATCCACGCCAGCGCCGTGACGCCGACCAGGCACACGCGCAAACCGCCGGCCCGCTCGAGCAACTGTCCGGAGCGCCGCAGGTCGAACAGCACGACCAGCGCGGCGGCAGAGAACGCCGTGGCGCAGCTCAACCCGAACTCGCCGGCTGCAGCGGCGAGGGGCAAGAGCGGCGTACCGATCCAGGCCGAGCCGGCCAGGCACCACGGGAAACCCATTTCGCCCGTGCCGCGCATGAACTCCATGCCGACCCACAGCACCGGCGCCAGGGCCAGGGCGGCGGCCGAACCCAGGCGGTCGCGCAGCAAACGAAAAACCCAGCCGAACAACAGGTAGAACAGCGACACGTACAGGACCGTGGCGACGGCCTGGACCGGCACCAGCGCGCGTGTGGGAATCGACTTGGCCGGATCGAGAAAGAACATCCAGTAGAGCAAGGTCGCCTGATGGGCCAGCGCGAAGAGCCAGGCGGTCCTGGCCGGCCGGCGGACCTGAAGCATGAGACGGAACAGCACGGCCATGGCCACCGGCACCAGGATGCCGGTCCAGTGGTACGGCGGCAAGCCGGTGGTCATCATCACGCCGGCCATCAAGGCCAGGCTATCGGTCAACGGCGGCGGCCAGCCAAACGGTCCAAACAGTCGGCGACGCGCGGCGGGAACGGTCTCGGTTGTGGTGCTCATGCCGAGCAGATTAGCGTCTAGCTCGCTGCTTGTCGAGCAGTCAGTCCCGTGTCTGCGGGCACGCTGGCGGCCGGATCGTCGGCATGATCGGTGGCATGATCCACGGCCGGATCTGCGGCCGGATGACCGTCCGTGCCGTTGTTCGCGTCGTTGTCCGCGCCAACGGTCGTGCTCCTTGTCGAATCCGCGCCGGCGCCCACAACGCCGTAGCGGCTGTCCCGACCGCCGTTGATCAGATCGGTCATGCCGTAACGCTGGATCTTCTTGTACAGGCCCTGTCGCGACAGCCCGAGACGACGCGCCGCGGCCGCCTTGCGCCCGTCCGTGGCGGCGATCGCCTTGCGGATCAGATATTGTTCGAGCAATTCTCCGGCTTGATCGAGCCGGCGCAGCATGGTCAGGTCCGCCGGATCGGCGAGCCAGCCTTGCGCGCGGCGGATCGCCGGCGAGAGCTGGTCGTGGCGGATGAGGGTATCGTCCGGAAACAGCGCGAGTAGGCGGCGGACCTCGTTCTCCAGTTCCCGGACATTACCCGGCCAGCGGTACAGCTGGAGCGCCGTCAGCGCCCGCTCGCTGATCCGGCGCTCGGGCCCGGCGCCGCGACAGGTACCGAGGAAAAACGCCAGCAGGTGAGTGATGTCTTCTGGGCGTTGCCGCAGCGGTGGTATCTCGAGACAGACGACCTTCAGACGGTAGTACAGATCGAGACGGAAACAGCCGGCGGCGATCTCCTTTTCCAGATCCTTGTGCGTCGCGGCGACGAAGCGGATGTCCACCGGCCGGCTCTCGAGTTCGCCGATGCGGCGCACCCGCCGCTCCTGCATCACCCGCAGCAGCTTGATCTGCAGGGTCACGGGCATGTCGCCGATCTCGTCGAGAAAGAAGGTGCCGCCGCTGGCCGCCTCCAGCAGTCCTTTCTTGTCGTTGTTGGCACCGGTGAAGGCGCCGGCGCGATGGCCGAACAGTTCGCTCTCGAAGAGGTTCTCGGGCAAGGCGGCCGCATTGATGCCCACCAGTGGTCGTTCATGGCGCAGGCTGGCCAGATGAATGGCCTGGGCGATGATCTCCTTGCCGGTCCCGCTCTCCCCCCGCAACAGGACGTTGACACCGCTGGCGGCGATCCGGCCTATGCTCTCGCCCAGCTCGACCATGGCCTCGGACACGCCCACCGCGCCGGGCAGGCCGCGAATGAAGACCGGACGCGGCAGCGTAATGCCCGTCGCGGGCCGACGGGTGCCGCGGCGCCGGTCCACGACCGACAGCTGATCGGCGGAGAAGAGCGTCGGCGTTCCGGCGATAAGCGCAGCATCCGCCGCTGACGCGCCCGTCACCGCAGTCCTGCCGACCGACGACCAGCGCTGCAGGTACTCCAGCATAGGCCCCAGCCGGGCGGTGAAGCGTTCCATCCACAGGCGGACGGCCGCGCCCCAGGGCGCCGTGTCGTCGAAGATCAGCGCGCAGGCTCCCGACGGCCGCGTTGTCGCGCCCAGCGGCTCGGTCCAGAGCCACAGTCCCGCATCGTCGCTTCTCGCCGCCGCCACCGGCACCTTCTCGGCGACCCCGTTGCGCACCACCTGCGCCATGGCCCCCAGTGGAATCTGCTGACGCGCCACGGCGGGCATGTCGCGGCCGGTCGACCAGGTGCACAGTAGCTGCAGCGGCGCTCCCGCCCCATCGCCCTGCTTGCGAACGACCCACAACGCGGCGCCGCGACCGCCGTGGGGAAAGCTCCTGAACTCCTCCTGCCAGATACCCTCACCGACCATGCCCGCTCCTTCCCTGAGAATCGATAGCCGTCCCGGTGGCGTTCGTCAGCAGGAAGGACTCCGCCGGCGGCGTGCGGCGGTCGCTGCGCGTAAACAGTCGGGGATAACCAAGGAAAGGCACGTGAAGACGTCCGGATCGGGGAACGCGAGGCCGTACTCACAGGTGATTGACGGCATCCGGATGCGGCGTGCGGCTGCAGCCAGCGCCGGCGACGTCTCGGTTCGGCGTCTCGGTCCGGGGACGCACGTCGTCGGAAGCGGACCGTACCGGGCAAGGCGGCCGGCTGACCGTCGCAAGCGCAAGTCGCGCAGCCGATTGTCACGATGTCTCTCTGAACGGGAAACACTGAGACACCCGGTCAACAGGCCAGACGTACCAGACAACGTACCGCCACCGTCCGTCGTTCAACCCGCGGGCAGAACCACCTCGACCCGCGCCTGGTCACCCGCACGCACCTCGCCGATGCGTTTCGCATGCAAGCCCGGCAGTTCACTCAGATCGATCTGCGGCGGCAGGAAAGCCACCAGGCCGACGCCCATGTTGAAGACCCGGTACATCTCCGGCGCCGGCACTTCACCCAAATCGGCGAGCAGCCGGAACAGGGGCGGCACGGTCCAGGACCCGGTATCGACCACCGCGGTCAGCCCCGCCGGGACGATGCGCGGGATGTTGTCGTAGAAGCCGCCGCCGGTGATGTGGGCCAGGCCGTGGACCGCCGGCCGATCGAAGCGGTCCCAGATCGCGCGCACGTCCTGCAGATAGCTGCGGTGGACGGCGAGCAGGGCCTCGCCGATGGTCTGGTCGAGCCCCGTGGGCGTCTCGTCGACGGCCAATCCGCCGCGTTCCAGAAAGACCGCCCGGGCCAGGGTGTAGCCGTTGGTGTGCAGGCCGCTGCTGGGCAGCCCCCAGATCGTATCGCCGGCGGCGATGGCCGAGCCGTCGATCAGGTCCTCGCGCCGGACACTGCCGACGATGGTGCCGGCCAGGTCGAACTCGCCGTCGAGGTACACGCCGGGCATTTCCGCCGTCTCGCCCCCGAGCAGCGCGCAGCCGTTCTCGCGGCAGGCGGTAGCGAAGCCGGCCAGTACCTCGGGCAGGATGTCTTCTTCGAGGCGACTGGCGGCGAAGTAGTCGAGGAAGAACAGCGGTTCGGCGCCCTGGACCAGGATGTCGTCCACGCAGTGGTTGACCAGATCCTGGCCCACCGTGTCGTAGCGGCCGGCCAGGGCGGCGATCTTCACCTTGGTGCCGACACCGTCGACGCTGGCCACCAGCAGGGGCGCGCCAGGCGCGGGTTCGTACAGCCCGCCGAAAGAGCCGAGTTCGCTCTTCACACGCTGGTCCCAGGTCGAGCGCACCGCGTCCTTGCTCCGCGCCAGGGCGCGCTGGGCCGCATCGATATCCACACCGCTGTCGGCGTACTTCATCAGCTGCCTCCAGATCGCAAAGAGATGTTCCGGCGACCGGGGAATCAGTCGCCGGTCCGCTCGGATTTCAGGGCCAGCAGGGCCAGCCGCCGGTTCAGGGCATCGAGGATCGCGTACACAATCGCCTGCTGACGATTGGGACGCGTGGCGCAGGTGCCGTAGAGATGCTCCACGCGCCGGTCTTCCACCAGTTCCACCGCGGCCATGGCGACTTCCTGGCCGCCCGCGTTCGTGATCCGTACCTCGGCAACGTCGAGCACGATGGGCTCGTCCACGAGTTGCCGGATGGCCTGGATCGTCGCCCGGCCGATCAGTTCCACATCGCCGTCGCTGCGGTTGGGACCCTCGGCCGTGCCTCGGGCCTCCACGTCGCCGGCCTGGAGCTCGACCTCGGCCCGGATGAGCGCATTCGACGACATCACGCCCACGCCGGAACACTGCAGGCGGGTGGTCGGCTCTTCGGTGAGCAGCACCGCCGGCGTCGGTTCGACCTCGGACGCGACGTCTTCGTCAGGCAACGGCGCCGCGGCGTTGGCGGGCGTCGGTTCCGCGGTGTCGGGAGCGAGTATCGTCGCGCTGTCGCGCGGTTGCGGCTGGACCGGTTCCGCACCCGGCTCGTTGCCGCCGGCGACGAGCTGCACGAGACCGACCTTCTTGACCGAGACCCGGACATCGAGGCGCTTGTTCAGCAGATCGATCGCATCGCGGACGATTTCGCCGGCTTCGCGCTCTTCGCCGGCGACGATATGTAGCCCCGAGACCTCGCCGTTCTCGTCCAGATCGATCCGACATTGCCGGACGGCCGGTAGCTGGCAGATCCAGCGTTCACCGTCGGCAATCCAGGAATCGACCGTATGTTCCTCCGACTCGTATTCCACAGATCCGCTCCTTGCGCGATGGCTCGTTGCACGATTTCCCGGGTGCGTTGCCGCATGCCGGCGCTCGCGGCGCGGTACTGTACCGTCCGCCATTCAAGCATAGCACATCCGGTCCGGCAGGCCAATCCCCCGACCCGGGGACTACCCGGGGACGCGGCCCGCGAGCCGGACAGCCCGGCCATACCAGCGGCGGATCAGGGAGTCATCATCGCTGTCAGCTCGGCGAGGCGCCCGGCATAGCGTTCGGGCGTCCGCTGCAGCAAGCCTTCGACACTGAAGCCCTCGGGACAGAAGCTGGCCGCCACCGTGCCCGCCAGCATCGCCTGGCGAAACGGTTCGTCGCCGCTGCCGGCGTCGGCGCCGGCGTCGGCGAGACTGCCGACGAAACCGCCGGCGAAGCTGTCGCCCGCGCCGGTGGGATCGACCACGTCGGCCAGGATGAGCGCCGGCACCGCCAGTACCGAATCGCGACCGAAAAGCAGCGCGCCGTGCTCGCCCTTCTTGACGACGACCCGCTGTGGCCCCATCTCGGCGATGGCCGCGGCCGCTGCCTTCAGGCTGCGCTCACCGGTCAGCATCCGCGCCTCGCTGTCATTCACCAGCAGCACATCGACCTTGGCCAGCACCGCCAGCAACGCCTCCCGCGTGGTGTCGATCCAGAGGTTCATGCTGTCCAGGACCGTGAGCCGCGGTGCGGTCATGGACGCGAGCACGTGATCCTGCAGCGCCGGGTGGATGTTGGCCAGAAACAGGTACTCCGAGCCGCGCCACGCGGGCGGGATCTCGGGCTGGAAATCGGCGAAGACGCCGAGCTCGGTGGCCAGCGTGTCGCGTTCGATCATGTCCTCGTGATAGCGGCCGGACCAGTGGAAGCTGGGACCGCTCGCCCGCTGAATGCCGGCGATATCCGCACCGTGCTCGGCGAGCAGGTCGAGATCCTCCTGGCGGAAATCGTCGCCCACGACCCCCACTGCCCGCACGGTATGGTCGCCGGTGGCCGCCAGGGAGAAATAACTGGCGCTGCCGCCGAGCTGGCGCTCGCGCCGGTCGCGCGGGGTCTCGATCGTGTCGTAGGCAACGGAGCCGACAACCAGGATGGACATAAACTACTCCTTCTGTCCCATGTGTTGGGGCGCTTCGATACCGATCAGGTCGAGCACCGTGGCCAGGACCCGACCGGCGATCAGGCACAGATGCAAGCGTGCTTCCGTGGTCTCGGCCTCTTCGCCGAGGATCTTGCAGCGGGTGTAGAACTGATGAAACAGTCCGGCGACCTCGAAGATGTATCCCGTCAGCCGGTGCGGCTCGCGGGCGTTCGCCGCCGAGACGATCACCTGCGGCAACCGGATCAGCTCCCGCACCAGGTTCCACTCCGATTCATCGGTCAACCGCGCGAGGGACTCGGCGGTCGGTTCGCCGACCTTCACGCCCGCCGCTTCGGCGTTGCGGAACACCGAGCAGATCCGCGCGTGGGCGTACTTGACGTAGTATACCGGATTTTCGTTGGACTGCTCCTTGGCCAGGTCGAGATCGAAATCGAGATGCGAGTTCGGCTTGCGGGTCAGGAAGATGTACTTCGCCACGTCCGCGCCCACCTCGTCGATCAAAGCGTCCATGGTCACGAACTGGCCCTTGCGCTTGGACATGTCCACCGTACGGCCCTGCTCGAGGAAGGTCACGTGCTGCAGGATCTGCACCTCGAGCCAGCCCGGCGGCGTGCCCAGCGCGTCCATGGCACCCTGCATGCGCTGGATGTAGCCGTGATGATCGGGGCCCAGGAAATCGATGGCGTGCTCGAAGCCTCGCTGGAACTTGTGGTAGTGGTACGCGACGTCGGCCAGGAAGTAGGTCGGCGCACCGTCGCCGCGCACGATCACCCGGTCTTTCTCGTCGCCGAAGTCGGACGCCCGGAACCACAGGGCGCCCTCTTCCTCGAACAGCGCCCCCGCCTTGCGCAACCGTTCGCAGGCGCGCTCGATTCGTTTGGTCTCGTGCAATTCCGATTCGAAATACCAGGTCTCGAAACGCAGGCCGAAACGTCGACAGGTCTCGCGCTGCCAGCCGAGTATCTTCATCAGCGCATACTTGGCGAAGCAGCGGACCGACTCCTCCTCCGGCAACTGCCGCCAGTCCTCCGCGTTGCCCGCCGGCGCGCTGATCCGCTGGAAACTCTCGTCGTCGAAAGCCGACGCCGCCTTCTGGATCGCCTCGCTGTCCTGGTCCAGCAGTTCCGCGGCCATGATCTCGAGGTAACGGCCCAGGTACCCGTTCTCGGGAAACTCGACCGCCACGTCGATAAGTTTCAGATAGTGCGCCCGCAACGACTGACCGAGCAATTTGATCTGCCGGCCGGCGTCGTTGACGTAATATTCCGCATGGGCATCGTAGCCGATGGCATCGAGCAGACGCACGAGGGTCATACCGAAGGCGCCGGCCCGGGCCGACACCACGTTGAGCGGTCCGGTGGGATTGGCGCTGATGAACTCCACGTTGATGCGCTTGCCGCCGCCGGTCTTGATGCCCTGCAGCGCGCCCTCCTCGGCCCAGATGTCGAGCAGCAGGTCGATCTGATAGGGACGGGCGATCCGGAAATTGATGAAACCCGGCCCGGCGATCTCCACCGACTCGATTTCCTCGCGCGGCACCGTGAGGCCCGCGGCCAGCTCACCTGCCAGCTCCCGCGGTTTCTTGCCCAGGCGCTTGGCCAGCATGAGGGCGAGATTCGTGCTCAGATCGCCGTGCCTGCGATCGCGCGGTTTTTCGAGGATGATAACCAGTTCGTCCTCGTAGATGCCCAGTTTTTCCAGCGAGCCCAGCAGGGCTTTCTTGATGGTTGTTTCGATCATGACGGATCCGGTTCTTTCAGGTTGTCGGCAGACGCCGGTACCTCGACCACCGGTAGTTCCGGATGCCGCCGCCGTACCTCGGGAGCCGTGAACCAGGCGGGATCGATCTCCAGCCGCGGCGCGTCTCCCCAGAGCGCCTCGATCCGGTAATACTCGCGGGCCTCCGGTCGAAAGATATGAACCACCACATCGAAATAGTCGAGCAGAATCCAGCGTCCCTCGTTCAGGCCCTCGCTGCTGGTCGGCTTCTGTCCCGCTGCGAACAGATGGTCCTGGACCGACCGGCCCAGCGCCTTGACCTGCACGTCGGACTGGCCGCTGCCGATCACGAAGAAGTCGCAGACGTCGGAGCGGCCCCGCAGATCGATGACCACGACGTCCTCGCCCTTCTTCTCGAAGAGCCAGAAAGCCGCTTTCTCGGCCAGCGCAAACCCTGCCGATTCGTCGGGCATTGCGTACTCGACGGCGGCCTCGTCCGGAGCCTGCTCCTCGCCCGGCCGCCGGCTGTTGTCGCCATCCGACCTGGGCTCGTGGTTATCCTGGGTCATGTCCCTCCGTCCCGCTTTCCCGCTCAGTTCAAACGATTGATAACGTATTCCACCGCCACCGCCAGCAAGTCCTTCTGCGGACCGGAGGCGATGGGCTCCAGCGCGGTCTTGGCCTCCTCGCCGAAGCGGCGCGCCATGTCGAAGGCGTAGTCGATGCCGCCGCCGTCGGTCACGAAGGCCTTGATTTCCGGCCAGTGCTGCGCTCGCGCCGCGCCGTCGCGCAGAGCGGCGTACTCGCGCACCTTTTCGCGCTGCGCGTCCGAGGCGTTGCGCCAGGCCGCGATGAGCGGCAGCGTAATCCGCCCCTCCTCCCAGTCTTGCCCGGTCGGTTTGCCGAGGCGCCGTTCGTCGCCCAGGTAGTCGAAGATATCGTCGGTGATCTGGAACACCAGCCCCGTCTTGCGGCCGAACACGCCGAAGACCTCTTCCGACTCCCGCAGCCGCGGGTTGAACGAGGCGCCGATCCGGCACGAGGTTTCGATCAGCGAGGCGGTCTTCTGGAAGATGATCTGCACGTACCGGTCCTCGGTGATGGTCAAGTCGTAGCGGTGTTCGAGCTGCAGCATCTCCGCCTCGCTCATCAGCACCGTCGAGCCGGCCAGCAGCTTGACCGCGTGGAACAGGCCGAGATCGCACAGGGTGCGCACAGCCTTGCTGTACAGGAAATCGCCCATGATCAGCGCGGCGGAGGACCCGTATTTCTCGTTGATCGACGCCAGCCCACGGCGGGTCAACGCCTCGTCGATGAAATCGTCGTGCACCAGGGTCGCGGTGTGTACGAGTTCGACGCAGGCCGCAGCGGCGATGGCCTCCTTGGCGATCGACGTCTTGTTCTGGGCGGCCAGCAACAGCAGCGTCGGCCGGAAGCGTTTGCTCTTGCCCGCCAGGATGTGCTCGCAGATGTCGCGGGTCAGCGGGCTGTCGCCGTCGGTCAGGGCGGCGAACTGGTCCTGCACCTCGTCGAGGGCCGACTGGATCTTCCGCTGCAGAAAGATCAGCTTGATGCGTTCACGATCCAGAATTGACATGCTCGTCCCGCTCTCCGCTTTGGTTGCTGCTCGTGGCCGAACCAGTGGCTAGGTATCCTGGGTGTCCTGATCCGGTTCTACGTGGTCCGGTTCTTCCTGATCGGGCTCGTCCTGCCGCGGCTGTTCCTGCTTCCGCTGTTCCTGCGCCGCCTCGGTCCGCGCCGCCTCGGTCTGCGCTCGTACCCGCGCCGCTTCCGCCCGCGCCGCCGCCAGCTCGGCCTCATATTCTTCGCGTTCCTGCTGTTCTTCCTGCTCGCGCCGCGCCCGCTGCTTCCTGGTCACCGCGATGGCCACCAGCACCGACGAGATGTACAGCAGGACCACCGGCACCGCCATCATCATCTGCGAGATCACGTCCGGCGGCGTCAGTACGGCGGCGAACACGACGATGATGATCAGGGCGAAACGCCAGGCCCGCAGCAGCGTCCGCGGGTTCACGAGGCCGGCCACACTCAGGAAGAGCACCACCAGCGGCAATTCGAAGATCACGCCGAAGGCCAGGCTGAGCCGCGCCACGAACGCGAAATAGGGGCCGATGCCGATCAACGGCTGCATGAGATCCGTGCCGAAACCCAGCATGAACTTCATGACCTGCGGCGTGACCACCAGAAACGAAAACGCCACGCCCGTATAGAACAGCCCCGTCGAGAAGACCAACAACGGCGTCATCACCTTGCGCTCGCGCTCGTACAGTCCCGGTACGACGAAACTGTAGATCTGGTAGAAGATAAACGGAACCACCAGAAAGAGCCCGCAGACGAACGATATTTTCAGCCGCGTCAGAAACGCCTCGTTGGGCGCGTGGAAATACACGCCTTGATCTTTCAGCGGTACGACCAGCAGATCGAGCAGGCGGCCCGAAAAGAACCAGCACACCACCGTGGCCAGCAGGGCGGCGACGAGGCAGTAGATCAGCACCCGGCGCAGGTCCTCGAGATGCTCGATCATGGACATGCTGCCGCCGTCACCGGCGTTGTCGTCGGCTCCGTCGGGCGGCGGCGACTTCGGCGGCGGATCAGGTGGGTAAAAGGGATCCCGCTCGTACGTGTGCTCCGATTTGTCGTCTTGGCGGGGCTGGTCAGCGGTCAATTTCGTTGCTTCCCTTTTCAGCCTGCGAATTATCGGTTTGCGGGTGCTCAGCTCGCAAGTGCCGCAGTACGGTCAAGAATTCGTCGACGTTCTGGAACGACCGATAGACCGACGCGAAGCGGATGTAGGCCACGTCGTCCACGTCCAGCAGGCGGCTCAGCACCATGCGGCCGATGTCCTCCGACGTAACCTCCCGGATACCGCCCCGGGTGAGCTGTTGCTCCATGCCGTCGACGATGATTTCGATTGCCTCCAGGGAGACCGGTCGTTTCTCGCACGCCTTCGCGAGGCCCGCGACCACCTTCGTCCGGTCGTAGGCGACGCGTTGCCCGTCGCGCTTGACGACCAGCACCGGTCTGGTCTCGATCGCCTCGTAGGTGGTGTAGCGCGCGCCGCATTCGAGACACTCGCGACGGCGGCGTACCGCCCGGCCATCGCGGACCGCGCGCGAGTCGACGACCTTGTCCTCGTCGACGCCACAGTTGGGGCATTTCATCGTTGTCCTCCGTGTCAACCGCGCAGGGTGACCGCCCGTGCCGACCGTTCCCGCCGCCGGGTCACAGTTCGGGATAGAGCGGGAAGGCGCGCGCCAGCTCCTCGCTCTCGCCGCGCAGCTTCGCCAACGCGTCCGCGTCGTCCTTGCCGGCCACGGCACGGTCGATGATATCGGCGATCTTCGCCATGGCAGCGCCGTCCATGCCCCTGGTCGTCAGGGCCGGAGTGCCGAGCCGAACACCCGAGGTCACGAACGGGCTTTCCTCATCGAAGGGCACCGTGTTCTTGTTGCAGGTGATGCCGACCTGCTCGAGCAGTTCCTCCATGTCCTTGCCGGTCAGCCCTTTCGGCTTGCAGTTCACCAGCAGCAGATGATTGTCCGTACCGCCGCTGACCAGGCGGAAACCTTTCGCGAGCAGCGATTCGGCCAGCACCTGCGCGTTGTCGATCACCTGCTGGGCATACACCTTGAACCCGTCCTGCTGGCACTCGTGGAAACAGACAGCCTTGGCGGCGATCATGTGCATCAGCGGACCGCCCTGGATACCCGGGAAGTTCATCTTGTTGACGGCCTTCAGGTGCTCCTTCTTGCAGAGGATCAACCCGCCCCGCGGTCCGCGCAGGGTCTTGTGCGTCGTCGAGGTGACCGCATCGCACCAGGGCACCGGGCTCGCGTGCACGCCGCCGGCGATCAGTCCCGCGATGTGCGCCATGTCGAAGATCAGGATCGCCTCGCACTCGTCGGCGATGGCGCGCAACGTCTCGTAATCCCAGAAGCGCGGATAGGCGCTCGCGCCGCCGACGATCACCTTGGGCTTTTCGGCGAGGGCCTGCTCGCGCAAGCGATCATAATCGATGGTCTCGGTCTCGCGATCGACCTCATAGTGGATCGCGTTGAACATCAGCCCCGAGAAGTTGACCGGATGGCCGTGGGTCAGGTGGCCGCCGTGGGAAAGGGAAAGACCGAGAATCGTGTCGCCGGGCTCCATGAAGGCCAGGTAGGCGGTCATGTTGGCGGTCGATCCGGAGTGCGGCTGCACATTCGCCCGCTCGGCGTCGAACAGGGCGCAGGCACGCTTCTTGGCCAGTATCTCGGCCTGATCCACGTGGACACACCCGCCGTAATAGCGCTTCTTGGGATAACCCTCGGCATATTTGTTGGTCAGGGTGCTGCCCATGGTCTCGAGTACGGCGCAGCTGGTGAAGTTCTCGCTGGCGATCATTTCCAGCTGGTTGCGCTGACGCTCGAGTTCCGCGTTCAAGATCGCGGCGAGGTCCGGATCTGTCCGGGTCACTGCTTCGTTCATCGTGGTCCCTTTCCAGCCAGGCGAATCCTGTGCTCCAGGTGTCAGGGCGTGAAGTGTTCGGCCTCGTATTCGGTAATCTTGTCGACGCGCCGCGCGTGACGGCCGCCCTCGAATTCGGTGGCGAGCCAGGCGGTCACCATCTCCCCGGCTGCGGCCGGGTCGACTCGGTCACCGCTCATGCACAATACGTTGCTGTCGTTGTGCTGGCGGGTCATCTTCGCCGCGTCCACATCGAAGCACAACGAGGCCCGGATACCACCGACCTTGTTGGCGGCGATGCTCACACCGATACCCGAACCGCAGATCAGCACGCCGCGCCGGGCCTCACCGCCGGCCACGCAGCCGGCGACCGCCAGGGCGGCGTCCGGGTAGTCGGCCGATTCCGTGCTCAGGCACCCGCAGTCGACGACCTCGTGTCCCGCCGCCGTGAGCAACTCGGTCAACGCGGCCTTGTGGGTAAAGCCCCGATGATCGGATCCGATGGCGATTTTCACGTCATGCCTCCATACGGGCCACAGCCCTCAGAAATAGGGTAGCCAGGACGCGACCAGGCGATCGATCTGCCGGCCCACCTGGCGATAGGTATCCAGCGAGCCGCCGAAAGGATCGGCGACCTCTTCGATCGGCTCAGAAAAACGGCGCTCGCTCACGTCGACGCCGGGTTCTCCCAGCACGCCCAACCGGCCCCGGTAAAAACCGCCGTAGCGGGACTTGAACAGCGCCACGTGGGAACGCGTCATGCCGATGGCCCAGCCTACATCCGCAAGCAGTTCCGGGCTCAGTACCTGCGACGCATGCGCCGACAGATCGGCGCCGGCTTCTTTCGCCACCTGGAGCGAACCCGACGAAGCCGGCTGACCGCCGATGGCCTGAATGCCCGCGGACAGGAAGCGTATCGTACTGGGCGACTCGCCGGCTCGTACACGCAGGCGAGCCAGCACCTCGGCCAGCGGGCTGCGGCAGGTGTTGCCGGTACAGAAGAACAGCACGGGTTGCGGATTCACCTCGGTCATTCACCTCGTGGCCGAAGCCGGTCAAAAGACGCGGTGCGGGCGGTTGCGTCCTGCCGCCGCCAGCTCGCGCGCCCAGGCGTTGCGTTCTATTCCTCTGCCGCCGACCAGGCCGGCGGAGCCGTGGCGCCTTCCCGTACAATGCGCGGCGGCCAGCCAGTCAAATCGATCAGCCCCGAGGGCGCCCAGTCCGTGTGATTCGCGGTGGGCGCCGGCGAGTAATCGGGCTCTCCCCCGGGCGTCCAGATACCGTCCACCGCGTCGGCGAACAGCGCGACGGCCGCCGTCAGGTCGTTGCCGGCAGGTTCTCCCGAGCGATTGGCGCTGGTGGAGACCAGCGGACCGCCCGCCAGTTCGATCAAGCGACATAGTTCACGCCACAGCGGTACCCGGATCGCCACCGAATCCAGACCGCCGATCACCGCCGACGGCACCGAACTCGCCGCGGGCAGGATCAGGCTGAACGGTCCCGGCCAGCAGCGATGGGCGTAGTCCAGTACCTCGCGCGTCAGTGGCGACGTCAACTCCAGGGCCGACGCCGTCGAGCCGCCGAGGACCAGAAATGGCTTCGTGGCCGGTCGCCCTTTGAGCGTCGCGATGCGTTGCACCGCCGCCGGCGCATCGGCGCGGCAATGCAGACCGGGAATCGTGTCGGTGGGCATGAGCACGACGCCGCCGGCGGCCAGCATGTCGGCCGCGACCTCCAGACTGCCGAGTATCGTCGCCACCCTCGTTGCCGCCCGTTCTAGTTGCCGCGCGGACAACTTGCCGCGCTGATTGCTTGCCGCACGGTCTATTTGCCGCCCTTGGCCAGCGCGCGGCGGTAGTCGTCCATTTTTCCCGCCACCGTGCGGTCGCTCAACGCGAGTATGCGTGCGGCCAGCACGACCGCGTTGCGTGCTCCGGCCGAACCGACCGCCACCGTGGCGACCGGCACGCCCGGCGGCATCTGGACGATGGACATCAGGGCGTCGAATCCGCCCAGCGAACCCGCGGCGACCGGCACGCCGATCACGGGTTTCGCCGTCAGCGACGCCACGACACCGGGCAGATGGGCGGCCATGCCCGCCACCGCCACGAAGATCTCGGTGCCCGATTTCTCGCTTCGCTTGACGATGCGGCGCAGGCGCTCGGGTTGCCGGTGCGCCGACGCCACCTCGACCTTGTGGGTCAGCCCGAATCGCTCGAACAACGGCGCCATGCCCTTGATCACAGGCAGGTCCGACTCGCTGCCCAGCAGCACGACAACGCGCGCCGTTTCCTGGCCGCGCGCAGACTTCTTTTTCGGTGTCTCGGCTCTAGCCATCCGCACGTACCTTCCCCAGAGATTTCTCGGCGATGTCGCGCCGGTAGGTGATGCCCTCGAACGAGGTCTGCTGTATGTGCTCGTACGCGCGCTTGCGCGCCTCGACCAGCGTGGCGGCCTTGCCCACGGCGCCCAGCACCCGGCCACCGTTGGTGCGCAGCGTGTCACCGTCTTGCGCGGTACCGGCGTGTATCGTCCAGGCCTCGTCGTCGTCATCCGGCAGCGTGATCGGCCGCCCCTTGGCGTAGGAACCCGGATAGCCGTCCGCGGCGCCGACGACTACCACGCAGCTCCGCGTCCAGTCGGTCATGCCGCCGCCCGGCCAGCCCCGAGGCGCGGCGCTGGGCGACGCGGGCAGCCCCTGGAGATAACGTCCGAGATCGCCCTTGGCCGTCGAGTCGACCAGCTCGAGAAAGTCGCCCGCCAGCAGGGGCAGTACCACCTGGGTCTCCGGATCACCGAAGCGGCAATTGAACTCGAGGACTTGCGGCCCGCTTTCGGTCAGCATCAGGCCGGCGTACAGCACGCCGCGAAAAGGAATGTCCCGCCGGCGGAGTTCGGCGAGCATGGGCGTGATGATCTTGGCGTCGATCTCCTCGTACAGCGCGTTGGACAGGGGCACCGGCGCAAAGGCGCCCATGCCGCCGGTGTTCGGTCCGGTGTCGTTGTCGCCGATCCGTTTGTGATCGCGCGAAGGAGCCAGCAAGGTGTAGTTCTTGCGGTCGGTCACCACCAGCACCGACAGCTCCGGCCCGAACAGGCAATCTTCGATCAGCAGACGCATGCCGGCGTTGCCGAACTTGTTGTCCTCGAGACACAGCCGCACGTGTTCCTCGGCCTGGGCAAAGGTCGAGCAGACGGCGACGCCCTTGCCGGCCGCCGCGCCACACGCTTTGACCACGACCGGGAAGTTGACCGTTTCCAGATAGGCCAGCGCCTTGTTCAGGGTGCTGAACGGCTGGTAGCGGCCCGTGGGCACGCCGGCGGTGGCCATCACTTCCTTGGCGAACTCCTTGTCCCCTTCCAGACGCGCACCGAGAGCACCAGGCCCGAAAACGGCGATCCCGGCCCGGCGCAAGTCATCGCCCAGACCGGCGATCAGCGGGTCCTCGGGTCCGATAAGCACGAGTTCGATCCCGGTATCACGGCAGAAACCGGCGACCGCTGCGTGATCGGTGATGTCCAGCGCCACGTTCCGCGCCAGCAGCGCGGTTCCGGGATTGCCCGGAGCGGCATAGAGTTCCGGCTCCTGCGGGGACGCTGCCAGTTGCCTGATCAACGCATGCTCCCGGCCACCGGAACCGACGACGAGCACCTTCTTGGCCATTCGCTTTTCCTCCTGAAGTGTCTTCCCTGGTGCCTTCCCCAGTAGTGTTGCCACGATAGCCTAACGGCGGTTCGGGAACAATGTAATTTGCGATACCCGGGATTACCAGTTGTTGTGGTGTCTTTACAATTTGCAGGCAACCGAGGGAATATGTTGTGGGCTGGCCGACCACCAAAACCGATCCGCTGCGGCGTAGCTCCGCACCACCGGTGCGCCGCAAATCACACCGGCACGATCCGCGTCCCCGCCTCCCCCGCGATGGCGGCGAGCAGCGAGCCGGGCGCCGTGATGATCGCCTCGCGGCCGCCGGCCTCCAGAAACGACAGCACCGCTTCGATCTTCGGCCCCATGCTGCCCGCGGGAAACTCGCCGTCCCGCAACAGCGCCGCCGCGTGTTCCGCGTCGACCGTGTTCAGCGCCTCCGCGTCCGACGTGCCGAAGCGCACGAACACGTTCTCCACCTGGGTGATCAAAATCAGCGTGTCGGCGCCGACCAGACGGCCGAGCAGCGCGCTCGCGCGGTCCTTGTCGATGACCGCGTCGACGCCGCGCAGCAGACCCTCATCGTCGCGCACGACCGGAACGCCACCGCCGCCGGCGGCGATGGCGATCACACCGGCATTCATCAGGGCTTGGATCGCTTCCCATTCCACGACTTCCACCGGTCGCGGGCTCGGTACAACACGCCGGAAGCCGCGGTTGGCATCGCGGATCACGGTCCAGCCGTTTTCCTTCTCCAGCTTGACGGCCTGCTGCTGGTCGTAGAACGGGCCGATGGGTTTGCTCGGTTTACTGAAGGCCGGATCTTCGGCAGCGACCGTCACCTGGGTGACGAGCGAGGCGACCGGCCGGTCGAGGCGGCGCGCATGCAACGCGTTCTGCAGTTCCTGCTGGATCATGAAGCCGAGGCCGCCCTGGCTGTCCGCGCCGCACACGTACATGGGCATGGCGGGAATGCCGTGGACCTGCTGGCCGGCGTCGCCGCGCAGAACGATGTTGCCGACAACCGGTCCGTTGCCGTGGGTCAGCACGATCCGATGACCCTCGGCGGCCATGCTGGCGACCTGATCCATGGTGTCGCGGGTGAGTTGCCGCTGCTGTGCATAGGTACCGCTGCTACCGGCCGGTATGATGGCATTACCGCCCAGCGCGATCACGAAACTACGGCACGAGCTTGTATTCTCCCGATCCGCCACGCCATCACCTCACCGCACGAGGATCCAAATCGGACCACGGAAACGGACTACCTAACCGATGTAGTTCAATGCAGTTCCGACACCATCTTCGCAAAACGCTCGAGAGCCTTCCGGATATTCTCCTGGCTGTTGGCGTAGCTGAAGCGCAGGTATCCCTCGCCAAACTCGCCGAACGAGGTGCCCGCCAGTGCGGCCACGCCATACTGCTCGAGCAACTTCGTTTCGGTCTCCTTGCTGCTCAGGCCCAGCGCGGTGATGTTGGGGAACACGTAGAAAGCGCCGCGCGGCTTGAGACAGGTCACCCCGTCGATGGCGTTCAGGCCGTCGACCAGCAGGTCGCGCCGAACCTTGAACTCGGCCACCATCGTCCGGACCTGATCTTGCGGACCGGTGAGCGCCTCGGCGCCGGCGATCTGCGTGAAGGACGCCGTACAACTCGTGCAGTTGGTCTGGAGCTTGGCCACCTGGGTCGCCAGCTCGGCCGGCATGATGCCGTAGCCCAGACGCCAGCCGGTCATGGCGTAGGTCTTCGAATGTCCGTCGAGCAGGATCGTCCGTTCGAGCATGCCCGGCCGGGTCGTGATCGACTCGTGCTGCCCGTCGTAGATGATCTTGCTGTAGATCTCGTCGCTCAACACCCAGAAGTCGTGTTTGACGGCCAGCTCGGCGATGGCATCCAGATCACTCGCGCTGAGCACGCCGCCGGTCGGGTTCTGCGGACTGTTGATGATCAGCAGCTTGGTCTTGTCCGACACCAGCGCCTCGAGGTCCTGGATGTCGAAGGAGAAGGCATTCTCCTCGGCGAGCTTCAAGGGTCGCGGCGTGGCGCCGAGGAAGTTGATCACCGACTCGTAGATGGGGAAGCCGGGATTGGGATAGATGACCTCGTCGCCCGGATCGACCAGTGCCGTCAACGGAAAGTAGATGATCGGCTTGCCGCCCGGCACGATGACCACGTTGTCCGGACCGACGTCGATGCCGCGATCGGCCGCGATGTACTCGGCAAAGGTCTTGCGCACCTCGGGCAGTCCCGCCGACGGGCCATAGTGCGTGTAGCCGCCGCGCAACGCTTCGACGGCCTTGTCGATGATATTCTGCGGCGTGTCGAAATCCGGTTCGCCGATCTCGAGGTGGACGACATCCCGGCCTTCCGCTTGCAGCGCCTTGGCACGGGCCAGCACCTCGAACGCCGTCTCCGTACCCAGTCGAGCCATTCTTTTCGCCAGCATAATCTCTCCCCCTCGCTTGCGCGTATTCGCGCCCCGGATCTCGTGAATTCGTTGATTGATCGCACGGACCAAACGTAGGTCCGGTATCACGTCAAGTCAAGGCAGGCAAAGCGGTTTTGGATGTTGGCGAAGGGAATTTCGCGGACCTGTGGTCCACGCCGGCAGCCGCCGGTATCAGGCAAGCGTACGCAGGTAGTCGCCGATCTCCCGGATCACCTCGCGGCGAATGCCGGCCTTGTCCTTGAGCAGGCGGCGTAACTCCACCTTCGAGACATATTTGGCGTGCACAAACTTGCGAATCGCCTTGATCGAAACGTTGACCGGACTGCGCAGCAGCGCCAGCGGCACCCCTCGATTGGCAAACCCGGCGTGCAGACTGCGATCCTGCGCGATGATCTCGAGAATGCGCGGCGAACGCACCCTGGCCACGACGGCTTCGACCAGACCCGGGATGCCGACGATCTGCGGGTTGCGCAGAAAGCCCAGCAGCACGCTTTCGGACGTGGCGGCGCCGAGCACCAGGTTCTTGATCGTCTCGGCCGACGCGTCGGGCTGCTCGTCGTCGTCCGTCTCCGGTTCCGCTTCAGCAGCGGGCAGCCCTTGCCGAACCGGCAGATCATCGGGCCAGCGTCGGCCGTTCGACCGCGCTGACGGCACCTGGATCAGGAGCTCATCGCCGCGGACCGTGCAGCCGTCGAGCGGCCAGCCCGCCAGAGCACTGCTCGATCCGGTCGATGTCTCGTCATCGGACGGCGCGCTCAGGATCTCGCTGAGCGTGTGACCCAGCGACGGCCCCAGGGGCAGACGCAACACGTCGTTGCGACCGTATTGCTGGGCGATGGCCACCGCGGTCAACAGGTCGAGTTCGCCGCGACGAGCACCGACCAGCACCAGCCGATGCGCGAGCGCCATCAGACGGCAGCACCAGCCGGCGAGCAACGTGACCGGCAGCGGATTCCGTAGCGATTCCGCATGCAATCGGGCGAGTGGCGCGAGGTCCGGTGTGCCGTTGAGCGCCTTGACGAAGGCCTGATGCTCCGACGGCTCCATCACCGCGAGCGAACGCGGCACACGCTTGAGAAACGCCGATTCGAAATCGCCTTCCTTCAACCAGCCGACGAAACGACGGAGATCGCGAATCTCGGTGTCTGCCCGACTCAACAGCGGCAGTACCCTGGCCACCGCCTGCATCCGGAACGGATCGATCGACCCGGCCAGATGACTGATCCGCTCCTCGTAGGCGTCCACCTCCAGACCGAGCAACGATGCCAGCAGGACGGCGTGTTCGTTGTCGGGTCCGGTCTTGGCGCCCCGCTGGCTCATCAACAGTTTTTTGAGGCTTTCGCGGAGCAGCGGAAACGGCTGCTCGTCACCGGGCCGGCAGTTCGTAGCGCAGGTCTGCGGCGCACCCTGCGTGTTCAGCGCGCAGCAGCAGTCGTTCAACTTGATGAAGCGCCGGATCCAGACCCGCAGGAAAGCATTCTCCAGCTCACCGGTGGGCGCGCGCAGAAAGATGCGTCGCGTGCTGCTGAAGCGGTGCACGCGGGGCAGTAGTTGCGATCCAGGGGTGTTGGCGTCGAGAACGGCGGCAAGCAGCCTCGCTCCCGCCGGGTGATCCTCGCGCGCGAGATGCTGGATGCCCCGCAGACAGGTGAGCATGCGCGACTGGCCGCAGAGCTTGCGCAACAGTTCGTACAGCACTCGCGAGCGTTCCGGAAGCGAGTCGCTCGCCGCCGCGAGCTGCGCGAGATCCTCCTGTTCGGCAACGGTCGGTATCGTGCCAACCGGTGCGGCTGGCGATTCCTGGAGCAAGACAGGCTGTCCGGTTATCACACTCATATCGTCATAATCCGCGCGCGTACAACGTCGGGTGAAATAGCTATGGATTGGGCCACCTTTCTACATCGGCAGCGATAGCGATGGATTTAATGATCCCCGGCCTGTGGCAGGTGCGCGCAGTCCGGCGGCGGGAAACGCACTACCGCCACCGGTAGACTACGCGGAGCCAGACTTCCCAGGTGCCGGCGGCCATGGCGGCGGCGGCAGATTCGGTAGATCCTGAAGTCGCAGTTGATCCGGCAGGCGACCGCGCCCGGCGGTCCCGCTCGCGTCGGGCGACGGCAAGCTGCACACGCCACCGTCGACTGATCTTCTCGAGACCGGCGTTCGTACCCAGTGCCCACTTTCCCCAGTGGCGCGGCAGCACCATGCCGGTCAGTGGATTGGCCGCCGAGACGAGATCGAGCGCGTCGCCCCACGACCAGGTCACGCCGGCGCGCACGAGCCACTGCGGCTGCCAGAACCATCGTCCGGCAACGGCCACCAGATGGCGGCACGCCGGTCCGTCGACGCTCGACTCGTACATGGTTCGCCAATCGAGGCGCGCGGTGCCGCGATCGGTCCGTGCTTCGAGGCGTGCGGTGACGTCCAGTCGCGTGTCCCAGTCGGCGATGGCCGCCGGCTGCCAGGGGTAGTGCGTCGACCAGGCGTACCGGGTGCGGGTGCGACGGCGTACCCTGAACTCCGCTCGGAGCTCAGGTCGACATCGCCATTCGAGGGCGAATTCCCTTCGGTGGTCGCGCAGACGAAGCGGCGTGTCGGCACGGCTGTCGCGTCGGTGGCCGCCGGCGGCCAGCAGCCAGACGCGGACCGTTTTACCCAGCCGCTGCCGGCAGCGTATCACCCACCCCCAGCCGTCCCAGCCCGGCAGCGTCGCCGGCCGCCGGGCCAGGAGAAATTCCTCACCGGAACCGGCTGCGCTGCACTGTCCCTCCAGGAGAAAAGCAGCGGTGAGCCGGAGTCGATATCCCGCCGCCCAGGCGTACTGGCGCGCCTGTCGCGGCGCCGAGCGCCAGCTGGCGAACTCGAAATCGAGGTGACGGCGGCGGGTACGGTCGCTGAACGCCAGGCTGGTGCCGGCGGTAGCGCCCGTGGCGCCCCGCAGCGCGCTCACGGTGGTCGTACCCAGTGTCAGTGAGCAGCGCAACAGACCTACCTCCACCGCCGGCGTGACCAGTGGACGTCCGACCAGCGCCGCGCAGGAGATCGTACCGAATTGCCCGGCGACACCACCGCCGAGCACGGCAAGTCGATCGGCCGCGCCGCCAAAATTCGTCAATCCGGGCCGGTCCGCCGCCAGGGAAGCCGACGCCGAAAGCGAGTGCCACCGACCGGGCGCGGCCGCCAGCAACCCGAAACCGTGTTGCATGCCGGCGCCACCGCCGACGACGCGCCACCCGTTCCCCACGACGTTCACGGTACCCGAGCGGTCGGATCGTGAACCGTCTGTTGCTTGAGCGCGCAGCCGTCCGGAAACGGGGCCGGCGGTCAGGTACACGCGCAGTCGCGTCGTTGTCGGGTCATCGGGGTTCCAACTGTTGCGCCAGACGATCTGCCCGCTCCGGCGCGCACGCGAGGCCACCGGTGTACTCGCCGTCGTCGCGCTGACACGCGCGCCGACGAGACGGGCCAGATCGTCGGGCGACAGCTCGACGCCCGCGGCGGCCAGCCGTGCGAGCAGAGCCGCCGTTTCTTCCGGATCCACCCAGGCATACTCGTCGAGAGGTCGGGCGGAAGGTGCAGACGGCGCCGACAGTGCAGACGGCGCCGGTGCCGCGACGCCAGTCAGACAGCTCACCAGTAGCAAAACCGCCGCCATTACCATGCGGCCTCGAAGCTGCCGGCGGTCAGGCTCCAGCGATGGGTGACACCCAGGTCCGGATGCACCAGGTGGGACGACCTGATCAACCAGGCTCGCCGGCGCCACGCGGTGGTGAATCCCGCGGCGCCGCAGGCCGGCTCGAGGCGCAGGCCGACACCGGCGCCTGTCTCGGCACCGGCGACCAGCCGCACCTGCAGTTCGAGCTGCGCAGCCGGCGCACCGTTACCGCGGCGATCGAGCGCCAGCGCGCCGACAACACCGGCCGTCCGGTGTTCGATTCGCAACCAGCGCCGCCAGCTCCGGCTGCCGTGCCAGGACGGAACGTCGAGCAGATGGCCGACGATTTCCAGCCGGGTCCGCTCGCCGGCGTCAATGCAGAGCAGCCCGGCGACCGCGAGGCGGCGACGTCGCCGGCCCGCCGCCAGGGCAACGTCGTCCCAGCCCGCCACGACGCCCCCGCCCAGCACTCGTCGGCCGTCGACCAGGCAACGCACGCGGACGCTGTTCTCGTTGTACAGAGCCGCACCCAGACGCTGCCAGGCGGCGCCGTAGCTCAGCCAGCGCCCCCGGAGGCCCGCGGCCAGTCGCCGGGTCGGCAACTCGGACATGCCGAACAGGTTCATCCGACCGATCGCCACCCAGGCGCCACCGCCGGCGGGTTCGCGCCCGGTACGCCCGACGAGTTCCTCACCGAGCAGACCGGCGGTGGCGCCGGGCGAGACCAGCCAGCCGTCGGCGACGTCACGTATGCCGGCCGCCAATGCAGTGGCCGGCGACGCCGCGCTCAGACAGCACCACAGCGCCGCGACGGCGACCGGCCTCGACGGCGTGCATCTCATCGGGCTTCCTCGGCCAGGACTGCCAGCTTCTTGCCGCCGGCCTGAAATCGTTGATCCTGGTCGTAGAACCGCACGAGTACGATGTAACCGCCGATCGGCACGGGAAATCCTTCGTCGTCACGCCCGTCCCAGATCAGATCCCGCGGACCGGATCCCAGCCGGTCGCCGCCGAGGTCGCGCACCCGCTGGCCCCACAGATCGAAGATCCGGACGTCCCAGCCCAGCAGGTCTCGGGGTACCTGAAAGCGGATGTGTAGCGGAGCGATCGGCATACCGCTGGTGCTGTCGCGGTAGAAGGGATTGGGATCCAGACTCACCTCGATCGTTGCGTCGCCTCGAATCCGCACGCTGTTGGGGCAACCGGGAGTCCCGCCGAGCGCGGCCGTGGCCACGGCCCAGTTGGCGGCCGGTGCGCCGAAGGGAGTTCTGTTCAACCGCTCCAGACTGCGCCCTTCCGGTACGGCCACGCCGTCAACACCCAGCATCACGCAATCGATGACGGTCGAGTCGGCGCGGGCCAGCAGTACCCGGTCGGCGAAGAGGCGCGATGTCGGCGCCGAGTTGTTCAGGGTCGGCCACGAACCCTGGATCTCGTCGACGAGCCGGGTCAAACCGTCCGCGCACGGCGGCTCGGCGCCGGCGTCGAGGCGATCGCTCAGCCACGCCCGGTGGCGCGCCTCGTCCTGCACCAGCACCGCGAACTGCCGGGGCGCCAGGAGCCGCGACGGCAGGCGTCGCCACACGCTGTCCTCGTCGCGCAGAAGGTACTGGCCCAGGTCGACCGTGATCTCGCCGCCGTTGGCGATCTCGACCCACTCGCAGGCGCCACCGGCCGGCGCCGCGTTCACCTCGTTGACGTACAGCGTATCGACGCCCACCCGGTAGGTCCCCAGGGGCACTTCGAGTTCCGCCGGCGGTTCCGGGATGGGCACCAGCAAGGACATATGCACATCACCGACTGCGTGCGGGAGCCAGGACACGGTAACGGTATCGCGCTGGCCGGGTGAGAGCGTTGCGAGTGCACCGTCATACCGCGAATCCGATGTGTCGCCCGCCGCCAGCAAAACGACGTCGGTTGCAGGAATGGTCGCGATACCCGTGTTGGCAACCGCCACCGTGACCACGACCGGGTAACCGGGCACCGACCACGAAGGCGGCTCGACGACCGTTCCGACCGCCGTCAACTGCCAACGCCGAAAGTTCGCCCGTCGCGGTGTCGGGCGGACCAGCGGCCGCCAGTCCGCGTTGTTGTTGTCCGTGTCCAGGCCGTCCGGCCGGCGGCCGAGCGCCACGCCGGCGGCGACCGCAGCCGCCGGTTCGTATTCATACATGTCCGGATACTCGAGTTGTCCATACCCCAGCAGATCGACGCTGCCGTCGGCGCGCACGAGGCGCACCGCATCGGGACCGTTCTGCAGGCCGAGAGGCACCTCCGCGTCAGCGGAGATCTCGCCGGCCCAGTTGCGATCGACGATGAGAAAGTGACCGTGCGGCGCGATGCTGTCGCTGGCCGCGCCAGTCCAGCGAGTTTGCCATACCGGACCTTGAGCGCCGTTGGCAAATTCGATCGTAAACTCATACAGGGATACCGGATATGGCGTTGTATTGAAGAGCTCCACGAACTCCTGACCGGCATCGGAACCGACCGGATCGTAGAGTATCTCGTTGAGCACCTGCGCACCGGCGCCTTGGCCCCAGAGCCAGCCGAGCACACAGGTGAGACCGCCTGGCGACATCCGGTACGGCATACGCCTGAGCATGCGAACGATCGACTTTCCGGGAGGAGAGATGCGCCGAAGGAGCCAGGTGCCTACAGGAGGTTCGTTTGCGATCGGGTTACATCAGGCCGTGACGGCGACGCAGAAACCACTCGCCGCCCAGCAGCAGCGCCACCACTGCCAGCAGCGGCCAGCCGGCCCAGAAATCCCAGTGCTGCCGGATCATCCGGGCATCGCCGACAAGTTCCAGATCGGCGATCCGTCGCAAAAGCTGCCCGCGGGCGGCGGGCGCGTCGGCATTGACGTACACGCCGCCGACCTGGTCGGCAAGCTGGCGCAGCCGGCGCCGATCCTGCCGCACCTGCGTCGCTTCCAGCGAACTGGCGGCGACGACCAAGGGCGACTCCGCGCCGACGACCGGCGTCTCGTCACCGCTCTGCGGTCGGACCGAGTAACGTCCCGGCCGCAGCGGCGGCAGCACGACATTCGCCGCGCCGGGATCCCCCGGTTTCGCCGTCATCGAGTAGGTTCGCGACGGCGAATCGGCGGTCTGATCCAGACTGCGCACGCGCAGAAACAACTTGCGCCCGGTTACCGGATTACCGCGCATATCACGCCACTGCGCTTCGAGGCGTATGCGTTCACCTTCCTGGTATACCGTGCGCCCGCCGCGCAGGCCGAGGCCGGATTCCTCTTCGCCCGAAGCGATCCACACCAACAGGTTCCGCAGCAGACGCCGCGCCGGCTGCTGGTCCTCGCCGCCCGCGGCCGCCGGTAGCTCCCAGAAGGCCAGTTCCCACAGCGGACGCCCACCGAACCAGGCGATACGCCCGCTGCCGCGCTGGCCGACCACCAGGACCGGTACGCCGGCAGCGCCGCGTTCGCCACGGCCGGATACCGCATCGAGCAGCACGCTGTCACCCGGTCGGCTCGTACCCGGGACCACCTGTTGCAGAGGCGGCAGGGTCGCCAGCGATTGCCTTGTGCCGTCGCGCGGTCCGAGAGCGACGCCCTCGAGCGCCGGATGGGTATCGCCGGCCAGACGCAGAAACCAGTCTCCCTCCCGCCACCCGAGCGGATCGGGGGCGAACGGCAACAGTTCGGCGAGGGCCGACGGCAGGCGATCGGGGGCGGCCGGGCCACGCGCTCCCGGGCCGGGCAACAGCCACAACCCCAGGCCTTCCCGTACTGCACGAACCAGTGGCTGCCAGTCGAAATCCAGCAATGCGTCCGCCCAGCCGGTCAACACCACGCCGTCGAACCGGCGCCAGCCGGCTACCGATTCGGGCGCCAGCCACGGCGTCAGGCTGTCAGCAAAGACGAGACCAGTCTGCGCCGGGTACACCTGTTCGAGCACCAGTCGCGATTCCCGCAACGCCGCCTGAGCCAGAAAACGGCCGTCCCAGCCCGGTCGGCTGCTCAGCAACAGTACCCGGGCGCGTTGCTTGCGGACGTTAATGGCCAGGGTCACCTGGTTGTTGTCGAGGTAACGCTCGTTGACCAGCGGGGTGACTTCCAGACGGTAGACGCCCAGTCCGGGCTCGTCGGGCGTGAAGGAAAGTTCAACGCGGGTCAGGTCGGAGACCGACGGCGCAGTTGTTTCGGCAACAACGGTGTTCCGCACGGTGTCATGCAGTCGCACTGTCACGGGCTGCTGCCCCTCGGCCGTAGCGTAGCGCGCCGCCACGACGAGTTCTACCACGACCTGATCGCCGGCATAGGCCACGTCCGGATAGCGCAGATCCTGGATCAGCCGGTCGGCAGGGCCCGCCGGGTCGCCGAGGCCGACCGCCAGAAACGACGTCGTGCCGCCGGGAAACGGATGGGGTTCGCCGGCTGACCGCACCGGCCCACGACCGCGCGCACGTCCGCTGGGCGCCACGGTCTCGTTGCCGTCACTGAGCAGGATCACCGCCTGCAGCGGTTCAGCGGCATAACGGCCGTTCACCTGGCGCAACAGACCGGCCAGGTCGCTGCCCACGTTCGCCGGTGCACCGTCGATCGGCGGGATCGACGCCGGCTCCCGTAGCGGCTCGATGCCGTTTCCCCGCAGCACGGTGACCGTGACCGGCGGATCCTGACGCAACGACAGCGCCGAATCGACAGCCGTCGTCAACTGCTGCGCCAGGGCCCAGCGGCTGCCGGTCAGCGCTGTCCCGGCGGAATCAGCGACCACGGATCGGTGGTCCACGATGGCCATACTGGCCGAATCTTCGACCACGACCACCACTTCCGGCAGGCGCGGTTGCTGCTTCAACCGCGACAAGCTCGGGCCGGCGATGGCCAGCAGAAGCAACAAAAAAGCAGCGCTCCGCAAGCCGATCAAGGTCTTGCGGAGCGCACCGCTCACAGCGGGTTCAGTGACACCGTAGGTGCGTCGCACCCAGATGAGGATCAACAGCGCAACCGGTAGCAGGAGCGGCCAGACCCAGACCGGAATTGACCATTGAACGAACAACCTCACCTCCCGGCACGACTTTCCGGTACGGAGTCGTTACCGGCTCCTTACGAATTCTCTTCCGTGATCGCGACCTGAGCGGCCGCCAGCCGCGCAATGGGTACACGGAACGGCGAACAGCTCACGTAGTCGAGCCCGACGCGATGGCAGAACCAGATCGAGTTCGGCTCACCGCCATGCTCGCCGCAGATTCCCAGATGCAGATCGGACTTGACCTGGCGGCCCCGCTCGCAAGCCATCTCGACCAGCTGACCAACACCGTCCTGATCGAGTTGCTGGAACGGATCCGCCGGCAGCACGCCGCGACCGACGTACTCGGGCAGGAAGACACCGGCGTCGTCACGGCTGTAGCCGAAGGTCATCTGGGTCAGATCGTTGGTGCCGAAACTGAAGAAGTCGGCATGTTCGGCGATCTTGTCCGCCAGAAGGGCCGCCCGCGGGATCTCGATCATGGTACCGACCAGGTAGTCGACCTTCACCCCGGTATCCGCGATCACCTTATCGGCGGTCGCGACCGACAACTCGCGCATGTCGACCATCTCGCGCACGGAACCGGTCAGGGGAATCATGATCTCGGGTATGACGACCACGCCTTCCTTCTGCACGGCGACCGCGGCACTGATGATCGCCTCGACCTGCACCTCGTAGATCTCAGGATAGGTCAGACCGAGACGGCAGCCGCGATGGCCGAGCATGGGATTGAGCTCGTGCAGCGACTCTACCTTGCGGTGCAACTGCTCCGGATTGATGTCCATCTCGCCGGCCAGTCGATCAATCTCCTCCGACTCCTGCGGCAGGAACTCGTGCAGCGGCGGATCGAGCAGCCGGATGTTCACCGGTAGACCGTCCATGGCCTGGAAGATGCCGATGAAATCATCGCGCTGCAGGGGCAGGATATGTGCCAGCGCGCGGCGCCGGCCCGCCTCGTCGTCGGCCAGGATCATCTGGCGCATCTTGCTGATCCGGTCCTCGCCGAAGAACATGTGCTCGGTACGGCACAGGCCGATGCCCTGGGCGCCGAAGGTCCGCGCCTGGCGGGAGTCGTGGGGCGTGTCGGCGTTGGTGCGCACCTTCAGCCGCCGCGCATCGTCCGCCCAGCTCATCAGCGCCTTCAGGTTGGGATCTTTCAGCTGCGGCGGGACCAGCGCCGGCATACCCTCGATCACCGAACCGGCGCCACCGTCCAGCGTGATGTCGTCACCCGCGTGGAAGGTCTTGCCGCCGATGGTCATCTCGCCCTTGCGCGAATCCACGAACAGGTCGCCGCAACCGGCGACGCACGGCTTGCCCATGCCGCGGGCGACCACAGCCGCATGGCTGGTCATGCCGCCTCGCGAGGTCAGGATGCCTTGAGCGACGTTCATGCCGGCGATATCTTCGGGGCTGGTTTCCCGACGGACCAGAACCACTCGCTTGCCCTTCGCCGCTTCGGCGACGGCATCCTCGGCGCTGAAGACGATCTCGCCCTGGGCCGCGCCCGGCGAGGCGGGCAGGCCTTTGCCGAGCACCGTCGTCTCGGCCTCGGGATCGATCTGATCGTGCAGCAGCTGGTCGAGGTGGCCGGGTTCTACGAGCATGACCGCTTGCCGCTCGCTGACCAGGTCCTCAGCCTGCATTTCCACGGCGATGCGGATCGCCGCGGCGCCGGTGCGCTTGCCGTGACGGGTCTGCAGCATCCACAGCCGCCCGTCCTGGATGGTGAATTCGATATCCTGCATGTTCTTGTAGTGGCGTTCGAGGGTGCCGCGGATACCGTCGAGCTGCGCATACAGCTCGGGCATGACGTCTTCCAGGGTCGGTAGATCCGTGGCCTCGTTACCGGACGGCAGCCGGTCCCGGCCCATGCGGTTGATCTGCTGTGGCGTGCGGATACCCGCCACGACGTCTTCGCCCTGGGCGTTGACCAGGAACTCGCCGTAGAACATGTTCTCACCGGTGGCCGGATCGCGCGTGAAAGCCACGCCGGTGGCGCTTTCGTCGCCGAGGTTGCCGAAGACCATCGTCTGCACGTTGACGGCCGTCCCCCAGTCGCCGGGGATGTCGTGGATGCGCCGGTACTCGACCGCGCGCGGTACGTTCCAGCTTTCGAAGACCGCCTTGATGCCGCCCAGCAGCTGCTGCCGGGGATCGGTCGGAAATTCAGTGCCCGTCTGGTCGACGATGATCTGCTTGAAGGTAGCGATCAGTTCCTGCCAATGCGCAGGCTTCAGTTCCGTATCGAGCTTCACGTCCGCCTTGGCCTTGAGGTCGTCGATGGCATGTTCGAACAGCTCGCCCTCGACTCCCATGACCACATCGCCGTACATCTGGATCAGACGCCGGTAGCTGTCATAGGCGAAACGTTCGTTGCCGCTCTTGGCGATCAAACCCTTGATCGACTCGTCGTTCAGGCCGAGGTTCAGCACGGTGTCCATCATGCCGGGCATGGAGACCCGGGAGCCGGAGCGAACCGAGAACAGCAGCGGGTCGTCGGGAGCGGCGAATCCCTTGCCGATGATCGCTTCGACCTGCTTGATGGCATCATCGATTTCAGCCTGTAATTCGGACGACAGCTCGTGGCTGTTCTGATAATCGGTGCAGACCTCGGTGGTGATCGTGAAGCCCGGCGGCACCGGGATGCCGATCTTGACCATCTCGGCCAGGTTGGCGCCCTTGCCACCCAGCAGATTCTTCATGTCGCCGCCACCGTCGGCATTACCGTCACCGAAAAAATAGACCATCTTGCCGCTCATCGGATCCTCCTGACGTCGTTACCATCGACCGCTTCAACCAACACGAATATTCCACATCACCCGCCTAGCCGGGCGGAATGTCCTTGCACCAAAATAACTGCTAATTTCCGCTCCACAAGCGCGCAGAACGAAATAGCCGTATTAGGCGTCGTAGCCCCGGGCGCCGGGGTACAGTGCTGCCCGATAGGGATCACCAGGATGAATTACCGGATGATGACCAGCTTGCCGAAGACCGGATCCTTCTCGCGCCCGGAGGTTTCCACCTTGTAGATGTAAACGCCGCCGGCCAGCAGTTCACCTTCGGAATTGCGCGCGATCCAGTATACGTTGCCGCGATCGTTGACCGCATCCGATTCCAGAGACGCCACCTCGTCACCGGCAACCGTGAAGATCTGGATCTTCGATTGCGGGGGGACGTTGGTGAACACTACCTGCTCGCCCTCGTACCCGGTAAAGCCGGCTCCCGAGCGCAGCGGATTGGGAAAGCAGTAGATCTCGGATTGGGTACCGACGTCAGGCGCTTCCGTGTTGACGACGAACTCGTGCAGCGAACCCGGATATTCCGCGACGTGGAAGGTCGACGACGGATCATCCGGATAACGCTCCGAGAACAGTTGATCGCTGGACAGGTTGGCAACCAGCGTCAAGGCTGTGTTTCCGTAGTCGAAGGTCGTGACCGCATAGTTGTACCTGAAGCCGTTGAAGATGTTGTCGTCGAAGAAGCTGACCGTCTCCGAACTATCCTCCAGCGCTGCGCCCCGGAAGCAGAGCGCCCGCCGTTCACCGAAACAACGCGGCCGGATGATGTAATTCTCGTCGCCGCAATAACCGCCTTCCTCGATGCAGGTCTCCGGATTCGTCTTGTCGTAGACACCGATCAGTTCCAGCGCGTAGGGATCGTCGACCTCGCTGCGCCAGACTGCCCAGCCCTGGAAGTCCTGTGCCTTGATCATGAACTCCGATCCGCCGGTCAGCGTACCGGGGCCGAAGGCGATCGAGATGCCAAGCTGCATATTCCAGAACTCCTGGTTCTCGAGCGTCTGGGTGATGGTTTCACTCAGCAGAACCGGCGAGCCGATGGAATAGACGCCGCCGCCGACGGTTGCGTAGAGCAGATTGCCGGAACCGTCGTTGTTGATCTCGGCCGTCCGGGTCAGGGGATTACCGGGTTGTTTGGCGAGCTGTTCCCAGGTGGCGCCGCTGTCCTCGCTGAGCAACACGCCAAGACCGTCGGCTATCGCCAGGATCTGATCGGCCAGCGCGCCCTCCGTCGCGAACAAGATATCGCGCACGACGTGACTCGCCGACACTTCCGGCGGCAACAAGCCCTCCTCATCCGCGACGCGGTCCCAGTTCACACCGCCGTCCGTCGTCCGCCACAGGCCGCGTTTGTCCGTCCCCACGATGATCGTGTCGCTGTCGTCCGGATCAACGAAAACCGAGCGACCGGTGTGCTTCCACTTGCCCGGGTCGGCCGGGTTGCCGACAACCCAGGTGTCGCCCGTCAACGAATGCCAGGAATCACCGCCGTCGGTTGTTTCGTAGAGCGCGTGGTCTTTCAGACCGACCAGTATGTGATCGGCAGATTCGACCTCGATACAGACGATATTGGGAAACTTGTTACCCAGAGCGAGATCGTCGAGATCGACCGGGACCTCGAGGTTCTCGACCCGATCGAAGGTCAGCCCGCCATCGTCGGACACGAAGAGTCCGAAGGCCAGAATAGCCACGTAGAGTCGATCGGTTTCCCAGTTGACGGCGGTCACCTCGAAAAAGCCCGGCAGATCCTCGGGCGGCCAGTCCGGATCGAGATTGTCCATCCAGTGCAGGAAGGTATCGCCTCCGTCCTGAGTCGTGAACATGCCGTCTTCGGGCGTGCCGATGGCAAACCAGTCGCTCTGCTCCGGCGATATGTCGATGGACGAGATCAGAATGGCGTCGGTGAGATCAGCTTCGGCAATCCGGACCCAATCGCCATGGCCCTGTTCGTCGTCGCCGCGCGATTTCCACAGACCAACCGAGTCGTTCATCGGCTCGGCGCCCGCCGACACGCCGATCAACCAGAAGTTCGAATCGGCGGCGCTCTGCGCGAAGGTGGTGATATTGGCTCGCGGCATGCTGACCGGCAAGCCCTGGTTGTGTCGCTGCCAGGTGTCGGCGGCAGCATCGTACTCCCAGAGACCGCCGCTGTTGCTGAGATTGATGTCGCCAAAAACATTACCGCTGATGGTACTACCGACATTCTCCCAGTGGAAGGGCAGCCAGTTGGTGGTTTCCGTACCTACCTCGCCGCCGTTCTGGAGATAAAACTGCAGCTCACGGTCCACATCGCTGGAATAATGACCGCTCACCCTGACCTCGACACCCATACCGGCGGTATCGGTGACAACCACACAGGTGGCAACCGAGTCGGGCAGATCCGCCCAGGAGATCAGGGCGCCGAGTCGATCACCCGCGTAATCGATCTCGACCGAAACACTGCTGGGATCCGGGGAAACCAGTACCAGGGAATCGCTGATGCAACACTCGTAATCCGTGACCTGGCCCAGCGCGCTCTGCTTGCACCACGAAACCGCCACCAGACAAATCACCACGACCAGCAAGAGTCGAATCCCGTTCCCTGCTTTCATTCTCAGCGCCTTCCTTTGCGGTCCACCGCTCACTCGCCTGAATAACTTTCGACCGGGGTCAGGATCGGCAAAGCGGGTACACCTGATCCCGGTCGAGTACGGAGTCTCATCAATCAATGATCAAACCGAAGTGCTCGCCGAGCACCCAGTGTATCGCCTCGGTGATCTGGTCCACATCGTAGCGATACGGATCGAAGCCCCAGATCACGTCACCGCGGTTACTCGGTTTGAGGAATTTGTTCTTGTTGGTGACGAAGCCACAGGTTCGCCCCTGGGTTCGCGCCGACAGGAAGTCACTCTGCAGCGACAGGTTACCGCAAAGGGCTTTCAGGGCATCCTGACCGTACGAGCCCGCCGGCCACAGCGTGTCACCCGCGGCGACGAACTGATCGCGGATCCAGTCGTACCGGGCATAAACCTCGAACATCGGGTCGAGACACAAGATCTGTGCGTTGTTGCCGTCGTCGCACATCTGGGGCGACACCGACGCCGGTCGGTTCGCGATGTTGGAATCGTAGATCTCGGTGTCGCCGAACGACCACGGGTTCGAAAGATTCCCGTAGTAGTCCTCGTCGTCATCCCTCCAGTCGATCGTCCTGTTGGTCGCGATGAGATCGTCGATACCGCCGTCGGGAAGGTAATTGGATCGGAAGTCCTGGTTGAGCGTCAAACCCTTGGCGCCCACACACTGCGGCTGGCGATCATCGGTCCCGGGCAGGGGACTGCCGTAGATATGGTAGCGAGGAGACACCCAGTCGAGAATCGAGACACCGATCACCTGGTACGGATACCGGGTCAACCCCATCCGTTGCTCGGAGCCATCGGGCAGCTCGCAATCACCGAAACCGATGATGAACGGCTGGTCATTGACCAGTAGATACTCATCGCGCGTGTCGAAGATCATCGGCGCCATGTACGAGGCATTCTCGCCGACGAAGTTGTTCAAGGCGCGCGAAGACGCGAGCAGGAGATTACCGGCGCGTTGCTGGTAGGTGACCAGCCAGTTCAGCTGATCGCAGGTACACCCCTGAATGCTGGCGCAGACCGGTCGGAAGGCCTCCGAAATGTGGCACAGTCCCGATGTGGTGTACTTCGATATCCAGACCAGGCTCCGGTAGTTGACGACGTCGCGATACTCGATCCGAGTCTCTTCGGTGTCGATCACGTGCTGGTTCACGAACCAGCCGACGACCGGATCGAGTACCTCGGTCCAGAAATCGTCACGGTGGTGGTCACGGTCCAGCGGTTCGCCGTCGTTCTCTCGTGGCCACCGGTTCGATTCTCGATCGTACACATCGTCGATCAGCAGCAGCGGGAGCTGTTCGTCGAGCGGCGGAATAGGCACCACATCGAGCAGTGCCTTGAAACGGGTTACCAGGCCCGAGTTGTCGACGCACTGGACAGTCAGCGAGTGCAGGCCGCTCTCGAACGAGACGACCTCGGTCCGCAGGTTATCGGGCCCCAGCCCGGGCTCCGGACCCCAGTTGGGGTCGCCGTCGTCAGTGGGATCGGTGACATCCCAGCCGTATCGATACGAGACGATTTCGCCCGCGTAACCGTCGGCCGATCCGGTCCAGCTGAACTGCAGTTCCTGACCCGCCGCTATCTCGTAACTTTCCGTGGAATTGGTGAAATACACAACGGTCTGGCCGAGGAAGGGCTCGTATACCTCGAGGCGCGGCGCCAGATTCTGCACGATCTTGACGTTCATCACATTGACACCGTACGACCGGTCGATACTCACCGCGCCGGCGGTGTCCCTGGCCTGAATGGCGAAGAACCAGCGCTTGTCCACGTCCGTCGGCTGATCGGGAAAATTCACCCGTCGGTCGATGGCGTCAGGCTCGTATTCGATCCACGCACTCCATAGCGAGTCGGCGAAATCGACGAGCGAATCCAGGTTCGTATTGAAGGTCAACTCGTCGTTGATATAACCCTCTCCCTCGGTCCAGGCTTCCTTCCACAGGAAACGGACGTGCGTCGGAATGCCGAGGTCGAAATCGGGGTCCTCGCCTTCGAAGCCGAAGGTAACCGAAGGCGGCAGACCCCCGGCTTCCGACTGCGCGATCAGCGACGCGGGTACCGTGACCCGGATACGGGGCAGGACCGTGGTCGCCGTGAAGCTGATGAAGGCAGGTGTGGCGTCCACGCCCTCCTCGTCGTCCACTGCGCGGATGAACAAGGTGTGCACCTGAAAGCTGCGTTCGCCACCTTCGGGATCGCCCGGGAAACCGCCAATGTCCGCCGTGACCAGGAACGTGGTGTCGGTGGCGGTGGTGAAATGCCAGGGGTTGATCGTGTCACCGGTGACGGGATCGAAGGTCAGGGTATCGGCGACATCGATGCCGTCGAGGCCGTTGTTACTGATCTTCCACTGGAAGCCAGCGATGCGACCGTCCGGGTCATATCCGGTCCAGAAGAAATCGATGGCGAAACCCGATTCGAGCAGATTGGGCGGAGTACCGGAGATCTCCGTCTGCGGCAAGGCGTTGGGTATCGCCACACCTGCGATATCGGTTTCGGGCATGCAACCGCTCAGCCAAACGGCGAGGGCCGATCCCAGCAGAACCGCCAGTACCACGAGATTACGTCGCGAAAACACCGTTCATTCCTCCTGTGCCCCGAAGGGCAACCGCCCGGACGCTCGCGCCGGACGAAACTCGTGTTCGGCTAGGGGTGTGGCCCTGCTACGAAAAGGTCTCCGTCGTCTCCTGTTTCGAGTACGAACTGGAATCGCTTCGTCACGATCTCGCTGAATTTCGCGAAGTGGACGAGATCGACACCGCTCTCCACGTCGTCATACTGTCCGGGGTCGCTCGCCCAACCGTGGTCCTCAGGCGTCCGCAAGTTTCGGTAGAGATAGTAGGTCGTCCGGTCGGAATAGTGCTGCGTGCTCACCGCATCGGTTGCTTGTACCTGTATCGAACCCCCACCCCACTGCAGAGTCGACAGTTCCCAGAGTTGCTCGGCTTGATCGGGGTACAGCAACAGGAGCAATCCCCAGTAGTCATCCGGTCCGCTATCCACCAGCACCTGCGGCGCCCAGGTCCGCATGCGGAAATACCAGATGCCGTCACTATCCAGGAAAATATCGTTGAGCGCCGGATTGTCGTAGGCTCGTTCTTCGGTGAGCGCCGTGATGTCGTCGACCCCGGCGCCATCGTCGATGACGTTGTCCAGGTCGAGATCCGTTTCGCGGTCGTAGTCCACCTGATAGCGCCAGGCCATGACCCGTTCGAGATCCTCACCCGTGTCTTCACGCGGGTCGTCGCTGCCGTGCAGCGCAATCCGGTAGGTCCAGACGTAGCAGGGAATGATCCGGAAGCCTTCCGTGTTCGTCGGCGTCTCGAGGGTAATGGCCAAGGTGTTTGGATTGACCCAGAGCAGACCCGTCGGCGATTCGTTCGACATGTAGTGCCGGTCCGGATCGGGTGGACGGGTGCCGTGCCACATGGCGTACATCTCGGAGGTCGAGTCGAGGCAATCCTGATCGTAGCACGGCGGTTCGTCGACGTCCCAGACCGTATCGTCGCTTTCGTTCAGATACTCGACGCACTGGACACAGGGCGGATAGTTCGCCGTGAACCAGAATGACGGCGGGTTACCGTCACGTCGTTCGTGTTCGTCGATGGCACGCATGGAGAACTCGTAGTTCACCGGACCGACCATGAAAGACAGTGTATCTCCGGACAGTTCGCCCCATTCGGTCGCCGCCCAGGCGGAATCGAGATGTGCTTCGCTGGCGGCCGAAGAGAAGTGGTAATCGATCGTACCGTCCCAGAAGCCGTTGGCTTCGAACAGTCCCTGGAACTGGACGCCGTAGCCATTGAGGCCGGTTGGCAGATCGAGGGGATTATCCCGCCCTATCGCCTTGAAGTACACGGTGGCGAAGTTGGGTACCGTGTCGCCCGGCTCGAAGGTGAAGCGAGGTTGATCGCCGTTTATGTCCGGTCCGAATTCACCGTGCCAGACCACGTAGTACGGATACTCCTGATCATCCACGTGCGCCGGATCGACACCCACCGGATTCCAGCTCTCGCCAATCAGCAGGCCGGTCGAAGGCGCCAGGTTGACGTTCACGTTCAGCGTCCGGAATCGGGGATCGACCTCGACACCGGCGACATCGATGGCATTGACCAGCAACTCCACCACGCCGCTGGGCAGCACCTTGCCCCGGAAACCGGGACCGGAACCGTCGTTCAGGAAGGTGATTCCGTATTCGGGGCCGAAGAAACTGAAGCTGTCGCCCACAGCCTGGTCGAATTGTTTGGGATTCCAGCAGTCCTCGCCACCACCGCACTCGTCGCCCGCGATCTGCCACTTGAAGCCGAGAATACCGTCGTCGAATGGTGCGACCGGTACGGTCTGGGCGCGTTCGAGCGTCTCGAGCATGGCGGGAGTGAACGATCGCGTATTGGGTGTTTCGGCTTCCCAGGTCAACGCCAGACGAGCACCGTAGGGAACCGTATCCTCGTCGGCGAAGGTCGTCTTGGTGCCGTTGGTGTCGACTTCGAAAAACGCGATCGCCGGCTGGCCGAGGGCATTGCTGTAGAAATGCAGACGCGCGGGCGTCCGGTCGAAGTCGCCGCGATCGTCGACGGCCACCATGTGCAGCGTCATGTGGTGACTGGCCGAAGATCCCTGATTGAGCTGGAAATCGAATATCGTATCGGTGCGCGTCGTATAGAATCCGTTGTCCAGCGTGCTGATGTCCACCGCCGGATTGAAATTGAGATCCTCCTCGTCGTCATCAGTCTCGAGATCCTGGATCGAGGTGTCGGACAGCGCCCACACGAAACGATCGACATCACCATCCCGGTCCGTGCCGTACCAGTAGACATGGAAATGGAAATAGGCTCCCGAGGTTTCGGCAGGACAGCCGATGATGTACGTCTCCGGCGGACTGTTGACGATCACCACCTCGGGTTGGAAAGCACGGCATCCAAAGAGCACGGTAACGGCGAGTAACAGCAGGAAAACGCTCACTGCGGTGTGTTGACGACTCCACATACTGGCCTACGCCCCCTCAAGCAAATGCTCGAACGTGATTATTCCACTCAGCCGCTCCGGCGGGAAGGTCGGCTGCATCCGGACAAAAGTCATTATCGCCAACAGTTTGGCGCCCAACTCTGATGCCCTTGAAATATAGGGATTACGTGAGCTTAGTGTCAACTTTTACCTTGTGTCCGAAACACCGCCCGCACGGCCACGATTCCACCGTCGAGACACCCGGGTTCACCGATCCAAAGGTGCCACCTCGGAAAACTCGGCGTAGCGGGCAAAAAGTGCGTGAATTTCCCTCAGAAACCCGTGTCGAACGCGCTTCAGATCCGGCTCCCGTACATTGACGCGCACCGTGTCGAAAAAGACGTCGATGGCGGGGCCGAATCCCGAAAGATGCTGGAAAACCGTGTCGTAGGCGCCGGCGGATTCGGCCTCGCGCAGCGCGGGCACGGCGGCGGCGATCTCCGTCAACAGGGTTCTTTCTGCGTCTTCGGTCAAATCGGCAAAGGTCTCGCCACGGGCACCGCTACCGCCGGCCAGCCAGCGCTCGAGGCTCGCGGCACGTTCGTCCGGAGCGATGAGTTCACCCTCGAGTATATTCTTGCAGCGTTTGAAGCCCGTCGCCAGGAGTAGAAAATCTTCGCGTTCCCGGAAGACCTCCAGCGCCTCGATCCAGGCCACCGCGTCGGTGGGATCGTTGCCGTGCGCCGGCAGTATGGCGCGCACGACCTCGGGCGTACAGTCGCGTACATCGGTCAGCAATCCGGCCAGGCGCGTCTGGATGAACGCCGCGAGTTCGTCGGCCGCAGCCTCCGGATCCCGATCACCACGCACCGCGTCGAATCCTGCCAGCGCCACGGTGAGCAGATCCCGCAGATCGATCCTGGCTTCGAGATCGAGCAGCATGCGGAGCAGGGCCAGGCTGTGACGACGCAAGGCGTACGGATCCTTGGCGCCGGTAGGCACGAAACCAGCCAGCCAGCAACCGGTGAGAGTATCGAGGCGGTCGGCCACCGACAGCACGCTGCTGATGCGGTCGCCGGGCAACGGACCGCCGGCCGACTTGGGATAGTAGTAACGTTCCAGGGCGCGGCACACCTCAGGGCTTTCGCCCGCTTGTGCGGCATACCGGGCGCCGATCAACCCTTCCAGTTTGGTGAATTCCTTGCCGTCCTTGATCATCTCGCTGACCTGGTCGCTCTTGCAGATGGCGGCTGCGCGCACGAGGGCGGCGGGCGGCGGAGTTCCGTCACCCAGGCCTCGCTCCCACAACACGCCGACCAGTTTCTGTAGCCGCCGGGTCTTGTCGAGCACCGATCCGAAGCCGTCGATCCAGGTTACCGTGGCCAGCTCGGCGGTGTGTTCGTCCGAATTCTTCTTCTGATCGAAGTGCCAGTAGAACAGTGCGTCGGCGAGGCGGGCACGCAGGACGCGCTGGTTACCGTCGACGACACGATCGAGTGCGTGGTCGCCGCCGTCGCGCACGGAGATGAAATACGGCAACAGTCCCGAACCGTCGCCGTGCCCGACCGCGAAGTAGCGCTGGTGCGCCTTGAGGGCGGTCACGATGACCTCGTCGGGCAGCGCGAAATATTCTTCCTCGAAGAGACCGACAAAGGGCGTCGGGTATTCGCACAAGAACACGATCTCCGTGAGGAGTTCCTCGTCACGCAACCAGGTGCCGGTCACGGGCAGGTCGGCCATCGCCCGTTCGACGCCGGCGACGATCAACTCGCGCCGTTCCTCGTGATCGACGATGACCGACAGCTCCCGCAGGGTAGCGACGTACGCCTCCGGCCGCGGAATCTCGCGCTGCCGATCCTCGGCCAGGGTGCGGTGACCGCGCGTGGTGCGTCCAGCCGCCAGGCCGGCCGTTTCGAATGCGATGACCTCTTCGCCGAGCAGCGCCACCAGCCATTGCAGCGGCCGGGCGTACTCGAAGTCGCCGGCGCCCCAGCGCATGACCTTGCGGAAGGAAATCGCGCTGATGATTGTCGGTAGCTGTTCCGCCAGCACCTCGGCCGCCGAGCGGCCGGTCACTGTCTTGCGGACCAGCAGGTATTCGCCGCGCGCGTCGCTGACGCGTCCGCAATCGGCGATCTCCACGCCATGCTTGCGCACGAAGCCCAGCGCCGCCTGGGTGGGATTGCCCTGATCATCGAAGGCCGCCGCCACCGGGGGCCCCTTGACTGCCAGCTCACGGTCCGGCTGCTTCGCCACCAGGTCCTGCACGAGCACCGCCAGGCGCCGCGGCGTGGCCAGGGTGCGTAGCGAGCCGTAGGCCAGGCCGGATTCGCTCAGCATGGCCTCCAGGCGCTGCGCCAGATCGCGAAGCGTGTCGGGTACGAAACGAGCCGGTATTTCCTCGCTGCCGATCTCCAGCAGAAACGGCAACTCACTGTTCGCGAGATCGCTGTCCGATCGATTCATGCTTTCCCCTCCGCCTCGAGCAGGGGAAACCCCAGCTTCTCACGGCTCTCGACATAGGCCTTGGCGGCGCGGCGGGCCAGGTTGCGCACCCTGGTGATGTAACCGGTGCGTTCGGTAACCGAGATCGCTCCTCGCGCTTCGAGTACGTTGAAGATGTGGCTGCACTTGATCACCGAGTCGTAGCCGGGATAGACGAGCCCGGCGTCGAGCAACGCGGCCGCTTCGTTTTCGCGGTCGCTGAAATGCCGCCGGTAGGTCGCCACGTCCGCCAGCTCGAAGTTGAACGCGGAGTACTCGCGCTCGTACTGGCCCATGACCTCACCCCAGCTCAAGCCACCGCCCCAGACGAGGTCCTTGACGTGATCGACCCCCTGCATGAACATGCAGATCCGCAGCAAACCGTAGGTCAGCTCGACCGAAACCGGCTGGCAGCGCACGCCGCCAACCTGCTGAAAATACGTGAACTGCGATATTTCCATACCGTCGAGCCACACTTCCCAGCCCAGACCGGCGGCGCCGAGAGTCGGCGATTCCCAGTCGTCCTCGACAAAGCGAATGTCGTGCTCCCGCGGTTCGATGCCGATACTGCGCAGGGATTCGAGATACAACTCCTGGCTGTTGTTCGGGTTCGGCTTGAGAATCACCTGGTACTGCAGGAACTGGTGCACACGGTTGGGATTCTCGCCGTACCGTCCGTCCTTCGGCCGCTTGCTCGGTTCGACGTACGCGACCCGCCACGGCTCGGGTCCGAGCGCCCGCAGGAAAGTATTCGGATTGAAGGTGCCGGCGCCGACCTCGGAGTTGTACGGCTGCACGATCACGCAACCATAATCGCTCCAGAACTGCTGCAGCCCGGCGATCATGTCCTGGTAGTCCATCATTGGGATCGGTCCTCCTCGGGCCGGTCGTCGGGGGAATCGGTCGCAGCCGACCGCGGCCGGCGCGGAAGTAAATCGAGCGCCGCCGGTAAACGGTACCCCGGCAAGTGGTAGGCCAGGAACCGATGAAGCAGGATGCCGATTTCCCGGGCCAGTTCTCGCGCGAGCACACAGCGGGACCAGTCGCGCCAGTCGGCTTCGGCCAACGCCAGCAAGGCCGCGCGCGCGTCCACGGTCAGCTGCCGGCTACCGGCGGCCGTCTCCGCGTCCAGACACCGCGGACAGACGAGGCCGCCGCTTGCCGGATCAAAACGTAGCGGACGGTCACTGCGCGGCGGCTGGGTTTCGTTACAGCCGCAACAGGCCGTCAACTCTGGCGCGGTCCCCTGCAGGCGCAACAGCGCCAGTTCGAACGCATAAAACGTTGCCGCTTCGCCGGCTGTCGGAGCGCACGATAACACCCTGAAGAAGTCCTGGCAAAGAGCAAAGAGTTCGGCTTCGCAGTCGCCGGTCGGCCGGCAACGGTCCAGCAATTCCACACTCGCCAGCAGAAAGGCGGATTTCTCGAGGCTGGTCGCCTCGGCCAGCGGATCGAGCAGCAGTGAACCGCCGCGAGCGTACTGCAACTGTCGCTCGGGATTCAGACTGAACTCGAGATGGATCAGACGTCCCGCGTGCAGCAGCGGACGGAGCTGCGAGCGTTGCTTGCGCGCACCCTTGCCGATGACACGCACATAACCCGCGTCGGCCGTCAACAGCGAGGCGATGGTGCTGGTCTCGCCACTGGGCCAGGTCCGCAGGACGACCACCGGACAGGCGACCACGGGTTGCGGCAGCAGCCCCATGGCTATCCCGGCCCCGTACCCAGACTGAGCATCACCGTCGCCAGTCCCAGATAGATCAGGAGCCCGAAGATATCGTTGGCCGTGGTGATGAACGGACCGGTCGCCACCGCGGGATCCGCGCCGGCCCGGTGCAGCAGCAGGGGCACGCCGGTGCCCGCGGCCGCTGCGAAGATGATCACCATCAACATGGACAGTGCGACGACGGCGGCCAGATACAGGTCATCGAAGTAGAGCGCGATCACGAACAGCGCCGCGGCGATAGCCAGGCCGCAAAGCACCGACGTGAGCAGCTCGCGCAGCATGTGCCGCCCCAGGTGGTAGAAGTCGACCTCGCCTGTGGCCAGGCCGCGGACCACGACCGACGAGGTCTGGATTCCGATATTGCCGGCCATGCCCATGATGACGGGGATGAAAAAAGCCAGGGCGACCTTCGCCTCGAGACTGGCCTCGAAGCGGGACAGCACCAGCACGGCGCCGATCTGCCCCAGCAGCGCGCCGAACAACCAGGGCAGCCGCGACCGCGCCACGCGCAGGAACGATTGCTCGCCGAACTCCGCGACGCTGACGCCGGCGAGGCGGGAGATGTCCTCTGTGGCCTCGTCCTCGACCACGTCGAGCACGTCGTCGGCGGTGATGCGACCGACCAGCCGGCCGGCGTCGTCGACGACCGGCAAGGTGATCAGATCGTGGGTCATGCAGAACTGCGCCACGTCTTCCTGGTCGAGATCCACCGGCACGTACAGGGGATCCGGCTCCATGATCTCCCCCACCGGCGTCGGCGGCGAGGCGAGAAGCATCTTGACCAGGGGCAGACGTCCTACCAGCCGGCCGTCCGGTTCGACCACGAAGATGAAGTGCAGCTCTTCCAGGTCGTCCTCTTCCAGCGAGCGCACGGTGGCGATGGCGTCGCCGCAGGTCGAGTCGCGGTCACAGGCGACGAACTCCTTGCCCATCAGGCCACCGGCGGTCTCCGACTCGTACTGGAGCAGTTCCGTGACCTCGTCACGTTCCTCCGGCTCCATGGCCGCCAGAATCTCCTGGGCCTGGTCATCCGCGAGCTCGCCGATGACATCGGTCGCCTCGTCCGAGGGCATCTCCTCGATGACGTCGGCGATCTCGTCGATATCGAGCAGGGTGAACAAGGCGCTCAGGCTGCGGTTGTCGATCTCGGAAAGGACTTCGGCCAGCGGATCGGCCGGCAACAGCCGCAGAATCCTGGCCGTGTCCTCGACGCTCAACGGTCGCAGGATCTCGGACAGATCGCCGGGCGACAGTTCCGTGGCCAGGCTGCGCATCGCCTCGTCGTCGTCGGCCAGGAGATACTCCTCGAACGCGACGAGGTAGCCGTGGCGCTCGGCCTCGAGGTTGGTCGGGTCCAGCACGCGTTCTTCCGGGCGCGAGGTCGGTTGCTGGTCGCGAAGCTCATCGCTCACGAGACGTCCTCCGAATCTGGCGGGCACTCCGGATCCGCGGTTTTCGCCGTCAGACTACGGATCTTGGTCGCGAACACCTGTCCCAGCTCCGGGGACATGACCGCGCCGCCGGAAATGATCAGCTTGATGCCTTCTTCGATGGTCAGCGGCAACTCGCAAACGTCTTCGCGCGGCAGGACGAGCAGGTATCCGGAGGTCGGATTGGGCGTCGTGGGCAAGAAGACGTTCACCAACGGGCTCGCCTCGTGTTCGTGGGTCAGAAAGCCGACCGAGGTGATGCCCCGGCGCGGATACTCGAAGATCACCACTTTCTTGAACGCCGAGCGTCGGTCCCCGATGAATACCTCGGTGATCTGCTTGATCGCCGTGAAGATCCCCGTGATGATGGGGATACGCTTCAGCGTCTTCTCCACCAGGCCGAAAAAAGCCATCCCGATCAGGTTGCGCGTGAACAGCCCCACGAGCACGATCAGCAGCACGAAAGCCAGCAGGCCCAGTACCGTCAGGAAGAACTCGGGGTAGGTATCGGCCAGTGACGGAATGCGCTGCAGCCAGGGGCGCATGGTGGCGTTGATCAACTTGTAGAACCGCCAGAGTATCCAGCAGGTGATCGCCAGCGGTGTGACCGCCAGTAGACCGGTCAGAAAATGACGTTGCATGAACTTCAACATCAAACCACCCTACTGTCGGTTCGGATCCTGGCCGGCGGACTCGCCGGTACGGCGTTCATTCGTGTCGCGGCGCGCGAACCCGGGCAGTGGTGTCGACGAGTGAATCGTGGCGCGCAGGATTCTCTGGTCGACCACCTCTTCGACGGTCACCTCGAACTCCGATACCTCGATGCGATCGCCGCGCTGCGGCACGTTGCCCGCCGCCTCGTAGATCAGCCCGCCCAGCGTCTCGCTCGTTTCGCTACCCTCGGCCGGCACCGAGACGCCCAGCAGTTCCTCCAGATCCTCGAGATCGATCTTGGGGTCGACCCGCAACGTCCGCTCGTCGATCCACTCGAAAAGCTGCTCCTGATCGTCGAACTCGTCCTCGATCTCGCCGACGATCTCCTCGATAACGTCCTCGAGCGTCACCAGACCGGCGGTGCCCCCGTATTCGTCGATGACCACTGCCATGTGAATGCGTTGCGCACGAAACTCGTCGAGCACCTCGTCGATCTTCTTGCTTTCAGGAATGAAGTACGCCGGCCGCGCCAGGTCGGCGAGCAACCGGCCGTCGGTAACCAGCCGATCCTGGTCGACGAGATTCAGCAGGTCCTTCGAGTAGAGAATGCCGATGACCTTGTCGATGCTCCCCTCATAGACGGGAATCCGCGAGTGGCGCTTATCGTTCACCGTCTGCACCACGTCGGCGATGGAGGTGCTCACGTCGAGCGAGACCATATCGATGCGCGGCACCATGATCTCGCGTACGACGGTCTGCCGCAGCTCGAAGATCCCGTGGATCATCTCGCGTTCTTCCTCGTCCAGGGTCACCTCTTCCTGATCCTCGTTGATCAGGCTACGAATCTCGCCGGACGACAGATGCAGCAGCGCCTCGGTGGTCCACAGCGTGTCGTCGAAGCGGTCCATGATCCAGAGGGTGACCGCCACCCAGGGCCGCAGCAGCCACTGGATGGGGAACAGCAGTCCGCCGACGACGCGGGCGTAGCCGAGCGCCGCTGCCGATGCCACGGCCTTGAGCAGCACGCCACCCACCGCCCAGGCCACGATGGTGGTCACGGCGTATACCAGGTAGAACCGGAAACTCGCCGGCCCACTCCACAGCCCATCAAGCAAACGTCCCCAGGCCAGGCACCCGAGCACGGTCAGCGCGAGGTACAGCGTGCTGACGGTCACCAGGAATCGTCGCGACGCCTGCAGGTAGCCGTCCAGCACCGTGCCGAGCCGCTCGGCAGCGAGCAGGCCGTTTCGATACAGACCGCTGACCCGGAAAAAGGCGGTCATCAGACCGGCCATCGTCATGGCGCCCAGATAGGCCACCAGGGCCAGAATCAGCGTTCCGGTATCCGCCGCACCGCTCGTGCCCTCCCCCATCGGTAGCTCATCCCCTTTCGCGCAAAGGATGCTCGACACCACACGTTGCCAGCACGCGGGTCTCCTCCTCACGCATCAGTCGGTGTTGCGCCTCGTCCCCGTGTTCCCAGCCGAGAATGTGCAGCGCGCCGTGCACCGTCAACAGCGCCAGTTCGTTCGATTGCGACCAGTCGTTCTCCAGGCAGCGTTGCACGATGAACGCCGGAGCCAGCACGATTTCACCGGCGACGAACTCCGCTTCCGCTTCGAGGGTGAAGCGTTCGCGCCACAGGTCGTGCCGGGCGCCACGGCTACCGGCCGCGACACTCGGCGCACCGTCGCCGGATTCGTCCAGGTAGCTGAAAGAGAGCACGTCGGTCACACCGGGCACTTCGCGGTAGTCGCTGTTCAGCGAACTCATGCGGCTGTCGTCGACCAGCACCAGATCCAGTACCCAGTCCTCCCCGCCCAGACCGGCGCACAGACGCTGCAGCATGACCAGCTGCTCGTCTTCGCATTGCCACGTCGTATCGTTTTGACGCTGGTCGACCAGTCTGAGTTTCACGACTCGCTCTTTCCTACGGTCCGGGGTTCCCGTTCGGTCTTGCGGTCGCTCTTGCGTTCGCTCTTCTTCTCGGCCTTCTTCTCGGCCTTTTTCTCGGTCTTGCGGTCGGCCGGTCGTTCCGCGTCGCGCGTTCGTTGCCCCGGATAGGCGATCCGCGCGTGGTGGATCCCGGTCAACAAGGGTATGAACGCCTCCCGAATCCGTGCCAGATCGCTCAGCGTGAGGTTCGATTCATCCAGTTCGCCGCTGAGCATGCGCTTGTCGACGATCTGCTTGGTGATTTCCTTGATCCGGCTCGGGGTCGGTTTACCCAGCGAGCGCGTCGCCGCCTCGACGGCGTCGGCGAGCATGAGAACCGCCGTCTCACGGCAGTGCGGTTTCGGACCGGGATAACGGAAATCGTCGACCTTGACCGTCTCGTTGCCGTCACCCTCGAGCGCCTTGTGGTAGAAGTACTCCATCACGTTGGTGCCGTGGTGTTCGGGTATGAAATCGATCACCGCCTGCGGCAACCGCCATCTCCGCCCCAGCTCGATCCCGTCCTTCACGTGCGCGGAGATGACCAGCGCGCTCATGCTCGGACTCAACTCGTCGTGCTTGTTGTCGCCCACACGCTGATTCTCGACATAGTAGGTCGGCTTGGCCAGCTTGCCGATATCGTGGAACAGCCCGCCCACGCGCGTCAGCAGTGAATTGGCGTTGATCGCCCGCGCCGCCTGTTCAGCCAGTTGGCTGACCACCTGGCTGTGGTGGTAGGTCCCCTGCGCTTCGAGCGCCAGTCGTTTCAGCAACGGATGATTGAGATCCGACAGTTCGAGCAGGGTCAGGTCACTCGACACGCCGACCGCCGGCTCGACGACCGGCAGCAGAAAGAGCACGATGAAAACCGACAGGATCGATGTACCGATGGCGACGAAGTATACGGTACCGTTACCGATCAGGGCCTCGCCGGCGACCGCCCGGGTAACGGCGGTCAGGAAAACGGAGGTCAGGATGAGCAGACCGATGGTCTGATAGAACTGCGCGCGGCGACGGATCCGGCGTACGGCGACCACGGTCACCACGCCCAGGACCAGCAACACGAAATAGGCGATTGCCGAGATCTCGGGCAACAGGCCGAGCAAGGAAACCGCAAGCACCGTCGTGCTGTAGCCCACACGATCCTTGAAGAGTACCGTCGTCAGCAACGACAGCATGGCGATGGGCACCCCGAAGGTTCCCAGGCCCAGCCGCCCCAGCGTGAACGCCGCGCCACAGAGGAACAGGGCCATGCTCGCGGTCAGCGCCCACAAGAAACGGTGGCGCCGTAACACGAGCGGGAAGTGGACGCTGCCGAGCCAGCCGTACATCCCGAGCGCCAACCCCAGGAGCAAGATCCGGGTCAGGAAGCGCGCGAACCTCTCCCCGGTGGATGCGCTACTGCCCCGTTCACTGAGCAAGGCGTTGAGTCTTTCCAGATAAACCGCTTTTTCTTCGGTGACCCGTTCCCCACGGTCCACGATCCGCTCACCGACGATGAACTCGTGCGTCGTGGGCACGGTGCTCCGGGCGATGTTCTGACGTATCCGGGTTTCCGTGGAGTCGTGACGCAGATTGGTCACCACGAAATGCCGGAGCAGCGAACTCATCCAGTCGATATCCGCGAGCGGCATACCGGCGTTCTTGAGCTGGTCGAAGACGCGACTGCCCACATCCACCTGATCGGAGACCTTCTCGCGGTCCAGCAGGGTTTCGGTCTCGTCGGCAACGAGTCGCACCTTCACATAGGTGCCGTACGGCAGTCGATCGACGACGCCGTTGGCGAGGACCGATTGCAGCACCTCGGACATGGCGGTCAGCATCGCCGCGTGATCGTCGTAGGTCAGCGCACGCTGCAGATCGCCCGCGCCGAGCACCGGGAACGTCAGGCTCAGGCGACTCGTCATCTCCTCGAGCGAGATCAGGGGGTTGGACAGCATGCTGCGTAACGAATCGCCGAAAGCGGCGAATCGTTCCCTCGCGCCGTTTCCCGGCTGCAGCTGTTCCCAGTGCAGGACCGGCGGTTCGGTCAAGGCTTCGACGTGTCGCTGTGCTTCGACCTCGCTCTCGAGGAACGGAGCCTCGAAGGCTATCGGCGCCCGGATTTCTTCCGAGGCGATGTCGCCGACGGCGGGAAAATCGGACACCAGACGCGGTAACGGCGGAAACAGAACCAGGTGCAGTACGACGATGGCCGCACCGGCGGCGATCGCCCAGTACCAGGAGCGAAGCGATCGTCGCGCGTCGCTCTCGGCGGTCTTGGTCGATATGCGCGGCTGAGCGCGCCCCTCGCGGGCGGCGGCGCCGAAGCGCAACAGACTCACGAACCGCAACCACAGACCACGCATGACTACTTCCTCTCGTCCGAAAAGCGGTCGGCCGCAGCAAAGGCGTCGACGATGCGACGAACCAGTGGATGCCGCAACACGTCGGCCCCGGAGAGTTCGACGAAGGAGATACCGTCGGTACCGGCCAACACGTCGCGCACGTGAACCAGACCCGAGGGTTCCCTGGCGGCCAGGTCGATCTGCGTCACGTCGCCCGTGACCACGGCCTTGGCCTGAAAGCCCAGGCGGGTCAGAAACATCTTCATCTGTCCCACGGTGGTATTCTGCGCCTCATCGAGGATGACGAACGCGTTGTTCAGCGTCCGGCCGCGCATGTACGCCAGCGGCGAGGCCTCGATGATGCCGCTCGACAGGTAGCGGGCGATCTTCGCCGGTCCGATGATGTCGGACAACGCATCATAGAGCGGCTGCAGGTAGGGATTGATCTTCTCCTGCAGATCGCCCGGCAGAAACCCCAGCTGTTCCCCGGCTTCGACCGCGGGACGCACCAGCACCACGCGATCGACCAGCCGGCGTTTCAGGTAATCCATGGCCAGCACCACCGCGAGGAAAGTCTTGCCGGTACCGGCCGGTCCGGTGGCGAATACGATATCGTTGTTGCGAATGGCCTCGACGTAGCGGCGTTGACCCGCCGTCTTCGCGATCACGGCGCGGCGGATGCCGCTGGTGTGCAGCAACGGCTCGCTATCCTGGACCTGGTCCGCCAGCGGGCTCCGCGAACTGTCGTGTTGCGCCCAGACGTAGTCGAGGGTCACCTGATCGATGGTCTGGCCGAGCCGCACGCGCTCGATCAACTCGCGAACAACCGCCGCCATGTGGGCCACCGGTTCGCGTGGGCCGCCGATGATCATGTGCCGTCCACGAACGGTCAGCGTGCCGTCGAAACGGTCTTCGAGGTAGCGCAGGTTGCCGTCGTTCGTTCCCAGCAGCACGAGCTGGTCCACGTTGGCCAGGTCGAGGCGTTCTTCGCCAAGGTCGATCGGTTGTTGGCGCGACGAACGTCGGCTCATGCTCACTGATCCTCGCTGGATTGCTCGCGGGGAACGATCTGCAGATTCAGCTCCGCGAGCTGCTGGTCCGAGATCCGCCCCGGCGAGTTGTCGAGGGGCGATGCGGCCAGGGTCGTCTTCGGGAACGCGATCACGTCACGCAACGAAGCGCTTCCGGTCAACAGCATGACGATCCGGTCGAGGCCGAGCGCGATACCGCCGTGCGGTGGTGCGCCGTAACCGAGCGCCTCGAGGAAGAAGCCGAACTTGGCTTCGTAGTCCTCGGTCGTCAGGCCGACGATCCGAAAAATCCTTTCCTGGAGTTCGCGCTGGTGGATCCGAATGCTGCCCGATCCCAGCTCCACGCCGTTGCAGACCAGATCGTAGAGCTGCGCCCGCACGGCGCCCGGATCCGCTTCGAGTCGGTCGACGTCTTCCGGACGCGGCTGGGTGAACATGTGGTGGCACGCCGTCCAGCCGCCGGTGTCTTCGTCCTGCTCGAACAAGGGGAAGGTGTGCACCCAGGCCAGCGACCAGGTGTCTTCGGGGATCCAGCCGGCGAGTTCGGCCAGTTCGACCCGCAGGGCGCCGAGCGACGCTTCGGCGGTTTTCTGAGTGGCGGCGACGAAGAGCAACAGATCACCCTCGCGACAGCCGGCACGAGACGCCAGCGCGGTCTGGAAGTCGGGACTCAGAAACTTGGCGATGCCGGTTTCCAACCCGTCGGCGCCGACCTTGGCCCGCGCGAGGCCCTTGGCACCGTGTTTACGGGCAAAGTCCTCCAGAGCGTCGACCTGCTTGCGGCTCCAGCCTGCCAGCTGCGGCGCGCACAGGCAACGCACCGTCCCACCGGCGTCGATGGTCTTCTCGAAGACGCCGAATCCGCAGCCGGGCACCAGGTCGTCGACCGTGTGAATGGGGCAGCCGAAGCGCAGGTCCGGCTTGTCGGAACCGTAGAGTCGCATGGCCTCGTCGTAGGGAATACGCGGAAACGGCGTTTCGAGGCGCACGCCCTTTGCTTCGAGGAAGATGGTCGTCATCATGCGTTCGACCAGCTCGAAGATCTCGTTCTCGGAGATGAAACTCATCTCGAGATCTATCTGCGTGTGTTCGGGCTGGCGGTCCTTGCGCAGGTCCTCGTCCCGCAGACAACGGGCGAGCTGGAAGTAGCGGTCGACGCCGCTGGCCATGAGGATCTGCTTGTAGAGCTGCGGCGATTGGGGCAGCGCATAGAACTGACCGTGGTGAATCCGGCTCGGCACCACGTAGTCGCGCGCCCCCTCGGGAGTCGTCTTGATCAACAAAGGCGTCTCGACCTCGAGAAATTCCTGATCCGACAAGAACCGCCGTGCGGCCATGCTGGCGCGGTGGCGGATCTCGAAATTCTCCGCCATCTGCGGGATCCGCAAGGTCAAGTAGCGGTACTTCATCCGCAGTTCCTCGCTCGCCCGGTCCGCCTGGTCGAGCTGGAAGGGCAGCGGCGCGCAGGTGTTGAGAATGGTCGCCTCGGCTACCACGACCTCCACCGCCCCGGTGACCTTGTCGGGGTTGACCATGCCTTCGGGACGGGGCCGCACGGTGCCCGAGACCGCGAGCACCGACTCGAGCTTGAAACGCTTGGCCAGTTCGAGGGGTTCACCGTCCTCGCAAACGACCTGTACATGACCCCAGCGGTCGCGCAGGTCGACGAAGACAACGCCGCCGAGGTCGCGAATCCGGCTTGCCCAGCCGGTCAGCTTGACCTGCTGTCCCACCATGCTCTCGTTGATCCTGCCGCACTGATGCGTGCGCAACTGGTTGTTGTTCATCGCGTCGTTCACTGACCGAGGACCTCCCTGACGGATTCGAGGATTTCCCCCGTTGCCACGGGAAACTGATGACCGGTCTCGAGATTCTTCAGCTGAAAGTTCCTGGCGGCCACCTCATCCTCGCCGGCGATCAGGACCAGACGCGCGCGGCGCAGATTGGCGGATTTGAGCTGCGCCTTGGCAGAGCGACCGCTGGTGTCCACTTCCACGCGACAGATACCGCGCAGCAGGTCGGCATTCACGAAAGCGTACTGCTGGGCGGCTTCGCCCAGACAGGCCACATAGACGTCGACCGCTGACTGGCGACAGCGCTGGTAGTCGACCGCTTCGTCGTACAGGTGCAGGATCGTGCGTTCGACGCCCATGGAAAAACCGATGGCCGGTGTCGGCGGGCCGCCGCAATCTTCGATCAGACGGTCGTAGCGCCCGCCGCCGCAGAGCGAACTCTGTTTCCGGCCGCTGCGCGCCGTTATCTCGAAGGTTGTTCGCGTGTAGTAATCGAGACCGCGCACGAGGGTATGATCCTCGTCGTACGGCAGGCTGAGCTCGTCGAGACTGTCCTTGACCACGGCGTGGTGCTCGCGGCACTCGTCGCAGAGCTGATCGAGAATCGGCGGGTACTCGGCGAGCAGTTCCTGACAGGCTTCGCTCTTGCAATCGAACAGCCGCAGCGGATTGAGCTCGATGCGCGAGCGACAGGTCGCACAGAACGACTCGCGGTGCGCACGGGCGTACTCGCGCAGGCCGTCGATGTAGTCGGGACGACAGGCCTGGCAGCCGATGCTGTTGAGCTGCACGCTCAGTCCGTCGGCGTCGACGGCGTCGAAGAGCGCCATGGCGGTCTGGATGGTTTCGGCGTCGAGGACCGGACTCGCCGAACCGATCGCCTCGACACCCACCTGATGGAACTGGCGGTAGCGGCCTGCCTGCGGCCGGTCGTGCCGGAACATTGGACCGATGTAGTAGAACTTGATCGTACCCGGTTGCCGGCTCAGTCCGTTCTCGAGATAGGCCCGCACCACCGACGCCGTCTGTTCCGGACGCAGGGTGATGCTCTCCTTTCCCTTGGTCAGGAAAGAATACATTTCCTTGTCCACGATATCGGTCCCGGATCCGACCGACCTGATAAACAGGTCCGTGGGCTCTATGATCGGCGTGCGGATCTCACCGAAGCCGTAGCGTTCCAGAGTCTCCCGCCAGCGTTCCTCGCACCAACGCCACCGCTCGGCTTCCTCGAGCATGATGTCACGGGTACCTTTCAGTCGGCGGTACTTGATGTTCATGTCTTCTCCGGTTTTCGTCGTACTATCCGCTGCGATCGAGCCACCCTGACGCACCGACGCCCGGGCTCGTGCGGTGACCGGTCACTACCTGGGCAACACGGTCGCAGCATGGCGAGTCCGACTCCCGTCTCCCGCTCAGCGTCGTATGGGCAACAATATGCCCTAATTATCATTTTTAGGCCAGCAACGATCGAAACGCCGGCGAATCAGCTCGAAATCGGGTTCCAGCAGCACGTTGAAGCCCGACAGACCGATCCTGTCGAGTCCCGCCAGCAGCCTATCCTCCAGCGACGACGGCTCGTCGTCCTGACGTCCGAGCCCGTGCAGCAGCTCGGCCAGTTGCAGGCGATCCGGCGTCGGCCAGTCGCGCGCGGCCATCAGGACGAGGTCGGGCACCGGCACGGTCAGATGTTCCACCCCCCAGTCCTGCGCGGATAGCAGGCCGTTGTCGAGGAACATCTCCGCAGTCCACTGCCGTACGACGGCGTAGTCAAAGCAGCCGAGGCGCAGCGCATGAAGTACCGGCGCATGATCATACGGATCCGGTCCGAAGGTCCAGGCGGGGTTCCGGCTCGGCCGGGCGAAACTGCCGTCGGTCGTTTCCGCCTCCTGGCAAACCACACCGAATCCGCTCAGGGAGAGTGAATCGCCGAATACCGTGCGCGATGCCGCCGACAGCCACGGCCGGGCGGTGAGCCCCGCGGTCCGTCGATACACCAGCACCGATCGCGGCCGGAGGTTGTGCGGCGGTGCGCGGCGACCGGTCGCCAGCGTGGTATATTCCGCCTCCGGCAGATCGAGGGCCGCACCGTCGGGACAGAGGACAATGCGTACGTCCCCGGCCACCAGCCTGCGGAACTCGGACCGCTGCGCTACGAGCTCCAGGCGTAGGGCCCCGCCAGTCGCCTGTTCGAGCCAGGCGACCAGCGGATCGTAAACCAGATCCCGGCGTGTGTCCCGCAGGGGATCGAAGATCAGAACGGTTGCCGCATTGTTCTGCCGGACGGCGCGGGGCAGGATGAGCGCGGCCAGGGCAAGGACAACGACCAGCACGCCGATGAGCACCGTACTCGGAATCCGGCGCTTACCGCCGACTGATCCGGCGTTCTGCTCCAGGTGATCGGTCATGGCTGCTGCCGCTTCGGATCGGCGGACTGGGCTTCACCGATGATGACCATGAACTCTTCAGGTTCGACGGCCACGTGCGTCAACCACTCGGGACCGGTCACCTGGCCGGCGAGATGATGCACGCCGTCGGCAAGTCCGCTCAACGGAATGGTGATGTTGATACGCGCGGGCAGCAGCGCCGAGACCGAATCGGCGGCACCCCGGATCATGATATCCGCCACCGGCGGCCAGACGGCGACCTCGTCCTGGTCCGCATCGATCAGCGGGACCACCGGTACGTTGGTCAGCGTGCGCCCGACAACCGCAGCGATATGCAGCTCGATCATTGCCGTCTCGGCGGCGAGCGTCAGGTGCTCTCCGGGTGCCACGAGCGGCGCCTCGAATTGCTGGCTCGCCTCCAATCCGCCCAGTGCCACAGCCTCGGTCTGCACCGCCATCTCGTCGACGAAAAAGCGTTCGGGACCGCTGACCGAGACGGTATCCGGTCGTACGACCGGCTCGGTCAGGAACCGCCGGTCCGCCGGCAACGATTCCGTCAGCACGGCCCTGACCGGTAGGCGTCGCGTAATTTGCCGGTCGATCCGGAGGCGCACGTTCGGCTCGTAGATTTCCTCGACGGACAGTTCGGTCCGGATGTCCCGCGTCGTGATCTCGTAGATGAACAACGGACCGTCGGTCCGACCGACGAGATCGATCGCGATCCTCCCGGCACGGCGCTGAAAAAGGTTGTGGGTCAGCAAGCGCAGCTTGGATCCTCTTACCCGCACCTGCACCATCTCGGGCAAGTCGCTGCCAGCGGATGTATACTCCGCGCCCAGATTCTCCAGCATCACGGGCAAGGCAATGGTCGCTTCGGTCTCCACCGTGGTCGCCACCCGGATCCAGATCACCAGCGACACCGCAAGACACGCAAGTTTCAGTCCGACTCGGTTCATGGTCCGCCTCCGGCCTCCGGCAACCGCAGCCACTGGCCGACTCGCAGCGACGACTCGCGCAGACCGTTTTCCTTCGATATGGCGGCAATGGTCGTACCGTGGCGACGGGCAAGCTTCCAGAGACTGTCGCCCCGCCGCACTTCGTATCGTCGCGTCCAGCGCTCGGTCGGCGTCATGGCGGCAATGGCGCCGTGATCGCTACGGTAACGCAGGATCCCGTCGCACACGATGGCCGCCAGCTGCTTGCGACCGTGCGTGCTGCTGAGCAGCTTGCGTTCCTGCGCATTGGAAAGATATGCCAGCTCGACCAGGGCCGAGGGCATGGCGAGCGACCTGAGCACCTGGAAGCGAGCCTGTTTCACGCGTTTACCGCGCACGACACCGGAGCTCTCGGCGGCGGCCAGTAGCTGCGCGGCGAGGCGGTTCGACTTGTGCAACACCTGCGTCATGCGTAGGTCCATCAGGATCGACATCACCGAATCGTTGTGTTTCTTGCCCGGGTCGAGTCCGACCAGGTCGGCCGCGTTCTCCTTGTCGGCCAGTTCCTGCGCCTCGCGGTCGGTGGCTCCCTGCAGGGACAGGAAATAAACGAACATCCCCGACATGGACGACTTCGGGTGGGTATTGCAATGAATCGACAGAAAGATGTCGCCGTCCTTCTCGCCGGCGATCTCCACCCGCCGGGCAAGGCTCGGATAGTAGTCGGACGACCGGGTCAGCACGGCGCGATAGCCAGGCAGGGCATTGAGCTTGCGCGCAATCTCCCTGCTCACATCCAGGACAATGTCCTTTTCCTGAACACCGTCGCGGATCGCCCCCGGGTCGAGTCCCCCGTGTCCGGGATCGATGACGACCGTGAAAGGGCGGCCGGCTCGCGGCGCCGGTTCGCGCGTCGCGTGTGCCGTCGTCGCCGGAGGGGTCTTTTCTCGGGTCGGCGTGGTCGGCCGGAAGATATCGATGACGATGCGATGGGGTCGCCCGGCGGCGGCGGTCAGCGCGAAGCTGTTGAACCGGGTCTGCGTCTCGAGATCGATGACGGCTTGCGCTCGTCGCGCGGAGGCGTTGCGTCGTATTCCCTTGACCAGCCCGTCGCCGATCTCGATACGGTTGCGGCTGGCGAAACGGGCGCCGGCGATGTTGACGGCGATGCGTTCGGGATTGGCCACCCGTCTCACCTCGAATTTGCTCGCTTCGCTCATGTCCAGCACGATCCGCGTGTATCCCGGCGCCGAAAAATGACGGACCGCGACGACTTCGGGTGACGCGATCGCGAGCGCGGCGCCGCCCAATACCACCAGCATACAGACGAGGGAAATACATCTCTGTTGGGAAACCCAGGCCGCGGGCTTCCCGGCGCTATGGTCATCCGGCCTCATGCCTCTTGTCCGCTCCTCTTCCCGTTTCGGTCGGCATACCGTAAAACCACCGAAAAGCAGGCGGCTTGACCCTACCATACCGGCGACAATTTACAACCCCGAACCTGTTGAATTTCGCCCGTATTGTCACGCCTCGCGGTCAGTTGTGCGCGGCGTAGGAATCGAGGATATAGGAGAGCGGGTTGATGGCGCGGCCATTGACGCGGATTTCGTAGTGGAGGTGCGGCGCCGTGGACCGTCCGGAGTTGCCCGACTCGGCAATGAAATCGCCACGTTTGACGAGGTCGCCCTTCTTGACGAGCGACTTCCGCAGATGCGCATACACGGTGACCACGTTGTTCCCGTGGTCGATCTTGAGCACGTTGCCCAGACCACGCTGCTGCTGCACCGCGACGACCTTGCCGTCGGCCGTCGCCCGGACCGGCGTTCCCTGCGGATTGGAATAGTCGAGGCCGCGGTGAAAGGTCATCTTCCCGGTGAACGGATCGGTACGCATACCGAAGCGCGAGCTCAACCAGCCGGTATCCACCGGACGAATCGACGGGATGTGTTCGAGCACATAGGTCCGTGAGGCCAGAGTATCCAGTATGGCCTGATATCCCTGGTACTGGACCTTCGCCTGGCGTAGCAACTTGTCCAGGACATCCGCGACGTCCTGGTGCTGATCGCGCGGCATCAGGGGCGGTACTTCCTCATTCCGGAGAATCAGGTGACCACGGCCGCCGACGCCGACCTGCCGCGTATCGGGGTCCAGCGGTTCGATATCCACGGCAAGCGCCACCATCTCCTGCAGGCGAAAGACCTCCGACATCTCGGCTTGCAGATCCGTGACCTGCACGTTCAACCGGTCGATCTCATCGGCCAGTTGCAGGTTCTCCTGCTCCAGACGCGATCCGCCGGGAAGCCAGCCAGAACCGTGACCAAGGCTGAGCACGTAAAAAACCGCCGCCACGATCAGCACCGTCAGCGTCAGCGCCAGACCGGCGATCGCGGCACGCGGCACGCGGAATTGCCGAACCTCGGAGTGGTCTTCCGGCATGTAGAGGAAAGTGAAATTTCGCTTTATATTCATTCGTTGCGGGCATTCTCCATAAAAAAACACCATCCCCGACCTGCGGGGATTCGTCCGGACGCGACAAACATACCAGTATGGGCCGCGAAGTCAATACCAATCGCCCGGCGGCCGTCCAATCGCACACGAACACGACACGGTGGCGTAAGCAAGGAACACGCCAACCTGTTAAAAAATCGCGAAATACCGGAATCTGCACCGTGCTGCGTCACTGGGTCGCAGGTGTGGTCGGAACGCTATTTACTGTAGTAATCGTACAACAACGTCTGTCCCAGCGAACCGCGCATCTTTTCCAGGGCTTTTTCCTTGATCTGGCGAATACGTTCCCTGGTCAAACCCATGCGCTGGCCAATCGTCTGCAAGGTCTGTGCGTCCTCGAAACTCAAGCCGAAATACTGGACGATGACCTGCTGTTCACGTTCAGTCAGGACAGCCATGCTCTTGCCCACGTCTTCGCGTAGACCACGTTGCAGCACGGCCACGTCCGGCGACGGCTGATCCGTGTCTTCCAGGATCTCGCCGAGCGGACGGTCCTCGTCCTGGTGGCCACAATCCTCGATGCCAAGCTCGACACGATCGGAGCGCATGGCATGGCGTACCTCGGTCGGATCGAGTTCCAGCCGTTCGGCAATCTGCTCGGGTCCCGGATTCAGTACGCCCTCGTTTTGCAGGACGTTCCGGATCCGATTGATCTTGATCAGCAGCGCCGTCTGGTTCTGGGGCAAACGAACCGTGCGTGATTTGTCGAGCAAAGCTTGCATGATGGACTGTCGTATCCACCAGACAGCGTAGGAGATGAAGCGAAAACCCCGCTGTTCGTCGAAGCGTTTGGCCGCTTTCAGCAGGCCGATATTGCCCTCGTTGATCAGGTCGGAAAGCAGCAGCCCCTGATTCGTATAACGTTTGGCCACCGACACGACGAATCGCAGATTAGCCCGCACCAGGCGCTGCAACGCGTCTTCGTCGTCCTGTTTCACCCGCCGCGCCAGCTCGATCTCCTCCTCGCGGCTCAGCAAGGCATACCTATTGATGTCCCGGAAGTAGACCTCCAGACCTTTTTCGTGCATCGCCGGTAGTAGCGTCTTCCTGCTGGCCATGGGTTTCTCCTTGGCAGCGTGGGGATGTTCGCTTGTTGTCGACAAGGAGTCGGATCAATTCTCGATCCCCTCGTCTCCGGGCAAAACAGTCAGGTAATTCTCGATCGTTCCGGTCTTCACCAGCACCGACAGCGGATCACGCCGGCCCGACAGTAGGGATCGTACTTCCTCGTACGTCGTCAGGTCGGTAATCTCGTGACCGTCGATATTGACCAGAACATCACCCGGGCGGATTCCGGCCCGCCCGGCGGGCGACGCTTCCGTCACCTCGACCACCATCACGCCGTCGACGGTGGTGACACCCAGGGTTTCCTTCAGTCGAACGACCCGGGGATCGCCGCTGGTCAGCGCCGCGACCTCCAGACCGAGCCATCGCGCCGCCTCGCCGATCTCCTCGGCACGCGCACTGTCGACCTCGATCAGGCGCACGACCAGTTCCTGCCGCGAACCCTCGCGCAGGATCTCGCAGACGACATCCTCTTCCACCGGTGTTTCGGCAACCAGAAACTGGAACTGCCGCTGGGACACTATCCGCTCGCCGGCGAATTCCAGGATCAGATCACCCTCGCGCAGACCGGCGCTGGTGGCCGGAGTATCGGCCACGACCGAAACGACCTGCACGCCACCGTCGCCGGCAGCCTGGTCGCCGGCTGCCACAACATCTTCGGTACGTACACCCAGATAGCCGCGTATGACTCGCCCGTGGCGGCGCAACTGCTGGTATACCCACCGGGCAAGATTGGCGGGAACCGCGAAACCGATTCCCTGGCCACCGGCGTTGATGGCTGTGTTCACGCCAATGATCCGGCCGTAGATGTCGACCAGTGGGCCACCGCTGTTACCGAAATTGATCGACGCATCGGTCTGGATAAAATCCTGGTATCGTGGCGTCAGCCCCGCGATTACCAGGTCGCTCCGTCCCTTCGCGCTGACCACGCCCACGGTCAGACTTCCCTCCAGGTTACCGAAGGGGTTACCGATTGCGATGGCCCAATCCCCCACTTCGATTCCGTCCGAGTCGCCAAAGGGCAACGTGGTCAGTTGCCGGTCGCCGGCGTCGATCTGCAACAGTGCTAGATCCGTACTGGGGTCCGTACCGCGGATTTCCGCCCGGTACTCCTGTTGTTCACCGGAGAACCGGACGAAAACCGCATCCGCGTTGGCGATCACGTGGTGGTTCGTCAGGATATCGCCGCTCTCATCTACCAGAAAACCCGAGCCGCTGCCGGGCCGCTGGAACTGATCAGCTTCACCGGATTCTCCCTCGGGGAAGAACTGGCGAAACATCTCCTGGAGCGGACTGGTGTCCATGCCGTCGGTGACGACGGAACGGACCGTCCTGATATTGACCACCGCGGGTCGCACTTCACGACCGATTGCCACAAACGGTGAACGCGGCTGGTCCTCGTTGACCAGCGCGTCAGCGCGCGCGACCAGGACGACCAGGCTGAGCACAGCCAGCAGGCCGGTCGCGATCAGTAGCGACGTCCCGGAGCAAGCAGGAACAGCTCCGGCAACGACAGTGCGTTGCCGACAGCGACATCCATCGCGCCGCGGTGCAACGCGGTAGCGCACCGGAGCGGTGGATCGTCTCTGCTGGTAGCTATTCATGGGACAAATCACTACAACACCTTATCGCCGTGGGTGTGGCAAACGAGGTCGAAGGGGTTGTAGGACAGGGCTGCTTCTGGGGGGAGCAAACCCTGATTGCGTAGGGAACAATCCAAGCATATGTGCAACTATAAAATCTGTCAACACATTTATCTGGATTATTTATTTTCCCGAAATTCCTCCGGTTTGTCGGTATCCGAGTCTGCCGCATCGTCGCCACCGCTCTCGGCGAACGCGGGAGCCGACTGTTCCCCATGGGTCGGATCAGCGTCGTCCATGCTGTCGGTTACCCGAATCTCGGCATTTTCGTCGACATCCGACAGCGGTTGCTCCGGAGTGACGATCGCGTCCTCGGGCGCGGCCTCGCCGATATCCGGTCCATCGCTCGCCGCAGACCCGATCGCAACCGGGATCGCTTCGTCGCCGACCGGTGCGTCGTCCTGACGAGAACGACCCACGGTCTCCCGACGTTCGGCATGGGTCTTCTTGATATCCGCGATCTCGTTCTCCTTGGCTGCCAGCTCGACCTCCAGCCCCTTGATGCGCTCGATGATCGCGGTGACGGCGGGATCGTCGAGGATATCGCTGCGCTCCTCGGCTATGGCCTGGTAGACCATTCCGCCCAGTTCGGTGAACTGGCGCTTGATGTCCCAGTTGATGCCCATCCGGTCGTAGCGCCGGATACCCACCTTGGCGACTTCCTCGGTCTTGTCGGCCGCGACCGAGTAGATCTCGACCAGATTATCCTTTACCTGTTCCCAAAGAGACATGGCTCCTCCTTGTGACCGCCAGTGGCTCCGGACCCGTCGATTTCCGGTTGCCGACCGCCGGATTATACTACACATTACATCCCATGGAAAACCGCACCAATCCGACCGCGCTGTTTGTGGCCGATACGCACTTCAAGCTGAATCCCGACCGGTCCGAAGAGCGGCGTCTCGAACGCTTCCTGGCCTTTCTGGATCACGCCCGACACGTCGACCATATCATATTGCTCGGGGATATATTCGATTTTTGGTTCGACTATCCCCACTTCCGCCTCCGCGGCTACGAGTCGCTGTTGCTGGCGCTCGACCGGATCCGCGACGCCGGTACCGCGATCCATTTCGTGGGCGGTAACCACGACATCTGGGCGGCCGGCTACCTGCATCAGCGCTACGGCAGCGAACCCGGCGGCGGTCCGTTCACGCTCCAGCTCGGCTCGCGCCGGCTACGTCTGGTGCACGGCGACGGCCTGCTGAGCCACGACTGGATCTACAATTCCTTTCGGGCCATCGTTCGCAATCGTCTGGGCATTGCCGTGGGCAAGACGCTGCACCCGGAACTCCTCTATGCGCTGTGCATCTGGCTGAGTGGGCGAAGCCGCAGGGCAACTCGCGACGAGGCGGAACAGATCGTCGCCAAGGCCGAACGTTTCATTCGTTCCCAGGCGAACGTCGACTGGGATCTGATGATCATGGGCCACATCCATCATCCCTTTGTGGTGCAGCACGCGGGAAGATCGCTCGTCGGGCTGGGCGGCTGGCTGGGCCAGCAGAGCTACGGGCAACTCGACGCCGGCGAATTCGCTTTGCACGACTTCGCCGCCGAACCGCCCTCGGCACTGCCGGCGGACTGACCCGGATCAATAGTGCATCTCGACGGTGAACAGATGCCCGTGGTCGAGTTCGTTGATCAGCTCTTCGTACGCGTAACCAACTTCGAGACTGCCCATCCTGAAACCGGCGCCGGCCGTCAACCCCTGCGAATCGTAGTTGATCCGTGAGCCGACCCGCAACGCGAATTCGGGGATCAGCTTGATTTCCAGTCCCGCATGGGCTTTCTCGTTGCCGTCGTTGGGAAACACCACATCGCCGGCCATGGTCAGCTTGCCCGCCAGCAGCGACATGGGCGGCACGTAGGCCATTCCGGCGCGCATGATCGTCGGCAAGTCGAAGGGTTCGTTGTGCAGGTTCATCTGCGGCCCGATGTTACTGGCCGACGCGCCGAAGGTCAGACCCTCTATAACAGCCTTGTGGGTGACGAAAAAATCGAAGGCGAATCCGCTGTCCGAATACACGTCGATGCGTTCGTACACGAACTTGGCCATGACGCCCACGGCGAAGGCGTCGTGCAACTTGCGCGCAAATGAAAGACCGAACGCGACATCATAGGGTTCGAACGAGCCTTCGGGTATCCCCACGTTGTCGTCGCTGTAGCGTTCGATGGGGTCGGAGTACATGCCCGAGAACAGCACCCCGATGACACCGGCCTTCGTCTGGTGGGTCAACGCCGCGGACTCGACGTCGAACGCGCCGAGCCAGCGCTTGTGCTGCAGTATCAACTCGGTATTGAACGGAGTGAAGGTCAGATTGGCGGGATTCCAGTACGCCGCGGCACCGCCGGTGGCCGAGGCGACGCCGGCTCCTCCCATGCCGATCTCGCGCGCCCCCAACCCCAGTCGCAGAAACAACAGGCCGGCTTCACCCGGCTTGGCGGCATTAGCGTCCAGGGGTAACCACATCGAGGCGGCGACTGTCAACACCAGCACACAGCTGGCGATTCTTCTTGAGCGTGCCATGAACTTCCTTTCCGCTTCCCTAGCGACGATGCCGGTCGATCGTCTCCATCGTAGGTCTAAAGCTTAACGTTCGCGAGCGGCATGGGCAACCACCGGCTCGCAATACGGCATTCCTTTTCGTCGACTGCCGTCCCGCACCGCGGCACCGGCCGGTAGCGCTTCCTGTACACAGGGGTCAGCGGACCACTGCTATCGTAACGACGTTCTCGTCCCTGCGGTTCCCGGTATCTTCGACCACAAGTCGGCAGAGATAAAGCCCGGTTACCACATTATCCAGATCGACCGTGATTTCGAACGGTTCGCCGGCCAGCACTCGCTTTCCGTTTGTCAGCGCGACCTGCTGCCCCTCCAGGTTGTACACGAAAACACGCGCGTCGCTGTCTCTGACGACGGCGGCCCGCACGGTCAGCGGCCCGGCGAGCAACGGACTCGGGTAGCAGAAATGGCTACCGTCGACCAGCAGTTGCGTACCGGCCGGCTCGGGAAGGGTCGAAGACACGGTAACGCCACCGCCGCGCCAGGGCGAGCCGCCCCACATGGCCCAGCCGCCGGTGGCGCCGTGGTACTCTCCCAGACCGGTCCAGACCATCAAGCGTGACTGCATCTCCGTGACCAGTTCCGTACCTTCGTCGTCCAGGCCGACGATACGCGGGAACGTGCCTACCGCGGCCAGGTCCGCAATGTCGTCGTCATCCAGATCGAGCAGCAACGGCGTACCGGCAATATCCGCCGGTCCGGCGAGCGGCCACCCCGGCAGCAGTTCTGCGGCTTCGTCGTAGAGGAACAGGCGACCATCACGGCTGGCAAACAAGAACACCGGCCGGAAATCCAGTTGGACGCGCAGTCCGGCCGGCGCTACCTCTGGCGCCGCCGGGTAGATCTCGGCGGCCGGCTGCACCGGCCAGCCCGTGTGCCAGGCGCCGGCGCGCGTCGCCAGTCCGAAACGGTTGGCCAGCATGACCGAGAGGCCCGGCGCCAGCCTGCTGCCGGGCGTCATGGAGTCGGGCCATGAGTCCGCACTGCCGGTTTCCGCGAGGGACAGACGGTCGAAGTACACCGCCTGCACCGATCCCGAGGTATCGCTGACCAGGGCGAAGAAATCGCCTTCCTCGTCGCTGCCGAGGGTGACCGGGAAGGCGTTGGGTCTGACGGCCAAATCGATACTCGCGCTGGGCACCGTGTCCAGATTGGTCAGATTCATCAGCAGCAGCTTGTGGACGTGGTCCACGGGGTCGATGGCGGCGACAGCCAGCACGCCGTTGTGAGCCGACGGCGCCGCCGGAATCTCCAGCGTTCCCAGAGCGACCTCCGGCCAGTAGTCCATGCCGTGCTCATCGATGAAACGCAGAAACGCACCCTCCAGCCGCTCGTTCACGACACAGGCCACGACCGAGTCGGTCGGCGCCGTCGCGCCGGGTCCGTCACAGGGCAACAGGATCGGCGGCAAACCGCAGGCGAGGGGCAGCAACAGCCCAGGACGCTGCGGATCGAGAAACCGTACCGGGTGCAAATCGTGTGTATAGGCGTAAAGGCCTTCGGGGCGCGTCAGGACGACTTCCAGCCCGTTGTCGCCGGCCAGATTGCCGACCGCCGCGCACCCATGCCAGGGCGTACCGGTCGTGTCCAGAAGCGGCACGGTAACCCGGCTGAGGTCAGCGCTGAGCACGAACAGCTCGCCGGCCCGGCCGCTGACCACGATCTGATGGGCGCAGGTGTCCGGATCCATCTTGGCCGCCACCAGATGGGAGCCACGCAGATCCACCCCCGGCTCGAACAGATGCTCGGCGACCAGATACGGTTCGCCGATGGTCGCGTCTTCGCGGAATGTGGAGAAGAACATGGTATCGGCGTAAGCGACAAAGAGCGTCGAGTCCACCGGATCGAGCGCGAAGGAATCCATCACCACATTGTTGAAGCCGTCAATGGTGAAGCCGGTCCAGGCACCGCCCGCGGTCTCGGTCGAGGGATCGCTCGTCGCATCGAATACCGTGTTGCCTTCGCCGCGGAACGAGTCGTCGTCGCCGCCCAGAATCCAGGCGGATGCAGTGCGCGAATCCAGATCTTGAATTCCGTCCGCTTCCTCGAGGTCGACCGATTTGCGCAGGGGATCAGCGTTGAAAAGATTGCTCTCGGCGTCGAAAACGCGTTCGATCACGCCCTCGTCGATGTGCCAGACATAGACACCGCTGCCGGCACCTTTGATCCCCGGTTCACGAGCGTTGTTCTCGCTCATGAAGAAGTCCCACTCGGCGCCGGTCAGGTACTCCAGCGTGTCGGTCTCCGCGTTGAAGAAACCGGTGGGCGAACCGTCGTCGAATTCGGAATCGGCGTCGTAGAAATCCGGCACGTTGTTTCCGTTCAGATCCCCACTGAACGAAAAGATCCGGTTGCCGTCCGGATCCTGGAGCCGATAGGCCAGCAGCCAGTACTCCCGGCCCGTGATATCGATCCGTGCGGCGGCGTAGGGGTCATTGCATTGCTCGACCGGCGTCAGCGTGAAGCCCTCCTGATCGGCGGCCGGGTAGGGTTCGACCCAGCCCATCAACAGCTTGTTGAATACGCAGGGATGCGGCGGTATGAAACCAGCACCGACAAACAGACCGTAACCCATGAGCCCGAATTCGCCGATACCCTGGCTGTCCGGACGACCGGCAGGCGTGAAATCGCTCAGCGAGAGCATGCCGATACGCAATCCCACCTCGAAGCAGTACACGCCGAGCGAACCGAAATAGCCGGCAAACGAGCCCACCGGATCCTGGAACTCTGTTTCCGGCAGGATCAGGACGTGGTCAACGCCCTCGCCGGGATCGAAATCGTCGGTGGGGATGTACGGCAACGGCAGAATGGTGTCCTCGACGGCGGTCGCGAAGTCCTCGGGGCTGAGATAGGTGCTGTAGATCTGTTCCGGCGAGTTGTTGAGTATGTCCGTTTCCTCACCGGCGCCCGCATGGACGAGGATAACGGTATCGTAGAGAGAAAAATCGATGTCCACGTCCAGGCTGTCGACGACCTCGGCCGCCAGAAGAAATGACTGCTCGCCTTCGTCCGGATGGTCGCCGTACCAGGCCATCGGCTGCGGCAGATTGATTGTCCGCGGACACACGTCGTAGTTCAAGGTGAACTGGCCGTCGCTGACGGCGGTGAAATATTCCGTCACGTTCTGCAGCATGTGCGCGAAGAAAAGCGAATCGTGCGCCGCGAAATAGAAATCGCTCTGCATCGGATCGGGAAAATCGCCGCCGACCTGCTCGTGACGCCCGTACATGAGGCTGTCGGCGAAGTCACACATCACGACAATCGCATCGATGCCCGACGGCGCCTTTTCACCGGCCAGCCGACGCTGCTGCAGCCCGGCCGAGCCGTCGTCCAACACCGGCTGCGCCTTGTGGAGCCACCGTTCCCAGATGTCGGCCAGTTCGGAGGTATCACTCGGCGGCGCATCCTGGAACCACGGCGACCAGCCGACCGTGGTCTCGTCTCCCGCTGCCTTTACGGTCGCGGCCAGGCAACCGATCAGAAGGCAGGTCACCGCGAGGATCCGGAGTCGGACCGGGCGGGCGAGTTTACCGGGGGAATATGCGACCATGCAGACAATACCTCTCGTGAGAAACCATCGATTGCGAAAACGTCACTGACCGCCGCGCATTATAGTGAGGCTGTATACATCGGTCAATTATCCGATTGTCGTCTGTAGCCGGTGGGGACGGCACGAGATAACAGAAGAAGAGAGGGCCCGAGATCCGCTATTGCCACCCCTGATCGACAATACCTTCACTCCGGGCCCTCTCCCACATGTTGGTGTCCCCGACTGGACTGTTTGGAATCCTCTCCCTTTTGGCTGCCAACCTCTGCAAGGATCCGGAACCCTTCCGGCCAGCCGGTTCGATGGGGGGAAAAAACACCAACTACACTCTGTTCGATCCCTACCTCCTGCTCTTGCCGCCAGAGCTTTTCTGGGAGCTGCCGCCCGAGCTCTTCGACTTGCTGGAACCTCCGGATCGGCTGCTGCCACCGGATTTCCGGGACGAAGATCCAGACTTACGCTGCGAGCTACCGGCACTGCTCTTAGGCCGGGAAGTGGGTTTTATCTTCGAGCCTCGCGAACCACTCGAACCCGAAGACGATTTCTTCTTCGACTCGACGCGCGGTTTGCTGCGCCGCGACCCGGCCGGTCGATCGACCTTCTTGCCGGAACGGGAGCCATCCCGCCGCGAATTGTCCGGCCGCACCTGTTGCGGTTTGGCCTTGCGATTAGAGCTGGGAGCGGTCCGGCCGCCATTCCAGATCCGGGAGCCCGATTTTCGCGTCTCGACTGGCTTGATTGCGCCGCGATCACCTGAGCTCTTGCGTTCGGAATTACGCGAGCGGTCCCTTACCTGGCCTGCGCCTGGTGTCGACCGGTCCATGCTCCCCTTTGCCTTGTTGACCGTCTTGCCCCGTACGCTGCTCTTGGCGCGGGGATCCTGGATCGTCTTGCCGGTCCGACGGTCTATATTCGATTGCTTGCCGCCCGTCCGGGTATCCCGGATTCGCAGCCCGCCTCTTGTCCGGTCCTTCTGGTTGCTCTTGTCGCCTCGCAGCACCACCCGGGTGCGTTCGACCGACTTGACATTGCGATAGCCGGTCTTGTCGTTGGCGAACACGTTGTTCGTATTCTTCTCGCCCACCGTACGACCCTTCTTGGTCAGGGAAGTGCGGTTCTTCATGGCGGTGGTCTTCTCTTGCGAAAGCTCCTTCTTGCGTACCAGGCCGTTGTGACCGGCGTCCTTGCGCATGGCGTGCCGGGTACCCGCCGTCTTGTCCAGCGGACGATACCGGCGGTGTCCATCCTTGTAGCGCGTCCAGCTATCGCCGTGGTAGTAGGGCGAATGATGCCAGCTGTAGCAGTGGTGCGGCCAATCGTAGATCCCCACGCTCGGCCAGCGATACCAGGGGTGGTACCAGTAATTCACCCAGGGCGAATGGCCCCACGGATCCACATAGTAGTAGACCGGGTAGTGGTAGACCGGGAAATACCCGTAGCTCAGATACCAGCGATTGCCCCAGTCGTAGTCGTAGTGCACGGTAACGCTGCAGTGATCGTTGTACGGATGATAATCGACGTCGTCGTCGAAGTGACACTGGTTGCACAGGTACCGTGGGTGCTCCACGCGCTGGTGCACGTAGTAGCTCGCGTAGTTGGTGACCACGAACTCGGCGGAGTCTTCAAGTCCGGTCACCGCGAAATTCACCTCGTTCATGGCCAGGAACGGATCGCCGGCCACGTAGAAATTGTGGCTTCCGTTGGTGGGCTCGTGGTGGAAATCCAGTTCCAGATCGCGCAGATCGAACGGGTACACCGAGACGATTGCCTCGACATATCCCACACCCGACTCGCCCGCCGCTCGGATCTGTCTGGCGCCGCTCGCCGGCAGGTGGTACGGATGCTGGCCGAACACGAAACCGTCGTCGAAACGGCTGCGGGGCCAGAGGACGGTGACTTCGCCCTCCGTGTCGATCCGGTACACCACCGCGTAGGCGTCGGCATTGGTCTCGAAGAACACGTTGACGTGCTCACCGCGCTGGTACACGTCATCCGCTTCCTTGTCGACCCAAACGTTGACCCGCAGCGTCTGGGCGGCGTAGTCGACGGCACTTTCGTCCGACTGGCGGTAGGCCCAAACACCGGGCGCAGTGCACAGGAAGGCTACCAGCACAGGCAGAACCACCGCGAATCGTAGGAGCCTGCGTGTTCCGACCGGCGGCATTTTTCTGGTATCCAGGTAACTCATGATCTTCCTCCTCGGGCCGCTCCTGCGGCCTCCGGCCACTGCGACTGGCTACAACGTGCAACGCGCCGCCTCCGGCAACCGTTACATCTTGATCGGGGCGAGGTCCAGTTCGACGCCGCGCCTAGTCCGCGCGGACGATTTGAGTTCAGGCCAATCGGCCACCAGCTGGTAAGCCCAGAGTATGGTCACCGATTCGGAACTCCAGACCTTGACTGCAAACTTCGCGTAATGCGATTCGTTGTCCGGTTCGTTGTCGATCCTCACGGCATAGGCATGACCGGTGATCAGTTCGAGCCGTCCGGAACTCGAGTAACCGCCCGGAGGCGCCCAGCCCAGAACCTCGAAGTAGAGATTGCCGTCCGAGTCAGCGACCGATCCGTAGTCCTGAATCGAAACATCATCGTTCACGGCGACCACGTACGGAATTCCGCCGTCGTAGACGATCTTGATATCGGCGGTGGTATCGACCGGATTGGGATCGACCACGCCGAGGTCGCCGTCGGCGGACACGCCGGCGACACTGAAATCGAATCCTCCGCGATCGCCGTCCGCGCCGTCCGCGTCGTAGAGCGTCACACCATTACCGTTGTCCATCGGCAGGGGAGTATCGTGGACCAGCTCGAAACTCAAAGCGCTCTCGACGCCGTTCTCGTTGACGGCGCTGACGGCGTACTCGTACATCTCACCGTTTTCCACATCGGTATCTTCATACCGGTGTAGACCGGTATCAGGGTCGAATCCGGCATGATCCCAGGCCACGGTCGCCAGCCATTCGAAAACACGAATATCATCGTTTTCGTCGCCGGGTTCGTAGAATCGCCAGTAGATATTGTACTCGGTCAACCGTTCAATGGTCGGGTAGTAGACGTCACTCCAGTAGATGGTCACGCTGTGGTCGCCGGTGACGCTGAAGACGCCCGCCGGAACGGCCGGCGGATCCGCCAGACAATCGGGACAGTCGACACAATCGTCGGAGCAACCACCGCACAGCAGTAGCAGGCTGACAGCGATTGGGAGCAGGAATCGGTAGACCGGATTGCCCCGGCCCACCTGGCTACTCGTAACAACCGTCGCCATGAAACGGTTGCTGCTGTTCACCTGTTTGCGTTTGATCCTTGTAGCCATCTTCCTGCTCCCTGGCTTTGCTACGCTCCCATGCGTTTGCGGTCCAACCTCTCGCAGTCTTCGTGCCAGACCCTGCAGCGCCCGATCCCCACCGACGGCGGGGAAGCCCGACGCCAGCGGCGACAGCGACCGATTCGAACCGCGAAACCATCTATACGACAGCGTATTACGTCGATGGCTGAAACCAGGCGAACAGCACGGTGGGACCGGTGGGAAAGCAGGAAGATCAGGTTACCGTGTTGGCGCCGGGCGGCTCGGCAGTAGGTGTTTCCTGTGCGGGCCAGAGGACAGATTCTACGATCGGGGACAATCGTAGCCGGCGTCATCGAACCATGCCGGCTACCGGACCGAAGTGCGCAGGCACAGAAAAAGAGCCCCTGCTACCCTTGTGGTAGCTCCTGATCTTGAATCTCGCCACTTCAAGATCAGAGAGGCTCTATTTCCGTTTTCTTCTATTCTGTATGGTCCCGCCGGGACCTCTCTCACAATCTGAATATCGCGAATCGGGAGAGTGGATTCAGCAGCTTTCTCACGCTCGCGGGAAGAGTATTTAAGATCCCACCTCTTAAGTATCTCCTTGCGAGCCCTTCTTGAAGAAAGCTCCCCTGTCTAGCCGGATAGCTTCAAGGTCGTGAATGCCATCCTCTCCCGAATTTGCGACTTTCCATGCGAATGAAGTGCTCGTTCCCTACAACAAACCCTTCAACAAATGTAGGATATAGCAGAAGCCGTGCCGCGATCGGAGTCGTGTCCAAATTATAATAACTTTCACGATTACAACAAGTTACGCTGCCTGTTTTTTCATTAACCCGACATGGCAGCAGCGAGTTTATAAACTCTGTTTATAGCGATTTCGCGTATGCCCGTAACCGCATAAGAAGCAGCACATTGCATTGTAAAACTGTTTTATAGCTCACGGGGAAACCAGGCAAGAATATTTGTTGTTTCCACGGCTCGGGTCCGCGTCAGTCCATCGAACGCGCTCTCCGATGTCCTCAAGTGGCAGTACAGAGAAGCGTACTAACCTGAAACACGTTGTCGATGGCTGGGTTAGCTGTCGTGGCTGATCCCGTAATGGCGAATCTTCTTCAAGAGGTTCGGGTAGCTGATCTTCAGTGCGCGTGCTGCTTTGGATTTGTTGCCCCGACACAGTTTCATTGCCTGGCTTATCTCGCGACATTCGATTGCCGCCAGCGTCTCCTTGAGAGGCGGAATAACGCCGGTGCCATCGGCGGCGGTGAATTCCGGCTGCAGGGTAAGCGGCAGATGCGCCGGGCCCAGCACACTCTCGCCATGTGCCAGCACGATTGCCCGCTTGAGGCATTTTTCGAGTTCACGGATATTGCCCGGCCAGTCATGGCGCATGAGCACTTCCATGAACACAGCACCGATACCGGGCATGTCGATTCCGAGGTCCTGGCTGAAACGCTCCACGAAGTGTCTGGCCAACAGCGAGATATCGTCGCGCCGTTTGCGCAGCGGCGGCACTTCAAGCGGAAAATCGAGTAGACGGTAGTACAGGTCTTCCAGGAAACCGCCTGTCGCCGACAACTCGCGTAGATCCGTCTTGGAAGCGCAAACGATTCGCACATCGACCTGGTGTTCCTGCGTCGAGCCAACCGGCCGTATCACCTTGGTGTCGATGAAGTGCAGCAACTTGCCCTGCATCCCCAGCGGCATCTTGCCGATCTCGTCGAGGAAGACCGTTCCTCCCTCGGCCTCGGCCAGCAATCCCTTCTTGTCGCCATGGGCCCCGGTGAAACTCCCTCTCAGATGACCGAACAGTTCGCTTTCGAGCAAGGACTCCGGAATCGCGGCGCAATTGATCGACAGGAACTTCCGGTTCTGACGGTGGCTCAGCGCATGTAACGCGTACGCCAGCAAACCCTTGCCGGTTCCTGTTTCGCCGTTCAGCAACACCGTCAAGTCGCTCGGGGCCACCTTGCGTACGAGCCGGAGCACGTCGAGCATTTGCTCGTTCTGCGTGATGATATTCTGGAAACTCTCCACACCCTCGATCGGAGTGGCAGCACGTCGCTCGGCACCGGCCAGTTGGTCCCGATTCTTCTCGACGAGGAACAGGGCGAGAAATCCCATATAGGTCGACAGGAAATCGATGGTCGACGTTTTGAAGCCACGACCGGGCCGGGCTCGCGTTTTCATGCCGATGAACAGCACACCAAACAGGTGGTCGTGCATGGCGATGGGCAGGAAAACGCAGCTACCCACCTGACCGCGCAGGGCCGGCACCGCCTGCAGCAGGTCGGCGTCGTCATCGAGACGGGAGAACAAGCAGGTGTCCGCGGCGTCGGCGCCGCCGATGCTGATGAACCACTGTGCGAGTTGCTGACCGAGATTTTCGATCATCCCCTCGCGAGCGACCACCCGCGGCGCGCCATCGCCCTGCCGGCTGTCGAACATGGCGATGAAGCCGCTATCGGCCTGCACCCGCTCCATGCACGCTTGCAGCACCGACGAAAGGTTTCGCGGTACCGCGTTCTCGCGGCGATTGAATATGCCGGGAATGCCGGATATCGCCACCAGCGGCGTCTGGTTCTTCTCGATACCGCCGAGCAGTCCTGTCTCGACCTCGTCGCGGATACGGACGATATCCTCGACCAACTCGGGGCCCCCGATGCCCTTGGCGTTACGCTCGAGTTCGAACACGGTGAGCAACGCATCGTCGAACTGCCGCAGCCGGATCTGCACCTTGGCCAAGCCCAGCAACAACCTGCACAGCATCAGATCGTCAATGGCAGCGACGTTCCGTTCCTGTGCCTCCATGAGGTAACGGCGCAGCAACAGCAGTTCCGGCCTGCCCGCTGTATCGATACGGGTTTCCAGGAAAGTGATGATGGCGTTATGCTCGTCCTGCCCGAGATTCTGTCGCTTGAAGATGGCGATGGCTTCACGGAAATGGGCGTCGCAGGGCTGCCAATCCTGTTGCGCGGCATAGATAAGCCCCAGCGATATGTGGCAGAAGCCGAGTTCGTAGACCTCACCGCATTTCTCGCAGACGGCTATGGCGGCTTGCCCCGTGGCCAGCGCTTCGTTCAGGCGACCTTGTCGGCGCTGCGCTTCGCACGTCCGCCTGAGTAATTCACCTTCGAGATCGTTGGCTCGCCCGAGTTCGCGGCTCCGCTCCAGCCCGAGCCCATAGTTGAAGAGGGCCTTGTCGAGCTCACCGCGCGCGAGCAGGATATCGCCCAGGAACTCGTCGGCGAGCGTCGACTCGCGTGTATAACCGCATTGGTCGGCGATCATCTTGCCTTCGAGGAGCAATTCCTCGGCCCGGGAGAGCCTTTCGCTCTTTATCTCGAGGTTACCCAGCGCTATGCAAACCCGAGCCTGCTTGCCCTGATCGCCAAGGCTGCGGGCCATGCGCCGGCTCTTTTCCAGGTACGTGCGCGCTTCATCCAGGCGGGCGATCTTGGTCAGGATGATACCCTTGTTCAGGAAATTGGCGGCCAGATCGAAGGATACGCCCAGCCGCTGGTTCAATTCGATGGAACGGTCCATCAGGTCGAGCGCGTCGGGCCACTGGCACTCGTTTGCCCGGAGAATCGCCAAGTTGTTGAAACTCTCAGCGATTCCCTGCTCATCGCCAACACGCCGGAAAGTCGCCAACGCATCGCCGTAGAACTCCTCTGCCTTCTCCATGTTACCCAGACGATGGTGGCAGATTCCCATCGAGACCTGGCAGGTCGCCACCTCGGAATGCTCATCGGTGAGCGCGAGAATGGTGAAGGAGTGTTTGGCCAGTTCGAGCGCCTGCAGGTACTGGTTCTGTTGCATCAAAAGCGCCGCCCGCCGCCGCATGAACAACGCCTTGTGGACGATAAGTTCTTCTTCGGGCAGCTGGTCGACACTGTTCAACAGCGTGTCGGCACGGTCGAGCAGTTTCTCCACCATACGGTGACGTCCCTGACCGAGACCGGCGATGATGCTCTTGCGGAGCAGATCGAGCGCGTTCTGGCGGGGTAAGCGGTAGAGAACGTCGTTATCGAGCAATTGCTGGTAATAGTCCAGAGCACACGAATATGCGGCCGCATGGAAATGGAGGTCTCCGATTTCCTCCAGATGCTCCCATTCGGACACGCCCGGCGAGTAGATACCCTCGAGCTTTTCTCCGTTATATTTCTTTTGACCGTCGAACTGGTCGCTCATCAACTGCATCCCCTGGCGAGAAGAAGACTGCAGGTAACTCAGTTTTCAAGCGCTCGGTGAAGCCACGCCGTTCATGGCTTCATCAACCAAGTCTGAGACTCAGTAGATAGTACCGCAACAGGTCTCCAATGGTCTCACGCATCGTTTGCACGCCGTCGTCGTCGTCGTCAACGCCGCCTGGCCCGTTGGTTTCCTTGCTCCCACCGATCAGCTCGTAAGCGTCACCATCGTCACCGGATTCTTCTTCCTCGTCACTGTCGATGACGATTCCCTGTTCACCCGGCGGTGGGAGGACAACTTCGTCTTCGGGTAGGCCGTTGCCCGCGTAGGAATCCGAAGTTCCCGCAGCGGGTAGCAGCGCCCAGACCATCAGAAGAACAAAGGCAGCAAGGAGCTTTTTCATGTTCCCCTCTCCTCTATCGAGTTCACCCCGCTCGTTTCGAGTCCAACTGGATTCCCCCGTGAACCCTAGCGCGAGGTACTGCGCCCCCTCATAATACTCTCAATTAATCTACGCGTGTTCAGAATCGGAGTCAATAGGTGGGAACAACAATATATTCCCCCCGTCGATCAATCCGCCGGCTGTGTGCGTAGACCGTACTTGGCAATCTTCTTGTAGAGATTGCTCCGTTGCATGCCGAGACATTCGGCGGTTTTGCTGACATTATACCGGTTTTCACGCAATTTGTGTTGAAGAAATGCACTCTCGCTACTGGCCTTGAAGGTCTGGAAATCGTCGGCGGCCATGAAATCGTCACTCTCGTCGCGCGGGGCCGCGGCCAGGGACAGGGGCGGCAGGTCGGCCGGTTTCACCACGTCGCCAGCCGTCAGTATCAACAATCTTTCCACCAGGTTCCGCAATTCTCGCACGTTTCCGGGCCAGGTATATTCGTACAAGAGCGCCAAGGTATCGGGAGCGAATCCCTTGGGCTTGGTTTTGAGGTTGGCGGCGAGTGTGCTCATGAAATACGCCAGCAGCAGTTCGATGTCCGATCCCCTCTCTCGCAGGGGCGGCAGATGGACAGCAAGCACATTGAGGCGAAAGAACAGATCCTGGCGGAAACCGGAATCCGGTGCTGACAGGTCGCGATTCGTGGCGGCGATGATGCGCACGTCGACCTCGCGCGTTTCCGAACTGCCCACCCGCTGGAACCGGTTCTCCTCGACGGCTTTGAGGACCTTCGCCTGCGCTTCCTCGCTCATATCACCGATCTCGTCCAGGAATAGCGTGCCGCCATCCGCTTGCTCGAATTTGCCGACGCGCATTTTTTCGGCGCCGGTGAAACTGCCCTTTTCGTGTCCGAAGAGTTCGCTTTCCACGAGTTCCTGCGGAATGGCGGCGCAGTTGACCTCGACCAGCGGTTGCTCGCGGCGTGGACTGCCGTCGTGCAGTGCGGCGACGACGAGTTCCTTACCCGTTCCGTTCTCCCCCGTGACCAGCACCGTCGCTTCCGTGGGCGCGCATTTCGTGATGAACGACCTGACTTCCTGTATCGGCGGACAGTCTCCGATCAGCGGTGTCGTACGGCCTGATTTTTCCTGCAGCTGCTTTCTTTCGCTGAGTACTCGTTGGTGCGCGAGACAGTTGTTCAGCGTCACCAACAGGCGCGTGCGATCAAGCGGCTTCTCGAGGAAGTCGTAGGCCCCCTTGCGAACGGCCTCTACGGCAGTCTCGATGTTCCCGTGACCGGAAACGACGATGACCGGTTTCCGAAACCCTTGCGCCGCTAGGCGATCCATGACCTCGAAGCCGTCCATGTCCGGCATCTTGATGTCGAGCAGGACCACGTCCACGTGGGTATCGGTTACCAGCGCCAACGCCTCGGGACCGGTCGCCGCCTTCTGCACCTGGTATTTTTCGTAGGAGAGTATCTGCTCCAGAGTCTCCCGGATGGCGGATTCGTCGTCGACAACCAGAACAGTCTTCAACACAGTGCCTCTTGCCAGGTTGAGGTGTACAGACGAGATTGGACCCGCGGGAACGATCACCGAGCCGGCTGCGGTCAGTCCACGCGGCTCGCGCCCGATCGAACGATCCACGCCGTTTCAGCTTGCCCACGCGAGGCCGGCGATGTCAAGATCGGGATTCACCGCGTGCGCCGGTGGTCGCGGAGTTCGCAGACTTTCGGCCGGTGAGCCGCGATTGTACGCGGGCGACAGGGAAGGGTTCCGGGAACCAATGAGCGACTTGCGACCACTGATCAGATCGGTTCCACCGGAGAACCTGTCACTGGAACTGGCCGACGGCGGGCACCCTACCTATCGCTCCCGCCAGCTGTCGCGGTGGCTGTTCGACACCGGTGCCATGAACTGGGACGAGATGTCCAACCTCCCGGCGCGCTTGCGCGACGAACTCGCCGGGCGCTACGAGCTGCAGGGCCTGGCCCCCGGCGAGCGCCTCGTGGGACAGGACCGCACCCGGAAATTCCTCTTTCATCTCCGCGACGGCGCCACCGTCGAGAGCGTGCTGATCCCCATGGAGCAGCATGCGACGTTCTGTATCTCGACGCAGGTCGGCTGCACGATGGCCTGTCGTTTCTGTGCGACGGCACGGGGTGGTCTCGAGCGTAATCTGGTCGCCGGCGAGATCATCGAGCAGGTGCTGCATCTACGGGCCGACCTCGCGGCGCATCCGGTGGTCGAACACGGCGCGCGGCAGTTCAACGTGGTGCTGATGGGCATGGGGGAACCGCTCGACAACTGGTCCGAGGTCGTGACCGCGCTGGCCTGGTTTATCGCGCGCGACGGACTGGCCATGTCGGCTCGCCGTATTCAGGTATCGACCTGCGCGCCCCGCGGCGGACTCGAATTGCTGCACGATTATCCGCACCCGATCGGTCTGACGATCTCGCTCGGAGGGACAACCGACGCCGAGCGTCGTGCAGTCATGCCGGTCGCCGCACGCCAGCCGCTTTCGGTGACCCTGGCGGCCGCCGAACGCTACGCCCGGCGGAGCAAGCGGATCGTAACGCTGGCGTATGTGCTGATCGACGGCGTGACGGACCGTCCCGAGCAGGCCCACCGTCTGGTCGCGCTCGTGCGTCGCCGTCCGTTCAAGGTCAACCTGATTCCGCTGAACGAATTCGAGGAAGGGCGCCTGGCGGCTGCCGGCGACTCTGCTGTGCAGGAATTCCAGTCGATCCTGGCCGAAGCGGGCGTGCCCGTTTTTGTCAGGGTCAGCGGCGGTCGGGATATCGGGGCTGCCTGCGGGCAGCTTCGGCGCCGGCGGCGGGACCGACTACGACGGGGCAAGGCGGCAAAAAACCAACGCTCCCGTGATAACGGGAGCGCTTGATCGGAACCGTGGTTTCGCCGCGATCCGCTCGGGCACGGATTCGCTAAACGATATCGCTCAGCAGCGTTTTCGAGAGTGCCAAGGTCAGCGCGTTCTGGGCCTCGGACCACACCCTGGAGATGCGGCAGTCAGCCGATGATTCGCAGGTGCTGACCGCCCGCAAACAGTGGTTCAGGGCAATACCGCCCTCGCAAACCTCGACGATGTCGCAGAGCGTGATGTCGTCAGGATTGCGTCCGAGCGAGAAGCCCCCCTTGACCCCGCGGTGGGATTTCACGAGATTCTGCTGCGCAAGCATCTGGAATATCTTCGCCAGAAACGCTTCCGAAACATCACACGATCTCGCTATCGATTTCAGCTGAACAGGTGTATCGCCTTCGTGTCGCGCCAGTTCCTGGAGCCCACGTATAGCGTATTCAGTCTGACGTGTAATCTGCAGCATTGCCACGCCTTTCTAGAAGCCGAGCGTCCTGAAGTATCGTCACCCCAACATGGGAAGAAACGGCAAGAATGTCAAACACCGCGGCTCGCTTCTCCGTCTTTTAGGCCTATTTTTTCGAACGGCTGACGAAACACTACATGGCCCGCCGGTACTGCCCTCCTACTTCGTACAGCGCTGCGGTGATCTGCCCCAGCGAACATACCCGCGTCGTGCGCATCAGTTCGGCGAAAACATTGCCACCGTCCAGCGCAACCTGTTGCAACCGCGCCAGCGTTGTCTCCATGTCCGCCTCGTGCCGGCGGTGGAACGCGCCGAGATCAGCCAGCCGGGTGTCCTTTTCCTGCTGCTCGCAGCGGGCCAGGGTGAGTTCGGCAACCGTTTGCTCCGCGTCTTCACCCTCGCGGATATAGGTATTGACGCCGATGATCGGCAACTCACCGGAGTGTTTCTGGTGCTCGTAGAGCAGACTCTCCTCCTGGATCTTGCCCCGCTGGTACTGGGTTTCCATGGACCCGAGCACACCGCCCCGGCGTGACATGTTCTCGAACTCGCAGAGCACGGCTTCCTCGACCAGGTCGGTCAGCTCGGCGATGATCGATGCCCCTTGCAGGGGATTCTCGCACTTCGTCCAACCAAGCTCGCGGTTGATGATCATCTGAATGGCCATGGCCCGCCTGACCGATTCCTCGCTCGGCGTGGTGATGGCCTCGTCGTAGGAATTGGTATGCAGGCTGTTGCAGTTGTCGTAAATCGCCATCAGCGCCTGCAGGGTGGTGCGGATATCGTTGAAGTCGATTTCCTGCGCGTGCAAGGAGCGACCCGAGGTCTGGATGTGGTACTTCAGCTTCTGGCTGCGTTCGCCGGCGCCATACCGATCGCGCATGGCCACCGACCAGATGCGACGGGCGACCCGGCCAATGACCGTGTATTCGGCGTCGAGACCGTTGCTGAAGAAGAACGACAGGTTCGGCGCAAAGGAATCGATGTCCATACCGCGCGCCAGATAGTACTCGACGTAGGTGAATCCGTTGGCGAGGGTGAATGCGAGCTGACTGATGGGATTGGCGCCCGCCTCCGCGATGTGGTAGCCGCTGATCGAAACGGAGTAGTAATTGCGTACGTTGTTCCTCGTGAAAAACTGCTGGATATCGCCCATCAAGCGCAGTGCGAACTCGGTGGAGAAGATGCAGGTGTTCTGCGCCTGGTCCTCCTTCAGGATATCGGCCTGCACGGTACCGCGGACCGTCGCGATGGTAGCGGCCGCGATTCCGGCACGTTCGTTCTCATCCGGATCGCGGCCCAGTTCGCCGGCTTTCTTGGCGATCTGCTGGTCGATGGCGGTGTTGAAGAACATGGCCAGGATGATGGGCGCCGGTCCGTTGATGGTCATCGAAACGCTTGTGCTCGGGTCGCAGAGATCGAATCCCGAGTAGAGCGTCTTCATGTCGTCGAGGGTGCAGATCGAGACGCCGCCCTCTCCAATCTTGCCGTAGATGTCCGGGCGCTGGTGGGGATCCTCGCCGTACAGCGTCAGACTGTCGAAGGCCGTGCTCAGCCGCTTGGCGTCGTCATTCGCGCACAGGTAGTGGAAACGACGATTGGTCCGGCCGGGCGATCCTTCGCCGGCGAATTGCCGTTTGGGTTCCTCGTCTGTGCGTTTGAAGGGAAAAACGCCGGCGGTGAAGGGAAACGAGCCCGGTACGTTTTCCGTACGCAGAAACAGCAAGCGGTCACCGGCATCGCTGAGTGCAGGCAGGATAATCTTGGGGATACGGCTTCCCGCCAGCGTGGTGCGAAACGCTTCGAAACGGAGCTCACGATCGCGTATCCGGATCGTGACCTCGTCCTGGCTGTAGCGAGCCACGAGATCGGCCCAGGCATCGGTCTCGACCAGCAGCGCCTGGCCGGCTTCGGCGGCCACGGTAGCTTGCCGTCCGGCCACCGCTTGCGCCGCCTCGTTCTGTCCGGCGGCCGTCAACTCGCTCGCCGCTCGTCGCAATGCCGCATGACGGCGCAGTAGTTCCGCGTCGGCGACCGCCCGCTGGCGATAGTCGCGAACCGCGCGGGCGATTTCGCCCAGGTAGGTGGTGCGATCGCGAGGTATGATCGTGGCCACGTCGTCGCTGATCCGCGCCGCGCCGGCCGCCGCCTGGTCCGGCGACTGGTCGTCACCGCGGTTCGCAACGGTCACCGCGAGATAATCGAAGAGCGCCTGCACGCCCGGGTCATTGAAGCGACTGGCGATGGTACCGAATACCGGCAGCTGTTCGTCGGGAAGCTCGAACTCGTTGCGACTGCGCCGGTACTGTTTGCGCACGTCGCGCACGGCGTCTTCACTTCCGAGGCGATCGAACTTGTTGACCACGATCACATCGGCAAAGTCGATCATGTCGATCTTCTCGAGCTGGATCGGCGAGCCGAACTCACTCGTCATCACGTAAACGGCGAAATCTACGATTTCGGTCACGGCCGAATCGCCCTGCCCGATACCGCTGGTCTCGACCAGGACGAGGTCGAATCCCCACTCCTGCGCCAGCGCAACCGATTCGGCGAGGGACGCGGAAAGCTCACCGCGCTGTCCGCGTGTGCTGAAACTGCGCAGAAAACAGTTGGGATGATTGATGGCGTTCATGCGGATACGATCACCGAGCAAGGCACCGCCGGTCTTGCGTTTGCTCGGGTCGACCGCCAGGACGGCGACCGTGCGTTGGGGATAGGTGCGCAGATACCGCCGGAGCAGTTCGTCGGTCAGGGAACTCTTGCCGGCTCCGCCCGTGCCGGTGATGCCGATCACGGGCGCCCGATCCCGTTCGATGACGGGACCGTCGACGAGTTGTGGAACCGCCTCCCCCATCTCCAGCAGGCTCAGCGCCCGGGCCAAGGCCACGTCGTCACCGACCTGACCGTTTTCCGGGCGCGCCGGCAAGCTGCCTGGTCGCGCTGCGCGTTTGGCACGGGCGCGGTCGTTCATGTCGTCGATGATTCCGGTCAGGCCGAGTTCCCGGCCGTCGTCCGGCGAATAGATCCTGGTTACACCGTATTCGTGCAGCAGCGCGATTTCCTGGGGAATGATGACTCCGCCCCCGCCACCGAAAATAGCCACGTGTTCGAGACCGCGCCGGTTCAATTCGTCGCGCAGATACTTGAAAAACTCGACGTGCCCGCCCTGGTAACTGCTGACCGCGACTGCGTCCGCGTCCTCCTGCAAGACGGCCTGGATGATATCCGGCACCGAACGGTTGTGCCCGAGATGGATCACTTCGCATCCTGACAAGACCAGGAGCCGACGAATGATGTTTATCGAGGCGTCGTGGCCGTCGAAAAGCGCGGCCGCGGTCACGTAACGCAGCGTGTCCTTGTCGTCGTCCGGTTTGCGGATCATCGGTGCCTCCTGGATTCCCGGTCAGAACTCGTCCTCGTCCGCTTCCGCCGCGCGGCGGCGGGCTTTCGCCAGTTGCCGCTGCGCCTGTTGCTTGTATTCCGGGTCGCTGGGGCCGCGCGCCGGCAATGCGAGGCAGGTTTCGTACGCGCCGATCGCCAGCTGGTAGCGTCGAATCTTCAGATACGTGTTTCCAAGCTCAAGATGGTGATTGATCTCCTCGGGCGCCACCGCAATCGCCAGCTCGAAGTACTTGATCGCGTTCTCGTTGCTCGCACCCCGGGGCACGCCGCCGTAGACAACCTTGGCCGCGAGTTTCTTGAGCGCGCCGAGGTTGGCGATCTCGCGATGCCAGCGGGCGAGGATATGCAATGCGATGTCGTTGTCGGGCGCCAGTTCGATCGCCCGCTGCGCTTCATCGCGCACCGCCCTGGACAGCTCGATCTTCCGCTTGCCGCCTATCAGCATCGCGAGCTTGCCTACCGCGGCGGCAAGGTAGCTGTGACCCCAGGTATCGTCCTCGCGCAGGGCGACGGCGCGTTGCGCGGCATCGCGCGCTTCTTCGTAATAGCGCCGGCGGTCCTCTTTTCGCTCCGTCTTGTTCCCCAGTTCGATCAAGGCCCGCGCCAGCTTCCAGTGGGCCGCGTAACAGCGATCGTCCATTCCGAGCGCCTCGACGGCAGCCCGGCGTGAGGCCTCCAGATCGCTGGCTTCGTAGGCGGCGTCGCAGACGGCGATTTTTTCGTCCAGGGTCTCTTCGGCGGCCCGCGATGGCGCGTTCCAGCCGAGCGCCAGCAGTAACAGCGCTGCGCAGATATGCGCGTAGAAACATACCGGCCAGCCCCCATCGCGTGGCCCCGGCATCGCTAAAACCGTCCGGTTGCTGGTTGGCATCAGGATCTCCGGACTGCGGTCGACAGGCGCCGTGCCCGTCGCCTGGCCGCGACGTTCATCCCACTACACGATCGTGTCGGCTGGAGGATTCGCGTCGCGCCGGCCGTGGCGCCTGGCGGAATTGCGTTGCAATTCCCTACCCGCTGGTTGACAATAAAACGTCTCGCTGCTACGCATTGTGAACATGATCGCCCGGAGAATCAACCGTTGATTGTCCTCGTCATATCCCTGTAACCGCGATGAACGGGAGTGCGCTATGTCCATTCAGACGCTACCCGAACTCTTCTTGTCGGCGATCAAGGAACGTCCGCGACCCGACTGCTTCTCGTATCGTGACCAGAACCGACAGTACGTCGATATCTCGAGCGACGAGGTACTCCAGAGCGTGCGCGCCTTACGGCAGGCACTCAAGTCGCTGGGCGTCAAACGAGGCGACCGCATCGCCATCCTGTCCGAGAACCGCTACGAGTGGGCTCTGAGCGATCTGGCCGCGGTTTTCTGCGGCTGCGTCACCGTACCGGTGTACGCGACGCTGCTGCCCGATACCATCAAATACATCCTGAACGATTGCCAGCCGGTGTTGATCTTCGTCTCGACCAACGAACAGGCCGAGAAAGTAGATCTGGTTCGCGACAAGGTCGCCGGCCTGCGCGACATCGTCAGCTTCGAACATACCGCGGTTCCCGATGTGATGACCTTCGACAAGCTGCTCGACATCGGCCGCAATATCATGCGGGAACATCCGCCGGAGCCCCATGACGAATACGACGCCGTCGAGAAGGATGATCTCGTAAGCATCATCTACACCTCGGGCACGACCGGCAATCCCAAGGGCGTGATGCTCTCGCACTACAATTTCGTCGCCAACGTGCTGGGCACGCAGACGGTGATCGATTTCAGCATCAAGGACCGCTGCCTCTCCTTCCTGCCGCTCTCCCATGTGCTCGAGCGGACCTGTGGATACTACGTGATGCTCTACTCGGGCGTCGGCATCGCCTACGCGGAACGGATGGACACCGTGCCGGTCGATCTGCAAGAGGTCAAGCCTACCCTGGTGGTCAGTGTGCCGCGGCTGTACGAGAAGATCTACGCCCGGGTGCTCGGCATGGCGCAAGCAGGTTCACCGTTGAAGCGTAAGATCTTTTTCTGGGCGCGGAGCGTCGGTATCGAATACGCCCGCCGGGAAATCGAAAGCCTCCCCATCGGCGGCTGGCTGAAGTTCAAATACGCACTGGCCGACAAGCTGGTTTTCAGCAAGCTACGGGCCCGGACCGGGGGCAACCTGCGTTATTTCGTATCCGGCGGCGCTCCCCTGTCGGCCAAGATCAACGAGTTCTTCTACGCGGCGGGCCTCTACGTGCTGGAAGGCTACGGCCTGACCGAGACCTCGCCCATCGTCACGGTGAATCGCATGGAGAAATTCCGGATCGGCAGTGTGGGCACGCCGTTCCCGAACACCGAGGTCAAGATCGCCGAGGATGGTGAGATTCTGGTGCGCGGGCCGCAGGTCATGCTCGGTTACTACAACAACGAAGCCGCCACACGGGAAGTGCTCGACGACGAGGGCTGGTTCGCGACCGGCGACATCGGCTATATCGACGAAGACGGTTTCCTGTTCATCACCGATCGCAAGAAGGACCTGATCGTGACCGCCGGCGGCAAGAACATCGCCCCGCAACCGATCGAGAACGATCTCAAGAACAACCGTTTCATCAGCCAAGCCGTGGTGATCGGCGACCAGCGGTCCTTCCTGACCGCGCTGATCGTGCCTGACTTCGAGGTGCTCCGCGAGTGGGCCGCCGCCAACGACCTGGCGGGCGTGAGCGATGGCGAGTTGATCGAGCACGCCGAAGTGCTGGCGCTTTTCGACGCGCACATGGAAAAGATCAACGCTCTGCTGCCCGGCTTCAACCAGGTGAAAAAGTGTTCGTTGCTCGCTCAGGAGTTCACTCTCGAGGCCGGAGAGCTGACGCCGACGCTCAAGATCAAACGTTTCGCGATCAACAACAAGTATCGGGAAATCATCGACCGCATGTATCCGGCAGCGGCATATGATGAGGGTTGAGCAACCGGTCGTCGAGTCCGGGACACCGCGCTGGTTGCAACCATTTTTCTGCACCGTGGTCGGGATGGCGGGTAATATCGCCCTGACCGTCGGCAAGCTGGTCGTGGGCTTTCTCGGCCAGAGCGCGGCACTGGTTGCCGACGGTTTTCACAGCCTCTCCGATGTCGCCAGCGATATCGGCGTCCTGCTCGCTCTTAAGGCTAGCCGCCGTCCGCCGGACCGCAATCATCCCTACGGCCACCACAGTTTCGAGACCCTGGGCGCGGTACTGGTATCCCTCGCGATGATCGTCACGGCGGTACTCATCGGCCGCGACGCGATAATGCGTTTCCTGCACCGAGACTATCTGACGCCCGACCTGTCCGCCCTGATCATGGCCGTGGTCGCTGTCGTGATGAAGGAACTCATGGCGCGCTATACGCTCCGTGCCGGCCGGCTGCACAACAGCCCCGCCCTGCTGAGCAACGGTCTGATGCACCGATCGGACGCCATCTCGTCGCTGGCTGCCGCCGGCGGCATCCTCGGCGCCATGCTCGGCGTACCCAGTCTCGATACGATCGGCGCCATGATCATCGCCCTGTTCATCCTGAAGATGGGCGGCGAGTTGCTGCTCGAAAACGTCCTGACACTCACCGACACCATGCCCGGCGACGACATTGTCGACGACATGCGACGCGTCGCCGAAGCTGTACCGGGCGTGCAGCAGGTGCGCGATATCAAGGTGCGCCAACGCGGTTCGTGGTACCTGGCTGATTTACGGGTGGCGGTTCCTCCCGACGAGACCATCGTCGCCGCCCACGAGATCGCACACGAGGTCGAGCAGGCGATCCGCGAGACGCTGGCCCATGTGGATCGGGTGTTCGTGCACGTGGAGCCGGGTGACTGATTTCGAGGTCCACTTGCCGGTCAACGGTCGCGCCGGTCGCCGAGTATGACCGTGAAGCGCAAGGGACGATCGTCGCGGAGCACCTCCACCTCGACCATTTCGCCGGGATCGTGGCTACGCAGCGCCTGCGTGAACTGTCCCAGATCCGCCACGGAGCTGGCGCCGATACGCACGACGATATCGCCCGCCTGCAGACCGGCGCCGGCCGCCGGACTGTTGTCGATAACCCCGGCCAGCTTGTAACCCACGACCTTATCGGTGAAATCGGGAATCGAACCGAACCAGGTATTGCGGTTCAGATCGGCATCATCGGCAGGGCGCAGATTCTTGGGCGCTACCGGTACGTAGGTAAAGGTTTCACCGCTCTCCCGCAGCAGTTCGAGTAGGCGCAAGCTGTATTGCATCAGCGCCGCCATGGCGTCGTAAGCCAAGGTCGGCCAGTCGTCTTCGGAGCGGTTGTACTGCGCGTAGGGCCCCGAAAACAGAAAGAGCACCGGCACGGCCTTCGTGGTGAACGACATGTGATCGCTACCCGACCAGCCACTCTGCGCGAGCTCGAGCACGAGCGCCTCGCGATTGGCCTCTTGCGCCAGGCCGGCCAGCGGCGCCGCGGTGCCGACTCCGCTGAGGTAGAGCCTGCGGTCGACGAGCTGGCCAACCGTATCGAAGTTGATCATCACGTCGACGACGGCCAGCGGCACCGGCGGGTGCGTGACCAGGTAAGCGGACCCTTGCAGGCCGACCTCCTCGGCGGCAAACGCGACAAACAACACACTGCGCCGCGACACGCCGTCGTCACGCGCCGCCCGACGCGCCAGCTCCAGCAAAACACTCACACCAGACGCATTGTCGTTGGCGCCGGGAAAGTACTGTCCCGGCAGGACCGGGCCTTCCGCCGGGGCGAGTTCGGGGACACGTCCGAGGTGGTCGTAGTGAGCGCCGACTACGAGATAACGATCGGCGAGGGCACCGCAGCCCGGTAACACGCCCACCACGTTACGTCCGGTGCTGCCCGTGAGCTCGTTACCGGCCAGATCGGTGCCGCTCAGCGGAAACTCCTGCAACCAACCACCGGGCATGCCGGCGACGAGACCCGCCGCCGCAAACCAGCTGGCAATGGTATCCGCCGCCGCTGCGACCTCGGCGGTGCCGCTGCCGCGTCCGGCGAATTGCGGCGCCGTCAAACGCTGGACACTGGTCCGCAACGACGCTTCGGCGCCGGCCGGCCGATCCGCGTGCGTATCGCCGTTCGCCCCGGCAACGGCAGCGCCGGAAACCAGCAGAACCGCCGCGAACAGCACGGCCGGGATCGCCCGGCCGGCGATCCGGACGGTTTTGACAGTGCGCTGCGAGCCGTCGATCATGGTCTCTCCAGATTCGGTCAGAATCCCGCAGCCGATCCGCAACCACGCGGATCGCTGGCGCCGTAGCGCAGGCCCGTCTGCGTATCGACGACGATCGCCTGCGCGTTGCATATGGGCGACCGACGTTGCAGCGAATGCCCGCGCGCGGTCAACAGTGCCTGCGTGTCCGGCGACATGCCGAAGGCCTCGAAATACACGTGCCGCGGATACCACTGATGATGGATACGCGGTGCGTTCAGCGCCTGCTGGACATCCATGCCGTGGTCGAAGACGTTGATTATGGTCTGCAAGGTCGTCGTGATGATCTTGGAACCACCGGGCGTGCCGGTGACCATGCATACACGGCCATCCTCGACGACGATGGTCGGCGTCATGCTCGAGAGCGGTCGCTTTCCGGGAGCGATGGCGTTCGCCTCGCTGCCGATCAAGCCGAAGTAGTTGGGCACGCCGGGGGCCGCGGCGAAATCGTCCATCTCGTCGTTGAGGATCACACCGGTTCCGGCGGCCATGAGGCCCGAACCGAAGCCGATGTTGATGGTCAGCGTCGCCGCCACCGCATTACCGGCCGCGTCGATCACGCTCAGGTGGGTCGTCTGGTCACTCTCCTCCGGCACGACCTCTACGCCGGTCACGGCATCGGTGGGCAACGCCCGGTCGGCGCGGATCCGCTGCCGGAGCTGGTCGGCATAGTCGCGCGAGGTGAGGCGAGCGACGGGAACCGCCACGAAATCGGCGTCGCCCAGGAAGCGACTGCGATCGGCGTAGGCGAATTTCATCGCCTCGACCAGCAGGTGAGTCGCGGCCGCGCTGCCGAATCCGAGCGTCCCCAGATCGAAGCCCTCCAGGATGTTCAACATCTCGACCAGGTGCACACCGCCACTGCTGGGCGGCGGCATCGAGTAGACTGTCAACCCGCGATAGGAGCCCGCGATGGGTTCCCGCCATTTGACCTGATAATCGACGAAATCGGTGTGCGACAGCAAACCTCCCGCGCCGTCGATCGTGCGGACGATGGCCTCGGCTATGGCTCCCGTATAGAAGGGATCCGGGCCCTCATCGGCGATGGCAGCCAGGGTTGCGGCAAGATCGGTCTGGCGCAGCAAGGTGCCGACCGGCGGTAGACTGCCGCCGGGCATCAGCACCGCTCGGGCAGCCTTGTTGAACCGTTCGGCTTCGTCGGCGATATTCTCGTGCAACATCGGATACACGCTGAATCCATCGGCGGCCATTGCCACCGCCGGCGCCAGCAGCCGCTGCCAACTCAGGCAGCCTGCCTGCTGATGCAACTCCCAGAGTCCGCGGACCAGGCCCGGCACGCCGACCGCCAGACCACCGGTCAGGCTCAATCGCGGGTCGACCTCGCCGCCGCGCAGGTACATGTCCCGATGGGCAGCAGCCGGAGCTGTCTCACGGCAATCGACTGTCCGTACCGTGCCGCTACCGGCGTCGAAGAGCACCACGAATCCACCGCCGCCGATGCCGCTGCTGTACGGTTCGACGACGGCGAGGGCGAAGGCCACCGCCACTGCGGCATCCGCCGCGTTGCCGCCGTCGCGCAGCACCTCCACGCCGACCTGCGTGGCCAGCGGATTCGCCGAGACCACCATGACCGAGTCGCCGAGCGCGGGCGCACCGTGCGCCGTCACGCCCGCACCCAATCCGACCAGCAGCAGCCAGCACCATATCACCCGCCGGATCAGTCTATCGTTGCGCTGCATCGTCACCTCTACCTCCGATCACGGCGCGTGCCGCGGCGGTGCCGCGACTGTGCCGTGCAAAGATTTCAGCAAAGCGCTCCAGGTTGTCGTTCATGGAGCCGCGATCGAAACCGGCGGTGGCGAATACCACAGCCAGGATACGGGTCGTCTGTTCGTTCACGCAGGTACGCGCCGAGTCTGATGTCGGCGATCCGAAAGGCCCTTCGGCATCGTACAGCGCCAGCCGGTCGGCCACGTGCACCGGCCCCTTGCGGATCCCCGGATACTCATCCCCCGCCGCGCCGACCCGCACGGACACGTCGCCGGCCACCCGGTCCAGATCGTACATGCCGATGGGCAGCAGAAAGCTCAGTGAAGCGAGGTTGCAGGCATCGACGGCGCTGTTGACCTGGTACAGACTCTTGCCTTTCAGCACTCGCCGGCACAGCGCTTCGGAGCTCGGCCGATGTCGCGATGGGTCCATGCCGAAAGACTTGTAGAGCCTTCTGGCCTCCTGCAGACCGGGAATCTCGGAGGGTAAGCGTCCACCGTGGTCCGCCCGCATGGCAGCACCCAGGTGCTCGATTTCCGGGAGCACGGTAGCGGTTGCGCCCACCTGGAGCGGATCGACCACGAGGACGCCGCACAGCAGGCGATCCTGCGCTTCTGCAGCGATGGCCACGCGCCTGCCGTCGGGCAATTCGAAACTCGTCGGAGCGTTCATGCGTCGTCCCGCGAACCGTGGGTTCCGCCCGGTCCGTACATGCGTTCGTAATACTCGCGATAGGTTCCGTTGCGGATCTGCTCCCACCAGGACCGATTGGCCAGGTACCAGGCGACCGTACGTTGCAGTCCGGCGGCGAAATCGATGATCGGTCGCCAGTCGAGTTCCCGGCGGATCTTCGCGGCGTCGATGGCATAGCGGCGATCGTGGCCGAGTCGGTCAGGTACGAATCGAATCAGCTCCTCTCCCTTGCCGAGTTCCCGCAGCAACATCTTCACGAGGTCGAGATTCTTCAGCTCGTGTTCACCGCCGATATTGTAGACCGATCCCGCAACGCCGGCGCGCAGGACCTTCCGCACTGCCCGGCAATGATCTTCGACGTAGATCCAGTCCCGAACATTCTGGCCGTCACCGTAGACAGGCAGCGGTTGATCTTCGAGCGCGTTGGCGATCATCAGGGGAATCAGCTTTTCGGGAAACTGGTACGGGCCGTAGTTGTTGCTGCAACGGGTGATCACGACCGGCATCGCGAAGGTCTCGAAGTAGGCGCGGCAGATGAGGTCTGCCGAAGCCTTGCTGGCCGCATAGGGCGAATTGGGTGCCAGCGGCGAGGTTTCGCTGAACTTCCCTTCCGGTCCCAGCGAGCCGTACACCTCATCGGTGCTGACCATCACGAAGCGATCCACCTCGGCCTGCCGCGCCGCTTCCAGCAAGGTCTGCGTGCCGAGGATGTTGGTCTCCAGAAACCGGCGCGGCCCAGTCAACGACCGGTCCACATGGCTCTCGGCCGCAAAATGCACGACACAGTCGATCTGCTCGTCGGCCAGCAGCACGGCGACGAGTTCGCCGTCGTTGATATCGCCCTTGACGAAGCGGTACCGCGGATGGTTCGCCAGGTCGATCAGGTTTTCGAGATTGCCGGCATAGGTCAGCAGGTCGAGATTGACGACCCGATCCTCATCCTCGGTCAGGAGCAGACGCACGAAATTCGAGCCGATGAAGCCCGCACCGCCGGTCACCAGAACATTCATCTGCCAGGGTTCCTTCCGTGATCAGGGATTGTTGGCGCCGCCGTCCGCGACCAGATTCGACGCGCGCAGCAGGCTGTCGAAGGTGCCGGCGTCTGTCCACCAGCCGTCCAGCAGGCTCCAGTCCAGCAAGCCGCGTTTGATGTACATGTTGTTCACGTCCGAGATCTCGAGTTCGCCACGGTCCGACGGCTTCAGCCGACGAATCATGTCGAAGACGAGGCTGTCGTAGAAATAAATGCCCGTCACCGCGAAGTTCGACGCGGGCTCCTTGGGTTTTTCCTCGATACGCACGATCTTTTCGCCGTCCATCACCGGCACACCGAAGCGCTCGGGATCCGGTACTTCCTTCAACAGAATGCGGGCGCCCTCCGTCTGTTTCCGGTACGTATCAGCGGCCTCTTTGATGGTTCTTTCGACGATGTTGTCACCGAGCACCACGCACAGCTTGCCACCGTCGGCGAAATCCTCGGCCAGACGCAAGGCATCGGCGATGCCTCCCTCGCCCTCCTGGTAGGTGTAATGCAACTCCTTCAACCCGAAGTCCTTGCCGTTACCCAGCAGTTGCAGGAAATGACCGGCGAAATTGCCGCCCGTGACGATCAGGATGTCATCGATGCCCGCATTGACGAGCGCGCGTATGGGGTAGTAGATCATCGGGCGGTCGTGGACCGGCAGCAGGTGCTTGTTGGTGATCTTCGTGCACGGCAACAGGCGTGAGCCCAGTCCTCCGGCCAGTATGACGCCTCTCATGAGCGCTTCCTTTCCTCGCTTGCTGACTTTCGATCGCTGTTCAGGGTTCGCCACGCGGCGATCATTCGGCGGACGCGTTCAGCGGAGACCGCACCCTCCGCGCCCGGCTGCTTGAAGAACGTCCCGACGATGAAGCCGTCGGCAGCCGCGCTGAAATCGGCGAGGTTCGCCTCGTTCACGCCGCTGCCCACCAGCAGCGGGCAATCGGGCAGCGCGTCGCGGACCGCGCGCAGTTCTTCGGGATCGCCGGCCGAGCCGGTGGCCGCGCCGGTCAGGATCACCGCGTCGGCCAGGCCGCGCAGACGTAGGTCGGCCGCCTCCTCCGCCAATGGCCGCTCCGCTAACGGTCGCGCGTGCTTGACCCGGACATCGGCCAGGATCCCCACGTCGGCGTCCAGCGCTCGCCGGAGTCGGAGCGTCTCGTGAGCCCGTCCGTCGATCACGCCCTGGTCGGTAACGGCCGACCCGCAGTGCACGTTGACGCGAACGAAGCTGGCGCCGCAGGCCAGAGCAATCGCCAGTGCCGCCTGGGCATCGTTACGCAGCACATTGACGCCCAGCGGCGTCGCGGGCAACGTCGATCTGATCGCGCTGACGATCCTGGCCATCGCCGCGATGGTCAGCGGTGGGACCGCTCCCGGATAAAACGGGACGTCGTGGTAGTTCTCCACCATGATCGCGCCCGCTCCGCCGGCGGCCAGCGCCTCGGCGTCGGCCAGCGCGCGTCGTTCGACCACGGACCAGTCGCCGCCCCAGCCGGGGGCACCGGGCAAGGCCGGCAGATGGACCATGCCAACCACCGGCGGCTGTACGAGTTCCGCAAATGTCTTTCGTGACCACATTGAAGGAAGTATACGCTCCCGGACCGCGAGAGCGAAACCCGAAAGCAGGCGTCCGCCGAAATTTCAGTATGTGGCACTCACGGCGGCCGAGCCGCGGCGCCTGCGCTCCGGCGGCTGGTATGATCCACCGCCGTCATGGGAGTTGCGCACGGCGTGTCGTAGACTACATTAGTGCTCCAGACCAGTGACCACGAGAACGGAGTTGTGCATGCAGATCATCAACGGGAAGACCGGCTGGCTGGAAGTCATTTGCGGTCCCATGTTCAGCGGCAAGAGCGAGGAGCTCATTCGCCGTATTCGGCGCGCCGAGATCGCCCGGCAGCGGGTGCAGATCTTCAAACACAGCATCGATGCCCGCTACGACGAGACCAGTATCGTCTCCCATAACCAGCAGAAGCTGCCCTCCCTCGCCGTGACCACGAGCCGGGAGATCCTCGATCAGGCGGACGACCGGGCCGAGTTGATCGCCATCGACGAGGGGCAGTTCTTCGACCAGGGCCTCGTCGACGCCTGCAACAGGCTGGCCAACCTGGGCAAGCGGATCATCGTGGCCGGCCTGGATCAGGATTTCCGCGGCGAGCCCTTCGGACCGATGCCCTACCTGATGGTCGCCGCCGAGTATGTTACCAAGCAGCTGGCCATCTGCATGCAGTGCGGCAATCCCGCCAACTACAATCAACGGCTCACCGAAAGTCGAGATCAGATCGTCGTCGGCGCCCAGGGCACCTACGAGGCCCGTTGCCGCAAGTGTTTCGAAGCACCCGCCGACGACATCGAGCCGGTCGCCGCCGAAGAATCCCCGGCCGAGAAGACCCAGACCGAAAACACCCGTGTAGAGCCGAGCTAGCTCCCTTCGCGGGCGCCCTTCGGTGGTGCCGATCGGGAGTGATCTTCGCCGTATCAGCCGAAGAAGTGGGGATCGATACTCAGGTTGCGTGCCTGGGCCTGCAGGCGTTCGTACTGGGCGGCCGAGATTTCGAGGAACCGCGCAGCCTCGCTGTTCTCCCAGTAGACGGGATATTCTTCAGGATCGGTGCCGGTACAGGCGGCGATTTCCTCACCGAGTGCGATCATGGCAGCGACGCGACGCCCTGTCGCCTCGGGATCATCCAGACGATGATGCCAGCGCACGGCGTTTTCGAGCTCGCGGCTGAGATTCCATTCCTTGAGCAAGAGCGCGCCGAGATCCCCGTGATCGAAGCCGAGCAAGCGCCGCTCGACCAGGTGGTAGGGCTGCTGCGTGTCGGCGGATTCGGCGAGCACCTCGTGAAACAGTTCCGGTTGCGCCCGGGCGAGCACGAGCTGACCGATGTTCTGCATCAGGCCGCCCACGAACACGCCTTCCGGCTCACGCATACCGACCGCCTGGGCCACCAGCTGGCTCGCCATCGCCGAGAGCACCGACTGCTGCCAGATCTTCTTGAACAACAATCCAGAGCCGGGGGTCAGGAAGATCGATTTCGTCGCCGTCACCAGCGTCCAGTTGCGAATGGTGACGAATCCCAGTCGGACGATCGCCTCGCTGACGGTTCTGATCTCGCGCACGGCCCCGTAGAACGGCGAGTTGGCGATACGCAGTACTTTGGCTGTCAAAGCCTGATCGAGTGCGATCGCCTTTTCCAGCTTGGTGGCGGTGGTGCGCGGATCGTCGATCACCGCGATGATATGGCAGGCCGCGCGCGGCAACGCCGGCAGTTCGCCGCTGTGGTGCAGAACACCTTCCGGAGTGAGGGCCTCGCCCTCGTGCAGCAACCCGGCGACCTCGACCGACATCTCGTCGTCAGGTGACGCCGGCAGCGTTACGTTCGCCGGCGCATCGGCTACCTCCGGCGGTGCCGCAGCCGTCAGGGGTCCGTCCGTCTCGGCTTCGAAATCGTCTTCACCGGGCAGCATGATATCGGGCATGTAGACCCGACGCTTGCTATCCGGCGTCGCCGCGTTCTCATGGACGTGATTGTTGCTCATCGCCCGTTGCCACCTGGCGACCTCCGGGTCGGCCGCTTCCGCTTCCGGCAGCGGCGCCGACTCGGGCAGAGCGGGATCGGGCGCGGCGGAAGCGTCGTCAGCCGCCGGGGGATACATGAAGATGTCCGGGTCCGCGGCGTCGGCTTCCTCGCCCGGCAGCTCGGTCATCATGTTCGTGGATTGCACGCGGACGGTCTGGCGCTGCTGTCGGCGCGCGAGTTCCTCGCTGAGAATCGCCGCGACCTTGGATTTGCGGAAAACCTCGCCCTTGTTGAGCAGGTGCATCCTGGCCAGCGCGTAATGCGCCAGGATCTCGGTCGCCGCCAACACGCCCTCGGACTCCTTCTCGGCGTCGAGATACAAATAGGTGTTCCAGTGTTTCCTGGCCGGCAGCGGCACGATGATGATCTGCCGATCGCGACTGCCACGGCCCAGCATCAAGGTCAGATCGAGGGGAAAGTGCTTCACCGGGACCGGTCCGGCGTAGATGGACGCTTCGTTGCCGATGGCGACGAAGATATCGTTCTTGGCCAGGGGTATCGGCGCCCGTCCGTCGGCGCCTTTCCGGTGTGCCTCGGCCGGCAGTTTGAGTCCCTCCTCGAGCACCACCTGCAGACCGCTGGTCCAGCGTTTGAGCAGCAGCAGACGCAGGTTCGTGCGCCGTGCCAGGCGCACGAAGTACGAGGGAAAGTCCTTGATCTGATTATAGGTGGACAGCTCGGCGATACCGGCGCGCAGAATCGAGATGAGGCCCTGGCTGCCGGCTGCCGCCCGGAACGACGGTCGGTGCAGCGGCCGCGGCTGCTTTTCCGTAACGACCGCTGTTGTTGTCTCCGGAGCAGACGTGGTCGCCGGTCGTGGCGCCGTGGCGACCGGAGCCTCCGCCGCCGGCGCTCGTGCCGGATCCGCCTCGGCCGACGGTTCGACTGTGCTCTCGGCACGGTCGACTGGCGCATCGTCTTCGCCGGTCAGCGCGTTCACCCGGCTCTGAATCGTATTCAGCGCCTCGAGTATATCTTTCAATTCACGCTCGTCGCTCGACAAGGAGCTCTCCTCACGGCAGCGTATCGCGGGTTGTCGGGTTCATGGTGTTTTCGGCATCAACCGGGGACCTTTGATTTTTTTTTTGGTCCGGCGCCGCGTCCCTGGAGATGAAAAATCAGGTTTCACGTGTGGTTTCACTGGCGGAAATCGCGTTTTTCACCATTTTCTTGCCAAGGCACCATGTGGTCGACGCGCCCGGGCGGCCGTCGCGTTGGCGCCTCGATACGCTGGAAGGAGTAGACATGCGCGGACGGATCACCAAATCCTTCAGTTTCGACGCCGCCCACCGGCTCACCAGGCTGCCCGCCGAGCACCCGTGCTCGCGCATGCACGGCCACACCTATCGCATCACGCTCGGTCTGGAAGGGGAAATCGATCCCGAACTCGGCTGGGTAATGGACTTCGGAGAGATCAAGGCGGCTTTCACGCCCTTGCTCGACAGGCTGGACCATTGCTGCCTGAACGATATCGAAGGACTCGAGAATCCCACCGCCGAGAACCTGGCGCGCTGGATCGCCGAGCAACTGCAGCCGGTGTTGCCCTTGCTGATCGACGTCACCGTTGCCGAAACACCGCAAACCCAGGCCATCTACCGGACCTGATCGACACTGCCGCCGGGCACCCAGCCCACCCAGTCGCCGCCGAGACCAACCTGCGACCAGCCGTCGCGCTCGCCCCGCCAGGTCAGAGTCAGGCCGTCGTGGATCTCGAACACCACCGGGAAGCTCTCGGCGGGACCGCTGCGGACCGCGACCCCATTCACCACGACCACCGCCAGGTTGCGTACCCGCTCGTCATACCAGCGCCAGCCGACGATGGCGATCGCCACCGTCAGCAACGCTGCGCAGGTAATGAGCCAACGCCGCAAGCGATAGTCCACGTGGCCGCGGTACCAGGTCCAGGCGATCAGAACTGCCGTGGGCCAGAGCACGAGTAGCAGGACAACGCTCCACTGATCGAGGGAAAGCGAGCGGCCGAGACCGTAGAGCTGTGCCACGACCGGTGGCAGCTGTCCCGAGCTCAGCTCGAGATCGCGGATATGCGCGCGTACCCAGGCCAGATTGGTCTTGATGTCCTGGTTGCGCGGATCGAGTCGTTCGGCGCGCAGGTAGCAGACGATCGCCTTGCCCAGACGCCCGGTGCGCGCATATGCGTTGCCCAGGTTGTAGTGCAGCACCGCGTCGTTCACGCCTTGCGCCAGGGCGTGCTGGTATTTCCGCAACGCCGCTTCGATATCACCGTCGGTGTAGGCGCGATTGCCCTCGGCCACCAGACGGATCGGATCGGGCCCCGGCGCCGGGCCGACCGCTGTGCCCGTTCCCGTTTCCTGGGCCCGAACCGGTTCGCTACCACCCACCGCGACCAGGGCGACAATCAGTGTAGCCACCGACCAGAGACGCAACGAACGATCGCTGGGCTGCTGCCGGTTGGCGGCTTTCTCGAGTTCGGCAAGCAGGGTCGCCACCCTTTCGAGCGCATCGACGTCGCGGTCGCCGGCAACGGCGTCCACTGCACCGCCGAAGCGCGTCTGGTCCGAACTGACGAGAATGCCGCTGAGTTTGCGGCCGGTCTCTTCGCAGCCAAGCGCCGTGGCATACTGCTCGACGTCCGCCGTGCTGAGGGCCGCAGGCAGCCGATCGCACCGGTCGGCAACAAAGCCGGTGATCGCCCGCGCCGCGGCCGACAACCGCGCGGCGGGTTCGGTCGTATCGCGAGCGTCCTGGAGCACTCGCCGCGCCGTCGTCAGGGCCTGGCGCCGTCGTGTACCGACCGGGTCGCGCAGCAGCTGCTGCCGGCGATTCAATGCGAGGCGCACGAACACCAGGGCCAGTAGCGGGCTCAGGGCGACCGCCCACCAACCCCAGCTCGCCACCAGGGGCGCCTGCCGCCGTCTCAGACGCTCGCCGGCGGCGTGCACAAAGGCCAGGTCGTTGCCCAGCCGCGCGATCTCGGTGCGCAGGAATCCCGACGCTTCGTCCCCGGCAACGGGTAAATCACTCGGCGTCACGTGGAACGAAACCCCTCGACTGCGCGCGGTCTCGTATTGCCCGCGGGTCGGATCGAAATACGACAACGAAACCGGTGCCAGCTCGGTATTTCCTTCCTGCGACGGCACCAGCACCTTCTCCACGGCATAGCGGCTCAACAACACGCCGCGGGCGGTATCCTTACGCAAATCCGAGGTCGCATCGTGAAGACGGACGCCATCGGGAACTTCGATGGACAGCTCGTCCAGGCTCTGCAGGAAGCCGTTGGCATTGAGCGTTACCTTCAATCCGACCGGCTCGCCACGGGGCACCGAGTCGCGGTCGACGCTCGCCGCCAGGGTTACCCGGTTCGCCACGATGCCGCTGAAATTCTCCGGCTGCGGGGTCGGCAAGGGCAACACGTTGACCGTGATCGGATCGGTACGCAGAATCCGCGGTCCTCGCTGGCGCCGCCGGCTGGAAAAAAAACGGCTGAACAGGTCTTCGGGAAACGACAGTTCCGCCGGCTCGATGACCAGCTCGCCGCTCCGGGTCGGGAAAAGGGCGTACTTGATCTCGGTAACCAGATAGTTTCGGCCGGCGACCGTACGCCGGTAGTGACTCTCCGGCGGCAGGTCCTCACGCCAGAAGCCTTCGGTGCGGCTGGGATTGTACTGCGGATTGTCGAGCGGATTGCTCTGCCGGTAATACTTGAACGACAGCACGAGCTGCTCACCAACATACACCCGTTCCTTGTCCACGGTCGTGCTGATGAATACCTCGTCGCCGGGTCCGCCGGCGCTGTCGGCGCGACCTTTTCTGGGTTGATTGGGGCTGTTGCTCGGGGAAGGGGCGCCAACCGGGTCCGGCGAGCCCCGCGCCGGCTCGGACTGCGTGCCGGCGGGCAAGACCTCGATCGTGATGGGTTGCGTCTTGTACTCCCTGCCATCCACCACGATGGGCAACGCGGGCACGGTGAAACCCCGCTCGATCGTCGGCCGCAGGTAGAAGGTGTACGCCACCGAGGCCTGCACCTCGTTGTTGACGAAACTGAAACTCTGGTTGGTACCGCCGCTGCGCACGTCAACGCCGACGATCGACGGCAGCACAACATCGGGCCCACCGGCAAATGCGCCCTGCACCGAAACCGTCAATACGATCTGGTCGCCGACAGCGACCTTCTGGCGATCGACCTCAGCGGTACAGACTACGGCGGCGGCCGGCGCCGGCAGGCACAACACGAGCAACAGCACCGTCGGCACGAGCCAGATCAGGCTCGCTCGGTACGCGCAAAATCGGTTCAGCGATCTGGGATCCATCGAGCTCACCATCGTTTACCGCTCTTCGCCTGACCACCCTTCAGACGCTTCTGTACCGATCGTTTGAGCTGCTCCTCATCATGGTCGAGCGCCCGCAACAGATTGAGCGCCTGCTCCTTGGTCAGTTCCTCCGCCTCTTCGGGCAGTGGCTGCTCTTGCTCAGATCGCTCCTGCTGCTGTTCTTCCGGCGGTTGCTGCTGGTCCTGATGTTCCGGTTCCTCTTCTTGTTCCTTCTCCTCGGATTCCTGTTCTTCAGGCTGCTGTTCCTGCTGTTCCTGCTGTTGCTGGTCTTGTTGTTGCTGCTGGTCTTGCTGTTGCTGATCCTGCTGTTCGTCTTGATTCTCGTCTTGATTCTCGTCGTCCGACTGCTGCTGTTGCTGCTGTTGTTGTTGCTCGAGCAACTGCAGGGCAGACTCGAGATTGAGCAGCGCGTCTTCCTGATGCGGATCGATCTGCAGGGACTCGCGGAGTTTCTCGATCGCCACTGTGGCGTCACCCTGCGCCAGGGCGGTGGTGCCGGCATTGTACAGGCTCTCGGCACGCAAGGTGCGACTGTCCGACTGACCGAGGGCCCGCGCGAACTCGGCCGTCGCTTCCTCGTATCGCTCGAGCTCGAACAAGGTCTCCCCTACCGCCAGGCTCAGACGTGGATCGTCGGGATTGAACGCCCGGGCGCTCTCGAAGGCCGAGAGTGCTTCTTCGTATTGCTCGGCCAGGAAGTACTCGCGACCGGTCTCCGCCTCGGCCGCACCGGCCGGTCGGATCGTGCCCGCGACCCCGGCGCCCGGCAGCAGCAGCAGGCCGCTCAGGACCAGCGACACTACCAGAACGGCGGCCACGGTCGACACACCTGCCTCGGTCGGCGGGCGTCGACGCCGCGCCCGGACCAGCAATCGAATCCAGAAACAGACGACAGCCAGGGTCAGCGGCATATAGAACCGCTCCGTGTACGAGGTGATCCGGCGCTCTTCGAGATCGCGCTGGCCGAGCTGCTCGAGCACCGAATGCAGGCGGTCACCAGCCAGACCATCGACCCCGATCCGGAACGAGCTGCCACCACCGATGGCCGCCAGTTGCTCGAGAGATTGCAGGTCGATTCTGGTCATGACGAGGTTCCCGTCCCTGTCCTTCATGAAACCCGTGGGATTGCCTTCCTGGTCATGGGTGGGAATCAGACCACCGGTCTCCTTGCCGACACCGACCGGCAACACGACGATCCCTTCGCGCAGACACGCCTGCGCCTGCTCTTCCCACTCGCCTTCCAGATCCTCACCGTCGGTCACCAGCAGTATCGCGCGGAAAACGCCGCCGCCCTCCGGGGCCTCTTGGGTGAGCAGCTCGCGGCTGGTCGACAGCGCCGCCGCGATGGCCGTCCCTTGCTCCGATAGCATGTCGGGATCCGCCAGTTTCAGAAACAGCTTCGCCGTCCCGTAGTCCATGGTCAGCGGGCACTGTACGAAGGCGGAACCGGCGAACAATACCAGACCGACCCGGCTTTGTTCCAGCCGCGACAGGAAACTCGCCAGCTCGGCCTTGGCGTTGCCGATGCGGTTGGGCGCCACGTCTTCCGCCAGCATCGAGTTGGAGATATCCAGCGCGATGACGATATCCGTGCCCTTCTGGTTGACCACCACCTCGTCGGCGCCCCACTGGGGCCGGGAAAGGGCGATGATCAGCCAGAAGAGTCCCGCCAGCAACAGAAACCGGCGCCACTGCCGCAACCGGGGATTGAAGCGCTCGACATGCTCGTCACCACGCTCGCCGAGCAGTGTCTCCAGTCGCCGGGCAGCGCGGCGGTCGCTCCGGCGCAACAGGAGCGCGAGCACCGGCAGCAACAGCAGCGTCAGCAACCAGGTTTGGGCGGCAAAGGTCAAACGAATCTCTCCCCGTCTGCCGATGTAATCAGGGCAAGCGACGCAACCAGGTCGCCGCCAGCAGTGCCTCGAATACCAGTAACAGTAACGCCGGCCCGGCGAACCAGACCATCAGTTCGCGGTAGAAGGTGGCGATGGTCGTCTCGTAGCGGGTCGTCTCCAGCTGGTCGATGGTATCGAAGATTCCCTGCAATGCCTGCGGATCCTCGGCGCGGAACATCTCGCCGCCGGTCACAGCGGCGATACGCTTGAGCAGCGCTTCGTCGATGTGCGTCTCGATCTGCCGGGTACGCCGCCCGAAGATGGGATCGTCCACCGGGTAGGGCGCCATGCCCTCGCGTCCGATCGCCACCGTGTAGACGCGCGATTCCAGAGTACGCGCCAGCTCGGCCGCTGTTTCCGGTTCCAGTGTGGGCACGTTGTTCAGACCATCGGTCAGCAGAATGATCGTCTTGCTCTCCGCCGTGGAATGGCGCAGCCGGTTGACGGCGGTCGCCAGCCCGAGACCGATCGCCGTGCCGTCGTCGATCAAGCCCACCTCGACCTCGTCGAGGAAGCGCAGCAGGACCGGATGATCCAGGGTCAACGGGCACTGGGTAAAGGACTTGGCGGCGAAGAGCACGAGACCGATCTTGTCGTAGGGCCGTCCGGCTATGAAGCCGTCGATTACGTCCTTGGCCGCGCTCAACCGGTCCAGCGGCGCGAAGTCCAGTGCCCGCATGCTGCCGCTGATATCGAGGGCGATCATGATGTCGATGCCCTCGCCTTCGATCTCCTCGGTGCTGTGACCGATCCGCGGCTGCGCCAGCGCAACGACCAGCAACAGCAGTGCCAGCGCGGACATCCAGGGCAGTGCCCGGAACAACCGGATCCGCAGTCCGGTGCCGTGACCGACCAACAGCCTGAGGTGGGAATGGCGCACGACCGCCGGATCGTCGCCGACACGAAGGCGGACCCACAGCGCGACCAGTACCGGAACCGCCAGCAACAGCACCGCGGGATGGGCAAACTCGATCACGCGCCACCTCCGGTTTGCGAACCGACCTGGTGGTTCAGACCGAGATCGGCGCACAGCTTCGCCCAGGCTTTATCACCGGCCAGTAGCCGTTCGGGAGGCACCGGCGTGAAGCGGGCCACGACGCGCGACGCGGCGATCAGTCGCATCACCTCGATCAGCTGCTGGCGACAGAACTCGGCGTCGATGGCCTGCCGGCTGAAACGCAGGTTGTCAGCGCGCAGCAGAACGCGGGCGAACTCGCGGGGCATAGCGGGACGATGACCACGGTCCTCCAGCACGGTCCGGATCTCACCCGGAGTCAATTCGCCGGCGCTGATCAGATAGCGCTGGCTCAGGAAACCGCGTACACACTCGCCGAGTCGATCGAGAAAGGCGCGACCCTCGCCGCGCGCGGGCAACTGCGCCGCGTGAAGTGATCCGAGCCGTACCGCCGTGTCGAGGTACGCAGGCAAAGGCAAGGGCGTATCGACCGGCCCTGCCGACGGGCGCCGACGCCGCTGCCACAGCCACCAGACCAGCACCGTCAGGAGCACCACGACCAGGAAGCCGGCGGCGATACGTGCGCCATGCCAACCCAGCCCTCGCGGCGGGCGGATCACCGCCGCCTGACCGGGTTCGGACACCCGACCGACGACGTGTACGAAGGACGATGCCGGCGCACCGTTCTCCGACCAGACGAATCGGCAGGTACCGACGCGATAGAAGCGGATCGGTACGGCTACCCGCCAGCCCGCCGCTGCGGGCAGATCGGTCCAGTCGAGATCGACCTGTGGCACGCGTCGCGTCAGTCGATCCCAGAAACCGGCCAGGCCGTGTCGGCGCGAACCGGCCTGCGTCGCCGGGACGAGCCAGTCGACATCGCAACGGAGCGAGTCGGCGGCGAAACCCGACGGCTCGCGGGTAAAATCGAGAACGACGGCCGCTTGCCCGCCAAACACCAGCGTATCGGGCCAGACGTGGATCGCCGTCGGCGCTGGCCAGTCCGACGGACCGGCGAGGCGCACCAGTGCGGTATCCGGCGGCGCGGGCGGCGGCGGCGCCATTTGGGGGACGGTCTGAGGGACCTGCCGCGGCGCTGTCGGCGGTACGGTCGGGATCGTGGGCTGTGACGGCGCCTGCGCGACCACCCCGCCGGACGCGAGCAGGAAGGCAATCACCAGCCAAAGAGCCAGTCGCACCATCAGCGACGCCTCCCGGCGCGCGAGCCGCGCCCGGTGAAGAACTCCTGCAGCGGCTCGACGTAGGACCGTGTCGTATCGATATCGACCAGATCGACGCGCAATGACTTCAGAAGACGCTCGAGGGCCTCGTCACGGCGCCGTCCCCGTTCGGTCAGCACCCGGCGCGTCGCGGCGGACGACGTATCCACGAGCAGACTCTCATCGTGTTCTGCATCGATCCAGCGCACGAGTCCGACATCGGGAACGACGATTTCCCGCGGGTCGCGGATCCGTACCGCCACGCAATCGTGACGCCGGTTGACGATGCGCAGGCTGGTGGTGAAGTCGCCCGCCCAGAAATCCGACACCAGAAACACAGTGGCCTTTCGCTTGAGCACCGAGGCGATCAGCTGTAGCGGCCCGTTGAGGTCGGTGCCGGGTTGTTCGGGTCTGAAGGTGAGCAGTTCGCGTATCAGGCGCAGCACGTGGCTCTTACCCTGTGCCGGCGGGATGTATTTCTCCACGCGGTCGCTGAACAGTACCAGGCCGACCTTGTCCTTGTTGCTGATGGCCGAGAAGGCCAGCACGCCGCAAAGCTCGGCGGCGATCTCCGCCTTGGTCCGCTGGCCGGACCCGAAACGGCCGCTGCGGCTGACGTCCGCCAGCAACATCACGGTCAGTTCGCGCTCCTCTTCGAATATCTTCACGAAGGGCTGGTTGTGGCGCGCCGTTACGTTCCAGTCGATGGTGCGGATATCGTCGCCGGGCACGTACTCGCGCACTTCGCGGAATTCCATGCCGCGGCCCTTGAAGACGGAATGATACTCGCCCGAAAACGTCTCGTCGACGAGGCGGCGCGTACGGATCTCGATCCGCCGCACGGCCTCGAAGATCTCGCTCGGGATGCCCGCGTTCCGTTCACTTCCGGATTCGCTTCGACGCACCTTCGACACTTTTCGCTCCTCGCCGCGGGCCGGCGCCTGCCGGTTGTCGGTACGGCTTCTCGGTTACGGTCCGTGCGCGGCGCCGCTCCGGGCCGGCGCCAACGCGATCACGCCGCCATCACGGCACTTCGATATTGGACAGCAACGTGGTGACGATATCCTCACTGGTCAGATTCTCCGCCTCGGCTTCGTAAGTCACGAGAATCCGATGGCGCAAGACCGAGTGCCCGACCGCCTTGACGTCCTCGGGAATGACGAACGATCGTCCACGCAGCAACGCGTGCGCCCGCGACAGCTGCGACAGCGCCAGGGTTGCGCGCGGCGAGGCGCCGTACGCGATCAGGCGGTCGATCGCGAGATCGTAGCGTTGCGGCTCCCGCGAGGCGAAGACCAGGTCCAGGATGTAGCTCTTGATCTTCTCGTCCATGAAGACCGCGTTGGCCGCTTCCTTGATGACGTTGATCTCGTCGGGATCGATGACCCGGTCGACCGGCGGTACCTCACGCCCCGCCATCCGCTCGAGCACCAGACGCTCGTCGTCCTGGCTGGGATAGTCGACGCGCAGCTTCAGCAGGAAACGATCGACCTGCGCCTCGGGCAAGGGGTAGGTCCCCTCCTGCTCGATGGGGTTCTGGGTCGCCAGCACCAGGAACGGATCATCGAGGGCAAAGGTCTCGTTCCCGATGGTCACCTGTCGTTCCTGCATCGCCTCGAGCAAGGCGCTCTGCACCTTGGCCGGCGCACGATTGATCTCGTCGGCCAGGATGATGTTGTTGAAGATCGGCCCTTTCTTCACGGTGAATTCGCCGGTCTCGCGCCGGTAGATCGTCGTGCCGACGATGTCGGCCGGCAGCAGGTCGGGTGTGAACTGGATTCGCTGGAAACCGGTCCGTACGACATTCGCCAGCGTCCGCACGGCCAGGGTCTTGGCCAGCCCCGGCACTCCCTCGAGCAGGATGTGCCCGCCGGTGATCAGGCCCAGAACCAGCCCCTCGGTCAGCAGTCGCTGACCGACGATGACCTTGCCGACCTCCTGCAATACCTGATCGAGACGACCGGCCAGTTCCTCGGCCCTGGCTTTATCGAGTGATTCGTTGACAGTCATATCCACCTTCCGTGCTTGCGGATCGAGAACCAAAACCCGAATGCGTACGTTTTCTGTAAATCTGGGTTCCCATTTTTGTCGCGACGGTTCGCAGACACGCGCGGCAAGAAAAATATACTGTCTAAAAATCCTTGCCAAGTCATAAGAAAAACCTTTCAATTCAGGCTCAGATCATTGAAGCAAAAGGCAATCCTCGCTGGCGGACAAGACATGCGTCTGACTCGGTACAAGGTCGAATATCTCACCGACAAGGTCCTCAAGCTGTTCCAGGAGAACTCGCGGATCCACTTCGACAACGCGGATCTGGTGGCGCGTTCGGTGTACGATTCGATCCTTGCCAACCTGGAGGCCGAGGACGAGATCGACGAGGAAGTCGAGGCGATGCTAGACCAGTACCGTGGTGAGATCTCGGCCATGGAAATGGACATGGGCATGTTACGCAACAAGATCAAGCGCGAGGTAGCCAAGAAACGCGGTTTCACGCTGTAGCAGGCGCTGCCTGCAGCCCACCGGAGGCTCGGTCCCGTCATGAGATTGTCCGAGGAACGCCTGGCCATCGTCGCCCGCAGTATCGTGGACACCCTGCTCGACGAGGAACTGGTGGACATCGAGATCGCCGAGGATCGTTTTATCTTCTTGATCGAGAGCCTGCTGGTGAACGACCTGAAGATCGAGGACGAGATCGACGAACAGGCGTCGAGCTGGCTGCTCGAGCACAAGCCGTATCTGCAAGAGGGATCCACCGAGTGGGAAATCGCCATGGACCAGCAGTTGGAGAAGCTGGCCATCGACCGGGGATACGTCATCCGCTGACTTCGTGTTTGGTCGCACCGTGTCAACTCCCGGGAGAGAATGCCGGTGAGGATCCTGGTTCTGTCGCCCTACCTTCCCCACAGCAACGTCGGTCACGGTGGCGGCACCGCAGTGCGCGGCCTGGTCGCCTCGTTGGCGCGGACGCATGAGGTGCACCTGTTCAGCCTGCTGCGCCCTGGCGAGGCCGATCATGTTGACGATGTGGCGGAACTCGGTGTTTCGGTCACCGCGGTGCCCTTCCGGGACCGCCGGAGCCGAGGTCGCTCCCGCGCGGGTCTGCTGTCTTCGCGCGCCGGCGCCGCTGGACGCGCACTGGTCTCTGGGTATCCGTACTACGTGACCAAGTACTGGTCGCGTCAGCTCGCGCGGCGCGTCCTGGCCGTCGCCGACGAGTTCGCTCCCGACGCTGTCCAGATCGAATACCTGCAACTTGCCCTGCTGTGCCGCGATCTGCGCCGCTGGCGCGACGAGCGTGCCACCGGCCAATCGCAGCCACGGCCGTTTCTGGCGCTCAACAGTCATGAACTGGGGTCATTACCGCGCCAGCGCCGGGCTCGACAGACGAACAACCCACTGCGCAAGGCGGCACTCGCGGCCGAGGCCGCGGCCTGGCGCCGGCTGCAGGTGGCCGCATCGCACTGGGCGGACGCTACCCTGTGCGTCACGGAACAAGACCGCCGTTTGTATGCGGAGCAAGGCGGCCGCAATCTGGTGACGGTCCCCCTGGGCGTCGACACCGAGGCCATCGTCGCACAATGGCGACCGACAGAACCCCTTCGCTGCCTGTTTGTCGGTAGCTTCGGTCACGGCCCCAACCGGAGCGCCGCCGAGTTGTTGGTGAGCCGGATCTGGCCTCAGGTCGTCCAGAGGTATCCGCAAGCGCAACTCGTGCTCGTCGGCCGCGGCTCGCGTAACTTCCTGGCGTCGCTCGGATTACTTAACGACGATCCGCACCTGCGGATTTCCGCTCAGGGTTTCGTCGCCGACCTGACACCGCTTTTTCGTGAATGCCGGCTCTTCGTGGCTCCGCTTTGCGAAGGCGGCGGCATCAAGATCAAGATACTCGAAGCGATGGCCAGGGGGATTCCGATCGTCACCACGGCAATCGGCGCCGAAGGTATCGTGAACGACAGCGACGGCGCGGTCACGATCGGTAAGCCGGACGTGTCCTTTGCCGACACCCTGGTCACGGTGCTCGCCGATCCCGAGTCCGCTGCGCGACGCGCCGACACCGCGCGGCGGATCATCGAGCAGCGATTCAGCTGGCTGGCCATCAGCGAAAAACTTGTCCGTCTCTATACGGGTGGGGAATCCGCCACGCGGTGAATATTCGAGCTGGCGATACGGGTTGCCGCGTAGTACTGTTGGCGGCGTGATCGAGGCGGTCGAGGTGGAACGGCTGTGATGACACCGTTGATCGTCAAGAGAATCGGCAAGAGAAACTGCTTGTGTCGCGTGTCGGCTTTGGCTTTTACGAAGGACCGTAAAATGCTCAAACGTGTGATCGTGCTCTTCGTGTCGCTCGCCCTGCTGGTGGGAATGGGCCTGCTGACGGCTGCCGCCCGGGCGTAGGATACGAACGTCAGCTCGCCCACCGAATCCACGACCTGTCCGGAATCCCGCCCGTCCGGATCGCTACCAGTCGCTGAACACGTAAATATGTGACATCACGTCGGCGAAGAATTCGAGTTCTTCGCGTTCCGTCGCTGCGGCTTCCAGCACCTCGAATTCCGAGAGGGTCGGATCTTCCTGCTGGATACGCTCGATGGCCTGCTCTTCGAGCTGATCGAGCATCTCGGTCGGGAACCCCATCTTGCTGCTGAACATCAGCTTGCCATCGTCGGTCACGAATGGATCCGTGTCGTCCTGCCGCGTGAAGAACAGGATGTCCGGATCGAGGCTGCCGTCGGACGGTACCCACCAGATATTCCGATCATGCTGGGTGATCGACGGCGCCCGTCGCGTCGATATGAAATAGACCTCCGAGTCGTCCAGCGAGAAGACCGGACTGTAGTTCTGGACCGCGACGATGGGGTCGCCGTCCAGATAGTCGGTGAAGGTCAACCGTTCCAGATTGTTGTCCAGAGGCACCTCGTCATTCGCTTCCGCGTATGCCGGGTCGAAATCGAGGCTGAAGATCTCGGACGTGGCGTCGGCCGTCTCGCCCACGAGGTCCACAGTCGCCGAGAATACGATGCGGTATGTATCGCCCTGCGTGTCGTGGGACCAGCTGGCGTGGTCGCAGTGCGCCGCTTCGGTGACGACCGGGAAGCAGCGATACTGGGTGGGATCTACGCCGGCCGTTTCCATGTCCAGGACCCAGATCGCTTGTTGCGAGCAGGTCAGATCTTCGAAGTCGGCGCACCAGGATCGGCTGAACGCGAGCCACCGGCCGTCCGGCGACAGGCGCGGCGATTTGTGCTGGTAGTAGTAGCCGGCCGGCGAAAAATCGCCCTCTTCATAGTACAGGATCGTCGGATTGGCATTGGCGCCCGGGTGACCCGTCAGATCGGCGCGGAACAGGCGGTTGCCGCGCTGGGTGTTGATCCAGAAAATGATCGCCGGCGTGTTCGGGTCGCGGAAGTCCCAGATCGGATTACCCTTCTGATCGTCCAGGGGCGAGAAGCCGTCGTCGAAAGGAAGATCGAAGTCGTTCATGCGTATGAGCGTGGCGCCCAGATCTCTGACCTGCGTGACAACGGTCGTCGAACCACCAGGTGTGAACGGCATGGTCGCGATTTGCCGCCGTTCATGGGGGATGAAACCCTCCGGTGGTCGTTCGTTCGAGGGTACGGCACTCCAGTCGGCCGTGAATATGATCGTCGAACCGTCCGGGGACAGCTGGGGCTCGAGATATTCGTAGCCGCTGCTCGTGGTGTCGGTGGTCATCATCGTCAGGTTGCCGCAGGAATGGTTGCCGCAGATGATCAGCACTTCGGAAGGAGCTTCCTTGCCGGTGCAACCGGCCAGCAGGATGGCTGCAAGCAGGATGGTGCAGACCACGGCGAAGCGACGCTCGAATAGACCCTTCATCAAAACCGAAACCTCCCGGGTCGGGAATCACGCTGCGTGGGCGGTTGAATACGGCACGTGTGTTTCAGGCGGCACCTCTCCGTACCGCGCTCCGGAAGCGACACGCTTCTGTAAGATAAGGTCCAACCACTCACGAAATCAACCCATCATGTCGATTGCGGTCGGGATCAGTCGCCGAGGGAAAACCGGGTTTTAGCACGTAACCACGACCAGAGCGGATATTTGCCGATCTTGGCCGGTTGTACGCGCGCCGCCAGAAAAGCCGTTGCTGCGGCACGAGTCAACACACGATGGGGACTGCTGACCGGAGCGACCTGCACGACTCGGCCCGCAGGGTTGACCAGCAGGTCAACAACGACCTCACCGGTTATTTCTTCGGCCAGCGCCTTTGCCGGATATTCTGGCGAAACACCGGCGAGCATCTTGGCGCCGTAGCGATTGAGATGTTGATACTGGGCCAGGATGGCGATACTGCGCGGCAGCGAGCATTTTTCCCTGCCGGCGGCGACCAGCTGTCTCGCGCCGCTCGTATCGCCTCGGGCTCGCGCGATGTCGGCCCGCAGGTAATCGATCATGCCGTCGTCCAGTCGGCTCTGCGCGGCTTCGGTCAGCAACGCTTCGGCCCGGTCGAGCAGGCGTCGCTGGTTCGTCGGCCAGTGTCCCACATCCCCGGCCGGTCCTTCGCTCGGCAACAACTCCGGCATCCCGCGACCAGCCATCATGTAGAGCTGGCCAAGGGTCAGCAGCACGAGGTCACATCGACCGTGATCCTGCAGGCAGAGCTCGAGTTCCATGATGGCGTCGCTACCCTCGTACTGCTTGAACAGATTGCGGCAGGTGGCCAGGCATCCTTCCTGAGCAGCGTTGATGCCGGACTCCTCGAGCAGGTGCTGGCAACGCTCGAGCACGTGCGGGCGCCAGGGACCATCCGGCGCGGGGGCTTCGTGCCAAATACCGGCCGTGACGGGACGGGGCTGATCGACGGGTCCTTCACGCGGTGGCGTGCAGCCCGCAAACAGCAGACCCAGGGCCGCGGCTCCGCAGGCGACGGCCAGAACGGGTAGATGGTCACGTGAGTCCGGATGCCGGCGGTTTGCGCGCATGATGTTGTCCAGTTCCTCGGGTAGGGCCTGTCTCCGTGGGTGAACGGCGATGATCCGGTTCACCGGCACCGCTGATCAGCGCGGTTGCTCGGCGCGAGTGGGATCCAGTTGTAGCACACGCTCCCACTCCTTGGCAGCTTCCTGCTGTCTGTCCAGCCGGAGCAAAATCACGACACGATTGTTGCGATAGGTCACGTTGTCCGGCTCGAGAGCGACCGCCACGTCGATGGCGTCAAGACCGGCGTCCGGCAGGTTGGCGTCGAGGCAGATCATTGCCACCAGACCCCAGAGCAGGGCCTCCGAGGCGGCGGCTCCGAGCTCGGCGGTGTCGGCGTGGTGGCCAGCGGGTTGCATCCGCAGCCTCTGCACGAGTTCGCGCGCACGCGCCGGCTGCCCCCGATGTCGATCGGCTTCCAGCAGCAGAAGGGTCTCGTTCGCCGAGAGGCCCAGGGGCCAGGCGGCGCCGAGCAACTCCTGCAATGCTGCGAGCTCGTCCGCCTGGTGCAGTGCGGTCGCCAGCCGCTGACGGATCTCGGGCGAAGGCCGCGACGCATGCAGCCGTCGCAACGGCGCGACCGCAGCGGCGAAGTCGTCCGCGGCAAGATGGGCGTTGGCCAGCGCAAGGTCCACCTCGAAACAATCGGCACACAGTTCTCGCGCACGCGCCAGCTCACCCAATGCCGCCTCGACCATTTGCAGTTCGAGCATGGCCTGTCCGAAATCGAGATGCACGCGGTAATCGTCCGGCGCCAGCATCGCCGCTTCCTCGAATTCGCTGAATGCCCTGCCGCGTTTGCCCTGTTCGATCAGCGCCGCCGCCAAGTTGAGATGACTTTCGGCCACACCCGGTTCGGCACGAATCGCCGCTTCCAGATGGGCGACGGCGAGATCAGCATGGCCACCCTTCAACAGGATCAAGCCGAGACGCTGTTGAATCTGCCAGGTGTGCAGCGGGCAGTCGCCGTGTCGCGCCAGCAGGCGACGAGCCGTTCGTGCCGCTCGCTCATATTCTTCCAGGTGCAACAGGCTGTCCAGCGCCGCCAGTCGCGCTCCCACGCGGCGTTCCACCGATTCGTCGTCGTAGATCGTCGTGGCGATCGACGGATCGACCGTACCGAACCACACGATCAGCAAGCAGTAGACGATTACTGGGCGCAGCACCTCGCAGAGCCTCCCGATACGACGGCGGTGACTACGGACATCCGGAACCCATTGTTGAAGATACCATCGCCGGTCGAGCGGGCCAAGTGTCGTGATGCGACAACGACATCCAGGGCCGCAATCCGGATCGATCACGGCGACGCCAATTGACCTGTCGGACTGATAAATGATAAAATAGTGTGCGGATCGATAGGTCGCTGGTTCTCTGCGACGGCATATGTGTTACGGACTGCCGCGTCGGCGGGACTCGTGTGCCGGCACTCGGCGACGACCGGTATTGATAGGGCACGGCAGATGTTGGGAGGCGGATTTGAGGAGTGTTGCAGCAGCTATGGGTCGTCACGCACGGCCCGCGGTAAGGCTGATCCCGGCTACGTTATTGGTCGCGGCGCTGGTAAGCCTGTTCGGCGGCGCACCCGGTGCCGACGCGATGGTCAAGATCGACTTCGAACAGAAGTACTTCGTGCATCCCGAATACGAGGTCTGGGACTTCAGCGTGGTCAAGGTAGACGGATTGTTCCACGTTTTCTACCACGCGATACCCGAGGCGACACCCTCGGTGGCGGAGGCCGACACCATCTGGCATGCAACCTCGACTGATCTTTCCCACTGGACCGTCGAAGGCGCCGCCCTCACCGTCGGCCCGTCCAGTATCGACGCGGAGGCCATGTGGGCGCCCGACGTCTTCTGGGACGACGGCGCGGCGCAATGGGTCATGGCCTACACCGGAGTCAACGACATCATGGTACAGCGGCCGTGCCTCGCGTATTCGCAGGATCTTTACTTCTGGGCGAAGGGTCACGACAACCCGCTCTTCGAGCCCGACAGCGAGACCTACCGGTGGAACGAGAACGTGCCCTGGAGCGCGTGTCGCGACCCCTACGTCTACAAGACCAACCGGTGGTGCATGCTCTCGACGGTGTCGTTGCGAGACCCTGAGAATCCAGGCGAGCATATGGGCGCATTGCACCTGGCTCATTCGGTCAATCTCGTCGACTGGATCGCACTCGATCCGTTCTTCGTCAACGACGGGCCGTTCCCCGAACACGTCCTCGAGAGTTGCCAGTATCACGTACGCGACGGTTGGCACCACCTGTTCTTCTACGAACAGGATATACAGGGCGTCAGCCACGTCTTCGCCGCGAATGCCGGCGATCTGAGCATGGCGAGTCGTACGATAATCGACTGGGGTATCGCCCCGGAAATCGACCGCTTCGAAGGGGAAATCGATCTCTTTTCCCGGCTGGCACCCGAGTTCCAGCCGCCGACGGGCAACTACGCCTACGTGGTTCGTTTCGACACCCTGGATTTCGACCAACCGGACGCGGCACCCGTGGTACTCCGGCCCCATCCGCTCGATCGCGACTGGGCGTTTCGGGATGGTTTCGCTACGCTGGGCAACCCGTGCTACGGCGATAATCCCGTCATGCGCGGCGAGCAATCGTGCGGCCTGGTCGGTCACGGTTGGTACGGGAGCCGTGAATACTATCAGGGCCCGTTGTCGGGTGTCGGTACGCCTGGCTCGTACTACGGCGACGGCGTTACCGGTACGGTCAGCAGCTTCCCCTTCACGATCGAGGGCAACCGCATGAAGATGCTCGTCGGCGGCGGCAACTACCCGGAGACGCTCTACATCGCGCTGATGGATGCCGAGGCCGATACCATGCTGCTCTCGGAGACCGGTCACGACGAAGAAACCATGAACTGGCGCGAGTGGGACCTGACCGAATTCGTGGGGCTCGAGGTCTACCTGACTATCGTCGACGAAGAAACCGGAGCGTTCGGGCACATCAATGTGGACGAGATCGAGGAATTCTACATCGATCCCACCGCCGTGGGCGCCGTCCCGACAGCGGGTCTGCTGGCGGATCATCGCGCCTCCCCCAACCCCTTCAACCCGACGACGACCATTCGCTTCACGCTGGTCCGCGCCGCCGACTACCAGATCAGCATTCACGACCTGCAGGGACGCACCGTCTGGTCGTTACCGCCGCGGTCCGGCCGATCCGGACAGAACCGGGTACACTGGCATGGCGTGACCAGCGACGGCAAGACGGCGCCGGCTGGAACATACGTGTACCGAATTCAAGTGGATGGAGCGGTTGCCGGCACCGGGAAACTCGCCCTGGTCAAGTAGTCCGAAATAAATATTGGGTTGCGTGCAGGCGGTGCGTCTCAGCGCGCGACGGTGATCGAACCGCGCGCATGCACCGGACCGATCGAGAGCACGAACAGATACTTCCCCGAGGCAACCGCCGCCCCCGTTTCGTCGCTGCTGTCCCACTGCACGGCTACCCGGTTGTTGGCCAGATGGCCACCGCCGAGGGTGCGAACGAGTCGGCCCCGGATATCGAAGATGCGCAAGATGGCACTGTTGTCCGCCGAGACACGCGTGCCGACGGGAATGGCCATACCGATGGTCGTCAGCGGATTACACGGATTCGGATAGGCCCAGGTATTGATCTCGGCCTGCACCGGAGCCGCCACCTCGTCGAAAAAGCCGACCAGAAGCGTTTCGAGGCCCATCACCTGGTCCGGCAGCGCGAGCGCGTGGTTTTCGATGGATCCGGATGCGGTCGCCTGGACGCCGCCGAAGAGGTAGCGGATGTCCTCCGCGAGTATCTCGCGAGCACGGTCGGCGTGCGGTACATCGTGGCCGAAAGCATCGTCGTCGAGGTGACGGGCTGCGAGATAGCTTGCCCACCGGGTCGGATACTCATCGAAAAACGCCCAGGTGAGCACGTGCCCCAGCTCGTGAACGGTCGTGTAGGCCTGGGTCGTTTCCGGAACCGGCAGCAACCCGGGCGCCAGAAAGATCACGTTGTGGCGCGCGAAGCTGCTCTGCGTATTGGCCGGCGGGGCCGGCAGCAGGAAGACTTCCACGTCGAGGCTGGTCGTGAAGCCGTGTACATCCCGCAGCGACCGGGCAACCACATCGGCGCTGTAGGCGTGAAACGCCGTGACAGGGCGCTCGAGACGGACATCGTTCGTTCCGCTGAGCAGTTCGAGCGATCCGATTGCCGGATGTCGAACCACGGTCAGCTGACCATCCCGGTACGTCCAGTCTGCCTCGATCTCCTCCGCCGAATGAATCGTCGCCCGGATCCCATTTTCGCACTGGACGATGGTCGCGGCCAGGCTGGCTGCGGACGAGACGATCAAGGCCAGCACCAGAGAAACGCACAGCAGCGCCAGTGCGCCGTGCTGGCGATGGTCGTCCATGGCCACAACGACGCGCCGCTTCATGCCTCCATTGGCCAGCGTACTACGTTTTAGGGCTTTCTCGGCTGCTATATGCTGCAATGCTCTATCCTCGGTCATGGTGTCGGTTTATACCCATGTTCATCGCAGGGATCGTTCCGGAACGACACCAACCTGTCGATCCTATCGGCAGCGGTAGCGGAATCGCAGGTAGACGTATTCTGCTTGTACCACAACAACTTAAAGATGATAACCACGAGCTGGCATTCGGCGCCCGGACCCCGATGGGCGGTCGCTGGCTGCCAGGCCGTCTGCGCTGAGTGTTTTTACCCGAAACAGTGGGAAATAACACTCAGTCGGAGCACGTGAAGAATTATAACACAATTATTCTGCTGATAGGGGATTATATGCGCGACCGATTGCTGCTCGACCGACAGCCACCACAGCAAGGCACGCCCGTGACGCAATTGCGAGGCGTGGAAACGCTGGAGAGGGTTCAGGCGGTAGGTGAGTAGCCGGTGTTCACCGGTGCCGGCGCCGTTTCATCGACAGCACGTGTTCCTAGACGGCTGATCAGGATAGCGCCCAGTCCGAACATGCCCGCGACGGCCAGAACGCCGACCCCGCACAGCTTCAGCACGGTTCCCAAAGTGGAAAGGGCGGGTAACACCGAGAGCAACACCCCCAGTCCAACGGGGAGGTAGAGAACGGTGAAACCGATCAGCGCGAGCGTCAGCGGACGCTCGCAGCTCAGGCTCATCAGCTGGCACAGCCGTCTGCCAAGGGGTATCGAGACGATGGCGACGGCCAGAATCGCCAGCAGGAGGACCGCCAGTATCAGCAACAGGGCGACGGGGATGCCCAGGACCGTGATGATCAGCACGCTGCAAACGACCAGCAAGGCGATCGGACCCAGCAGAACGGCGCCTAGACCGGTCCCGAACGATCCGGCTGGACGCGACAGCAAGGTACGTTCGGCGTTTGTCAAACGTGAGGCCGGCAGCAACGCGAGCAGGAACGCAAGCAGCAGGCAGTCGACGACGAAGCCCGCTGCGTGTATCGCCACCGTGAGCGGGCCGCTGGTCCGCCAGTCGTCGAAAAACCCGAGGCCTTCGAAACCAAAGGGATCGATCACCAGAACGCTGCCGATCTCGGCATCCGGTGAACGATCGAGACGGCCGAGCACGGCGACGGCCTTGCCGCTGATCTCGGCGGTGTCGTCGATCTCCATATCACCGAACACGACGATCACGTTGCCGTCGACGGCGCCGCTGACGGTCGAACTACCGAAGATACTCACCACATGGCCGGCAACCCTTTCGTCCTCGTCGACGAAAACGTTATCCCAGAACTTGATGGCGTCTCCGGAGATCACGCGTCGTTGTTCGCGCTGCCGGCCCAGTTGCGGCGCGGACCACTCGAACTTATCTGCCATGCCTTCGAGCTGCAGCGTATCGGGCAACTCGTCGAGCAGACTCCTGCTGATCTCCACGATACCGCGACTGATCCGTTCGCCGAGATTCTCCGGCAGTTCGAGGTTCAGCCAGCCGCCATCCTGGTTACGGATGGCTATGCCGTCGTCATTGACCTGGAAATCGCGACCCGTCAGGCTGTTTTGCAGATCGTCGATGTGGCCGCTGAACTGCTCGAGGGCGCGATTGATGGCCTCCGGACTGCGAATCCCGAATTCGCCGGACCGTTCGGTGGCGACCGCAAGCGACTCCCGCAGGCTGCGGATCATCTCGGTACGCTGTTTGATGCGCGCCAGGAGCGAATCGCGCGCCATCGTGCGAAGCGGTCGCTCGCCGGCATCGCCGGCGGAATCCCGCGACGCCGCGGCCACGCCTTCGCCGGTGTCCGCAGCCTGGACATCACAACGCAAGAGCGCCGGGGAGGCGGCGATACCGCACAGCACCATCAAAACAAGAACCGGTAACGATATGTGTTCGCTACCGGCCCGTCGCGGTTTGTCCGTCAGGACTGCCATCCCGGGTCTCGCAATCATGATGCGTATCAGCTTTCAGACCGTTGCGTAACCAGCGTCAACCAACGTCCCAGACCCTGCAGTCGGACCGCAGCCTCGGGAAACAGCCCGGCGGCGGTAAACAGTACGGTCCAGTCCGGCAACCAGCCGGACACAAGTCCGGCACCGCTGACCAGCGCGAGGCCGAATCCGGCGCTTCGCGTCACCGTGGAACGAATGGCGGCCGGTAGAAACTCTCGTTCGAGATACACCGGCATCCGCTCGCGGCGAATCGGCTCCATTTCTTTATACGCTTGATACGGAATCGATGCGAGGATTTTATCATCGAAGCCCGCTGGTATCTCGGGCGTGGGCAGCGACTCCAGCAACTGGAAGACGGTCTTGGTCTCCTCCAGGTGTACATGGCACTGCGAGCATTCACGCAGGTGCAAGAACACCTGGAGCGATTCCTGCTTTTCCAGTGTGCTATCGAGGTAGTCCTGGAAGAGCTGCCGAAAATCGGCGCAACCTCGAGGATCGACCTGTTTGTTCTTGCCGCGATTCACGATTGGCTCCTTCCCCCGTAACCGGGGTTCCTTTGTCTACTCGAGACCAGCCGCCTGCGGTCAGACAGCCGGTACCGCGCCAGGACCTGTGTTCGCTGGGAGCGGGTACGCCTCGGTCCTCGTTTATCCGAGTACGAGAAACTACCCGCTCCCACACGGGCGGACGCCGTATCCCCCGACACTGATTGACGTTCCGCCACGTCACAGATGCGCTCCGGCAGCCGGATAACCCAGCGTCGCCAACGGCGGCCACGTGGAGTCGCCGCGCTCACGGCGATCCGGTCATTCGCTGCCTGAGGACCGCTCCATCTTCCAGGAAACTCGAAAAACGAAGATGAAACGGCTCTCGTTCTGGCCACTACGACCCTCGCGGTCAAAGGTTTCAGGTAGTTATCGAACTTTTCGGCCGCTGTTTTACGCCATTGCGCCGGATTCGGCGTTCACGCTTCGGTCTCGATCGGTGCCGGGCGATTCCCGGTCGGGGCGCGAACACCCGTAGTCGCTGCCGCCCGTCGGTGTCAGATGTCGTAATCCCGCGATTTCAACATCTGCTGGATCAGATTGCGGGCGCGGTGAATCCGCGCCTTGACCGTGCCCAGCGGAAGTTGCAGTATCTCCGCGATTTCCTCGTACGACAGCTGCTGATCGTGTCGCAGCAGGGTAATCACGCGGTAGTGCGGCGGCAACTCGGCGATGATCTCCTCGAGTCGCTCGATCGCCTCCTTGCGCTGCAAGACCGTTTCCGGAGACGGACCGTAGTCGGGCAACTGCAGTTCGAATTCCTCCCCGTCGGCGCCGACATTCCCATCCAGCGAGAGGAAACGCAGTCGGTTGCGCCGCAGGTGATCGATGCAATGATTGGTGGCGATGCGGAAAAGCCAGCTACTGAACGCGTATTTTTCGTCGTAGCGGTCCAGGAGCGCAAAAACCTTGGTAAAAACTTCCTGGGCGAGATCGCGCGCGTCTTCCGCATTGCGGGTCATCCGATAGCAGAGATTGTAGATGGCACCACGATAACGATTCAACAGTTTGGCGAACGCGGCTTCTTCTCCGCGTTTGCACTTGCGAATGAGTTTCAGATCGCTACGCCGATCAAACATTGGGCACCTTTCGGAAGCCACGAAAATAGGACCGTGCCGGCGTCACGGTCAACCAGGAGTTCTCGGTTCGCCATATCCGGGCGACCGTCGTCGTGAAGGGAAGGGACCAAGGCGCTGTCGTGCTTGACACGCGCAGAACGCAAAAGTAGACTCCGGATCGGTCTGTGACGACCGCCCAACCGCGAGGCCTGATTCGCCTCGACGCGTTTGTCGCCCGCGAAAAACGGAACGTCGTGCGAGCGGAGTTGCGGCCCTCGCGTACCGGCGAGCGGCCTGCGAACGGAGTACGCGTGCGCGATAACAAGGACAAGGATGTCCGCTACCTGCGAATGAAGCCGTCGGCCAGCTGGTTGTCGCGCCGTTCGGTCTTTCTGGTCGGCGCAGTTCTGGCCCTGCTGTTTCTGTTTTTTCCGCTGCTCGGCGAGAACGGCCTCCCCACATACCTGCGATTGCGCAAGGAACGAAACGATCTGCAGCAGGAGATCGAGGATCTGCGCACGACCAGGCGGGTCCTCGAAGCACGCATCGAAGCGCTCGAAAACGATCCTGACGCCCTGGAAAAACTCGCCCGCGAACGCTTCAACATGCACCGACCGGGCGAAGAAGTGCTGGTCATCAAAGGTGACGAACCGGAAAAACAGCCGCCGCCTTGACACCCCCAGATCCAGACAATATATTGGGCTCCGCTTTCGTAGATACGTACAGCCATTACGGTTGGGTGCGGGGTGGAGCAGTCTGGTAGCTCGTTGGGCTCATAACCCAAAGGTCGCAGGTTCAAATCCTGCCCCCGCTACCACATTATAGAAAAGAGGGCCGCGAGTTGATTCGCGGCCCTTTTGTTTTGTCGCCCGGTTCAGCGCTGGAACACAATGCCGGGATCGGTTATGCTGCCCCGATCGATTACCGGTCCGGCGACCGTCACGCTGATGGTGAGACGACCGGGCAACGTGTCCATTGACGACGCCGGGGAGGCTATCGATGACCGGACAACGGGGACAATGGAGCGGGCGTCTTGGTTTCATTCTCGCCGCGGCGGGCAGTGCCATCGGCCTGGGAAACCTTTGGAAATTCCCGTATATCGCACACCACAACCACGGCGGCGCTTTCGTTCTCGTCTACATCGCGGCTATTGTACTGGTCGGCGTTCCGATCATGACCGCCGAGGTCTTGATGGGGCGTCGCGCGCAAAGAAATCCGGTAGGAACCTTCGTGGCGCTGGGCGCGGGCAGACCCGGCGGCAAGGCGTGGGGCGCGGTGGGATTTCTCGGTGTCGTGGCCGGCTTCACCATCCTATCGTACTACAGCGTCGTGGCCGGCTGGACCCTGCACTACACGTCACTCGCCCTGCAGGGCAAACTCGGACAGCTGGCGCTGCAACCGGAACTACTGCAGGACCATTTCCTGAACGAGTTCTTGGCCAGCGGTTGGCAGCAGAGCATGTACCACCTGCTGTTCATGGCCGTTACGATCACGGCGGTGTATTTCGGAGTCCGGGGCGGTATCGAGCGCGTGGCGAAGATTCTGATGCCGACATTGTTCGTGATCCTGATCACGCTGGTCATCTACGCAACGACCACACCGGGTTTCCGTGAGGCGATCGTATTTCTGTTCCGGCCGAATTTCGCCGAGTTGACCCGCGGTTCGATTCTCGAGGCGCTCGGTCACGCGTTCTTCACGTTGAGCCTCGGCATGGGCGCCATGTTGACCTACGGCAGCTATATCAGCCGCCAGACCTCCATCCCCCAGTCCGCGCTGTACATCTGCATACTCGATACGCTCATCGCCATCGCCGCCTGCGTGATCATGTTCTCGATCATCTTCAGCTTCGACATGGAAGTCCGCGCCAGCGCGACCATCCTGTTCACCACGCTGCCGGCGGTATTCGTGCAACTGCCGGGCGGCAACTTCATCTCCGGGCTGTTCTACCTGCTGGTGGCCTTCGCGGCCCTGACGAGTACCATCAGCCTGCTCGAGGTCGTGTCGAGCTATGCCATCGACGAGCTGAAGTGGCCGCGGCGTCAGGCAGCCCTGACCATGGGCGCCGGCATCGCGGCGTTCGGCATTCTCAACGCCTTGAGCAACGGGGCCAGTGAGACGCTGACCAACTTCAACCCCGTCGGCAAGGAATCCACGGTCGGTGTCTTCGGCACGCTGGACTATCTGGCTTCCAACTGGTTTCTGCCCGTCGGCGGTCTGCTGATCGCCGTATTCGTCGGCTGGTTCCTCAGCAACAAGGAAACCCGGGAAGAGCTCGAAACTGGCCACGGTGATATGGGGAGCCGTTTCGGCCTGTGGCGCTTCTGTATCCGATTCGCCGCGCCCATCGCGGTCGGCGCGATCATCGTCAGCGTCATTCTGGGAGCGGAATACCAGTAGCCTGGATTCATGGGAGCCGACGTGCCTGAGACGATGAGCCGGCCACGACGGCCAAGTGTACCACGACACGGCAGCGTACCGCGGCGGTTGTTTCTTTCGGCGGCCTGCATGGACGGCGGTTTTTTCCTCGTCATGGCCGCCATACCCTTCAAGGCGCTGGCCATCGGCGCCGGATCGCTCGCCCTGGGCCTGTTGCCCGCCGCGCACTCGGTCACCTACATCGTCTTCACCCAGCTGGCGGGCCGCTGGAGCGATCGGCTGGGTCGATCCGGCATCTGCCTGGCAGGTAGTCTGATCCTCGTCGCGGCGACGGTGCTGTCCTACCCCGTACGGGACCTCGCGCTACTGCTGGCGTTGATGCTCGCCATGGGCGTGGGCAAGGCGCTGTACTGGCCCGCGGTACACGCCACGGTCGGAGAGCTCTCCGGGCCGGACCGTCTGGTGCGCAACACGGGATTGCTGAACGTTTCGTGGAGCGCGGGCAAGTCGCTGGGTTTCCTGGCGGGCGGGACGCTTCTGGCGCTGTCCGGATTCAAGCTGACCTTCCTGGTGGGTGCGGCGGTCGTGGCGGGTGCGTTCTGGTTGCTACCCCGACGTCTCGACGTGAGTGTCGCGTCTGCGGTGCCGGCGGACCGATCCCGATCAGCAACCACCGCGCCGGCGCCTGAACGGCGGCTGTTGCGCCGAATGGCCTGGCTCGGCAACATCGGTGCCTACGGCGCCCTGGGAATCCTGAGCTACCATTTGCCGCAGTACTTCGAGATGCTGGGCTGGGGCGAAAGCCGCTTTGGCATCTTCCTGGCCGGTATCCTGTTGTTCCAGACGCTGGTCTTCGTGCTGCTCATCGGGACCGTCCGCTTCGCCTATTCCCTGAGCCGACTCTGGGTGCCGCAACTCATGATCGCCGTTGCCGTGGCACTCGTACCCTGGCTGCGTTCCTACGCCGCGTTTCTGGCCGCCATACCGCTGCTCGGGATCGGGCTGGGATTCTGTTACGCGGCGAGCATGTACTACAGTCTGGATACGGAGAATGGCAAGGGTCGCAATGCCGGCATCCACGAGTCGCTGATCGGCGTCGGTTTCTTCGTACCGCCGCTCGCGGGCGGCGTCGCGGCCAAGTACAGTGGCTGGCTCGGTGCGCCATATCTGCTGGGAGCCGGCTGCTGTCTGTTATTGCTGCTCATGCAGATCGTGATGTGGGCGGCGGGACGACGGCAGCGGGCGCCCGCGCCGCCGCCGCAGGAATCGAAAGCGCGACCAGCGATCAGGAAGAAACACCGACCATGAAACTCGCAGCGCACCTCGGGATCTGGTACGCCGTGCTGGCCGTTTTCCTGGTCGCTCTGGGGAGCTGGTGGGTCTACTTTCTCGCACAGGAGGGCCGGACCTACGAGGCGGTACAGATGCAGCGACTCGCCAACGAGAGGCTGCACGCACTGTCGGTAATCGAACGCCGCGAGGATATGGCCTTCGCCGAGTTCGGCGCGCTGGCGGAAACCTTCCCGCGCCTGCGTTTCACGAGGACCGACTCGGCCGTCGTGGTCGACATCGATCCCGAGGTCGCCGCGGCGATCAGGACGGAAGCTGGTCGCCGCACCACCATGTTCATCTCCGAAGGTGTCTTTTTTCTGGGTCTGCTCGGTGCCGGCGTCACGATCCTGCTGCTGGCCTATCGACGTGAACGCGAGTTCAAACAGGCACGGGAGCTGTTCCTGGCCGGTGCCACCCACGAGTTCAAGACGCCGCTGGCCAGTTTGCGTTTGTACACCGAGACCCTCGGCCGACCGGAGATCGACGGCGAAGCGGGTGTCCGGATTCGTGGCCGCATGCTCGAAGATCTGCGCAAGATCGAGGACCTCGTGGACCAGATCCTGGTCCTCGGCGGTGACTACGATCTCACACGACATCCGCAGCGCCGACTCGATCTGGCAGCGGAATGCCTGAATATCCTGTTGGATCTGGAGCGATTCTGCAACGCCAACGGCGCCCAGCTCGAGACCGATCTCGCGCCCGGGTGCTACATTCTCGGACAGCGTCTGACCCTCGCCATGGCGCTGCGGAATCTCGTACAGAATGCTATTCATCACAGCAGCGCACCGGCCATGGTGTCGGTGAGGTTGACGAGCGATGGCGCCTGGCACCGGCTTGCGGTCGCTGATCGCGGGCCGGGTATCCCGGCACGGCTGCACCAGCGGATCTTCGATTGCTTCTACAGTTCACCTCCCCTCGCCGCGGGCGCCAAGCCGGGCACCGGTCTGGGGCTCTATCTGGTCAAGCGCATGGCCGAGCGTCTCGGCGGGCACATCGAGGTGGCGAGTGTCGAGGGCGCTGGTACGACCTTCACGCTGGTGTTACCGGCGGAGCAAGGAGTCGAAACATGAAACGGCGCATCCTCGTTGTCGAAGACGATGCCAATCTCGCGGACGGCCTGCGGATCAACCTGGAGATCGAGGGCTACGAGCCGGTCCCGGCCGACTGTGCCGAAAGCGCCGAGGAACTGTGGCGCCAGGGCAACATCGACCTGATCCTGCTGGACGTGATGCTGCCCGGCAGGGACGGCTTCGAATTCTGCCGCCGTATCAGGCGCGCCGGCGACCGGGTGCCGATTCTCTATCTGACCGCCCGCGGCACCGGCCGCGACCGCGTGCGTGGCCTGGAAGAAGGCGGTGACGATTACATCACCAAGCCCTTCGACCTGATGGAACTGCTGGCCCGGATCAAGTCCATGTTCCGGCGTGAGGAATGGCTGCACCAGCAGGCCGCTCCGGATCGCCTGCGCTTCGGTGAGCGGATCGTCGATCTGCGGACCTACACCGCCGAGACGCCGTCGGGCGCGATCGAGTTGAAAGACAAGGAGGTGATGATTCTACGTTTGCTCGCGGAGCGCGCCGGTGAGCCGGTCGATCGTCAGACGATCCTGGACCGAGTCTGGGGATGCGACGCCTACCCGACGACCCGGACCGTGGACAATTTCATCGTCCAGCTGCGCAAGATCATCGAACCGGATCCGTCCCGTCCGCAGTACATCCAGACCGTTCACGGCGTCGGGTATCGTCTGGTCCGAGAGCAAGATACGTAAAGCAATACCTCGCGGTGATCGGCTGCATCGGTGCCGTTGAGAAAACCGGCGACGCGGGGCGGGCGATCGTGAGCCCGCGGGGATGCGGAGAGCCGCTACGCGTAACGTCCAGTCAGCAGATGGCGCTGCCACAGATCGCGATTCTGCGGCTGGCGGACCGGTTGCAGCGCCAGCAGCGCGGTGGGACCGATACTCTTCTCCAGATAATCGATCTCCTCGATCTTCGCGCGGGCTTGCGGGTCGGGTGCGACCCGGTAACCGCCCTCGCGCAGCAGCAACGCACCCTTAGCCTGTATCGACAGCTCGGCCTGCAGGCGTAGCAGACACAACATATCGGCCACCGTCTCCCCGGGAAAACGTCCCTGCAGACGCCGCAGGTAAGCACCAAGCGGCGTACGGCCGAAGTGCCCTCCGTTGATCATGCCCAGGATGTGCGTGTCGGTATCGAAGCCGCTGCCGAGCCAGTGGCGCAGGCTCGTCTCGCTGTGCCGGAATACGAGGACCAGCAGAACCGGCAAAACGATCAGGAGTGTCGCAACCGACAGGAGCGGTGAGATCAGAAAACGGTTGTACAGGCCGTGAACCAGCGAGGCCATTGCCAGACCGCACACGAAGGACCGTACGGGGCCGCGTCGGAATCGTTCGCTCAGAAACTGCATCACGATGGCCAGCAAGGCCGTGGCGGCGCCGTGCATGATCGCCGTTCCCAGACCGCGAATCGTCCAGATGAGCAGGTTGTCGAGGCCCAGCGCGAACAGGTAGAACAGATTCTCGAGAATGGCGAAACCAGCGCCGATGCCGAAACCGAGAATGGCCCCGTCGACCAGAAAGCCGACGCGTCGTGAGCGAATCAGGAAATAGACGTACGCGCCTTTGACCAGTTCCTCGACCGGTGGCGAGAGTGCCAACGCGTAGTTCTCGATGGACAGATCGGTCAGCACGAGCAGGCGACCGTTGATCCAGTAGCAGGCCAGCGCGGCAACCAGGCCGGCCGCGACCGCAAGCAAGACCGCCCGCGCGCGGACCAGCTTGAAACTATCCAGCAGCAGCAACGCCACCAGGAAGAGGATAACCGGCAACACGCAGAGAAAAATCCGGACAAGGTAGAACACCAGCGTAGGGATCACGATTTCGGCCCCGGATACGTCACAGGTAATTCAGACACCGCACGTTTCCATCGCGAAGATGGAAGCGAATCCAGCGAGATCGAAGACATCTCGCAGATGCGGATTCATGTTGGCCAGCGTCAGCGCGTGGCCGCTTTCGCTCAGGCGTCGCTGCGTCAGCACGAGGACCCCGAGGCCGGCACTGGCCACGTAGTCCAGCTCGCGGAAGTCGAGGCGGCAGGAGCGGTCCAGCTCGTCGAGAAACTCCCGGGCCACTGGTGCGCTGACCGCATCCAGTCGACCGTAGAGCAGCACGTCGCCCTGCGTGTCGAATCGAATATCGAACATCTCCCGCTCCCGAATTGCCCGCGGTCCGGCGCAGTGCGCCGCCGCGGATCAGCACGATCTGAGAATGGTTCCGTAACCTGAAGATCGGCAGGACAGCGCAGAGCTTGACCGCGAGCTTGCCGCCGCCGCAAAGCTGGTGTCAGACGGGTGTCGCTCGTCCGGCGGGTAATGCGACAACGGAACCGCCGCTAATCCGGCGGCGGTTCGGTAACGATGATCTCTCCCAACGAGGGCTCGTCGAACATATCGGCCGCGCGCGACCGGATGTCGGCCATCGCGCGGCTGTAGCGCTCGGCCCACAGCAACGGTTTCAGCCGTTGCAGACCGATAAAAACCCGCTCGGCCGAGCGCAGCAGCGCAAGACGGGCGGCCAGGGTACTGTCCGGCGTCGCACGAGCCAACAGGTCGTCGCGAGCGGTGTTCAGGTCCAGTAGAAACCCGGGCAGGCTGTCTGGTCGCTCGGGGATCAGGAAATCTTCCGTGGCGCGCCGGGCCTGCAGACGCCAGGAATCGCGCCACCACTGGGCGTCGCTCGGTAAGGAGGCGGCATCGGCGTCAGACGAGTTTTCGTCGGTCTGTACTTCCCAGACGATCGGTTCCACGGGCTCGACGGCCAGCAGTTCCAACCAGCGTTGCGCCACCGTCGGCGGCCGATCTTCGAGTTGACGGATGGACAGCAACGCAGCGAACCAGCTCGCCGGCGTGAACAGAACACCGACGAACAGTAGCGCGAACGCCAGGCCGATCGAGCAGGGCCATTTCCAGGGGTCGGGTCGGTGTCGCATTCGCTGTTCTACGCGGTGTGACGCGTGGGGTTCCTGGCGCGCGTCGCGGATAAGTACGGTGCCATACGCGGCGGAGACGACCGGACGCTAGGCACGGCAGACGGCGTCGAAGGCGAGCCGGCCCTGGCCGACCGGTTCGGCATGGCCGTCGATGGTCAAGGCCAGATTCCGATCGATGGCGCGGACCGTGCCGATTATCCGGGCCGGAGGCAAATCAGCCGCCAACGCGACCCCGGCGAGGCCTTCGTCCCAGATACGTACCCGCCGGCCGATCACCAGCGATGCCTCACGGTAGGCCTGCAACAGCCGGTCGGGACCGTGCCGGTGCAACTCGTCGAGCCGACGAGCCACCGCGCGCAGCACACCTTCGAGCGCCACCGGCAAGGACGGGCCGTCGCCGCCGCCCACTTCCCGCAGACAGGTGACCTCGGGCACGAAGACCGTCGGCTCCACGGCGGGCGTAACCTGCACGTTCAGGCCGATGCCCAGCAGCACCGTTGCCAGCCGATCGCCCCGCGACTGGATCACCGTCAAGACGCCGGCGATCTTGCGGCCCGCGACCAGGATGTCGTTGACCCACTTGATACCGGCCGCTGCGGCCCCGGTTTCGCTCGCCCTCAGAAAGTCGACCACAGCCACGGCCGGCAACATGGTCATGGCCAGGCCGAATCGCGCGGTCGGCAGCTCGGTCGCGAACGCGAGGCTCAGGTGGAGGTTGCCGCGCACCGCGCACCACGGACGGCCACGCTGTCCGTGGCAGCCGTGACCGGTCAGCGCAACACAGGCGACCGGCTCGCAGGCCGGCGCAGCGGTTCCCCGCCGCGGTCGGTTGAACACCGAGCGGAGCTGGTCGAACTGGGAGTCGGCCGCGGTGTCGATCACGAGCAGCCGCGACCAGAACGGCAATTCACGAACGGCCGCCAGGCGGTAGGGATCGTGCCGCTGACCGATCGTGCGCCAGAGGCAGCGTGCGTCCACCGGCAAGGTCCCGGTAGCCGCAACCGTCCAGTCGGTCGGCCGGTGCGAAAAATGCTCGGCCAGTTCAATCATTCCCGCCGTCCGGTCGGCAAGCAGCAGCATGTCGTCTCCCCGGAAATCCCGACGCTGTCCAGCCCGCGTGATCCACGGGCGCACTGTCTGCCAAAAATCGTCGTGCAGGCGCCGAATGCAACCACGGTCTGTCGAGTGTGTGGTACTGGTTCCTTGTCGGTTATCCCATCGTGAACCACAAAAAGTGCCTATCTATCAAAAGCTTACACGATTCATATCAAAAAACGGTACCGGCCATCGAAGCTCAGCTTTTTGATCTGCATGTGCTGTGCTACGGTCGTCTGGCTATTCACTCAGGTTGTGTGGAGAAGATTCACAGTGGTGGTGGCGAGAAGGAGCAGCACCAGCAGTGTTCGACGCGGATACAAACGCGAAGGAGGAGTGATGCGAGTGACAAGACGTGTACTGGCAATGGCGCTGATCGCTGTGCTTGGCCTGGCCGGATCTGCCCTTGCCGGCGGCTTCAGCATTTACGAGGCAGGCGCCCGGGCCACGGCCCTCGGCGGTGCTTTCACCGCCACGGCGGATGACGGTTCAGCGCTGTTCTACAACCCGGCCGGAATGTCCTTTCTCGAAGGCCCCATGGTCGACGTGAACCTGATGCCGATTCTACCCGGCTCGAAATTCTCGGGCGCCGAACCCTACAATTTCGACGGCGCCAACGAAACTGTCGATCAGACCTTCCTCATTCCGGGTCTCTACTACACACGCCCGTTCAACGAGACGATCACCTACGGTATCGGGCTGTACGCGCCGTTTGGTCTCGGCGTGCATTGGGACAACGAGACCAGCTGGGTGGGGCGCTACAGTAGCTACAACGTCGATCTGGCGACGATCTACGTGACGCCGGCGGTTTCCTACCAGGTGAACGAACAGCTGGCGGTCTCGGTGGGCGCCGATGTGGCCCACCAGGCGATCACGCTCAACAAGTTCTCCTTCGAATCTTTCGGCGCCTCCCCGGGTAACCGGATCGATACCGTCGATGCCGAAATAAGTGGCTCGAGCAACTTCAACTTCACCCCCTGCGCGGGGCTGATGTACCGGCCCAACGAGAAACTGTCCGTCGGGGTGATGTACCACGCTGAGAAAACAATGAAATACGAGGATGGTGACGCCACGCTGAAGAACATCGCCACCCCTGCCCTGGCGCCCATCGTCGACGCCACGCTGACCGCCGCGGGCGGAACCGCTGGTGCCGATGGGTACGCATTCAAGGCTGACACGGAACTCACATTGCCGAGTATCATGTCCCTCGGCCTGTCCTACCGGCTGACCGAGAAGCTGCGGGCCGAGTTCAACGCCGTGTACTGGACCTGGTCGGCCTTCGAGGAGATCGTGCTGGACTTTCAGCAGACGGACACGCAGGAATTAGCAAAGAACCTGGACCTGGAGATCTACGAAGGTTACGAGGACGCCTGGCAGTGGCGGGCGGGTATCGAGTACCAGGCCGCGCCGGAATGGACGCTGATGGCCGGTTACGTGCGTGACGCCACACCGCAGCCCGTCGAGTCCATGGGTCCGTTGCTGGCCGACGGTGATCGCAACGATTTCTCCTTCGGCTTCCAGCACCACCGTGACCGCTGGACCTTCACCGGCAGTTACATGGCCGTGCTCTTCGACGAGCGGGCGACCGTGGTCGACGGCGAGGTAACCTACTTCGAAAACGCCGCTGATCCGGTGGCGGACCAGGCGGAACAGGCGGATCGCGAGTACGAAGCGGGCGCCTACAAATCCATCGCGAATATCTTCGGCTTCAGTGTCGGCTATCACTTCTAGGAGGAGGTGCGGAAATGAAATCGATCAAAATCAACTCGATCTGCGCAGCCGCCTTGTTACTGGTGGTAGTGACCGGCTGTACAGTCGACGAACCGAACGCCCCCGTGTTCACTGTCGTGCAACCGGGAACCGACGACATCATGATGAACTACATCGCCATCGGCAACAGCTTGACCGCCGGCTTCATGGACGGCGGTTTGATGGCCGCCGGCCAGCAGGACAGCTATCCGATGCTCATCGCCAGATCCATGATGGATGCGGAGGACGCGGCGAAGTTCGGACAACCGTACCTGAACGCCCCCGGAGTGGGCAGCAGCGACGCACCCGAGGGACAGACTGCGGGCATCCTTTACTTTGACGGGGCAAGCGTGGCCCCGCTCGGCTTCACGGATACAGCCTCAGTACCGGACCTTTTCGCCGATATGCCGAGTCCCACCCCAGGCACAACCTGGGACCAGTATCCGATCGCCTATCGCAACCTGGGCGTGCCCGGGGCGACCCTGGCCGACGTGAGCAATGCTCTGGAGGCCACAACCAGCCAGGCGGGCAACAACGCGTTCTTCGATCTGATCCTGCGCAACCCGACCATGGGCGACTACACCATGCTCGAGCAGTGCGTCAACAGCGGCCCCTACCTGGTCACCTGCTGGATCGGCACCAACGACGTGCTGGGCGGCGCTTTGACCGGCGAGCCGGAGAGCGGCGTGAACGTTACACCGGCCTCGGTGTTCGAGACCATGTACGAGGCGCTGATCACGGCCATCGAGGACGGCATCGAGCAGCGCTTCGGCGTGAAGCCCGTGGTCGTGCTGGCCAACATCCCGAGTATCGGCGTTGCGCCTTACTTCATGCCGGTGGCAACATTCGAGGCGGCGGCCGGGGGACCTATCCCCTACGCCGAGGCTACCGAAAATGTGACGCACGTTCTCTTCTCGGCGTTGACCGAAATACAGAGCGCTGGTTTCACGCCGCCGCTGGGCGAGGAGTACACGTTGACCGTCGATGAGATGGAGGTCATCAACGTGGCGGTGAACGGCTACAACGCGGCCATCGCCGATGTGGCCACCGCGCATGACCTCGTCGTCTTCGACGCCAATACCACGCTGGGCGGTCTGGTCGACGCGCAGAAGAGCCATTTCATGCTCCTGAAGGAGGTGATCGGCGAGGACGCAGCCGCGGCGACCACGCTGTTCTCCCTCGACGGTATCCACCCCAACAACGCCGGCTACGAGTTGATCGCCAACGGATTCATCGATGCGATCAACGAGGCCCTGTTTGGTGAAGATACAGCACAGTATTTCGAGCACGTCACCGCCAACCAGGACTGGGACCCGACCTACGGCGTGCCGAAAGCCGCCGACAAGGGCGGCGTACCGTTGATGACCGAACAAGCGGCCACGGCCATGATCAACCTCTTCCGTTGATCGCCGTTGTCGAACGCTCGCGGCAGGGGAACTCGGAAGTTCCCCTGCCGCGTCGATTTACGGGCGGGTTTTCGGTATAGCTCGACCTTTTCTCGACCGATACTGGATCGTATGGTGTAATCGCTGGATCGTGGTTACCTTGGGATTTCCAGACAGCATTTTTCGCCGACGGTCCGTCCTGGAGACGCGCTCGGCACGGGAAGGAAAACGACAGTGTACAGATGGCAACAACCCGGAGGCCGCAGATCTTTCGGCGCCGGCATGGGCATGGGGCCGGCCGTGAAGGGCCTCTTGATCGCCAACGTGGCTGTCTTTGTCCTGCAGTTCATGCTGCTGATGTTCAGTCGCGGTGGTGATCCACTGATCTCCTGGTTTGCCTTCATTCCGCGTCTGGCCGTCTTTCAAGTGCAGATCTGGCGTTTCGTTTCCTACATGTTCCTGCATGCCGATGTGATGCATATCCTGTTCAACATGTTCGGTCTGTGGATGTTCGGCACCCAGATCGAGGCGCTCTGGGGACAGCGGACCTTCCTGGTCTATTATTTCGTCTGCGGAATCGGCGGCGCCATGACCTACGGCATCTTCTCGCTGACGGGCATCGAGGCGATCACGGCCATGATCGGCGCCTCGGGCGCGCTGTACGGCATTCTGCTCGCCTACGGCGTCAGCTTTCCCAACCGCACCATACTGCTGTTCTTCATTCTCCCCCTGAAGGCCAAGTACATGGTCATCATCTATGGCCTGATCACACTGATGTCGATTCCCGGCGGCGGGAATGTGGCTCATCTCGCGCACCTGGGCGGCATGCTCTTCGGCCTGCTGTTCCTGGTGGTGACCGGCGGTGTGCGGGTCGATCGTCTCGCCGGCGGCGCCGGCGGCGGGGTCGGCGACCTCAGGTCCACCTGGCATCGGCTGCGGATGAAATCTCGCCTGAAGGTGGTACGGCCGAACGGCAGCGCACAGTCGAACCGATCCGGCGGCAGCCGGCAGCGGGGCGGTAACGGCGGCTGGCGGTCGGATGGCGGCCCCAACGCCGGGCGCGTCGACGAGATCCTGGAGAAGATTTCCCGCGAAGGCCTGCAGAGCCTGACCGAAGAGGAGCAGCAGATCCTCCGCCACGCCAGTAAGAAAAAGTAGTGGCCGGGCCGACGCACACCAACCGGGTGGCGGACCTGACCATCGTGATCGTCAGCTGGAACACGTGTCGCCTGCTCCGGCAGTGCCTCGCGTCGTTGCCCGCTGCCGTCGGTCGCCTGGCGGTCCGGACCATGGTCGTGGACAACGCCTCGGCAGACGGTTCCGCAGACCTGGTCCGATCGGGGTTTTCCCACGTCGAACTGATCGAAGCCGGCGCCAACCTCGGGTTTTCCGCCGGCAACAATCTGGCGCTGCGCAGCGTCGAGAGCCGGGCGGTCCTGCTGCTCAATCCGGACACGGTCTGCACGCCCGGATCGCTGGAGTCACTGTACGAACATCTGGTCGCCACGCCGGAACTGGCGGCGGTCGGCCCGACCCTGGTCGATGCCGGTGGCCGGCCAACAGCGAGCTTCGGTTTCTTCCCGCGCCTGGCGGTTCACTTCTGGAACATTCTCGATCCCGGTCACCGCTGGCGGCCACGCCACCTGCGCGGCGTGGGTCTGGGCTGCACACCCGACGCCGCGGCGACCGACGCGTTCCCGGTCGAGTATCTCAAGGGCGCCTGTCTGATGATCGACACCGCAGCCCTGCGGCAGGTCGGCGGCCTCGACGAACGCTTCTTCATGTACTTCGAGGAGACCGACTGGTGCCGGCGCGCCCGGGACGCGGGCTGGCGCCTGGAGATGGTGCCGCAGATCAGCGTGGCCCATCTCGAGGGAGCGGCCGTGGCGCGGGCGAGCGGCTTCAGTCTGGCGCAGTTCCAGAAAAGCTATCGTCTCTACCTGAGCAAACACCACGGTTCACACGTGATCTGGCGCTATCGCGCGCTGCAGTACCTGGAGTATACGAGCAAGGGGTTGTTCCGACTGCTGGCGCCCTGGCGGCAACGTAACCGTGTGCTGGCCGCCGACTATCTGGCCATTGCGGGCTGGCAGACGCAGCGTTCGATAGACATCGATCCGCCCGGCCATGCACCGGACGGATCGGGTTCGTGAAGGCGGATCGAGGCGCAAAACGCGACCGCCTGGCCGGCGATGCCGCTAGCGGTTTTTCTGACGCGCCTTGACGCGGGAACGACCGCCGCGGGTTTTCTTCTCGAACTCGGCGATCAGGTCTTTCTCCGTGTTCAACGAGACGATCCGGAATTCTTCCACATGCAACGTCGGATCATCCATCACGTTCATCTCGAGTCCAAAGGTCTTGCACAGCTCGCGATACTGCTCGGCGCGCTCCTCGAGCAGGTAGAGCGCCAGAACCGGATTCGCCTGGATCTGCAGCTTGCGCTCGCGCGTGGCGATGGCGATGCGGTGCACCAGCCTTTCGATGCGGTTGCTCATGGTCTCGAAGCTCAGCACCTTGCCCATGCCGCTGCAGTACGGACATGGATCACTCAGTTGCGACAGCAGCGACGGACGCACGCGCTGGCGACTCATCTCCACCAGACCGAGCCCGCTGACCTGGAAGACCTTGCTCCGTGCACGGTCCCGTTTCAGGTGGCTACGCAACTCGTTGAAGACGCGCTTCTTGTTGCCCTCGTTCTCCATGTCGATGAAGTCGATGACGATGATGCCGCCGAAGTCGCGCAGGCGCAGCTGCCGCGCCACTTCCCGCGCCGCCAGCAGGTTCGTCTGAAAGATGGTCTCTTCCTGGTTACGCCGGCCGGTGAAGCGGCCGGTGTTCACGTCGATGGAGACCAGGGCCTCGGTCTGTTCGATGATCAGGTAACCGCCGCGTTTCATCCAGACGCGCTTGTCGAGGCTCTTCTTTATCTCGGGCTCGATCTCGTATTGATCGAAGATGGGCAGGTCGCCCTTGTAGATCTTGATGCGCTTCTTGAGCTCGGGCGCGAAGGTCTTGACGTACTGCAGCAGCCGTTGGTGGTCGTCCTGGTCGTCGATGGTCAGTTCGGTCACGTCTTCCTTGAAGATGTCCCGGATCAGGCCAACGACCATACCCACGTCCTCGTGTACCAGACCCGGCGCTTTCGTCTCGTCCTTGGCCTGGCGGATCCGGTTGGTCAGATCGGAGAGATACTTGACGTCCTGCTTCAGCGCGTCCTCGCTCACCTGCGTCGCCGCGGTGCGGATGATGAAGGCGCCCTTGTCGGGACGGTTCTTCTGGAGCAGCTGTTTCAAACGCACCCGCTCGCGCCGGTCCTCGATCTTGCGCGACACGCCCACGTGCCGGCCCTTGGGCATCATCACGAGGTAGCGTCCGGGCAGGCTGATATCGGCGGTCAGACGCGGCCCCTTGGTGCTGATCGGTTCCTTGGTGACCTGGACGAGAATCTCGTCGCCGACTCTGAGGACTTTGCCGATGTCCGGCATGGCTTGATTGCGCTGGCGGCCGCGACCGCCGCGCCCACCACCGGAACGGCCTCCTCCCCCCTCGTCACTGGCGGTCTCCGTATGATAGAGATCCGAGACGTGGAGGAAGCCGGCTTTCTCCATGCCGAGGTCGATGAACGCCGCTTGCAGGCCGGGTTTGACCGAACTGACCAAACCCTTGTACAGGTTGCCCACGATGCGCCGTGAATCGGCGCGCTCGACGAGCAGTTCCACGAGATCACCATCTTCGAGAATGGCGATGCGTATCTCGTGGGGTGTCGAATTGATGACTATTTCTTTTTTCATGGTTCCAGCCGGTGGCCTCTCACGCGTTTAACCGCGTACGTAACCAGAGGCGCAAACTGGATTCACCTACTTCCTCGAGGGGCGTCAACCAACGCCCGGTTTTGTCGCGGCCGTAACATCCCGTGCGCCTGATCAGACAGAGGCGCGGCTCCGCCAGGGCGGGGCCGAACAGGGCGGCCAGAAAATCGTGAACGGGCAGGGTCTCTCCTGCCTCGCCGCGCCGGAGCGAAACGCTGATGCGTATCTCGCCGTCGGCGTCGTCGTTCGAATCGTCGATCACGCTCAGATTGCCGGCGTCCACCAGCTTCCGAACGTCTAACTCCACGTCCCCCTTGGGACGATGCCGCGTGAAGGGCCAGCTTTCCGCAGCGAGAAAGTCGGCTATTCGCGCGCAAACAGTATCTTCCGTCGGACCGCCCCTGCTGATCGCCGGGAGCGAAATCCGATAATCGAAGCGCTCGAGATGCTGATCGATCGAGCGTGGTGTCGTGGCGCCCAGCAGCCGACTACCCAAGGCGACCAACCCCGGCGGAAAGGCCGCGTTCAAGGTTTCCACCAAACGGGGCTGCGTATACTCGAGGGCCAGGTCGAGCGATTCCCGATCGCCGGCGATGCCCACCGCCAGCGGCGGTCCGAACTTGAGCAGGGGATGCGGATTGAATCCCTTGCTGTAGGCCACGGGCAGCCGGCTACGGCGCAGCGCCAGTTGCATCTGCCGCTGGAAATCCAGATGGCCCAGCCAGCGCAGGTCACCGGTCTTGCCGTACTCGAGCCGGTACCAGCACTTCGCGGCGCTTTGCTGCCGCCAGATAGTCCATTTTTTCTGTTCGACCCCGGCGTCGTTCGGGTCCGCATTGCGTGGGTCAAAGGCGACCGGCGCAGCAGTCGGTTCCAGCGCGCCGGCTCGAGCGGTCGTCGGCGCCGCTATGGCTTCCACGTGGTCCAGGCCGTGGCTGCAGGCGCTACAATCATAACACTCAGCGGCGAGACGGCAATCAGCTAAAGTTTCGCCGGTCAGCGCCCGCTGCCAGTCGCTGACCAGAAAATCGCGATCCACCGGTGCGCGAATGCCGTCCCACGGTAAAGGTGTGTCGGTATCGCGCGGGGCGATATACGCCTCCGCGTCCACATCCGTGGCGTTGAAAGCCCGCCACCAAAGCTCGGGGGCGAAATGTTCGGTCCAGCCGTCGAAGCGCGCGCCGTAGCGCCAGGCGGTCTCGACCACGGCGCTGACCGCCCCGTCACCGAGCCCGAGCACCGCTTCGAGAAAGGAAACGTCCGGGTCGCGGAGACTGACCTTAACGCCCAGACGCTGCAAGCGCGAGGCAAGATACTTGTTCCGGCGTTCGATCTCCGAGCGCGGTACCTGTCCGGCCCACTGGAACGGCGTGTGCGGCTTGGGCGCGAAGGGCGAGATGGAGACGGTGATCTGGCCGCCGCCCCGTGGCGCCAGACCGACGACGCGCCCCACGAGCGCCACCAGCCCGTCGAGGTCCGCGTTGGTCTCGGTGGGCAGGCCGATCATGAAGTAGAGCTTCACTCGCTTGACGCCCGAAGCGAACACGCGCTCGGCGGTGGAGACGATATCGTCTTCGGTTATCTGCTTGTTGATCACGTCGCGCAGCCGCTGCGTGCCCGCCTCCGGCGCAAAGGTGAAACTCGCCGGTTTCTCCCGGTTGATCCGCTCGTAGAGCGGTGCCGGCACCGCGTCGATGCGCAGACTCGGCACGGCCAGATTCGTGCGGGTACCGTCGAGTCCATGCTGGATACCGGCCACCACGCCGTCCAGACCGCTGTAGTCGGAGGTCGACAACGAGAGCAACGACACTTCATTGAATCCCGTCGTCTTGATGTCCGCCGCGGCTTGTGTCGTCAAGGAAGCGACGTGGCGCTCGCGCACCGGTCGGCTTATCATGCCCGCCTGGCAGAACCGACAGCCGCGGGCACAGCCACGCATCACCTCGAGGGTGAGCCGATCGTGAATCGGTTCGATGACCGGCACCAGGGGCTCTGGTTGGCGGTAGTCGTTGAGATCGGCGATGATCCGAGCCGTGATGGAGCCGGCCGTTTCGTCAACGTCCACGCGGTCGGCGCCCGCCACATCACTGGCCACTTGACCGCCGTTTACATGGTTTGCGTTTACTTGATCGCCGGAAGCGGGACGCCCGGCGCCGTCCAGGTCGGCGAGGCAGGCGACCAGCTCGTCGCGGGTGCCGCCGTCAGCTTTCCAGGCCGTTACCAGCGGCGGGATTTCGCGCATGGCCGGCTCGCCGTCGCCGACGAAGGCCACATCGACAAAGGGCGCGATCACCGCCGGGTTCATGGTACAGGCGCCGCCGGCGACGATTACCGGAACTCCATCGGTACGCGCGGCCGCCCGCACCGGGACACCGGCAAGATCCAGCATGGTCAGCAGATTGGTGTAGGCCAGCTCGTAGCCGAGCGAAAAACCGATGATGTCGAACTGGGCGGCGCTGCGGCGCTCGTTCAACGAGAAAAGCGGCAAACCGGCGAGCCGCATCTGCTGCTCCATGTCAGGCCAGGGAGCAAAGACCAGATCGGCGAAAGCGTTCGGCTGGCGATTCAATTCGCTGTAGAGAATGCGCAGGCCCGTGTGCGACATGCCCACTTCGTAGACATCGGGAAAAGCCAGCAACACGTTGGCATTGTCGGCTTGCCAGCCGCGTGCGGCACCGCGCTCACCGCCGAGGTAACGCGCCGGTCGCAGGACCAGGGGTAGCAAATGTCGGGTGAGCACATGGCTGAGCGTCCGGGGATCGGCGAACTCGGCAAGGGGTCGAAATCGTTCGTCTGGTAAGGGCCCGCGGGCCGTACTCGCACTCGCCACGATTCCTCTATCTTCCCCTCAGCGCTCCGGCGCAGGATCCGATTCGACCGAGATATCTTCGCCGGCCGCATGCTTGTCGAACACGTCCTTCTGCGGACCTTCGGTAAATACGAGCGGGTATTCGCCCGTGAAACACGCATTGCAATAGCGATCGCTTTCGCCGGCCGCCTCGAGCAAGCCGTCGAGCGACAGATAACGCAACGAGTCCACCCGCAGGTACGTGGCGATCTCGTCGACCGTATGGCTCGATGCGATAAGCTCCTTGCGCACCGGCGTGTCGATTCCGTAATAGCACGGATGCGTGATCGGCGGCGAGGCGATCCGCAGGTGCACTTCCCGGGCGCCGGCTGCCCGCACCAGCTTGACCAGCTTGCGCATGGTCGTACCGCGCACGATGGAATCGTCGACCAGCACCACGCGCTGGCCGCGCACCACGTCGGCGACCGGATTGAATTTGATCCGCACGGACATGTCACGAACCTTCTGTGCGGGCGAGATGAACGTGCGCCCCACGTAATGGCTGCGGATCAGGGCCAGCTCGAAGGGGATCCCGGTCACGCGGGCGAAACCGAGGGCGGCGGTATTGCTCGAATCCGGTACCGCGCAGACCAGGTCAGCGGGTACCGGCGCCTCGACGCCCAGGATCTCGCCGCTCCGGCGACGCGCCGCCTCGACGCTGCGGCCGAATACCTGGCTGTCCGGCCGGGAAAAATAGACGTGTTCGAACACACATCGCGATTCGCGCGGCGCGGCCGGCAAACGTCGGCTCGACAGCTCGCCCTCGCCCAGAACCACCATCTCCCCCGGTTTCACGTCGCGCTGGTAGACGCCGCCTATGATGTCCAGCGCGCAGCTCTCGGAGGCGACGACGTAACTATCCCGGAAACGTCCCAGACAGAGCGGGCGGAATCCGTGCGGATCGCGCACGGCGATCAACCGGTCCTTGGTCAAGAGCACCAGCGAGTAGGCGCCCTCGACCTGGGGCAACGTTTCCAGCAGCGCCTCTTCGACCGTCTCGGCGCGACTGCGTGCGATCAGGTGCAGAAAGACCTCAGAGTCGCTGGTCGTACTGAAGATCGAGCCGTCGCGCTCCATCTGTCGCCGGAGTTCGGGCGCATTGACCAGGTTGCCGTTGTGGGCGAGACTGATCGCGCCGCGGTGCCCGGCCACCTGAACGGGCTGGGCGTTGATCAGAGTGCTCGTGCCCGAGGTCGAGTAGCGTACGTGTCCGATGGCGAAGTTGCCGGTCAGCCGGCGGATGCGCGCTTCGTTGAAAACCTCCGCCACCAGTCCCATCTTCTTCTCGGTCACCACGCGATGACCGTCGGCCACAGTGATTCCGGCGCTTTCCTGCCCCCGATGTTGCAGGGAGTGCAGAGCGAGGCTGGCCAGCTCGGCAGCGCCGGTACAGCCGGCGATGCCGACCACGCCGCACTCGTCGTGCCAATGCTGCTTGCGGTTCATCGCTGCCTCCCGGATGCGGGTTTGCGCGTGTGTTTCACTGCCGTCACGTTGCCTGCCGCTGCGCCAGCAACCAACCCTGCATGTGCGGGTTGACCAGCAGCCCCTCTTCGATCCCACGTGTACAGATAAGTCGTTCCGCTCGCGCCAGTGTATCGTTGTCGCCGCTGTCGAGCACCAGGCGCCACAGGACGCCCGAGAGCAGCGGCCGCGTATCGCCCAGCGGAAAGGTCAGCACATCCACGGCGGCGTTGCCTGCGGGCACGGGCCCGCCGAGCAGATGGTCGAACAGCAGTGCCGGATCCACGGCCAGATCGCTGCCGACGGCCCGACCGGGCCAGTCCGCGGGTAGCGGCTGTCCAGCGCATGCTTCACGGCGGTACCAGGGATCGCCGCCCTCGCTCAGCTCGAAATGACCATAGGAGTGCTTGTTGGGGTTGTAGTAGCGGCCGACGTCCAGCACGTCTGCCATGGCCAGATCGCTTTCCGCTTCCCACCAGGTGAAGCACTCGCAGCGGTGCAGCGCCACCAGCGACTCGCCACCGGCGACCCGTTCGGTCAACACGCCCCCGGCCGTCGCCGCGTGCAGATCGACACCTTTGTGCCTGGTCATCAATACGGTCTGTTTACTCATCCACGGTCTCCGTTCCTCGTCTCGATGCTCTCCCGTCGTGCCGACGTCGTCCGCGGCGACACCGCCGGACGCGTCGATCCTGGTCCGCACCAGGTCCGGTTCAACAGAGTTCGACCAGCCTCCGCAACAGAAAATGTCCCGGTCCTGCTTCTTCGAGCCGTCCGCCATCACCGGCCGCCGCCCGGCGCCGCCGACCCCATGCGTGCGGTAGATCTTCGGGCACCATAAACAGTCGCGCCGCACGTTCCGGATGGGGCATCATTGCCAGCACGTTGCCGTCGCGGTTGGTCAGCGCCGCGGCCGCTGCCAGCGAACCGTTCGGATTATCCTCAGTGCCCGGCGACATGCCGACGTACCGCAGGGCGATGTAACCATCGGCAAGCAACCGCTCGAAGAACTCCGGCTGCTCGTGGGTGAAACGGCCCTCCGCATGGGCGATGGGTAGTGGCAGCGTTCCGGTCAGCCCCTCGGTAAATCCGGTATGGGCGTCCGCCACCGGCTCGAGATTGACCCAGCGCGAGTAATAACCCCGACGCCCGGGGAAGCGGTTAGCCGCCAGCGCGATCTCCACCGTGCCGGGTTCGAGACCGGGCACCAGACCCGATTCGACCAGCACCTGGCACCCGTTGCAGATGCCGAGGACCGGCTTGCCGGCGGCGGCAGCCCACAGCAGGACCTCGATCAAGGGATCCTTGGCGGCCACGGCGCCCGCACGCACGCGATCCTGATAGGAGAAACCGCCCGGCAGTAGAAAGCCGTCGAAGTTGCGCAGATCGGTTGCCGGACGTGTCCAGCGGAAGATCTCGGCCCGTCCACCGGCAGCGGTCACGTATCGCGCCGACTCGTCCTCGCAATTCACGCCCGGCAACTGCAGGACGGCGACGCGCGGCGGCGCGCCGGTCACTACGGCCGGACCGGCCATGGCAGCCAGCTCACGGGCCGTTGGTTCGGCATCTGCATTGCCGGGTTCCCCGCCGGCGGTGTCGCCGACAGCGGTTGCGGGAGCGGTCGGCACTGCGTCGGCAGCCGGTCGGCCACCGACCAGGCGGGGCAGCGCACGTTGCCAGATTGCCGCGAGTTCGCCGACGCCCAGCTGCTGCCGTGTGTCCCGCGCGGGAAATTCGACACACAAGGTATCGTCGGCGGTCACCTCGCCCAGACGCCACCAGTCGACGCCCGCGGATGTCAGGTTCTGCCGAACCGTATCGGCCCGGTCCGGCGCACAGGTAACCAGGAATCCTCCGGCCTCGCCGAACAGCAGTTCCCGTTCGCTGAGTTGTGCCAGCGCGTCGGGCACGGTCAACCTGGCCCCACACAGTTGCTGGCCCTCGAGCCCCAGCGCCATCTCGGTCAGGCAGACTGCGAGCCCGCCGTCGCTGATGTCGTGCGCGGCATTGATCTGTCCGGCGCGCACCAGTTCGACCACGGCTCCTATCTCCCGCCGTGCCGCGGCGAATTCGATCGCCGGCGTGGCCGGCCGGCCGGCGCTGAAACCGGCGTCCAGGTACAAGGATCCCGCAAGATCCGCCGACCGTCGCCCGATCAGGAAGATCACGTCGCCCGCGTCCTTCAGGCGCTGGCTGCGACAATGCCGGTAATCGTCGACGAACCCCACGCAACCCACGATGGGCGATGGCGCAACCGTGCGACCGGAAGGGCTCTGGTTGTAAAAGCTTACGTTGCCCGAGATCACCGGCACGGGCTCGTCCGGCCGGCTGAGGCGACCGATCCCACGGCAGGCGTCCCCCACGCCTCGCACCGCCTCGGTGAACTGCCAGAACACAGACGGCACCTCGGGATTGCCGAAGCACAGGCAGTCGGTGATCGCCGCCGGTTCGCCGCCGACGCAGGCGACGTTGCGGCAGGCCTCGACCACCGCGGCGGCCCCCGCCAGGTACGGATCGGCCAGGCCGAGCAGCGGGTTGCCGTCGGCGCTCAGCGCAACCGCCCGCCGGCTGCCGGCCACCGGCGCCACGACGCCGGCATCCGCTTCGCCCGGACGCAGCACGGCGCCGGCCTGGACCTCGGGGTCGTAGTGCCGGTAGATGTATTCCCGGGAGGCGATATTCGGATGCGCCATCAAGGCCGACCACTCGGCGCCGATCTCGGCGACAGGGGCCTCGGGAAGTCGCGCGTCCTCGGGTACCGGCTCCCGTTCAGGCGCTGCCGCGGGCCGTTCGTAACTGATACCGCTGGTCACGGTTTCCACCGCCGAATCGCACAGCAGGCGGTCGCCGTAGCGCAGCACGTACTGGCCGTCCGTGGTCACCTCGCCGATACGCCGCGCGCAGGCGCCGGCGTACACGCTCGGCAGCGCGAAGTCCTCGTTGTAGATCCGCAGTACCTGCTGCGTCAAGCGGGACGGCACGGCCAGCCCGTAGCGCTCCTGGGTCTCGCTGCAGGCGATGACCCGCGCGGGCACGTCTTCGTCCGCCGCGTGCACCAGGGCGAGGTCGACATCGCAACCGAAGCCGCCCGCGTCGGCGAGTTCGCTCGTGACGCAGCTCACGCCGCCGGCGCCGAGATCCTTGAAGCCGAACACGACACCTTCGCGGCGCGCCAGGGCCAGCACCTCGCGGTTGGCGACGGTCAGCATGCGTTTCAGGAAAGGATCGGGCGTCTGCACCGCGCCCTTGTTCTCGGTGGCCGCTTCGGCGTCCAGGTCGGCCGAGGCGAAGGCCGCTCCACCCATGCCGCTCCAGTCGGTGGGCTTGCCCACCAGGATCAGATCGTAGGGTTCGTCCGCCGCTGCCGACGGTACCGCACTGTGGGTTATGTGGTCGTGCTCGACAATACCCACGGCGACCACGTTGACCAGGCAGTTCTCGTTGAACGAGGGGTGGAAATAGACGTCTCCGCCGAGATTGGGCACGCCGATGGGATTGCCGTATTCCCAGATGCCGGTCACCACTTCCCGGGCGATCTCGAGCCGGTGCGCCGCTTCCTTCTCGAAATCGCGCGCCGCCGCATCGCCCACACCAACGCCGGCGCCGCCGGCGCGATCGTCAGTGTCGCGGCCGACCGCGGGCCAGCCGAAGCGTAGCGGATCGAGCACCGCGATCACCTCGCCGCCCATGCAGTACACGTCCCGCACGATGCCGCCGATGCCCGTCGCCGCACCTTCGACCGGCATCACCTGACTCGGATGGTTGTGGCTCTCGTGGGCGAAGATGATGCCGTAGCGTTTGCCGTCGATCTCACCGAAGTCCACGATGCCCGCGTCCTCGACCGGTCCGACGACCACGTTGGAGGCGCTCGTGGGCAGGTACTTCTTCAGGATGGGCCGGCTGCTCTTGTAGGAGCAGTGCTCGCTCCACATGGTGTCGAAGAGGGTCATCTCGGTCAGCGTGGGATCGCGTCCAAGCAGCGACGCCACCTTGCGGGCCTCGGCCGGGGCCAGGGTCAGGCCGTGCTGGCGCAGATACGACTTCAGCCCCGTGTCGTCGTAGTCGCCGACCTTGATCGTCGTGAAACTCTCGTCCGTGTGAGCCACCGGCAACTCCTTGTAGGTAGAGGCTCGCTACCAGTCCTTGAGCGCGAGGGTGCGCTCGAAGATGACCGGTACATTGCGCAGCTGGTACTCGAGATCGAAACAGCGTTCGAGGGTCTCGGCGCCAAGTTTGGCGGTGATATCGGCGTCCGCCTGCAGGCAGCTCAGAAAGTCGCGATCCTCGTCCCAGACCTTCATGGCGCACCGCTGGACCCAGCGATAGGCGTCTTCGCGCCGGCAACCGGCGTCGGTCAGCGCCAGCAGCACCGACTGGCTAAACACCATGCCGCGGACCGCTTCCATGTTCTGCAGCATTCTCTGCGGATACACTTCCAGACCGTCGATCAGCCAGTCCATCTTCAGCAGCATGTGATGCAAGGTGTGGCAGGCGTCGGGAAAGATGATCCGTTCGACCGAGCTGTGGCTGATGTCCCGTTCATGCCACAGAGCGACGTTCTCCGCCGCCGTGTGGGCGAAACCCCGCAGCAGGCGGGCCATGCCCGTGAGTTTCTCGCTGACGATGGGGTTCTTCTTGTGCGGCATGGCACTCGAACCCTTCTGCCCCTTGCCGAAGGGTTCCTCGACCTCGTGCACGTCCGTGCGCTGCAGGTTGCGGATCTCGACCGCCATCTGCTCAATGGTGGCGCCGAGCAGCGCCAGACTGCCCAGAAATGCCGCGTGCCGGTCCCGTTGCAGCACCTGCGTGGTCGCATGGGCGACCTGCAGGCCCAGCCGCCGGCAGGTCTCGGCCTCGACGTCCGGGTCGAGGTAGGCCAGGGTGCCCACGGCGCCGCTGATCTGTCCGTAGCCGATTTCTTCGCTGGCTGCGTCGAAGCGCAGCAGACCGCGCCGCAGGGCGGACCAGTAGACCAGCAATTTCAGCCCGAAGGTGATCGGCTCGGCGTGGATGCCGTGACTGCGCCCGATCATGATCGTGTCCCGGTGCTCGAGAGCTTTGCGCTCGACCGTCGCCAGAAGCCGCAACAGAGTGCCACGTAACACTTTGCCGGCGTCGCGCAACTGCATGGCAAAGGAGGTGTCGAGCACGTCGCTACTCGTCATGCCCTGGTGCACGAAGCGCGACGCGGATCCGACATTTTCCCCCAGGTTGGTCAGAAAGGCGATGACGTCGTGCTGCACGACCTGTTCGATTTCCAGCACCCGCTGAACCGAGAAAGCCGCCTTGGCGCGTATCTCCCGGGCGGCTTCGGCGGGGATCTCGCCCCGGTCGGCCCGGACCTCGCATACGGTGACCTCGATTTCCTGCCAGTTCTGGAATTTCGCTTCGTCCGACCAGATGGCGGTCATCTCGTCGGTAGCATAGCGGGAGATCATGCCCATCCTGCCTTGGTTAGCGGATTTTCGCCGGCATGCCGACGGAATGTGGACGCTTGTCCCGGGGAAGACGTACTGGAAAGGTGAAAGCTAAACCAACGATTGGCAAGCGGTCAACCAGCGTTATCGCTTTTCAGGACCTCGTGGTCCGTTTGGCGTCGACCGCCGAGCGCGGCAGGTAGGCGAAGGTGTAAAAACGGCCCTTGATGCGGACGTTCATGGTGGAATCGATCTTGACCAGACGGGTGTAGGACTGCGACCAGCCCTGCGCGGCGAGTTCCAGCGCCGTGGCGTCGTCGCTGGTGGGGTCTTCGAAAAGCGTTTGCTCCGCTAAGGACAGCTCCTCATGGCCGGTCGCCTCGCTGGCCGTGATCGCCGAGGCGACCTGGCGCAGGATCTCGAGCTTCGCCGTCGCCGCGGCGGCGGTGAAACTCTCGTCGCTGGCGCCCACCGCCGTGAAGAACTGCGTCGGGGGAAACAGCGGATGCTTGCCGGGATCGGTCACCGCCATGGTGCCGCGATACAGGGTGCCGTCGGATTCCGCCGGCCCGGCCATGAGGATCGCACCGACGAACAGGCCCACCGCCAGCATACTGGTGACGACGAAGCTCCACATCTTCTTCCGCGTCTGGCAGATTCCGCTCCACATAACTGGACCATCCTGTTTGAACGAGCACGCCGAGAGCGACGCCACGTGGCGGCGCTACCGTGTCATCGGCATTGATAACGGATATTTGAGTCAATTCTGACCGAGCGGCTGCCCCGTGACCAGATGGTCCTGCACGTACTGGCGGACCGCCTCGTCGATGGGCGTGAGTGGCCGGTCGTAGCCGGCGCGACGCAGTTTCGCCATTTCGGCGCAGGTGTGATACTGGTATTTGCCCTTCAGGTGCTCGGGCATCGCCACGTACTCGATGTTGGGCGACAGGTCGAGAGCACGGAAAACGGCGCCGATCAGCGTGTTCCAGTTATTGGCCTCACCGGTGCCGACGTTGAAGATACCGTTTACCTCGGGGTGGTCGAAGAACCAGAGGGTCATGTCCACGGCATCCTTCACGTAGACAAAATCGCGTTGTTGTCCCCCGTCCTCGTATTCCGGACGGTCGGAGGCGAACAGGCGCACCTTTCCCGTGTCCCGTATCTGCTCGTAGGCCTTGCAGACCATGCTGCGCATCTCTCCCTTGTGCCACTCGTTCGGTCCATACACGTTGAAGTACTTCAGACACACGAGGCGATCGAAGAGGCCCTGCTCGCGGGCCCAGCAATCGAAATCGTGCTTGGAGCGGGCGTAGAGGTTCAGTGGCTGGAGCCGGTCGAGCTGGTTCTCGTCGTCGCGATAGCCGGCGGAGCCGTCGCCATAGGTCGCCGCGCTGCTGGCGTTGATGAAGCGGGCACCGGCGCGCAACGAAGCCAGCGCCAGTTCCCGCGTGTACTCGTAATTGTTCCGGCGCAGGAAATCGGCGTCGGTTTCGGTGGTGCTCGAACAGGCGCCCATGTGGACGACCGCGCGCAGGCCGGCGTCCCACTTGCCGGCGGTCACGTCGTTCAGGAAGGCGTCCTTCTCCACGTACCAGCGGTATTTCAAACCGGCGAGATTCGGCAGATCGGCAGCGCTTTCGGGGACGTCGACCACGAGGATCTCCTCCTCGCCCTGCTGATTCAACTGCCAGACGATCGTGCTGCCGATGAAGCCGGCGGCTCCGGTGACTACGATCATGCTGCGCTCCTCTCCCGGACGTGAAACAGAATCTACTCCCCGCGCCGTTCACGCCCGACGCACGACACCGTCGGCGCGGTCGTGACGGATCGTCGCCTCAACGCATTTCTTCGAGAATGATCTCGCCGGTGAATTCCTCGCCCTCTCTTTCGGCGACGAAGCGCAGGCAATCGCCGACCGCAGCATCGTACTGCACACGCGTCAACACGTCGCGGCCGGTCAACGGCCGACCCTCGAACTGCCGGATGATGTCGCCCACGCGCAGACCGGCCCGCCAGGCGGGCGCGTCGGGATCGATACCGGTGACGACGAAACCGACCGGATCGCTGAGCTGCCAGCGTTCGATCAGTTCCGGCCACAACTCGTACATGGCGATACCGGCGTAGAAATCCCGGAAATGCCCGTAGGTGAGTACCTCGTCGATCAACCAGCGGCCGCGTTCGATGGGCACCGCGAACCCGATCCCGATGCTGCCGCCGCTTTCCGAAAAGATGAAGGTGTTGATACCGATCACCTCGCCGGCGGTGTTGACCAGCGGCCCGCCGCTGTTGCCGGGATTGATTGCCGCATCGGTCTGGATCATGCCGAGATAGTCGCGCGCCTGGTCCGAACGCTTGATGTCCCGGTTGAGCGCGCTGATGACCCCGACCGTCACCGTGGGCTGGGTGTCGGCCAGCAGGTAACCGAAAGGCGAACCGATGGCGATGGACCATTCGCCGATGAGCAGGTCGTCGGCCGTACCCATGGGTGCCACCGGCAGCTGCTCGCCGTCGATGTCCAGCAGCGCGAGGTCGAAGCGGTCGACGCTTTCGAGCAGGCGCGCCGCGAATCGCCGGCCGTCGGTCAAGGTCACCACGATCTGCTCCGCACCGCCGACCACATGGGCGTTGGTCAGGACCAGACCGTCGTCGGAGACGATCACGCCCGAGCCGAAGTTCACGCTGCGGCGGGTTCCCTGCGGTCCGCGGCCGAAGAAGAGACGCTCCCAGATTTCCATGCTGGTCCGGCGAACGGTTTGCTGCTGGACGACATGGACGCTGACGACCGCCGCTGCGACCCGTCGCGTGGCTCTCACGATGGCGTTGTCCCGGCCCATACCGACCGGATCGCGAAACGAAGCCGCCGTTGTGTCCGCGCCCGTCGGCGCCGTGCCGTTCGCGGAATCGGTCCCGGCGACCGGGCGTTGCGCCAGGTCCGAGCGGAGGTCGGCGTTTTCGTTGTTCACCCGCCACAGGAGCAAACCGCTCCCCAGCAGCGCCCCGACCAGCAGGCCGATCACGATGCCGGTCCAGGCCGGTGCGCTGCGCGGACTCATGCGTCGTCGCCCTTCAGCTTCTTCCAGTCGGCCATGAAGGCCGCCAAACCCTTGTCGGTCAGCGGATGCTGGATCAGCTTCTTGATCACCGCCGGCGGTATCGTGGCGACATCGGCCCCGAGCAAGGCCGAATCGACCACGTGCAGGGGGTTCCGGATACTGGCCACGATGACCTCGGTATCGTAGCCGTAGTTCTCGTAGACGGTCATGATCTCTTCGATCAGATTCATACCGTCCTCGCTCACATCATCCAGGCGACCGACAAAGGGCGACACATAGGCGGCGCCCGCCTTGGCGATCAGCAGGGCCTGGCTGACCGAGAACATCAGCGTGGCGTTGACCTTGATGTCCTCGGCGGAGAGTATGCGGGTGGCCTTCAGCCCCTCGAGGGTGGTGGGAATCTTGATGACCATGTGTTCGCTGATCTTGGCGAGCTGGCGAGCCTGCGCAACCATGCCGTCACAATCGACCGCCGTCACCTCGCCGCTGACCGGTCCTTGCACGAGATCACATATTTCCTTCAACAACACATCGGTATCGGTCCGACCCACCTTGGCCAACAAGCTCGGATTGGTGGTCACGCCATCGCACATGCCCATGGCCATGACGTCTTTGATTTCCTCGATATCGGCCGTATCGATGAAGAACTTCATGTCAGTCTCCTTCGGGGTTGTTCGCCTCGTCGCCCGGACCTTCGTGATCGCTGCCGTCCCGACGACGATACGCTGGGTCGAGCAATTGCTCGGGATAGGTCACTTCTTCCAGAAACAGTCCCTGTGCCGGAACTGTTTTGCCCGCACTGCCGCGGTCGCGCGCAGCCAGAATGTTCGGCATCTCATCCGGCCTGCGGGTGCCGCGTCCCACCTCGAGCAAGGTGCCGACGAGATTGCGCACCATGTGATGCAGGAACCGGTTGGCGCGAACCTGAAAGATAGCCGAATCCTGAGCCCATTGAAAGCGGCAAAGGTCTACCTGACAGACATTGCCGTCGTCCTTCAACGACCGTGTCTTGCAAAAACTCGAGAAGTCATGGGTTCCCGGAAAATACGCCGCGGCCCGGTCCATGGCCTCGCGGTCGACGGCGTAGGGGACATGAAAGACGTGGCTGCGAAATATATCGCGTTTCAACAGCAGGTGGTAGCTGTAACGCCTCGAGACGGCGGAAAAACGCGAACTGAAATCGCGACTGACGAGCCGTACGCGCGTGACCGCCAGGTCCGGCGGCGCCATGCCGGCCAGCGCCCGCTCGAGCCGCTCGAACTCGCGGCGGTCGGCAATGTCAACGTGGCAGACCTGGCCCCGGGCGTGTACGCCCGCGTCGGTACGGCCGGCGCCGCAGGGCTGGCAGTCGCGTCCGAGCAGTCGCGACAGCATGTTGTGCAGTTCGCCCTGAACACTGCGCCGATCGGGCTGGATCTGCCAGCCGTGGAATTCCGTTCCCACGTATGCCAGGTCGATACGTACACGTAGCGCCGTACCGGCGGGCTGTGGCTCGAGCATCCGATCGTCGGCGTCGGTAGACATCAGTCGGCTCGCTTTTCGTTTCAGATGAGAACCAGACAGACAAGGGCGGCGACCCCGGTCAAGAGCCCTATCCGCTGGCGCCACGGTGGTCCGGCCGCCGCTGACGGGGCGACCGGCAAACGGCGGCGCACCGAAAGGGTCAGCCCGTCGGCACGTCGGAACACGCTTTCCAGCAACGGTACCACCAGGTAGCCGAGATCGATCAGCCGGGACGGCCAGCGTGACACCGTGCCGCCGCGCCGCAGGCGCACCACCGCGTCGATCCGTCTTCCTTCGGCCAGCACCTGCGGCGCCGTGCCGAGGGCTACGGCGAGAACCAGGCCCAGGTACGTCGTATTCGCTCCCAGCGGACGCAGCGGTCGCAGCCACCAGTGCAAGGAGTCGCTGAGCTCGCCCAGCGGTGTCGCCAGGAAAAAATAGGCCAGACACAGCACCGACGCGCTCACCCTCGCCAGGGCGAGCAGACCGTTGCCGACCCCGAGCCAGGACGGATGTCCCAGCGGCGCCGCCTCCACGGTCGTCAGCGTGTGAACGAGCACGACCAGCAGCGCCACCGGCCACCAGGGGCGGGCGGTGCGCACCAGGTGCCCGGCGTCGACACCGGCAAAGACCAGCGCACCGGCCAGTGCCGGCGCCAACAGCAAGGGCAGCGGCGCCGGTACCAGAAAGCATCCGGCGACGGCCAGGACACATGCGCCCAGTTTGGTTGCCGGATGCAGATTCAACACACGGCGATTGCGAATCCGCCCGCCGGAAAACGCCGCCGCCGGCATCATGAGTCCACACCCCCGGCAAGCCGCTCGGCGATCTGCACCGCATTCCAGGCCGCGCCCTTGAGCACGTTGTCGGCCACGATCCAGCACAGGAGCGCATCGCCCCGGTTCGGATCCCGGCGCAAGCGCCCCACATGGACCGCGCGGCGGCCGCTCATCTCGACGGGCGTGCGGTAATCGTGCGGATCGGCGCTGACCTCGAGCCCCGGCCAGCGCTCCAGGATCGCCGTAATCCGGCCGCAATCGACCGGTCCGTCCAGAACGACGCGCGCCGCGACGCTGTGACCGTTCCAGACCGGCACCCGCGTGGCCGTGCAGGTCACCGGCAGGTCGGCGAGCTCGAGGATCTTGCGCAACTCGCGTTCGACCTTGCTTTCCTCGTCGAAGGAACCATCGGCCTCCGGCGGTCCGATCTCGGGGATGACGTTGCCGGCGATCGGTCGCGGAAAGGCGCCGGTCGCCGCAACGCGTGAGCGTTCCTCGCCGTCCGCGGGATCGCTCTGGCGAGTCAGCTCATCGACCCCGGCTTGCCCGGCGCCGGACACCGCCTGCCAGGTACAGACGTGTACCTCCTTGAGCCCGATGGCCCGCTGCAAAGGTGCCAGCGCCATGGCGATCTGAATCGTGGAACAATTGGGATTGGCGATGATGCCGCCGGCCCGGTCGCCCGGTGCCGGCAGGCGCGCTCCGTTTATCTCCGGCACGACCAGCGCCACGGCGGGATCCTGGCGCCAGGCGGACGAGTTGTCGATGACCCACACTCCGGCTTCGGCGGCCGGCGGCGCGTAGCGTCGGCTCGCCGCAGCCCCCGCACTGAACAGCGCCAGGTCCAGCGCCCGGAAGTCGGTCGTGGCGGCATCGGCACAGATCAGCTCGCGGCCTCTGAAGGACAACGGCGTGCCCGCCGAGCGCGCCGAGGTCAGCGCCAGGGGCGCGTCGTCGAGCCAGGGGCAGTTCTCAAGCAGCGACAGCATGGTGCGGCCCACCAGACCGGTGGCGCCGAGCACGGCGGTTTTCATGGGCTGACCTCTCGTTGGTCCAAACGTGGCGTACGTCTGGGCGGCATGGTAGCAAAGGAGATGGTGTCGGTCAAAACATCGGTCGCGCGCCGCTGGCCGCGGATGGCCGCCGGCGGCAACCGGCGGTCGTCGGCTCGTCGTGGACAGGCACCTGCGCTGCTGCTATGTTCCCGAAAACCAGTGCCGCCACCTGCGAGGAGTTGTGATGTTGCACGTTGCCGGACTCCGCCCCCGCCTCCATTGTCGTGTTTGCCGTCATACCCTGAGCCGTTTTACGGAAAACCGGCCGAAGGCACGTGTAGCGTTCAGGCTTCCGGCCGTGTTGTTGCTCGGTACGGCAGTACTGGCGTCGGTGGCCGGCTGCTTCGACCGCGACGACCGCACCGGCCAGCTGATGCGTATCGCCCACTGGGAGGATCGGCGCCTTGCGCCGGCCGACTCGCTGAGCCGGGCAATCCACAGCGACGATGCACATATCCGTCTGGCGGCCGTTCGCGCGGCGGGCCTGATCGGGCGCGACGACGTACTCGCCGACCTGCTGGCAACGCTCGAGGATCCCAGCACGACGATCAGGCAACACGCCGCGTTCAGCCTCGGCTTGCTCGACAATCCGCAAGCGGTGCCGGCGCTACGGACCGCCGCCGCCAGCGAGTATCGGGATCTGCGCATCGCCGCCCTCGAAGGCCTGGCGCACCTGGAGCACGACGGCTCGGTGTTCGTGCAGGCGGCTCTCCACGGCGAGACGATCGAGGCGATCGCCGCCTGGAACGGGTTGCGTAATGTCGCCGATCACGTTCCGCGTGACCTGATGATCGAGACCATCCAGGCAGGTCTGTCACGCCAGGAAGATGAGATTTTGTGGCGGATTCTACGCTGCGCCGAGCGAGCGCCCGACTCGACGCTGGTGGCGCAGATCGCCCCGTTCACCCGGGCGAAGAGCGCTCAGGTCAGAGTGCACGCCAACCGCGCCCTCAGCCAGCTCGGCGGTTTGCCCGGTAACGGACCGGCGCTGAACGCGGTACTCGACGGTTGCGAGGATTCACGTCGCTTCGGCCGGCGTGACCGGTCGCGGATCCGGATAGCCCAGCTGCGCGCGCTCGGCCGACTGGCCGGAACGATGCTGGCCCGGCAGGAAGGGACCGAGATCTCGTCGGCGGCGGCGCGCATTACCGGCGCGCTGATCGCCGGCGCCCGCGACGAGGATCCACACGTGGCACGTACAGCGTTTACCGCGATGACCACCGCGACCACGCCGCTGCGGTTACCGCCCGAAGCGGTCGAACGTCTGAGCCTGCTGCCGGTCTGGCGTATACGCCTGGTACAGATGGCGCAGCTACGGCTCGCGGATCCCGAAGGGGCGATTCGCGCCGCAGCGATCCGCGCGTACGGGACATTGCGCGGCGCCGGTGCGTTGCCGCAGTTGCACGAGGCCGTGTCCGACACCATCGCCATGGTGCGTGACGCCGCCTGGCTGACCTACGCCGAGCAGACGACCGGCGACGATCCGGACACGGTGGGCGACCTGGATGAAGCGCTGTACCGCACCGACGCGATCACGTCGGCGCGGCTGGAGGCCGTCAACCGTCTCTGGCAACGCCGCGCACAACTGCTCGCCCCGACCGACACGACAGGTCTGCGACGGCGGACCCACCATCTGCTGTTGCAGGCGACAGCCGCCGCGGATTTTGTCATCGTCGCGACCGCCGCTCCCCTGCTGGTCGACTTCCCGGGTGAACAGACAGTCGAGGCCCTGCTCCACGCCTACCACGGCGCCAGCGGTGAAGGAACCGGCGATATCCGGCTCGCCGTGCTGGACGCCGTCGCCACGCTCGCCGGCTCTGGTGAGGAGCCGGAGACGGAGCCCGCGACGCACTGGCTATCCGAATCGTGGCGCGCCAGGATCGCCGCCGCCCTGCAGCACGCTTTCGATTCGCGTGACCTGCGTATTCGCCTGCGCGCCCGCGCCGTGGCCGCGCAGACCGGACTGGTTCCCGAGCTACTGATTCCGAGTGTCGCCAGTCTGAAAGCCACGCTGCCCGCCCACGAGCGCAACCTGCAGCAGGCACCGCTGACGCTGCCCTTTGACGCGCCCGATGTGCGCTGCCTGACCGACCGGGGTGCTTTCGTCATGCGCCTCGACGGCCGGACCGCGCCCAACACGGTGGCCGGTTTCCTGGATCTGATCCGTGAAGGATTCTACCACGATTTGATCTGGCACCGGGTCGTTCCCGATTTCGTCGTTCAGGGCGGGTGTCCGCGCGGCGACGGTTGGGGCGGTCCGGGCTTCACCATCCGCAGCGAATGGAGCCGTCTGCCTTACGCGCGAACGGCTGTCGGCATTGCTCACAGCGGCAAGGACACCGGTGGTTGCCAGTTCTTCCTCACCCTGTCACCCCAGCCTCACCTCAACGGACGATATACGGTCTTCGGCGAGGTGATCGACGGCATGGACGTCGTCGACACCATTCAACCCGGCGAACGTTTCCGCCTGACGATCGTGGAATGACACGCGTCCGAAATCAGTGATCCAGAACGGAGTAAATATCTGGTTTTTCGAGAATTAGGGTATTCCCCAGGTTGACGGATCGGGAAAAAATCGCTAAGAAATGTAGGCACGTGGACTATCTGGGCGGGATGAATCGACCGTTGAAGGCCATGTCTGGTTTGGGTCAGCCGGGTGGCTCGAGGTCGTTTCGCAGCGACAATCCCCCGTCGCACTCCCGCCCACTCCAAAACTCTCCCGTCATCGTTTCCGAGTCGACATCACGAGCAAGCACCAACCGTTGCCCGGGACCGGATTCTAGCTCCGCAATGCCCGCACCAAGGTCGCCCAGGTGGGTGACGCACCGTACATCAGGATACCCAATCGAAAGAGCTTGCCCGCCATACGCGACGCGATCCAGATCGACACGCCGAGCAAGAGCCACGACAGGGCGATTTGCCACAGCGGCGGTTGCTGCACACAGACGCGCATGAACATCAGTACCGGCGAAAACAGCGGCACCAGACTCAGCACGACCGAGACCGTCGCGTCGGGCGTGCGCATGACGAAACTGAGAAGCAGCATGGGCAGCACCAGGCCCATGACCAGCGGCGTATGGAACTGCTGGCTGTCCTGGACGGAGTTGCACATGGCGCCGATACCCGCATACAGGGTCGCGTACAGGAAAAAGCCGAGCAGGAAGAACATCAGGAACGACGACAGTACCACCGGCGACAGGAAACTCGCGTTGAGCGTGATCTCGCCGATGCTGACGCCCTTTTGCGACAGGATAAAAAACGCCAGACACCAGATGCCGAACTGCGTCAGCCCGGCCAGGCCGATGCCGAGCACCTTGCCCAGCATCAGATTCGCCGGCGAGATGCTCGACAGCAGCACCTCGACGATTCGGCTGTTCTTCTCCTCGATCACCGCGGTCAGGGTGTGGCTGCCGTAGACGATCACCATCATGTAGATGATCATGATCAGACTGATGGCCATCACCTCGACGGACGAATCGTCCTGCTCCTCCTCGCCGCCCTCTGCCGAGATGGCGATGGTCGTCCAGTCGGCCCTGGCGGCCAGGAAACTCTGCAGCGAATCCGGCACGTCGACGCTGGCGAAACGTGCCTGGCGCAGCACGCGGTTGAGACTCGGGTACAGAATTTCGGCGCCCAGAATGCGCGAGCTGATCGACGTGTTGTAGAACGTCAACTGACGCGTCCGCATGTAGTCAGCGTCGATCACCACACCGCAATTGAAGATCTCGTCCAGGATACCCGCCTTGAGTTCCTCGACACCCGCCGCCAGCGGCCGGTGCTCCACGCTGACCGGCACGAGCGTGATGTAGTCGTGCCCGCGTTCACGCAGGCTCGCGTCGAAGTGCCGAAAGTACTCGCCGGACACGTCGATAACGCCAACGGTCCGGTTTTCCTCGACGCCCGAATCCATGAGCAGGAGCGGCAGGACTATGACCAGCGACATGAGCGCCGGCCCGAGCAGGGTGCCGATGATGAAACTCTTCGAACGCACCCGTTCCAGGTACTCCTTGCGGATGACCGTCACGACCTTGCTCATTCGCCCACCTCCCTTCCGATTTCTAGTTGCGGCCTCGGGTCGGTCGCATCGGCGCCGCGCCGGCGGCGCACCGCGGTCAGGAAGATCTCGTTCAACGAGGGACGATTCGCCGAGAACAGCGACACCTCGCCCGCCGCCATCAAAGCCGACAACAGCTTGCGCAGGTCGACATGCCGGTCGAGCGTCAACCGCCAGTTGCCCTCCTCGAACACGCGGCCGCTGACCCCGGGCAGCCCGGCGGGCGGCTGCTCGCCGCCGGCGTAGACGACCCGGACCGACTGGAGCGGGAAGTCCCGCCGCACCTGCTCGAGGGTGCCGTCGAGGATTTTCTGCCCCCCGTCGATCAAGCAGATCGCATCGCAGATTTTTTCGGCTTCGGCCAGCATGTGGGTCGAGAAGATGATCGTCGTTCCGGCAGCTTTCCGTTCCAGTATCAACTCCCGGAGCAACTCGATGTTCAGCGGGTCGAGACCGCTGAACGGTTCGTCGAGTATGACCAGTTCCGGCTCGAAGATGAATGTCGCCGCGAACTGGATTTTTTGCTGCATGCCCTTGGACAGGGTGTCGACCTTGCGTTTGCGCCACTCGCCCAGACCGAGTCGCTCGAGCCAGTCGGCCGCCCGCCGCCGCGCCGCGCGGCGGGGTATACCCTTCAATTCCGCGAAATAGGCCAGTTGTTCGACACAGCGCATCTTGCGGTAGAGGCCGCGCTCTTCCGGCAGATAGCCCACGCGATCACGCGCGATCGCCGTCAACGGCCGCCCGCAATAGAGGATCGTTCCCGCATCGGGAACGACGATATTCATGATGCTGCGGATGGTCGTGGTCTTGCCGGCGCCGTTGGGACCGAGAAAGCCGTAGATACAGCCGCGTGGGATGACGAGGGAAACATCGGCCACGGCCTGGACGTCGCCGTAAGCCTTGCTCACCGACTCGAGGGTCAAGAGCGGCGATCCGATCCCCGGCAACGTTGATGACTGAGTGTTCATCGTGTTCTTTTCTGCCGGAACTTCTTCATCCGGTACGGCTGTCTTGCACACGGAAGGCGTTCGGACGAATCCGAACGGCCAGTCGAATCGTGCTTCACGGGATACGGATTTCGGGGATAGTAAGAAACGAACTGGTTTCGATCAAGGGGAACCCGCAGCAGCGCCGGTTGTCGGCTGCGCCAGCGCTCGACCGGCAGAAGAAAGGGCTCGGCGTCATCTCCGGCGATGACCTCCGAGCCCCCGTATCGATCCGCGATCCGTCAAGGGATCCAGATCAAAGTCAACCTGCGAAGAAAATCCTTGCAAAGGGAATTTTGATGGCGAAGCTGGTGACGCGATGGTGTTTTATGCCACCCAGACTACCCAAAATTTTCCGCGTCCAGAGACCCTCGCAGGTTAATCCCAATGTTCTTCCTCCAAGCTAGTCACTGCGCTGCGCAGCGCCGATGGTCAGAATGATCGGGGAAAAACATCACGCTAGTATCACGGTTTTCTGCTTTTTCCGTGAGAGAGCTCGATTTCCGACCATTTTTTTCGGTTTTCCGTCCTCTGACGGCCGAAAATTGCTTGACAGACTATCTTGATTAACGTGTATAGGTCTGATATAATTGTAGTTACGGAGTGGCGAATTTCTCCACTCGCCCGCAAGAAGGGATGAGTCAGATGGTGAACCCCACCCCCGGCAGCCGGAAGATCCTGGTCATCGAGGACGATCGGGAGCTGATCGACCTGCTGTCGTTGCATCTCAAGACTGAGGGGTATCAGGTTGCGGCCGCCGCCGACGGCGAGACCGGTCTGCGTGCCTTCCAGTCGGGCAAGTGGGCGCTTGTCATTCTGGACTGGATGTTGCCGAGCATGTCCGGCATCGACGTCCTGCGCGAGATCCGGACCGTCGACACCCGAACACCGGTCTTGATGCTCACCGCTCGGACCGAGGAGGCCGACAAGGTGCTCGGCCTCGAACTCGGATGCGATGATTACTTGACGAAACCCTTCAGCATCCGCGAGCTGACTGCTCGCATCAAGGTATTGCGGCGACGAATCGAACGAGCGGAAGAACTGGCCCGGATTTCCGCGGGAGATCGCATCCTCGATCTCGGGCCATTGAAGATCGATCACGGTAAGCGGAAAGTGGAAGTGAACGGCGAGTCCATTCAGTTGACGGTCAAGGAATACGACCTGCTCTATACCCTGGCCTCGCGACCGGGCCGCACCTATTCGCGGCGCCAGTTGCTCGATCTGGTCTGGGACCAGGACTCGGATGTTTACGAACACACGGTCAACTCACACATCAACCGCCTGCGCAACAAGGTTGAGCAGAATGCCAATCATCCCAAGTTGATTCTGACCGTCTGGGGTATCGGGTATCGATTCACGGAAGACTACCTCTGAGGCGCACAATGATCAGGCTCGGATCGCGATTACCAAGGTTTGTCACGTCGCTGTATTTCCGTATCGCGGCGATTTTCCTGTTGCTACTCGGTCTGAGCGCGGGCGGCTATTACCTGCTCATCAACGCTACGGTCTTCGATCTCGACACCTCGGCCGACGCGGACACCTGGTTTGCGGATCTGGCCGCCGATGAACTCGACACCCTGGCCGATCGGATCACCGGCGAACTGGGCGACGACCATGGTCTAGAACTGATGCTGGTCGAGTTCGGCGAACGGGTCGATGCCTACGATGCGGAAGTCGCGGTGATCGGCCGCAGCGGGCGCGCGCTCGCGACGAGCGATCCCGACAGTCTCACCGCTGCTATCGGATCGATTTCGATCGACTTGCTCGAATCCATGACCGCGGACGGCTGGGACTGGGAAAGTTACCCCATCCCGGACGACATCGACGCCTACGGCAACCGCATCTTCGAGGTCGATCCCCTCTGGGCCGATGCCGACAGTACACGGGCCGCCGATGCCTACCTGGTGGCCAGCTTCCGGCCCTACGTCGTTAGCGTCGAAGAACTCGAGACCGGCACCAGAGGGCTGGGCATCAATGCCATCGCGTTCATCCTGATCTGCGCCGCCGCGAGCGGTTTGCTGATCATGGGCTGGCTCAGCCGACGGATCCGCCTGCTGTCTGCGGGCGTCAACGAATTCAGCCAGGGAAATCTCGCGCACCGCATACCCGCGCGCTCGACGGACGAACTCGACCGGCTGGCGGGACAGATCAACAGCATGGCCACGCGGTTGGAAACGTCCATCGAGGATCTGCGGCAGAAAGAACGGTTCCAGCGCCAGCTGGTCGCCAACATCTCCCACGATCTGCGCACGCCCCTCGCGACGCTTGCCGGCTATGTCGAGACGCTGGCCTTGAAGCACGACGAGCTGCCGGCGACGGACCGGCAACGTTATTACGAGATCGTGACCGCCAGCGTCGAACACCTCGAAACCCTTGTGGAGCATCTGCTGGTGCTCTCGCGCCTCGACTCCGGTCAGGCTGAGTTCCGCCCGGAGACCTTTTTGCTGCCCGAGCTGGTGGATGAGGTCATGGGCCGCTGCAACGGTCTGGCCGACAAGCAGCAGGTGGAGCTGTCGAGCACGGCCGCGCAGGACCTGCCCCTGGTGCATGCGGACCCCCTGCAGATCGGTCAAGCGCTGCAGAATCTCATCGAGAACGGTATCAAGTTCAACAGCGCCGGCGGTTCGGTGGTTGTCGAGATGCGCAGTGATGACGCCGTCGTCGCGGTCACTGTTCGGGATACCGGTCATGGTATCGAACCGGCGGATCTACCCCACGTGCGGGAACGTTTCTTCACCGCGGACAAGAGCCGGTCGCGCAAGGGCGAAAGCTCAGGGCTCGGTCTGGCCATCTGTGATCGGATTCTCGAGGCGCACGGCAGTCCGCTGGAGATCGAGAGCGCGGTCGGCGTGGGCACGACCGTGCGTTTCATCTTGCCGGCGGAACAGGATCGCCTGGAGCTCGAAGCCGAGGCTTGAGACGGCGGTGCCGGCTCCCGGAACTACTCGTTCGAGGCAAGTTTGTGTCTGAGTTCGCCGGCGACGACGATGGCGCCGAGAACGAAGATTGCCAGGAGGATGGCGGCGGTGCCGGGCTCGCCGAGGACCAGCTTGCCGATGCCGAAGATCAGACCGAACACACCGGCGCAGCCGGCACCCCACACGCCGACACGTTGCCAGGACAGGCCGTCGCAATGCACCTCGGGGTTGGCGGCGGCGATCGGTCCCCAGCGGCCGCCCGGCCTGACGCGGCGGTAGAAAGCGGTGAGCCGCTCGGTCGTCACCGGTCGGGTCGCCAGGGTCGTGGTCAACCAGACCAGCAGTGTTACCGGCACCAGGATCAGCGCTTTGTGGTGGGTGGCCAGCGCCAGTTCACCCACGCGAACAGGCGTGGCAAAAAGCTCGTAATCGGCCCCCGCCTGGATGGCGGCGACGACCTCGAAGGCGCTGGCGATGACCACCGACGAAGTCAGGGCTGCGATCTCGCTCCAGGCATTGATCCGCCACCAGAACCAGCGCAGTATCAGCACCGGACCGATACCCGCTCCCATGGCCCAGACGAACAACCAGGCACGGCCGATGGACGTGAGCTGGAAGGCGATCACGATGGCGCAAACCATCATGCCCACGACACAGAACTTGGCTGCGGTCACGGTTTCCCTGGGACCGGCATCAGGCCGGATGAAGCGCAGGTAGATGTCGTTGATCAGGTAACTCGCCCCCCAGTTCAGATGGGTATCGACCGTCGACATGAAGGCGGCGAAGAAGGACACCAGCAGGAGCCCCAGCAGTCCCGGTCCGAGCACCTCGAGCATCACCAGCGGGTAGGCGGCCTCCTCGGCGCGGCCGTCGGGCATGGTCGGAAACAGCACGAGCGAGCAGAGGGCGACGGTGATCCACGGCCAGTAACGTACGGCGTTGATGGCAACGACGAACCACAAACTGGCGCCGCGGGCGTGGCGCTCGTCGCGCGCGGCAGCCATGCGTTGAATCAGGTAGCCGCCGCCGTCCGCGTTGTGCGAGGCCCACCACATCAAGCTGACGAAGACCAGGAACTTGAAGAAATCGGACTCGAGGCTCAGACCGCCCCCGGGGATGAAGGCCAGCGTGCCTTCGGAAAACAGCGGCGACTCGACGAGGCGGTCCTTGAGTGCCGCCATGCCGCCGACCCGGTCCACCGCGGCGACGGCCACGGCCACCGCGCCGGCCATCGCCAGCACGAACTGGATCACGTCGGTCACCACCACGCCCCAGAAACCGGCCAGCAACGCGTAACTCAGCGCCAGGGCGGCGGCGACGATGACGGCGACTTCGGGTCGGATGCCGAGCACGGTCTCGGCGACTGTCCCCATGCCCTTGAGCACCCAGCCCAGAACGATGAAGTTGTAGAGAACAGCAAAATAGCCGGCCTTGAAACCACGCAACACCGCAGCGGGTTTGCCGCTGTAACGCAGCTCGATCAACTCGTTGTCGGTCAAGACCTCGGCGCGGCGCCAGAAACGGCTGAACAGCAGCACGGCCAGCATCTGGCTGAAGACGTAGTGCCAGCCGAACCAGTTGAACCAGATGCCGTCCTTGCGGATGAAGCCGGTGACCGCCAGGGGCGTGTCGGCGGCGAAGGTGGTCGCGACCATGCTCGTGCCGAGAATCCACCAGGGCAACGAACGGCCCGAAAGGAAGTACTGCTCCGCGGACGCCGAGGCACGTTTGCGGAAGAACAGGCCCAGTCCCATGGTCACCGCGACATAGACGGCGATGATGATCCAGTCGGCGAAATGCAGGTTGGCCAAAACGTCTTCCCTCGCGCTCGGAGTAGAGACCGTCGTCACACCGTCGTGTCGCGGACGTGACCGACGGCGTATTCAAGCACGCCGACGAGTCGCAGAGCAACGGAAATAGAAGATCGAGACCGGGCCGATAGTTGCATATTGGCGTGGCTGTGAAATACCGTTACTATCGGCGTTCGTCCCAGGCGCATTCCCGAGAATCCGAGATCAGGCCATGAAGGAATCCCCACATTCGATCCTGCGCAGTGTCTTCGGCTACGAGCGATTTCGCGGCCGACAGCAGGAGATCATCGAACATGTCGTCGCCGGCGGCGATTGCCTGGTGCTGATGCCCACCGGCGGCGGCAAGTCGCTCTGCTACCAGATCCCCGCGCTGTTGCGGGAAGGAGTGGGTATCGTCGTCTCGCCGCTCATCGCGCTGATGCAGGATCAGGTCGACGCACTGCGGCTGGTGGGAATGCGGGCCGCCTACCTGAACTCGACGCTCGATTACGCGGATGTTCGGCGTGTGGAAACGCTGCTCGTACGGGGCGAACTGGATCTGCTGTACATCGCGCCGGAACGCCTGCTCCAGGACCGCACGCTCGATCTGCTCGAGCGCGCGCCGCTGGCGCTGGCCGCCATCGACGAAGCCCACTGCGTCTCCCGCTGGGGACACGACTTCCGCCCGGAGTACCTGCAGCTTGACGTGCTGAAAGCGCGCTTTCCTGAACTGCCGGTGCTGGCCTGCACGGCCACCGCCGATGAACGCACGCGGCAGGAGATCGTCGCCAAACTCGGTCTGACCGGCGGACGCGTCTACGCGACCGGCTTCGATCGGCCGAATATCCAGTACCGCGTCACGCAGAAAGAACACGCGCGGCAAAGACTGCTCGACTTCATCCGGGCCGAACATCCCGGGGAGGCGGGCATCGTCTACTGCCTGTCACGCAAGCGCACCGAGCAGGTCGCCGACTTTCTGTGCGACGCCGGCTTGAACGCCCTGCCATATCATGCCGGCCTGGCCAAAGCAGTGCGCCGACGCCACCAGGAGCAATTTCTGCGCGAGGATGGCCGGATCATCGTGGCGACGATCGCCTTCGGCATGGGTATCGACAAGCCCGACGTGCGCTTTGTCGGCCATCTCGATCTGCCCCGGAGCATCGAGGCCTACTACCAGGAAACCGGGCGGGCCGGCCGCGACGGATTGCCGGCCACCGCCTGGCTGGCCTACGGCCTGCAGGACGTGATCCTGCACCGCAAGCTGCTCGACAGCAGCGACGCCGACGAGCAGTACAAACGTGTGGAGCGTCAGAAACTCGATGCCATGCTCGGCTACTGCGAAGTCGTCTCCTGCCGCCGTCAAGTGCTGCTCGACTATTTCGACGAGCGGTTCGCTGCGCCGTGCGGCAACTGCGATACCTGTCTCCAGCCGGTGGAGACCTTCGACGGCACCGAGGCGGCTCAGATGGCGCTGTCATGCATCGTGCGCACGGGACAGCGCTTCGGCGCCGTGTACATCATCGACGTGTTGCGGGGCAGCCGGAACGAGCGCATCCGGCGATTCGGCCACGACCGGCTGAGCACCTGGGGCGTCGGCAACGAGCTCGCCGCCTGGCAGTGGCGTTCCATTCTGCGCCAGCTCGTTGCCCAGGGCCTGCTGGCCGTCGACGCTGAGGGCTACGGCGGTCTGCGGCTGACCACCGCCGCGCAGCCGGTCCTGCAGGGCGAACAGCGACTCCGATTGCGGCGCGACGTACTACAGGTGCGCACGCCGCAACGCAAGAAGAAGGTCGCGGGCATCGACCGGCTGATCGCGGACAACACGGTGCTGGACGGCGCCGAGAATCAGGAACTGTTCGAGGCGTTGCGTCAGCTGCGTCAGCGTCTGGCCGCCGAACAGAACGTACCGCCGTACGTGATCTTTCACGACAAGACCCTCGCCGCCATGGTCGCGTATCGACCGGTGACCGCGGAGGAGTTTCTGCGCCTGAGCGGCGTCGGCGAGCAGAAGCTCACGCGGTACGGCGAACGATTCATGCAGTTGATTCGCGCAACCCCTCCCGGCGGATCACCCCCGCCGCACAAGCCGCCGGCCCGGTCAGCAGAATCGTAGTCCGGCTTTCCGGGTGGGTCCCTGAGGCACCGGCCGACGTGTCATCACGTACACGCCCCACTGTGTACGCAAGAACACAATCCATCCCGTCAGCTACATTAAGTCGTTGTATGGCTACGAAATACGTTCGGAATGGGAATTGCCCTCCGGTGATAACGAAAGGAGGGTAGTCATGAAGTCTTCCACTATCAGAGCACGCATTCCAGATCCGCGGCGTCGGCGTCGCTGGGAACGAGGTGTGCGTGTCGTACCGGTGATCCTGGTTTTCCTCGCCCTCGTGCTGGTGGGCCTCTCAACCGATTCACCCGGGCTCGTCGTGGCCGCCACGGCCGCGACCGCGGCTGAAGGCGGCGAGCGCTGGGTTACGCTCGAGGAGGTGGGTGTCGGCATGCTGTTGCGGCGCACCGACGAAGGTATGCAGCCGCTACCGGTATTGACCAGCACCATCGACCTCGAGGTCACCGGCCCGTTGATCGCCGGCACGGTGCGCCAGGGCTTTCGGAACCAGACTGCAGAGGTGATCGAAGCCGTGTATGTCTTTCCGCTGCCCGAGCGGGCGGCGGTCGATCATATGGAGATGCAGGTGGGAAGGCGGCGCATCGTCTCCGTGGTCCAGGAGCGACAGCGCGCCAGGCAAACCTACGCCCGGGCGAAGCGCAGCGGGCAAAAAGCCGCCCTGGTCGAAGGCGAACGTCCGAACCTCTTCACGACCTCGGTGGCCAACATCAATCCTGGAGAGGCCATCGACGTGACTATCCGGTATTTCGACGTCGCTGCCTACGACGACGGTGTCTTTTCTCTCGCGTTTCCGTTGACCTTCACCCCGCGTTTCATCCCGCCGGCGCAACTCTACTGTAGCGACCCCGACGATCCGGTGGTCGCGACCGCGCGCCGTGCCGACGCGGCGAGGGTATCGCCGCCCTTCGTTGCCGCCGGTGACTCTCGCTTTCCCGAAGCGACCATTCGCGTTCGCCTGCACCCGGGCTTGCCGCTGACCGCCGTCCGCAGCGCATCCCATCGACTCGCGGCGACCGAAGATCAGGGCGTCTGGTCGGTGCAGCCGGCGGCCTGCCCCACTCCCGCCGACCGGGACTTCCTGCTTACCTGGCAACCCGAGCTCGGCACCGAGCCCCGGTCAGCCTTGTTCGTCGAGGACCACGACGACGCTCGGTACGCGCTCCTGATGACCGTGCCACCTCTTCCGGGTGCGAGTCCGGCGCCGGCGGACGGCGCGGATACGGCGGCGCCGACCGCGACGCGCGCTTCGGGACCAGCGACCGAGACCATGTTCGTGATCGATGTTTCCGGCTCCATGCAGGGGCCGTCGATCGTGCAGGCGCGCCAGGCGCTGCTGGCGGCCCTCGACCGCCTGCGGCCGGACGACACCTTCAACATTCTCGAGTTCAATGATCAGAGCCAGCTGTTTCGTCGCGATTTCCAGCCGGCGGCCGAGCCGGAGCTGACGGCGGCTTGCCGCTGGGTCCGGAGCCTGCGCGCCGATGGCGGCACCATGATGTATCCTGCCCTGCTACGCGCCGTTTCCCGTTTCGCCGGCGCGGACGCCACTCGTAGCCGGCGCTTGATCCTGATCACCGACGCGGCCATCGGTAACGAGTCACAGCTGCTGTCGGAAGTCGCGGGCGGGTTGGGCAACATTCGCCTGCACATCGTCGGCATCGGCAATGCGCCGAATCGTTTTCTGGTACGTCGGCTGGCCGAACTCGGCGGCGGGCTGGCCGCCTTTGTCGCCAGCGAAGACGACGCGGTCAACGGTATCGATCGTTTTCTGGAACGCATCGGCCGGCCGGTGATGGCCAACCTCGAGGTGGCGTGGCGCGAGTGCATGCCCGACGAAACGTACCCCGCGCGACTGCCCGATCTCTTCAACGGCGAACCGGTTCTGCTCGCTGCCAGATTCAACACCGATTGTTCGCCCCGCGCCACGCTGGCCGGCTTGCTCGGCGAAGATAGGATCACCTTCGACCTTACGCCCTACGATACGGCGCAGCGCCGCGCGGGGATCGCCACGTTGTGGGCCCGACGCAAGGTGGCCGACCTGAACGCGCTCTTCTACGGTGGCGCCGACCCCGATACCATCCGCGAGCGGATCGTCGCCGTCGGCACCCGGTTCAATCTGGTGACCCGCCATACGAGCCTCGTCGCCGTGGAACAGGTGATCACCGCCAGCGACCAGGCGCACACCCGGCGTCTGCCCAGCGGCCTGCCGGCCGGATCGCGGCTGTTGGCCGGTAAAACGGGGTACCTCCCGGCGACCGGGACCGACGCGCCGCTGCGGCGTCTGCTCAGCCTGGTCTTGCTGGTGATCGGCGGCGCCGTGTGGTGGGCGGCGTGGCTCGCGGCGCGCCGCTCGCACAAGCCCGCGCTGCCGAGCCGCTGTGCTGACGGCCCCGCGCCGACAGGCAGGCGATCATGAGCCGCTTTACCGGCAACCGCGCACGTCTTCTGCTGGTCGTGGCGGTGCTGCTGATCGGCAGCGCCTGCGGACTGCTCGGCCAGGATCTGTGGCTGGCCGCCAAGGCGGAAGTGGCCGGTTGCTTGCTCGATCGCAGCCTGGCCGCGCATCTGGCGGACGGCCGGCCGCACCCGCCCTGGTCCTGGGCCGACTTCGCGCCGGTGGCCTGTCTGGAGGTACCGCGACTGGGTATCTACCGACACGTGCTGACCGGCGCCACCGGCGAGAGCATGGCCTTCGGTCTCGGGCATCTCGACGGTTCCGCGCCGCCCAACGGACGCGGCAACTGCGTCCTGACCGGACATCGGGACAGCTGGTGTGCGTTCCTGCGCTCATTGCGGCAACAGGATCTGGTGATCCTGCGCACGCGCGACGGGTCGGGAGTCTATCTGGTGGAACACACGGATGTCGTTCACCGCGAAGACCTCGCGCCCGTCGCGCCGGCCGCCGACACCCGTCTGACGCTGATCACCTGCTATCCGTTCTCCGGACTGCGGGCCGGACAGCAGCGTTTTGTCGTCCGTTGCCGGCCGATCGTGATACGAAAGCAAAACGGGTACGCCGCCAACGCGCGGCAGGTGTATCATGTGATGTAGCAACTATCGTCCGCACCACGACCAGGCGGGTCACACCGAGGAAGCGAAACGACGGAGGAGCACCCGTGAGCAAAACCGTTCTCGTACCCATCGCCGACGGCTGCGAAGAGATCGAGGCCGTCTGCATCATCGATGTCCTGCGCCGGGCCGGTGCCGAGGTCACGGTCGCCGCCGTGCCGGCGGCCGGCGCGCCGGTGACCACCGACGCTCCGTTGCAGATCAGCGCCTCGCGCGGCGTCACGTTGCTGGCCGACACCACGCTGTCTGCGTGTCGCGACGACCGGTACGACCTGATTGCGCTGCCGGGCGGTTTACCCGGCGCCGAGCACTTGCGGGATTGCGCGCCGCTCATCGAGCAGCTGCAGCGACAGGCGGCCGATGGACGCTGGTACGCCGCAATCTGCGCCGCGCCCGCGATCGCCTTGCAGCCTCACGGGCTGCTCGCCGGGCGACGGGCGACCTGTTATCCGACCTTCCGGAATCAGCTCGACCCGGATAGCTGGTGCAACGAGGACGTCGTCGTAGACGCCAATTGCGTGACCAGCCAGGGTCCGGCCACAGCGCTGGAATTCGCGCTGGCGCTGGTAGAGGTGTTGTACGGGAAAGAGAAACGCGCGGAGACGGCGCGCCCGATGCTGGTCCGCTAGCGCGGCGACGCGGACTCGCGGTGTAGAGAGCTCGACCTGCCGGGCAACGCGACGCGCGGACGCCGACTTAACCGTCGAGTTGCTGCCGGACCAGATCGACGACGGTGGCCAGCGCCGACTCGATCGTGTCGACGTCCGGCAAACCGGCCTGTGCCATGTTCGGCCGGCCACCCCCCCGACCACCAACGGCCGTGGCGACTGACTTGACCAGATTGCCTGCGTGCAGACGCTTGGCGGCTACCAGGTCCGCCGTCACGGTGGCGATCACGGTCGCTTTGCCTTCCCAGGCGGCAGCCAGCACCACCACGCCGCTGTCGAGCTTGTCGCGCACGTGGTCGCCGAGCTTCATCAGGGCGTCGCGCCCGTCCGCTTCGACCCGGGCGGCAACGACCTTCACGTCACCTACGGTCACGGCGTCCGCGGAGGCACCGGACAGCGCGTCCTGCGCCGACTGCTGCTGGAGCTGGGCGAGCTGTTTGCGCAGCTGGTCGCGTTCGGCGGTCAGCGACTGCACCTGGTCAGCAAAAGCGTCGCCGTCGGGTCGCAACACGGCGGCGAGCTGCTGGAGCTGCTGCCGATCTGCCGCGATCATGCCCTGGGCCGGTGCGCCGGCAATCGCCTCGACCCGCCGCACACCCGCGGCCACGCTGCCTTCATTCAGGATTCGCACATACCCCACATCACCGGTGCGCAGGCAGTGGGTGCCGCCGCAGAGTTCGAGCGAGAAGACAGGCCCCGCGTCGTCGTCCAGATCGGCCGTCAGCTGAAACCCGCTGTGGATCTCGATCATCCGCACCGTGTCGTCGTACTTCTCGCCGAACAGCGCCATGGCGCCGCGCTGCTTCGCTTCGGCCAGCGGCACGTCCGCCAGTTGCAGCACGGGACGATTGGCCAGGACCTGCTCGTTGAGCAAGGCCTCGACCCGGGCGATCTGCTCCGCCGTCAGCGCCTCGTCGTGACGGAAATCGAAGCGCAGACGCTGGGGCGAGACCTCGCTGCCGGCTTGCTCCACGTGATCACCCAGCACCCGGCGCAGCGCCGTGTGCAGCAGGTGGGTAGCCGTGTGGTGGCGCATGGTCGGCAACCGGTGATCGGGATCGACGAGCAGTTGTACTTCGCCGGCGGCGCGCAGGCGCTCCAGCAGTTCGCCGCTGTCACCCACCACCACGCAGGCCGGCCCCTCTTCCGCGGCCACGGTCGTCACCACATCCAGCAGGTCGCTCGGCTTCGCGCCCGGCGGCAGAACGATGCGTCCCCGGTCGCCCACCTGGCCGCCGGCTTCGCCGTAAAAAGGCGTTTCGGCAAACAGGAGCTGGGTCAGCGGCGCGCCGTCGGGGTCCTCCCCGCCGGAGCGGACGGCCAGCGGCCGACTCGCCCAGCCGAGATGTTCGTAGCCGACAAAACGGGATCCGACGTTGCTCAGATCGAAATCCGCGTCGATGGTCTGCCAGGCGCCGATGCCCTGACGGAAAACGCGCTCCGCACCGCTCTGCTGTCGCTGTTTCGCCATGCACACCGCGAAGCCGTCCACGTCGACGGTGAAGCCATCCTCCTCGGCAACCACCGCTGTCAGGTCCACGGGAAAGCCAAAGGTGTCGTGGAGCTTGAAGGCTTCCTCGCCCCGCAGCTCGGTCCGTCCATCCCGGCGCATCCGCTCCCGGTAATCCGCGTAGACCGACAGGCCGGCAGCGAGCGTACGCTGGAAGCGCTCTTCTTCGCGGCGGATGGTCTGCACCGTGCGGTCGCGGCGATCGCGCAGCTCGGGATACGCGTCGCCCATGGTGTCGATCACCACCTCGGCGATCCGGTACAGGAACGGTTCCTCGAGCTCAAGCAGGTGACCGTGGCGAGCAGCCCGGCGCAGGATCCGGCGCACCACGTATCCCCGGCCCTCGTTGGCGGGAACGGCACCGTCGGTGATGGTGAAGGTCACGGCTCGGGCGTGGTCGGCGATGACCTGCATGCTGACACGCGCCGGGCCCTCGGGCGCCTTACCGCACAGCTCGGCGACCCGTTCGATCAGCGGCGTGAACAGATCCGAGTCATAGTTGCTCGTCACCCCTTGCTTCACGGCGACCAGCCGCTCGAATCCCAGTCCCGTATCGACACTCTTCATGGGCAGCGGAGTCAGTTTCCCCGTCTCGTCGCGGTCGAATTCCATGAACACGTGATTCCACAGCTCGAGCCAGCGGTCGCAATCGCAGACGCCCAGCGCGCAGCCGTCCGGATGGTCGCACTGCATGGCCTCGCCCTGGTCGATATGCATCTCGGCGCAGGGTCCGCACGGCCCGGTATCGGCCATGGACCAGAAATTCTCCTCGTCCCCCTGTGCGATATCGCCGAGCCGGACCACGCGTTCGGCGGGCAGGCCGACCACGTCGGTGAAGATGGCGTGGGCCTCGTCGTCGTCCTTGTAGACCGATGCCCACAGCTTGTCCGCGGGCAGCTCCATCTCACCGGTGAGGAATTGCCATCCCCACTCGATGGACTCGCGTTTGTAGTAATCGCCGAATGACCAGTTGCCGAGCATCTCGAAGAAGGTGTGATGACGGGCGTCCTTGCCCACCTCCTCGAGATCGTTGTGCTTGCCGCTGACCCGCATGCATTTCTGGACCGACGCCGCCCGCACGTAATCGCGTTTTTCGAGGCCCAGAAACACCGACTTGAACTGGTTCATCCCGGCGTTGGTGAAAAGCAGCGTGGGATCGTCACGGGGCACCAGGGTCGACGAGGAAACGACACGATGACCGCGCTCGGCGAAGAATGCGAGGAACCGGGAACGGATTTCTTTTGCCTTCAATGTATTACCTTTGCGACGCTAAATGCCTTTGCTGGTGGCAACTCTGTGATACAGTTGCCGGACGCGGCGAAACGGAAGTGTAACCACCGCGTGCAAACAGGTCAACCCAAGCGAGACACCCGAACAGGTTGGTCATGGCAGAACACATCGTCATCAACGGGGACCTGGCCATCCCCCTGACGGAGATAATGTACAGCGCCAGTCGGTCGTCGGGCCCCGGCGGTCAGCACGTCAACAAGACCGAGTCGCGGATTCAGCTGCGCTGGAACCTGCGTCTGTCGACGGCGCTCGACGAACGCCAGCGTGCCCGGCTCGCAACCGCTCTCGCCAGCCGGCTGACCGGCGCCGGCGAACTGATCCTGGCCTGCGAGGACCACCGCAGCCAGCATCGGAACCGGGAGGCGGTTACCGAACGTCTCGTCGCGATCGTACGCCAGGCCCTGATCGAGCCGAAGCGGCGCAAACCGACGCAGCCAACGCGGGCGGCCAGGGAAAGACGGCGGCGGCAGAAGCGAAAGCGTGCGGATATCAAGCGGCAACGGCGCACGCCGGCCGAGGATGATTGACAATCGCTCCGAGCGCGCGCTCGAACGCTACGTCGCGGACACGACGACGCGCCGGCGTCGCGGGCCATCGAACTCGCAGAACCATATCTTCTGCCAGGTCCCCAGGACCAGGCGTCCATCCTCGACGATCACATGCTCCGAGGAACCGAACAGGCTCGTCTTGATATGCGCGGCGGAGTTGCCCTCGGCGTGGCGATAGCCGTCCTCGAAGGGCACGATCTTGCTCAGCTCCATGTCCAGGTCGCGAACCACGTCGGGATCGGCGCCCTCGTTGATGGTCACCGCCGCGGTGGTGTGCGGCACGAAAACCAGCACCACGCCCTGCGCGATCGCCAGCTCGGCAACCGCCGCCTGAACCCGGGCGGTGATATCGACGAATTCCGTGCGGGCGTTCGTCGTCACGGTCAGTTCCTGCATGATGCCTCCCGCGGCGATCGCGGCGCGCGCCGGCCGACGCCTCACGACGGCCACCGACACTAGAAGTCGAAGTACATGGTGAACTCGTAGGGATGCGGACGACGATTTATGCGCCGGATTTCCTGCCGCTTCATCTCGAGCCAATGGTGAATCAGCGTTTCGGGGAAAACGTCGCCGCGCAGCAGGAACCCGTAGTCGCCCTCGAGGGCGTCGAGCGCGTCGTCGAGGGAACGGGGCAGGAACTCCGCGCGGCTCTCCGCGTTCGGCGACGGGCTGTCCTCGGGCTGGAAACCGGCGTCCACCGGATCGATCTCGTTGAGGACACCGTCGATGCCCGCCATCAGAATCGCCGCCGTGCACAGGTACGGATTGCAGGTGAAGTCAGGCGGCCGGTATTCGATGCGCCGGTAGGCCCCGTCGGTCACGTAGCTCGGAATACGAATCGCCGCACAGCGATTGGAACGGCCGAAGGAGCGGGCAGTCGGCGCCTCGAAACCCGGTACCAGGCGCTTGTAGCTGTTCGTGCTCGGATTGGTCAGCGCGCACAGGGCGTTGCTGTGGGTCAGCACGCCGCCGATATAGTGCAGCGCCGTCTGCGAGAGGTTGGCATAGCCGTCGTCGCTGTGAAAGACGTTGCGGCCATTCTTGACCAGGAACTGGTGCAGGTGCCAGCCGCTGCCCGCGTTGTCGAACAGTGGCTTGGGCATGAAGGTGATCTTCAGGCCGTGTTGCTGGCCGAGATTGAACAGGATGTACTTGGTCAACGTGGCGTTGTCGCCGGTGGTCAGCAGATCCGAGAACCAGCCCTCAATCTCCTGCTGCGCGCTGACGCCCACCTCGTGGTGATGGTAGCGGACCGGGATGCCGAAGGTTTTCATCAGCGCACACGCCTCGTCGCGGAAATCGTCGAACTTGTCGTGGGGATTACACGCGTGATAGGCGTTGTGATGGAAGCGCTCGCCGCTCCGCACGAAATACATCGACTCGTTCACACTCGAACGGAAGTCCGCTTCCTCGAAGATGTGGAACTCGTATTCCGGACTCCAGCGGGATCCGTCGGCCACACCGGTAGTGGCCAGCAGCTGCTCCGCGCGCCGCGCAATGACCCGACCGTCCTGGGGAAAGGGCGTACGCTCAAGGTCGGTCAGTGTCGCCTGGGCGAACATGGTCAGTGTGGGGATCTGGCGGAAGGGATCGACGCAGGCCGTGTTCAGGTCCGGCATCATCACCATGTCGCTCTCTTCGGCCTTCAGGAAACCGTAACTCGATCCGTCGAAACCGACACCTTCGGCGCATAGTTCCGGCGTGAACTTGTTGAACGGCACCGACAGATGATGCATGTGCCCCGCCAGATCGAGCATCTTCAGGTCGATGAACTCGATGCCCATGTCGCCGGCTTCCTGGCGAACCTGTGCGAACTGCTTCTCCGACATGTTTCACCTCACGTGCTGGGACAGACCTACGGTCGGAAGCTACCGGTCAAATATAGTCAGGGGATCAGGGGAAAAAAGTAGCGTTTCGCCATGGGATGCGGTCGCCGTGCCCGCACGGTCGTGGCCGGGCGGCCGGGCCGGCGCTCGTCAACTGCCGTCTGCCGGTTCGTTGAACATGAGTCCGGCGGCGATCTGCCACTCCTTTTTGACTTTTTTCGTCACCTTCGCCAGCTGCTCGGCGTCGATCATCATAAGTTCCGTATACGTCCTGTCGACCGCGTAGTTGAGGCAATCGGCCTTGCTGCAGATCCCGTTGGCCATCGCCAGCATATCGGCCACGTGGATCACGAAAGCCATCGACTGATCGCACGGTTCGGCGTCGCGAGGCGTGTGGTGGTGCCTGATGCCGATGGTCAGCGGGTACGGGATCTCCCAGTGATTGGCCAGCTCGTAGCCGACCTCGCAGTGGGTGGTGCCCAGATGCCGACGTTCGGCGGCAATGAAATCGATGCCTTCGCCATAGTCGAGTTCGGCCAGGATGTCGTCGGTCTTGCCCTCGAGAAAATCTGAAATCGTGGCCTTGCCGAGATCGTGCAGCAGGCCGGCGGTGAAGGCCACACCGGGATCGACGGCGCCAAACGTGAAATGCGCCAGCTCGCGGGAGGCGATGGCCGCAAACAAGCAATGGCGGCCCAGATCGCCCCGGGAACCATGGTAGCCGCGCAGCTCGGCATTGAAGAAACTCTTACCAGCCGCCGCCAGCGCGATGGCGATGACCCTGGTCTCGCCCAGATAGGCAACCGCATCCTTGACGGTCAGCAATTCCCGACGGAGATTGAACTGCGCCGAGTTCACGAAGCGCAGCACGGCGGCGGTCAGGGCCGAGTCGTTTTCGATGATCGTACAGATCTCCTGGGGCTCACGATCCCTGCGCCCCATGACGCCGAGCACCTGGTGCGCCGCGTGGGAAAGCGGTTTGATGACCTTGATACGCTCCATGATCTCCACGGAATCAATCACCGTCTGCCTCCTGGAAACGTCGGTACGCCGGGCCTGATCCGCTCGACGTCCGGCAAATGGGAAACCGGTAGTTCTTGTATTTTCGGCCGCAAACGGGATCAGTTTACCGGGATTGTCGGCAGCAGGCGTTTCGCGGGCGGGGCGCCGAATGTGCGGTACGGCGGGCGACCGGGAACGGCCCGGTCGTAAAAGCGGGTTGCCAGTGTCCGACGATGCACTATTTTGCCTGCTTAAAGCCAGCACTCCGAAACCAATCGGGAGCGACCCATGACTTACGATAACTTTGATTGCGAGATCCGGGACGGTACTGCCCATGTCCACCTGATCGGGCCCGGTCCGTCGTCGATGAGCGAGCTGAGCGACGAGCTGGTCGATCTGATGTTACGGCTGCAGGAGGACGCGGCGGTCCGGGTCATCCTGCTGGTCGATGGCGACAACTCGTTTCACATCGCCGAGAACCGGAACAGCCTGTCCGAGCAGCGTTGCCAGGGTCAGAGCTTCGAATCCCTCGCGCCGGAACTCGATATCGTGCAGAAGATAGTGATCCTGGTACAGGATTCGTCCAAACCCGTGGTCGCGGCCACCCGCGGCGCCGTGACCGGCGGCGGACTCGGCTTCTATCTCGTGGCGGACGTGCGGCTGGCGTGTAGCACGGCCACCTTCACGGCGCCCGATCTGAGCTGCGGTCTCTTTCCGATCTGGGGCCTGTCCTTCACCCTGCCGCGCCTGATCGGGCCCGGTCGAACCCTGGAATTCCTGTGGTCGCGGCGCACCATCGGCGCCGCCGAGGCCGGACACCTGGGGCTCGTCGACCGGGTGATCGAAGACGAGGTCTGGGACACGGAACTGGCCGCGTTCGTCGATCGCCTGGCGCGGACGCCACAGCCGGTGGTACATCTGGCGAAGCTCGCCACGCAACAGGCCTCGCAGCTCGACCTTACCTCTATGCTTTCGTACGAATTCGAAGCCCAACAGAAATGCTGGAGTTCGCAGGAGACCGCCGCCGGCATGGCGGCCTACCTGTCCAGTTCCGATCCCGAATTCGTCACACCGGCCTCGCCGGACGACAGCTGACCATTCACCCGTTGCCGGGAGGCGCCACCGTGGGTTCGACCCTCATCGAGAAGATCATCAGCAAGCACGCGGGACGCACCGTGGCACCCGGCGAGATCGCCGACGTGGCCATCGACGTGCGCGCGGCGCGCGACTTCGGCGGCGCCAACGTCGTCAAGAACCTCCAGGACCGCGGGCTCGCCGTCGCTGATCCCGACAAGACGCTGTTCACCTTCGACTGCAATCCCGGCGGCAGCGATCAGGGATACGCCGCCAACCAGCACCACTGCCGACTCTATGCCCGCGAGCACGGCGTCGGGCTACGTGACATAACCCAGGGTATCGGCACCCACATCGCCATCGAGGACGGCCTGGTGGGTCCGGGCTCGACCTTTGTCAGCACCGACAGCCACGCCAACATCATGGGCTCGGTAGGCGCCTTCGGCCAGGGCATGGGCGATCAGGACATCGCCGCCGCCTGGGCGACCGGCAAGGTCTGGTTCAAGGTGCCGCCAACCAAGAAGGTCGTGCTGCGAGGTTCGCCTTCGCCGACGGCCACGGCCAAGGACATCGTGCTGGCCATGGCCCGGCAGCTCGGCGCCAACGGTTTGCTGGGCTGCGCCGCCGAGATCACCGGACCGATCACCGAGGAACTCGAACTGGCCGCCCGGATCACCATCGCCAGCATGGCGACGGAAATGGGCGGCATCATCGCGCTGTTCACGCCCAGCGACGCGATTCTCGCCGCCTGCCGTGACGCCGGCGGCGCCGACTATCAGGCCATCGCCGCCGATCCGGATGCCGTGTACGAGGACGTCATCGAGATCGACGTGGACGGGCTCGAGCCCATGATCGCGCGGCCCGGACATCCCGAGGACGTGGTCCCGGTAGCCGAGGTGGCCGGCCGGCCTGTCGACTCGGTTTTCATCGGCTCGTGTACCAACGGCCGGCTGGAGGATCTGCGCGCCGCCGCCGCGGTCCTGCGCGGCAAGCAACCGTCCCCGGGCGTGGTGGTCAAGGTCGTGCCGGCAACCCGGCGCGTCTGGCAGCAGGCGCTTGACGAGGGGATCATCGCCGAGTTGATGGCGGCCGGCGCCATGGTCGGCAACCCCGGCTGCGGCGGCTGCGCCGCGGGCCAGATCGGCCAGAACGGTCCCGGCGAGGTGACCGTCTCCACGGGCAACCGGAACTACGCCGGAAAGCAGGGCAAGGGCGAGGTCTTTCTCGCCAGCCCGGCCACGGCGGCCGCCTCGGCGCTCGCCGGCCATATCACCAGCGCCGACGGTGACGGTGGGCCGGTGGTCGTGGAGAGCGCGGTGTCGGTGACGGAGTCGGCCCCCGGGCAACCCACTGCTGCCGGTACGAAAGACCGCCCGACGGCGTCGACCGGTACTGCCGGCATCGCGGCCGCCGCGACCCGAGCCGCCAAACCGACCGTGTTGCAGGGCCGCGCCTGGCTCGTGTTCCACGACAACATCGACACGGACATGATCTACCACAATCGGCATCTGGCAGTTACCGATCCCACCGAGATGGGTCAGCACGCGTTCGGCAATCTGCCGGGCTGGGAGGATTTCCCGCAGCGTGCGCAGCCGGGTGACATCATCGTGACCGGCGAGAACTTCGGCTGCGGCAGTTCACGGCAACAGGCGGTCGACTGTTTCTCGGCACTCGGCGTGAGCGCCGTGATCGCCGTCAGCTACGGCGCCATCTACGAGCGCAATGCCATCAACGCCGGCGTACCGGTGGTGGCCGCGGATCTGCGCGGGGCGGATCTCGAGAACGGTCAGCCCATCACCGTCGATCTGGTCTCGGGCACCATCAGCTGGCAGGGCGGCGAGTTGGCGAGCGCTCCGCTGAGCGACGTGCAGATGGAAATCTATCAGCGCGGCGGACTGCTGGCGGGCTGACGGGAACTTCACCTCGAGCACGGGGTTCTGCGCTGCGGTCGCGATTCCTGTTCTCCTCTCCCCTGTGGGGACGACCGGAAGGAGCTCACACATGAGCCAGGCGCCTGCCGCACCGATTCCGATGTCACGCTCGCCACACTTCTATAGCCATTCGCCACACACGCTGTTTCTCGCACTAACGCTCGTCGTTCTGCTGGGCGCCGTGTTCGCCACCGCGTCGCGCGCACGCACCGACGCGGCATCCGCCGAGGCGCCGACCGACACTGCAGGCGGGCCGGCCGTACCGGCACCAGAGTTGCTCATCACCGGCGGCGAATTCACCATGGGACGTGAAGACGGCAAGGACAATCCGCAGCGCGAGGTCCGCGTCGGCTCGTTCTACCTGGACACCTACGAGGTGACCAACGCCCGGTACCTCGAATTCTGCGAGGCCACCGGCCGGGCCACACCCGAGTTCTGGTCGCAGGGCTACCGCAGCGGACCCGATTTCCCCGATCATCCGGTGATCGGCGTCTCCTGGCGGGACGCCACGGATTTCGCCGAATGGGCCGGTAAGCGCCTGCCCACCGAGGCCGAGTGGGAATACGCCGCGCGCGGCGGGCGCTACGATCTGGCGTACGCCGGCTGCGATTCCATCGATCCGAGCCGAGCCAACTACGTCAAGTCGGAGCTCGCAGGACCCGTGGCGGTGGGCCAGTACGCAGCCAACGGCTACGGCCTGTACGACATGACCGGCAACGTTGCCGAGTGGGTGAGCGACCGCTACGGCGCCGAGTACTACAGTACCGGACCGCGGGAGAATCCGCCCGGTCCGGAAACAGGGCGCTTCCGGGTGATCCGCGGCGGCGGCTGGCACACCGGCCCCGGCTGCGCCAAGCTGACCTTCCGCAACGGGCTACCGTCCAACTGGGTCGATTTCGCTGTCGGTTTTCGCTGCGCGCGCGATGCCGGTCCCTAGCCGGGTTCCGGATCGTTGCCGGCGTCGAAACGCGTGCCGTAGGGCGCCGCCTGCACCACCGTTTTCGCTTTCCTGCTGACCGTTCCCGGGTTCTGGGGTACAGTGGGCCGGTTGAACCGCACTTCACACCAACGACCGCAGCCGGGAGGTAGTCGCCGTGCGCCAGAGAGGGCTCGTAATCCTGTTGTCCGTAGTCTTGCTGCTCGCAAGCAGCCAGTACCTGCCTGCCGCCGAGAACGACACACCGATCCGAGATCACACCATCGTGCCGGAAGACTACTTCGACATCGCCAGCCTCGGCTCGGTCACCTTGTCGCCCAAGGGCGACCTGGCAGCCTACGTCGAATCGCGCTGGGGCGAGGGCAAGGAAGGCCGGCAGCGCGACCTGTGGTGTCTCGACATCGAGACCCGGCAGCGGACGCGCTTGACCTTCGATGCATTCGGCGCCGGCAACCCGGTGTGGTCGCCCGACGGCGAATGGGTCTACTTTGTCGGACGTGATCCACACGGCGGTCAGGAAACTCCGCCCCACGACGGCAGCCGACAGGTGTGGCGTGTCGCCCCGACCGGGGGCGCGCTGTTTCCCGTCACGCGTGTCGTCGACGGCATCGGCGCCTTCGAACTGTCGCCGGACGGACGGCAGCTGTACTACACCGTCGCCGAGCAGGTTTACGAAGAAGCCTGGCAGGACCTGCGCAAGGAATACGCGGACCTGGAGTACGGCCACGGAATCGCCGATCTGGACGCTGTCTGGCGCCTCGATCTCGAAGGGTGGCGCGACGTGGAGGTGTTGCCGGCCGAGCGAGTTATCCATGAGATGAGTCTGTCGCCCGACGGCAAGCTCCTGGCCATGATCACCACGGCCGACAACGAAACCATCGTCATGGAAGGCTGGTCACGCGTCGACGTTCTCGACCTGGACTCCGGCGAGCTGACCGTGGTGACTCGCGACGGCTGGCGCACCGACCATCCGTCGCCGTTCGGCTGGATCGAGGAGCTGGCCTGGTCCCGCGACAGTGCCGCCGTCGCCTTCTCCGTATCCTACGACGGCTACGCCGCGCGGATCTACGTCGCCGAGTCCCCGGCAACCGGCTGGCAGTTGCAGCTCGTGCCGCGGCCGGAGCTCGTGACCTTCAACGGCGGCCTGCAATGGCGGGGCACCGGACGCACCCTGTGCTATCGCGGCGAGCGTCTGGGCCGCATCCACGTCTATGTGACCGAACAGGTGCAGGGCGGCAAGGTACGCAAGACGTGGAACCTGACCCCGGGCGATGTCGTCGTTGCGGGCTTCAGTTTCTCGCGTAACGGTAAAAAGACCGTCGCCATCATCGAGACGACCACGCATCTGAACGACATCTTCACGGTGAAGAACCAGGGAGAATACGAGCAGCTGAGCAACGTCAATCCTCAGGTGGACACCTGGCGGCTGCCCCGGATCGAGCACATCAGCTGGACCGGCGCCAACGGCGACGAGTGCTTCGGCATCCTCGAGCTGCCGCCCGACTATCGACGCGGAGACGGACCGTTGCCGCTGATCGTCGAGCTGCACGGCGGCCCGACCTCGTCGACCAAGTACCGTCTGCGCTTATGGATCTACGGCCGGGCCCTGATGGCGGCCAACGGCTACGCGTTGTTCAGCCCCAACTACCGCGGCTCGACCGGCTACGGCGACACCTTCCTCGAAGAGCTGATCGGTCGTGAGAACGACATCGAGGTCACCGACATCCTCACCGGCACCCACTGGTTGATCAACGAGGGCATCGCCGATCCCGACCGGGTCGGCGTGATGGGCTGGAGCAACGGCGGCTACCTGACCAACTGCCTGATCGTAGCCGAACCGACCCTGTTCAAGGCGGCCAGCAGCGGCGCCGGTGTGCTGGACATGGTGATCCAGTGGGGCATCGAGGACACGCCCGGACACGTGATCAATTATGTGGAGGGGCTGCCCTGGGAAAAACCCAACGCCTACCGGCACGCGTCTCCCCTGTACAACCTGGACCAGGTCACGACGCCGACCCTGATCCACGTGGGCGGCAACGACCCTCGCGTACCGCCGGCCCATAGCCGGGCCCTGTACCGCGCCCTGAAACACTACCTCCACGTGCCCGTCGAGCTGGTAGTGTATCCGGGCGAACCGCACGGGTTGACGACGCACGAGAATCGGCTGGCCAAGATGAAGTGGGACCTGGCGTGGTTTGCGCGGTATCTGCCGACGGACGACACGGCGGACGCTTCCGCTGCAAGCGGTGCCGATACGCACTGATCCGGTGAGGTGCGGGGGACGCTGAGGAAACCAGCGCCCCGGACCAGTTGATGCCGTACGAATGGGTTGCGCCGGAACAACAGCTGAGCGCGACGAGTGCGGAATTCCACGTACCCCCCTGGGAGCCCCCCACCTCCGACCACTGATAACCTTCGGTATTGTTGTCGGGGTATTTCCGGACAAGGCGTCAGGCGGTCCCTCGCCGCGTTGCGAATACTGGCAGGGGGCGCCGCGCGGACTCGGCGGGTGGAGCACGGCGCCCCCTGCCAG